>DIUO01000015.1 GCA_002422365.1 Proteobacteria bacterium UBA6156
GCAAATCATTATTTAAATAGCTTTAGTTGGTGCGCTTGCCCCAGGCCACTGCCAGCGCTTGGGCGCCGCACAGCACGTTGTGGGCCACATCAATGCTGCCCGCACCGGCATCCGCAACCAGCGGCATCTCGGTTTCGTAAATCATTACGCCATCCCACATGCCTTTGTAGCGCTGGCCATGCACCAAAACGCTGTCACCCATCTTGGTCGGAATATACGTATTCAGCGCCTTAAAGTCCGCATCCGCCAACAGGTCGCGCACGCAATAGGGGTGGGCAAACAGCACAAACACCTCTTCCACTTTGTTGCCATCCTTCATCACAAAGGGGCGCACTTTACGGTCGCCTTCCAGCAGCGCCTTGCGCTTGGCACGGCTAATCGCTGCGGTGGTCAGCTTGTCGTTGGTGGCGTCCACATTGGCCAGTGCGGTGGCATGGGTCGCGTTCCAGTTGGCGTCGGTCATGCCATACAGGTAGCGGCTGCGGTCGCGGCCGGCACTGGTGTTGGTCAACGCAGTCACCAGGTCCTGGCGCAGCTTGTCGCTGGCCCAGTCCACCAGGGCTTCACGCGCCTGGTTGCGCAGGTCAAAGGCTACGCGCTTTTCACTCATCTCACCCTTCAGCAGCACACCGTGCCGAATGGTATCCACCAGCAATCGCTGGTCATAAAACACCAGGTCTTCCTCAGCCCCTTTCAGGGTGGTGGCCCCGCTCACACCGGCGCCGCTTAACTTGGCACGCAGCTGCACGGTCACCGCGTCGCCGGGGGCCTTGGTCAGCTCTTCCTTTACCTGAATGATATTATGCGAACTCGTTCCCATAAAATTAAAGAACGGGTTCTGCGCCAGGTATTCAGAAAATACCTCATTACTCCACTGTTCGGCGCTCACGCCATGGGTGGTATCAATTGTCGGAGTCGGCATCGATTCCTAACTTTCCTTATTCATTAACACAAAAAAGAGAGCCCCTCGCCCTCTTCTACTTTCTCTCAATTAGCGCCCAAAAACCTCAGTCAGCTCACCCTTCTTCGGCACAACCGGCGCTTTCTGCGCCGCCCTAGATGATGAAAACACCGGCCCGCTCACCTTCCGCCCCGCCTCCTTTTCCGCCATTTCGGCTTCAAATTCGGCGCGCATGGCGGCGCGAATCTCGTCCGGAGAACTGCCGTATTTCCCCACAAACTCCGCCACAGGCTTAAAGCCCATGGCCACCTGCAGGGCCGCCAACACCGGGCGCTCGGCGGTCATCACCTGGCTTAAAATCTCCGGGTTGGCCTTTACCGCCTTGCTGTACACGCTGGCATTGTCCATCGCTATCAGGGCATCATAGTCCACCCCCACCAAGGCCAACGCTCCGCGCACAAGGGCTTCATCTTCCGCAATGCGCTTCAGGTTTTCAGGGTTTTGTTTGTCAGCCGGAATGCCCCCATCGTCCGCAATGGTTTCACCGCCACCAACCTTGTCAAAAGCTCCCTGCGACGGCTTGCCCTGCAACGCCGCCAACCGCTTTTTAATCTCTTCCAACTTGCCAGAGCTCACCCCGGCCTTCTGCCCAAATCCAAATTTCATATGTCGATCCTTTTCATTTAACTATGCCGAAGGCATTCCCTTTGGCGCGAGATAGGCGCGAAGCGCCTCAATGCTGTGGCGCCCGTTTAGTCCGTGCCTTGATGCGAAGACGAGGGTAACGCCGCCAGAATGGCGGCTTTACCTGAAACACCGCTCACCTCCACCAGCACCTCCGGCGGCACCGGCACTCCGGCCCTCACCAGCATCTCCAGCTTGGCGGCTTCCAGCTCGCGGGCGCTGGTTACGTCACGCACCTCTTCCACCACCACGTCAAACTGCCCCTGGTTCAGGTCGGGCAGGCGCAGCGGCTTGCCGTCTGGCCCCTTCAGCACCTTGCCCTGGTCATCCACCACCGCTTCATTCAGCTTCACCAGCCTTCCGGCACCCAGGTTATCGGTAATCTTAATCACCATCTCCTGCGTAAAAAACTGCCGCACATGCGCCAGCACCTGCAAGCCCAGATTCTTCTTCAGCAGGCGCAGGGTGTCAAACGCAAACATCTGGTTCATGCTGCTTGCCACCTGCCGCTGCTGTATCGCTACGCCGCTGGTGGCATTGCTCGGCTTGCCAATGGCTTCGTCATATACCCCAATCACGTCCTGAATATCCCGCCCGGCCTGCTCCATCACCTGCACCTGGCTCACGGCCAGGTCGGTGTTGCGCAATATCCGCAAGTCCTTTCCGGCACGCTTCAAAATCACGCCATCGGGCCGCGCGGCTTCGCGCACCAGCACATTCGGGTCGTCCACCGCATCCACGTCGGCAATCACCTGCGCGGTGTTCAGCAGGTGCATGGCTTTGCTGCGGCGCTTGTTCAGCTCACGCTGCGGGTCAAGCGCGGCGCGCACCAGCCCGTAAGGGCGGCCATCGGCCCGCTGGCGCTTATACACAAACGGCACCAGCGTGAACATATTATGCTCATATTCCAGCACCCGGTCGTCCAGCAGAACATCCCCGCTCATATACGCCACCCTCACCCGGGGTACATAAGCGGTCTCTTCCACCACCACGCCCCTGGTGCGCAACTTGGCGCGGTCAAAGGTGCTCACCAGCCGCCCGTCGGGCAGCCGCAGGCGCCATTGTTTGGCCGCCTCGCGGTATTGCACTTCCACAATGCGGAACATCTCCCGCTCCGGGTCATAATACCCCACCTCATCACCCCTCGCGCCATAACTCAGCCCATAGGGCACCATCCCTCGCGGGCCATGGTCGGTGCGCAGGGCTTTCAGGGCCGCCGCCTTGTCGGCAAACAGGTTCTGTGCTTCCTCCTGCGTCAGCCAGCGCTCACGGGCCACAAACCGCGCGTCGCCCATGTCCGCCCGGCGGCTCAGGGGGTCCCATACCACTGCAAATTCATCTTCGGCACGGGCAAACACTTCCACACCACCTGCATGGTCTTCCACCCCAATGTCCAACCAGCCAATGCCGCCCACCAATCCGGCCCGGAAGACATTCGAAATCTCCAGCGCCTGGTCACTCCGCTCAGCCACATACAGCGCCAGGTCGGTCAGCACGCGTGCCGCCTGTTCCTCGTTCTCATCACCGCTGCGGCTGCGGTAAACTATCCGCGTGCGCCCCGCCACTTCACTCCCGGCCAGGTTATCAATTTTCGGCGCAATCTTGTTAATTACAATCGCAGCCTGACTATTCTCCGCCAGCCGCTGCACCTCGTCCGGCGTCCATTGGCTGCCGTCATAAAAGTCCCAACTTGTTTTGGCTTCTTCCCGCCAGGTGGTGTAGCTGCGGCTGGTCACGGCCGCTTCAAACCAGCCTTTCAGGCGGGCCAGCTTTTCGTTGCGTTCGTCGTTACGCGCCATGGTCGTCTCTCCTTAATGTCAATTTCACCCAGCCATCCACGCGCTTAATGTTCACACGCATCGCGGTCATTCCGTCCACACTGCCGCCCAGGCCACCGGCATAGGGTTGCCACGCGGCGCGGCCTTTGCGTACTTCCGTTTCCGGCTCATAACTCACGTCCAGCTCAGCCTCATCGCCATCCTTAAGCTCCAGCGCAAAGTGCCCGCGCTCAAATTTCGATCCTAAAAAAACCGCCCTCTGGCGGCCTGCTCCCGTATAATAATGCTCTACAATCACCCGTCTCACTCCTAACTTGTCCACGTCGTTCCTCGCCTGGCTGGCAAGCGCACAACGTCTTTTCGTTCCCCTTCAGCCCTGGCCAGGGCCAGGCCGCTCACCACGGCATACCTTGTGGCATCCATCAGGTGGTCGTCGCGTTTCACCACGCGGCCCTTGCTGTCCCGGTGGTAGGCCCTAAATTCCCGCCACCAGCCGTCCAAATCCCCAAACACACGCAAGGTGCCATTCCTCATGCGCTCCAGCACCTGCATCAATCCGGCCTCCACTCCATTGTCGGCCATCTCAAACCGCAAGCCTGCGGCGGCATACATCTCCACCAGGCTCACACCATCCTTTTGGCTCAGGGCCTGTCCTGCCGGGTCACACACGGCGGGTATCCACAGGCCTCGCCGCGCCATTTCGGCGGCGTGCTCGGCGGGCACCCTTTCGCTCGCCCAGTACACATCGGTCACATACACAATGTCCTTGTCGCGGTCCCATGCCAGCCACACGGCAGCGGTGGGGTTGCTCCACCCAAAGTCCACACCCACGCAACGCTTCCAATGGGCCGGTATGGCAAAACGCGGCACCCGTAACTCCTTTTCTTCCACCGGGAACACCCGCCCGCGCCCGGCCACCGGCTCACCAAACTCGCGCGCCGCCACTTCATGGGGGCGCAAACTTTTCCGCAGCCCTTCCACAGCGGCGGCATCCAAATGCCCGGCATCGGCCCAGCCTGCGCGCACCACGGCCTTGCCTTGGCCGCGCCCGGCTTCAGTAAAGTGCCTCACCATGTCGGTCATGCCCATCAGGGGGGTCATGGTCAGCATCATGTGGCCCCCCCGCGTCAACGTCCGCAGCAGGCATTCCTCATACACTTCAATCTCCGGCTCCTCATCCAGGTGAATCACATCCCGCGCCGTCCCCTGGAAACTCGCCCGCCCCTGGTCAAAACTCTTAAACCCCAAAGCCGATATCCCACCGGTAACATGCCGCACCTTCACTTCATCCACAGCACCGGCCACGCCGCTTTTCAGGCTCATGCCCGCCAGCATCCGCTTGGGTATCACCCCCGCCCGCCCTTGCACTCCCAGGTAGGTTTTCTGCAAAATATCCCGTGTCATCTCCCGTGTTATGCTGGCGGCCCAGGCCTCAATCGGCTTGTCAAAGCGCAACCCCTGCCACCAGGCGGGGTAGCGCCCTGTCAGATGAAACCCCATCTCCACCGCCCCCGCCAACGTCTTGCCCACACGGTTCCCGGCCAAAAACAACCGCTCTTTTGCCGTGGCGCCTGCGTCATGGAAGCTCCTCTGCTTGGCATGCGGCACATACCACCGGCAGGGGTCGCCTTTCACTTCCGCCAGCCGCGCGGCCAGGCGCAAGCGGCGCATGTTGGTCTCCATCACAGCTCCTCATCCAGCTTGTCGCAGCGTATTCCCCTACCCTGCATTCCCCCGCACCGCTTCACGGCATATCGCTTTTTTACCCAAGCTATCAGCTCATCGGCGTGTATCATCAGCCAGGGCAGCAGCATCACCCAAACCCGCATCATTTTCTGTCTCCTTTGCCCGTTCCATGTTTTTCAAGCTGGCCAATTCGGCTTCCAAATCCTCCAACGTCGGCACGCCCGTATGCCCTTCCTGCTGCGCACTCCGCAAATACACCAACCTTGCCGCCTGCACGTTGCCCAGGCGCGCCTGGCGGCGCATAGCAAGGTCAATCTCCTCCAGTGTCGGGTCGTTTTGGTTTTTCAACCGCAATATTTCCACATCCCTGCGCACGCTTTCGGTCACATAGGCCTGCACCCGCAAGGCCGATATCCTCAGCTCCAACGCCATATCCGCCAGCGTCATCTCCGGGTTCTCCACCATCAGGGCCACAATCTTTGCCCGCAGCCGCGCACTGGTGGCGCCCGGGCTTGCCCCTCGTCCTTTGCCCGGTGGCCGCTTCCGTGTCTTCGCCGTTGGCTTGGCCTTCACCGGGCCGCGCACGTTCGTCGGCGCCTGTCGCCCCGCCTTCTTTCCTTTCGCCATTTCGTGTACCCCCCACAAAAAAAACCGCCCTCAGAACCCTCGCATCAGGCTTCCATCGGCAGCGTGCTTTCTTCTACCCTAAGTTGTGGCACATGTCAAGCGCAATTAAGAGTAGCGCCCTCTTTTCCCCTCACGCCGCCTCCTGCATCGGCCGCAATCCCGCCGCTAACCATGCTCCCAGCCGCCCTCGTGCCGCCAGCACGCGGCCATGCAGGGCCTTCTCAATAAAATGTCCCGTCAGCTGCCAGGCTAACGCAAAGTCTTCGGCTTCGGCACAGGCGGGGCCGCCCAGGCTGTGGGGCAGCGGCAGCAGGCGGGTTTCATAACCCCGCGCCACGTTGCGCGGCACAGCCCGCCCACTTGCCGGAGACACATACGCCAACGCCGAGCCCTCCCCACACACCACCGCTTCCTCCGGCCGCAACCGCAGGCCATAACCGACCGCTTCCAGCACCCACAGTTCAAACGCCACAACCTCCTGCCAGCCGCAGGGCTGCTCCAACAGGCTCACGGCCCGCTCATACAATCCGGCATAGGGGTGTTCTTCCGGCAGCAGCGCCATCAACACTTCGCTGGCATAGGGGACAATAAACCCACCCGCCGCGGCGGCCCCCAGCCACACATGGGCGCGGCTGCGCGCCAACTCCAGGCTCACGGTGCCCAATTGGGCATCCAACCGCCTGAAGTGTTCATAGGTCACGCTGTTAAAAGGCTGCAAAGCGGCCTGCATGCCGCCGCGTTGGCTGCGCCCGCCTTTCACTAATCCCCGCAGGCGGCCATGTTCCCGGCAATACAGCTCCACCATGGCATCACGCTCACCAAAGGCGCGCACTCCCAACACCAAGGCTTCTCCGCTACGTTGCATGTCCCCACTCTAACCTTCCCCGGCCGGGTGTCGAGCCCCCTCCCCGCTTTTCCGCCGCCCGCCGTGGCACAATCATGCCAACAGCGTCATACACCCATTTCTTTCAACCACTGCTCCCGCTCCAGCCATTTCTCCGCCACCTTCACATGCAGCTCCAGGCGCACGCGCGTGCCCAGCACCTTCTGCATTTCCAGCCGGGCAAAGGTGCCAATTTTCTGCAACATCTGCCCTCCCTTGCCCAGCACCATCGGCTTGTGCTGTTCCTTGGCCACCAGCAATTGCTGGTTCACCACGGTTACGGTTTCGCCGTTGTCCTCATCTTCCACTTCTTCCATCTGGCCGGTTATCACCCCTATGCCGTAAGGCAATTCCTGGTGCAGCTGGCGCATGGCCTGCTCGCGGGTCAGCTCGGCCAACCGCAAGGGTAGCGGCATGTCAGTTGTCTGCTCGGGGGGGAACAACCACGGCCCCTCCGGCAACAGCTTCAGCAGTTCCGCCACCACCCGTTCCACACCGCTGCTTTTGCTGCTGGCCTTGCCGCTTCCCGGTTCGGCTTTAATCGCGGCTACCGGCACAATCGCATCCGCACCCAGCTCATTCAGGCGCGTCAGGGTGGGCAACATTCCCGCCTTATCTTTCACGCGGTCCACTTTCGTCAGCAGCAGCACCAGTTTCTGGCCACGCGCTTTGGCATCCTTTGCCAGCTGGAGTATCTCCGGCATCATGCCCTCACTGCCATCCGGCTTCAACTCGCTTAAAATCACCATAATGTCGGCATCGGCAGCGGCACCCATGGCCTGCTGCACCAGGCGACGGTCAAACGCATTCCCACTCCGGTTCAGGCCGGGCGTATCCATAAACACCATCTGGTTGGCACCTTCGGTGCGCACACCCCGCACGGTCACGCGGGTGGTGTTGGGCTTGTTCGATATAATCCCCACCTTCTCCCCCACCAAAGCATTCATCAGGGTCGACTTCCCGGCATTCGGCAAGCCCACCAGCGCAATCAATCCGCAGCGCATCTCATCCAGGGGTGGCATCATCGGGTTATCTCCAGTTGGTTCATCAATTCGGCGGCGGCAGCGGCCCCGGCGTTCTGTTTGGTTCCGGCCGTGCCGGTGGCGGTGCCCATTGCGGTGCGCACTTCCACCGTAAAGGTCTTGTCATGGTCGGGGCCTGCTTCTGTCACCACATTATATGTGGGCAACGGGTGTCCCTGGCCCTGCACAATCTCCTGCAGGCGAGTCTTGGGATCTTTTTCGTCTTTCTGGTCTAAATAGGGCGCCCAGGCTTCGGCCACCACGGCCCGCACTGCGGCGGGTCCATGCTTACTGCCAATATCGCCCAAAATGGCTTCCACAACATCGGCCATTATCGCGGGCTTCAACGGCTCCCCGGGGCCCAACCGAACATACGGCCCCACCTCATACCGCGCAGCCACATCCACCAGCGTACTTTCACGCACCAGCGCGGTGTGGCGGCGGCTCAGCTCGCCTTCATCGGCATCGGCAAAGCGTTCCACCAACAGTTCAGCAACGGCGGCACCCAGCACCTTATCGCCCAAAAACTCAAGCCGCTGGTAATGCGGTTTCCCCCAGCTGGGGTGCGTCAACGCTTCGGCTCCTACGCCATAACCCCAAAATGTAAAGTCTTTCTGCATAAACCGCTACGCAGCCATGCCCCCACGGGCTTTGTTCAGCACTTGGCCCTGCCCCACAGTGTGTTCGGCTCTCAGGCCGTTCCCAATTCGCTCCAGGCGGGGCAACCAGTTTTCATCCCAGCTCCAAAAAATAAACTCCGCACGGCCCATAATATCCTGCTTGGGCACAAACCCCCAGCTTGGCCACTGCCAATAGCGGCTGTCGCGGCTGTTGTCGCGGTTATCCCCCATCACCACATACATCCCTTCGGGCACCAGGGTTTCGGTCACTTCGGGGCCCTGTTCGGCGGGGTTATGCAAAATCGGGTGCAGCACACCCATCAGGTTTTCCTGCAATTTGTCCGCCTGCACCATCTGCCCATTCGGCAATTGCAGGTCGTAGGTTCCCTGCTCTTCCAGCGTCATTATCTTGCCGTTAATAAACAGGGTCTTGTTGCGGTAGGCAATTTTATCACCCGGCACCGCTACAATACGTTTAATAAACAGCGTTTTACCCAAACCAAAAAAGCTCCCCGGCAGCCCGCTGCCGTCTTTTTTAAACACCACCACATCGCCGCGCGCGGGGTCGCGCTGCCACACAAAGGTGTCGGTCAGCGGTATGCGGTTGCCATAGGCAAACTTGGTAACAATCAAATAATCCCCAATCAGCAGTGTGGGCATCATGCTGGAGCTCGGTATTTTAAACGGCTCAAACACAAATCCCCGGATACAGAAAAACGCAATAAACGCCGCTATAAGCAACGTTTTTGCAAAACTCATGAAGGAAGCCAGATACGTATTCGACATTTCATTTCTCAGGAATGGTTGCGGGGTCGTTATGTCTGCTTATCGCCCACTTCCGCCCTTAGCGCAACCATGTGGGGCAAGTTTATCCGCCGCTCACTCCCCCTCCGTTACCTGCCCTTTGCTGCCCGTTGAGCGCACCTTTGGCCGCAGTGCGCGGGCTTTTGCAGTAGCACGCGGGTCTACGGGCAAATACACTTCAATGCGGTCATCCGGTTGCACCACACTTTCGGGCGGCATCACCTTGCCCCACACCCCCAGTTTTTGGCCACGCACATGGGGGTGCATGGCGTAAAGGCCGCTGGCATTCACGCACCATTCCAGGGTTTGGCTGGCCGGTACCAACATGCTTTTTGCAAATCCAATTCCCCCCGCCGCGCACACAACCTCCACCCGCACACGGCCTGCTTGCATAGGTGTCGCCATCAATTTTGCTTTTCTATCACTGCAAATGCGGTGGCATAAGCTTCATCGTCCGAGGCCGTTACATGCACATGGCAATCTTCCAACCCCACCACACGGCAAAGGGGTTTTCCCTTCGCGTCGCGTGTAATTAAAATATCATGAAATCCCACCTGACCCCCAATACCATGGCCTGTGGCCTTAGCCACAGCTTCTTTCATTGCCCAGCGGCGGGCCAGTTGGCGCGGGCCCCACGTGCCTTCACGTTCGGCGGGTGCCAGCACGCGGTGTAAAAATTTATCCCCGAAACGTTTCAGCCCAGCCTCTATCCGGCTAATGGCACAAATGTCGGTTCCAATTCCCAATATAGTCATAGGTGTGGCTTAGCATGGTTTGCGCTCAGCGCCAAGATAACCCCTTACCCCGAAGCCTTCGCCTGCCGCTTCTCAGCTATCCTGCGGCGTCGATACGCCCAGAAACGCTTCACTTCCCAGTGCGTCAACCAGTAGGTTACCAACGCCAGCGGTATGCCCAACATTTGCCCGCCCGCCGCGAGGGGGAGGAGGACACCGCGTGCGAGGGGGCGCCAATTTTCGATAATAAATGACAAATTCGCATTTTCCATCAATACCTTAAAGCCTACCGCGTGTTCGTTGAGCGGAAAAAGCACAAGGCCCGTTTTATAGCAGGCAAGCCATATTACCGGCATGGTCCAGGCATTTCCAACCAGCTGAGCTAAAAACGCAGTAACCATGCTGGCGCGCATCAGCCAGGCAAATGTGACAGATAACAGCCCGCCCAGGCCCGGTAGCGGTAAAAAATTAGCCCACATACCTATGGCCATACCCAGTGCAACGTGGTGGGGGTCGGCGGCGCTGCGGCGCACTTTTAACAAAAAATACCGCAACATGGCGCGCCAGCCCATGCTGGGCCATAACGTATCGCGCCCCCACTCGGCCACATTCAGCGGTATGGCATACCACCGTGCCCGCCCCATGCGGCGCAGGGTATGCACACCCCGTTTTCGTGTTTTTGTTACCTGCAACCAATCCAAAAAAAATGCCTTATGTTTTTATCCGTTTTCAGTAACGGCCTCGATTGCCTTTGGTTCTATCATCATGCACTTCAAATGACACCCCTTGCCGTGAGGTTTTTTAACTCGGTAAGGCAGGCGTCAACTCCAGCCATAGATCTTCTCTACCCGCAGCATCACCTTCAGGGCGGAGAGGTGTTGGATGAGCTTGTTCAGGTGCTCTTTACCCTTAATCTCAATTTCGCAGCGGATGCTGGTGCTGTCGGCCGTACGGTTCTCGGTCGCAATTTCGATAATATTGGCATCGGCGTTGGCGATGGTGCTGGTGATGGTGGCCAGGGCGCCGGGGTCGGTTTTGACATGAAAGCGAAGGCGGCACACGAACTGCCGCAAATCGCCCTGTTCGGCCTGCTTGCTCCAGCGCACGGGCAGCCAGCGGTCGGGCTGGTCGGCAAATTGCTCCAGGTTTTTGCAGGTGCGCATATGAATGTTAATGCCTTTGCCCGTGGCGATAATCCCCACGATATCTTCGCCCGGTAAGGGGCTACAGCACTTGGCAAAGTGAACCGACATACCGGTGGTAATGCCTTCCAGCCCCACGGCTTCGTCGACCACCTTGCCCACCTGCTCTTCCGCCTTGCGCCTTGCCATGCGCTCGGCGGCTTTCTCGGCGGCCTTGTCGGCAGCTTTGGCGGGGGTCATCGGCTGGGCGAGATCCGGGGCCATCACTTCCATAATCTGGCGGGGGAATAAGCGCCCCTGCCCCAGGGCGGCGTAGGCGTCTTCCACGCTTTCCACCTGCTGCACCGGCAGCTTGGGCACCACCTTGGCCAATTCTTTTTCGCTCCAGCTCCAGCCATCGCGCCGGGCGGCTTTTTCTAGAATTTCGCGCCCGATGCGCACCTGCTCCACCCGCTCCTGCTGGCGCAAAAAGCGGTTGATGGCCGAGCGCGCGCGCGAGCTCACCACAAACTCGCGCCAACCAGGGTTGGGCTGCTGGTGCGGGCTGGTTACAATTTCCACCATGTCGCCGTTTTCCAGCACGCGGCGCAGGGGCACCACACTGCCGTTCACCTTGGCGGAGACAGTTTTATTACCTAAGTTGCTGTGCACCGCATAGGCAAAATCCAGCGGGGTGGCACCGCGCGGCAGCTGGATGACATCGCCCTTGGGCGTAAAACAAAACACGTTGTCACTGAACAATTCCAGCTTGGCGTTTTCGTAAAATTCGGCCGGGTCTTCCACGCCCTGTAACTGTTCCACCAGGCTTTTCAGCCAGCGGTAGGGGCTGCTGCGGGCGTCCTTCGGCGGGGCCATTTGCCCTGCGGCCAGCTGGGTTTCTTCGGCTTTCACGTCGGTACCCTGCCCCGGTTTATACAGCCAGTGGGCGGCTACGCCGTTTTCGGCCACGTCGTGCATTTCGCGCGTGCGTATCTGCACCTCCATGCGGTTGCCGAACGGCCCCACCACACTGGTGTGCAGGCTTTGGTAACCGTTGGGTTTGGGGGCGGATATATAATCCTTAAACCGCCCCGGTATGGCCTTAAAACGGTCGTGCATCATGCCCAGCACTTCGTAGCATTCGCGCTTGGTGTCGGTGACAATGCGGTAGGCGACAATGTCGGTCAGCTGGTCGAAGGCCAGGCTTTTGCGCACCATCTTCTGGTAAATGCTGTAGACGGCTTTTTCTCGGCCGCTCACTTCGGCCTTTAGGTTGGCGCGGGTCAGTTCTTCTTTCAGCACGGCGGTGACGCGGCCTACCAGGTCGTCTTGCTCGCGCCATTCGCCCATGCGGCGGCTTATGGCGGCGTATTCGTCGGGCTCCAGTATCTGAAAGCTCATATCCTCCAGCTCGGCCTTAATGGCGTGCAGGCCAATGCGGTCGGCCAACTGGGCGTAAATATCCATGGTTTCGCGTGCAATGCGGCGCTTCTTCTGCTCGTTGCTGAAGGCCCCCAGCGTGCGCATGTTGTGCAGGCGGTCGGCCAGCTTGATCAGCAGTACCCGAATGTCCTTGCTCATCGCCAGCAGCAACTTGCGGAAGTTCTCGGCTTGCTCCACCGCCTTGTCTTCAAACGATATTTTCGAAAGTTTGGTGACCCCTTCGGTCAGCTCGGCAACTTCCGGCCCAAACAGGCTGCGAATCTCGTCATAGGTGCTTAATGTATCTTCCAACGTATCGTGCAGCAACCCCACGGCAATACTGGCATCGTCCAGCTGCAGGTCGGCCAGTATGCCCGCCACCGCCAAGGGGTGCACAAGGTACGGCTGGCCGCTGGCGCGCTTCTGGTTGCCGTGAGCCTTCATGCTGTACACATAGGCGCGGTTAATCAGGCCCACGTCGGCCTTCGGGTTATAGGCCCGCACCTTTTCTATCAGCTCGTATTGGCGAATCATATGTTCCAGTGTGGCATTGCAAGCGCCGAAAAACAACTGCCCCGCTTACATAAGCCCACCCCCTGTAACCGAAAAGAAAGGGAAAAAAGGCGGCCCGACCGAAGTCGGGCCGCCAAAGCGCGGTGCAGCAGGTGCGCGGGTTCAGTTGCCAGCGCTGCTGAGGGATAGGCGAGGGTTTCCGTCCCCCCTTCCTCCATAGAGGATGACATACTTTCCCTGGCTGAGCCGGACGCAGCCCACGCCGATCTCGCATTCGCTGAATTCGATCGGCGGGCCTACCGCCCGGCCCTGCTCGTCGAGCTGGAAGAGCAAGGGAACGAGACTCCCCTGACCCGTCAGGTTCAGCTCTGCAGCGTTGTCAACGAGAATGGTCAAGGTATAATAGACCGTTTCGTCCGTGCATGTCAGAGGTGAAGAGATATAGCCAAGCACCGACATAGGGATGAGCCGCATGTTCCATTCCAGCGGCAAGCAGCCCATAACCGGCGCGGAAACTTGCTGCCTTTTCTTGAAGTCAGGCGGCAGACTCTCGTAAGCCTTGATCGCTTCAATATGACGAAACTCTAAAGCTGTCGAGGCATTGGCAGGCACTGCGAGAACGGCCAGAAAGGCCGCAAAGAACAAACGGAACATTTCATGGTTCTCCGTGAATCGTACCCCACCTTACCACAAACCTACTAAATAACAAGTACGTCATCTGCCTCCATAAGTATTGCCAAAAGGGCCCAACCTACTGGTCGGGCCCTTTTCTCTGGCATACTATGCTGTGCTTATTATCCGCCCGCAACTTTTTCAGGTCCCGGGAATCCCTTTGAGCGGCTGATGCAGATCCGCACGTCGCCGGGAGTTTCGAACTGAAAGTTATAGAAACCCGGTTCCCATATCTTGTCCATCACCACATCCTCCCTGTTCGGGTAATCTCTGAAGTTGGGAACTTGGGACGGGCCGCCCCAATCGATTGGCCCGTCCCACTTGAAGAAGATTGGGTCAGGAACCTCCTTCTGGATGTAAAGGAATGTGTTCGGGATGAAAGTCTCGACCGTATAGACGAATTCGGCGTTGACGTGATTTTCCCAGCAGCTTTCCTGGGGGTCTTCGAATTCGACTCCGACGACGTAATGGCCCTCCGCGGCCCAGACGACGCCCAAAAGCGCCAGCACAGTCATAAGTGATGCTGCAAAAACGTGTCGCATGTTTCGCTCTTTCTGGGCCGCGCCCAATAGAGTTGAATTCACGCAAACACCTTACACCATATCCATCCTTTCGGCTATCCCTTCTTATTCCTTACCTTTTCAATCTTTTCTTTCGCATCCCGCAAAAATCCTCTTCCGCTACTTTGATTTATGTGCAACAAATAGCCCCATGCCGAAATACACGCCCGCCGACAGCATTACCCCGACCAGCCACCTGATCGTAAAAGGTGCGCGGGAACATAACCTGAAGAACGTGAGCCTGACGCTGCCGAAGCGCACGCTGAGCGTGATTACGGGGGTGAGCGGCAGCGGCAAAAGCAGCTTGGCGTTCGATACCATTTATGCCGAAGGTCAGCGCCGCTATGTGGAAAGCCTGAGCGCCTACGCCCGGCAGTTTTTGGAGCTGAACAACAAGCCGGACGTTGACCGGATTGACGGCCTGGCCCCAGCGATTGCTATAGAGCAGAAAACCACCAGCAAAAACCCGCGCAGCACGGTGGGTACCATTACCGAGATTTACGACTACCTGCGGCTATTGTACGCCAACGCGGGCACCGCGCACTGCCCCAACCACCCGGATATTGAAATTACCGCGCAGACGATTCAGCAAATGGTAGACCACGTGCTGGCCTGGCCCACCGGCACCAAACTGATGGTGATGGCGCCTGTGATACGCGGCCGCAAGGGCGAGTATATTAAGGAGCGCCAGCACTGGCAGGCGATGGGCTACACCCGCGCCGAAATTGACGGCGAACTGCTGGATTTGGCCGACAATGCCAAGCTGGTGAAGAACGAAAAGCACGATATTGCGCTGGTTATCGACCGGCTGGTGCTGAAAAGCGGCGACGAGAATGCGCCACTGGCTACCCGTTTGGCCGACAGCCTGGCCACGGCACTGAAGCTGGCGGAAGGGCTGGCGGAAGTGGTGCAAATGGATGTGCCGGGAGAGGCCGGGCGTAAATTGTTCAGTGAAAAACACAGTTGCCCTGTGTGCGGCCACGCCACCCAAATGGAGCCGCGCCTGTTTAGTTTTAACAGCCCTTTTGGGGCATGCCAGACGTGCGATGGTCTGGGCGAAGTGATCTTTTTCAGCCCGGATTTGGTGGTGCCGGACGAAGACCTTACTATTAACCAGGGGTCCATTCATCCTTGGCGCGAAAAGGCCGGACGTGAAGGCTTTCAGCTCGGTAAAACCGGCAATTATTACATTAAGGCGCTGGCGCGGCACTATGGCTTTAGCCCGGATACCCCCTGGAAAAAGCTGCCCAGCACGGTGAGAGATATGCTGCTGTATGGGAGTGGTACAGAGAAAATTGAGTTTAAATTTGAGGGGGGGAAATCGACGTTTTCGACTAAAAAAGCATTCGATGGCGTGCTGGATATTCTTAAACGGCGGTGGGAGGGAAGCACGAACCCGTATTCCCGCGAAGACCTGAACCGTTACCGCGCGGCCAAACCTTGCGAGGCCTGCGGCGGTGCGCGGCTGAACCCCTCGGCGTTGGCCGTAACCGTGGGCGGTAAAAATGTGCATGATTATACCCGCATGGCGATTAACACCGCGCTGGCGTTTACCGAGCACTTGCAAAGCAGCTTAAGCGGTGCGGCCGGGCAGATTGCCACGCCGATTTTGCGAGAAATAAATGCGCGGTTAGGGTTTTTGAACCATGTGGGCTTGAATTATTTGTCTCTCGACCGCACGGCGGGAACGCTGAGCGGGGGGGAGGCGCAGCGGATTCGGCTGGCTTCGCAAATTGGCAGCGGCCTGACCGGCGTGCTTTATGTGCTGGATGAACCGAGCATTGGCCTGCACCAGCGCGACAACACGCGCCTGCTGGAAACCCTGACCAAACTGCGCGACCTGGACAACACCGTGCTGGTGGTGGAGCACGACGAAGACGCCATACGCATGGCCGATTATGTGGTGGATATGGGCCCGCTGGCGGGTGTGCTTGGCGGAGAAGTGGTGGCCGCAGGCACCGTGGATGACCTGATTGCCGAGCCCCGCAGTATTACCGGGCAATTTTTAAGCGGCAAGCGCTGTATTGCCGTGCCCGCCACGCGCCGCCCAACCGACCCTGCCCGGCAGATTGCCGTGCATGACGCCCAAGGCAACAATTTGCGCCATGTTACGGCGGCTTTTCCGGTGGGCGTGCTGACGTGTGTCACGGGTGTTTCCGGCAGCGGAAAATCGACTTTAGTGATGGACACGCTGCACCATGCGCTGGCGGCCCGCCTGAATGGCAGCAAGGAGCAGCCGGCTAAACATAGCAAAATCAAGGGTTTGGAACACATTGATAAGCTGGTGAACATTGATCAATCGCCCATTGGCCGCACGCCGCGCAGCAACCCGGCCACTTATACGGGCATTTATGGCCCGATACGCGATTGGTATGCCGCGTTGCCGGAAAGCAAGGCGCGCGGCTACGGCCCGGGGCGCTTCAGCTTTAACGTGAAAGGTGGCCGCTGCGAGGCGTGTGAAGGCGACGGCGTGATTAAAGTGGAAATGCACTTTTTGCCGGATGTGTATGTGCCCTGCGAAGTGTGCCGGGGGAAGCGCTTTAACCGCGAGACGCTGGAGGTGCTGTTTAAGGGGAAATCGATCGCCGACGTGCTGGATATGACGGTTGCCGATGCGCACAGCTTTTTCTCCGGTGTGCCGCGCCTGGCCAAACAGCTGAAGACGCTTGAAGATGTGGGACTTGGTTACATCAAGCTGGGGCAGAACGCCACCACCCTTTCCGGCGGGGAAGCCCAGCGCGTGAAGCTGGCGAAGGAGCTGACGAAAATTGCCACCGGCCGCACGTTGTATATTTTGGATGAACCAACGACAGGGCTGCACTTTGCGGACATTGACCAGCTGCTGAAAGTGCTGCACCGGCTAGTGGATGCGGGTAACACCATGGTGATTATTGAGCATAACCTGGATGTGATTAAAACCGCCGACTGGGTTATCGACATCGGCCCGGAAGGCGGCAGCGGCGGCGGACAACTGATTGCCGAAGGCACGCCGGAGGATGTGGTGAACGTCAAAAGCAGCTTTACGGGTCAGTATCTAGCACCGCTGCTGAAGGCGGCCCCTGCCCCGCAGAGTACCAAACCGAAAAAGAAGAAGGCCGCTTAAGCGGCCTTTTTTATTCGGTGGCGGTGTAAATCTCGCTGCCTAGCAGCAGGGCTTTGCCGTCGAAGCAGAGGAAGCGGACGCTGCGGGAGCCGTCGGGCTTCAGGCTGACCTTGATTTGCTGGTGCTTGACGCTGAGTTCGTTGCAGTCGCGCTGGGCATTGCCCCAGGGGGTTTCTGAGGATATTTTGGCGAGCGATTCGCTCATCTGCTTGTTGGCGGCGGTGATGTTCTGAAGCTGCGTATTTTTCATCCGCTGCATTTCGTCGGAGACATTCTGGGCGCGGGCGCTGGCGGCTTGCACGTCTTTTGCCAGCATATCGTTCGCTTTTTGCAGGGCACGCACCTGGCTTTGCAGTTGTTCGTTCTGGTCTTGCAGCTTGCCGAACAAAAGCTCGAACCGGGAGGCTTGCAGGCTGGCTTCGCGCACCGCGCGGGCGTTGTCTTGTGCCCAGGCAGGCGCGAGTAACAAAGCGCACGGCACTAAAAATAGGACAAATCGTTTCATGGCAGAACCTTCTTTTGCCAAAGATTAGCGTGTTGTAACCTGTTTGGGGCGCCCCTGCCCGCGTTATGGGCAAGAAACCTTTCGGTTAGAGCGCAAAGCGCGGGCTGGATTTGTGCTCGCGGGAGGCGATGGTGCGTTGCTCGACCATTTCCCAGTTCACGTTCTGCATGAAGGCGTCGATGTACTTCGGGCGCTCGGTGGTGCCGTAGTCTATCAGGAAGGCGTGCTCCCAGACATCGCAGCTGAGCAGCACATGGAAGCCGGGCATGTGGCCGTCGTTATGCAGCTCGATAAAGTGGTTGTTGACGTCGCCGGTCAGAGGGTCGGCGTAGCAAATGGCATGGCCCACGCCGCGTGTGCTGGCGGTGGCGACGAAGTCGGCCTTCCAGGCCTCGAAGCTGCCGAACTTGGCGCTTACCAGCTTCTTGAATTCGGTGGCGACGCTGTCGGCAACACCCGCCTTCAGGTTGCCGAAGTAGTAGTCGTGCACCAGGATGCCGCACATTTCGAAGCCGAAGCGGCGTTTGCGGTCGAGGTAGAGCGGGGTAGTGCCTTCGCCTTTGGTGCGCATGTCGGCCAGTTGGGTCATCAGGTTATTGGTTTGAGTGACGTAGCCTTCGTAGAGTTTCCAGTGGGCGTCGATTTGGGCGTCGGAGATGCCGACGAGGCCGGTGGGCTTGAATTCGGTGCGGGCGGTGTAGGTCATGGCGGGCTCTTTCTCTTGGGTTGGAATGGCGGCAGTTTAACGTTTTTTAGGGGGCTTTTGTTCGGTTTTTTCCGGCTTAGGGGGGGCAGCTTCGGCGGCGGCCATTTTTTTGTACCATTCCTCCAGCGCCAGTAGGGCGGAGCTGCTGACGAAAATGCTGGAGTAGGTGCCCAGTGCCACGCCGATGATGAGGATGCGGGCGAACTCGTGCACCGCCTCGCCGCCCCACAGGAACAGGCACCAGAGGACGAGGAAGACCGAGCCACCTGTCATGATGGTGCGGCCGAGGGTTTGGTTGACGGAGAGGTTGATGACCTCGGACAGCGGGCGGTTGGGATATTTGCGGCGGTTGTCGCGCACGCGGTCAAAGATCACGATGGTTTCGTTCAGAGAATAGCCGATGAGGGTGAGGATGGCGGCCAGCACGGTGAGCGTGACCTCGGTTTTAAGAATGGCGGCGATGCCGATGGTGAGGATGACGTCGTGCGAGAGGGCGAGGATGGCGCCGAGGCCGTAGCGGAACTCGAACCGCGCCCAGACATAGATGAGGATGGCGAGGATGCTGACGAGCATTGCCATGAGGCCTTTCATGCGCAGTTCTTCTCCGACCTGCGGGCCGACAAATTCGACACGGCGGAGTTCGGCCCCGCCTGCAGCTTGGCTGAGGCCTTGCATGATGCTGACTTCGGCGTCTCCGCTTTGGGTGGCGGGGTTGTTGCCCGGCAGGCGCACCAGGTAGGTATCGGCTGCGCCGTATTGCTGAATGATGGAACCGGGGAAACCGGCTTCTTCGGTTACGGTGCGGACTTCGGCAACGCTGAGCGGGCGGGCGAGTTGGGCTTCTACCATTTTGCCGCCGACGAAGTCGATGCCGTAATTGAGCCCCTGCACACCCAGCAGAACGAAGGTGAGGAGCACCATGATGGCGCTGCTCCAGAGCCAGAAGCTGCGCAGGCGCATGAAGTTGAAGTGGGGGACTTTATCGAACGGGCGGATGGGGAAACGCATGGGGACCTGGTTTTTTCGTGTTTGGTGTTGAGTATTGAGTTAGGTGTTTGGCGGTAGCCATAAGTTTACAAGGGGATGCGGCTGGGGCGGGTGCGGCGCAGCCAGGCGAGGATCATCCAGCGCGTAAGCGTGATGCTGGTGAACATGCTGGCCAGCAGCCCGATGATAAGGGCCACCGCAAAGCCTTTAACCGGGCCGGTGCCGAACAGGAACAGGGCCAAACCCGCCACCAGCGAGGTGACGTGACCATCGAGAATGGTACGGAAGGCACCGGTGAAGCCCGCCATAATGGCGGCCATGGGTTTTTGGCCGTGGTCGATTTCTTCGCGGATGCGCTCGAAAATCAGCACGTTGGCATCGACCGCCATACCCATGGTGAGGACGATGCCTGCCATGCCGGGGAGTGTGAGGGTGAACCCGAGGAGGCTCATGGTGGCCACGAGAAGGATGAGATTGACCACCACCGCGACGTTGGCAAACAAGCCGAACAGGCCATAGAACAAGCCCATAAACACCATCACCCCGGCCACACCTGTGGCCATGGCGATGGAGCCTGCGCGGATGCTGTCGGCCCCCAAAGAGGGGCCCACGGTGCGTTCTTCCACCACGTTCACGCGGGCTGGCAGTGCGCCTGCGTTGAGAATGGCCGCGAGGTCTTGTGCCTCGGCCGTTGTAAAGCTGCCGGAGATTTGGGCGCGGCCGCCGAGGATAGCCTCGCGGAACACGGGGGCGCTGTAGACTTTACCATCCAGCACAATGGCAAAGCGCTTGCCGACGTTTTGGGTGGAAAGCTGGGCGAAGAGGCGGGTGCCGACGCTGTCGAAGGCGATATCGACCGCCGGGGCACCGTTTTGGTCGAAGGCGGCGGCGGAAGACGTGAGCATCTCGCCAGTCAGGCTGGGGCGTTTTTGCACAATGAGGGGGGATTCGTACGCATTTGGCCCCTGCCCGCGGGTTTCAGTCAGCTTGAGTTTGCTGGCGGGGATGACGACGGAAGTGGGATCGGTGGTTTCATCGACCAAGTGGAAAGTGAGCCGGGCGGTTTTGCCGATGGCGGCCTTGGCGCGGTTGACATCTTGCACACCCGGCAATTCGACAATCACCCGCGTGCTGCCCTGCTGCTGGATGAGCGGTTCGGCCACACCGAATTGGTCTACCCGGCTGCGCAGCACTTGCAGGGTTTGCTGGAGGGCGCGCTTGCGGAATTCGTTCAGGGTACTTTCGGCATAATACAGGCGGGTTTCGCCATCGGCTGCGGTTTCAACCATGATGCCGTCGCGGACGAGCTCGGTGCGGAGTTTTTCGGCGTCGGCGGGGGTGCGCAGGTTGAGCTCTACCGCCGCGTGGAGGGCACCTTCGGCGTCTTGCATTTGGGCCAGGCGCAGGTTGGTGTAGCCGATGTTATTTTCGCGGGCGAAGGCGCGGATGCGGTCTTCCAGCGTCTCGTTGGCGCGGGTGGCGACGTCGTTCATGTCCACTTCCATCACCAAGTGGGCGCCGCCTTGAAGGTCTAGGCCCAGGTTCATGGGTTCGCTGGGCATCCAGGCGGGCAGGCTGCTGCGCAGCTGGGGCGGCAAAACATTGGGCAAAGCCAGCAAAGTAGCAGCGGCTAACACCACCACCACCAGCAGGCGCACATAACCGGGGATTTGACCCATGCGGTTCTCCTGACTGTATTTAATAACGATTCGCGTTTGTGGCTTTTAGCGTTTTTTGGCAATGGCCGGTTTGGCGGCGGCTTCCCAGCCCTTTGCGGCGTCGCCGGTCAGCACGTTGCGCACGGCCTCGCGCGCCACAGCCAGCACCACACCTTCGGCAGCGCGCACATGCACCACGGCATCTTTTAAAGCGGCAATTTCGCCAATCAGGCCGCCGTCGGTGACGACGACATCGCCTTTTTTAAGTGCGGATATCATTGCCGCATGCTTTTTGGCGGTTTGCATTTGCGGGCGCAGCAGCAAAAAGTAAAAGACGGCAAACACAAGGATAAACGGCAAAGCGCTGCCGATAATGGCGGGCAGGCCGCCGGTGGCGGCGGTAGCGGCATCTTGTGCGTGGGCGAGTGTCAACATGGTGGGTTCCCCTTTTGTGATGGGGGAATGTAGCGAAAATGAGAGGGAGCGTCTAGGGGAATGCCTGAAAGTAGGTCGGTTTTTCGGCTAAAAACGCCCTGAATTGTTGCGTTTCTCGGGCGCATTTACATGGATTTGCGACGACCAGCCCGCCTTGCGGCTCTGTCGCGCCTTCTTGACGAAGGCGCGCAGGCCGTGACGGCGAGACGCCAAGATTCGTGACTAAAAATGGGATTTTTGGACGAATCTAGGCGGCAGCGGTGGTGGTGGCTTTGCCCATGTGGGCGATGATGTTGTCGCCGAAGGCGGAGCATTTGACTTCGGTGGCGCCGTCCATGAGGCGGGCGAAGTCGTAGGTGACGTTTTTGCTGGCGATGGCGCCTTCCACCCCGGTTACGATCAGGTCGGCGGCTTCGGTCCAGCCCATGTAGCGGAGCATCATTTCGCCACTGAGGATAACGGAACAGGGGTTCACTTTATCCATGCCTGCATATTTAGGGGCGGTGCCGTGGGTGGCCTCGAACACGGCGTGTCCGCTGATGTAGTTGATGTTGGCGCCGGGGGCGATGCCGATGCCGCCGACCTGGGCGGCGAGCGCATCCGACACATAGTCGCCGTTCAGGTTGAGGGTGGCGACGACGCTGTACTCCTTCGGGCGGGTGAGGATTTGCTGGAGGAAGGCGTCGGCGATGCTGTCTTTTATCAGCAACTTGCCAGCAGGTACGTCCCCTTTGCATTCGTCCCACGTCACAATTTGGTCGCGGAATTCGCGTTTGGCGAGGTCGTAGCCCCATTGCATAAAGGCGCCTTCGGTAAACTTCATGATGTTGCCCTTATGGACAAGGGTGAGGCTGGGGAGCTTGTGCTCCAGCGCGTAGAGGATGGCGGCGCGGACGAGGCGCTCGGTGCCCTCGCGGCTGACCGGTTTGATGCCGATGCCGGAGGTGTTCGGGAAGCGGATTTTCTTCACTTTGAATTCGTCTTGCAGGAATTTGATCAGCTTTTGGGCTTGTTCGGTTTCGGCGGCGAATTCGATACCCGCGTAGATATCTTCGGAATTTTCGCGGAAGACGACCATGTCGACATCCTCTGGCCGCTTGACCGGGCTGGGGACACCCGTGAACCAGCGGACGGGGCGCAGGCAGGTGTAGAGGTCGAGCTCTTGCCGCAGCGCCACATTCAGGCTGCGGAAGCCGCCGCCAACGGGGGTTGTGAGCGGGCCCTTGATGCCGATGAGGTATTCGCGGAAGGCGGTGAGGGTTTCTTCCGGCAGCCAGACTTGCTCGCCGTAGACCTCGTTCGCTTTTTCTCCGGCGTAGACTTCCATCCATTCGATTTTGCGGGTGCCGTTGTAGGCTTTGGCTACGGCGGCATCCAGCACCTTTTGGCTGGCGGCCCAGATGTCGGCGCCGGTGCCGTCGCCTTCTATGAACGCCACAATCGGGTTGTTGGGCACGTTGAGCTTGCCGCCTGCCATGGTGATTTTTTCGCCGGAGGTGGGGGCGGTGATTTTGTTGAACTGCATACTTTGTTCTCCCTTTTATGGGAGGGAGGATAGGCTTATCAGTGAACAGTGAACAGTAGACAGTGAACAGGGATGCCCTAGATGTGGGCGGGTTCTTCTTGTTGGTGGCCGTGGTGCAGGTGCAGCAGGTGTTCTTCTGTGGCGAACCAGGCGAGGTCGGCAACCAAAAGAGCCAGCGAGATATAGAAAATTTTGAGGCTGGTGCGTTTTTTGGGGGCGCAGTCTCCGTGGTGGCAGTGGCTTGCGGCGGTGTGGCAGTCTATCCGGTAGGCCACAAAGTTGAGGACGCCGCTGAGGACAACGCTGGTGATGGCGATGGCGAGGAGGAGGGTGTGGTAGTTATCGACAAAGCGGTACAACGGGTTGGTGGCCAGCACCCCGGCTAGCCCCACGGTGGTGCCCAGGCTGATGAGCGCCATGGCCACGGGTATGCCGCAGCACAGGATGTGCGGCAGAATGGAGAGCGCGGAGACGATGCCTGTGGTGCGGCGGATGTGCTGGGGTATAGGTTTGGTCATAAAAGTCAAATAGGCTCGGTGCGGGAGGGTGTCAAGATGGATGTTAATATCTAACACCCCTTTCCCTATGGGCTAAAACGGCCAAACCCCGCCGGAGCGGGGGTTGGCGGGCGGCTAGACCCGTTGGGTCTCGTCGCCTTTCGTTGCATAGCGGGTGACAGGTGCTTGACCTGCCAGAGTGGCGAGGTCGAAAAGGCTCATAAGAGCTTCCGGCACGAAACACGCTTCCTTGCGAGGTGTATCGCTTTCCGGTATGCCAATGGCTTTGCAGGCTTTGGCATTGGCGCAGTCTTTACACATGTTCGTCTCCCGTTTCTAGAGAAGATTCAGCCAGCGGCGGTAGGCCTTTGGCGGGATGAAGGGCGACCAGTCGACCTCGCGGAGGTCGTCGGGCCGGATGCTGAGGAGCATGCGCAGGAAAGTGCGCGGAAGGGCGAGGAGGTGCGTCATAGACGCACCTCGCTGCCTTCGCAGTGACCTCCGGCCAGAATGGCGGCGACCTCGTTCCTCACCAGCGGCTGGCAGCCGCGGCAGGGCGCGTGGCCGGTTTCGGCCTTGTGGTTCTGATAGAACGTACCGACGGCCAGAGCCTGGTCGGCGGCGGTGTTGGCGAGCGGTGGCTTGCCCTTGGCCAGTCGATTGCGGTTTGCGGCATCGACGGCGTTTTGGACATCGCAAGGCCCGTTCTTGCTGCACACACGTTTGGTGCAGGAACAAATTCTCATGATGGTTCTCCGTCGAAGTATTCGGTAGGTGTAGATATACGCCGACTGATAGGCGCTTCAATGGCACAAATTTTAGGGGAATAAGGGCTTAATGGGTTTAGGGTAATTTCAAGTGATTGGAAAACATTGCATTTTGCATTTCGGTTTTTCGGAATTACGGCGAGTGGGACACAGGGGATGCTTTTTTGGGCAGGTTTGGAATGAACAAATACTGATGCCGCCCGGAGGCGGCATGGAGAGATTCGTCATATCGTCAGGAGACATATGAATTGATGACGCCTGAAACGTCATTCGGTGTTAAGTGGCGAAACTCGCAGTCCTTGGCAACCTTCTTCAACATAGCGCGGCGCTCACGTTTGGCGGCGCAGCGTTTTTGTGTGCCAGAAGGCAACGGGCCGCAGGCTTTTAAATTATTGCGAAGCAGTGTTCGGAGTCGCCACAGTTCTTTCAGGGCTTCTGGGCTAGGGTTTGGCAGGCGATAAACAGGGCGCGCTTTGGCCATAATTTACCTTTTTCAAACGTTACGGGTTGGGCCGCATTTAGCGGCAGCTCTGCGCAGGCTTCAATGGCAAAAAAAGTGGGGGAATTGCTCTCACTTTTTTGAGGTTACTAGTTAAAAATACATTTCTAGACATATCTGATTTTAAGAAGCTGCCACCAGCGGGACTCCCGTTCCGGCCTCCGCCGGAATGGTGGGGGATGGATCCCGGATAGGTAGCGGGTCCCGGTAAAAATGGGGCCCCTACCCCATTTTTACCACCCACTAACCTTCCGGGATGACACCGCCCCACGACTTGGTGGCTGATTATCTATATTTATGTAGCAATGCCAACCTTTTTAGAGCTACGCCTAGCGCATGAGGGGTGACCAGGCGGGGTCGGACGCGTTGGTGGGGGTGGGGAGTTCGCGCAGGTTATAGCCGGTGAGGTCGACCGTGAAGATACGGAATTTATCTGACCGGGTTTGCTGGCGGCTGAACACCAGCACGCGGCCATTGGGCGCCCAGGTGGGGTTATCGTCCATGTAGCTGTCGGTGAGGATGCGCTCTTCGTTCCCGTCGGGGTCTATCACCCCCACATTGAACTTGCCCTGGTATTGCTTGATGAAGGCGATGAGGTCGCCGCGCGGGCTCCAGGCCGGGCTGTAGTAGCGGCCTTCTCCATAGGTGAGACGCTTCACGCCGGAGCCGTCGGTGTTCATGATATAGAGCGCGGAGGCGCCGCCACGGTCGGAACTGAAGACGATTTTGGTGTCATCCGGGCTGTAGCTGGGCGAGGTGTCGGTCTCCCGTTGGTAGGTAAGGCGCTTGAGGCTGCGGGTGGCCATGTCCATTTCGTAGATTTCGGCGTTGCCTTCGTGCCCGGCGGTGAGGGTCATGGCCAGCTTATTGCCTTTGGTGTTGAAGCGAGGCGTGCTGTTGAGGCCTTCGAAGTCTCCGATGATGGTTTGCTGGCCGCTGTTGATATCCCACAAGTAAAGGCGCGGCATGCCGCTGGCGTAGGACATGTAGACCACCTTTTGCAGGTTGGGGTTGAAGCGGGGGGTGAGCACCAGCGAGGTGCCATCGGTAAGGCACTGATAGTTGGCGCCGTCTTGATCCATGATGCAGAGCTTTTTCAGCAGTTGGCCATCGAGGCCACGGGATTCTCCGATATGCACGATACGGGTGAAGAAGTAGCCGGGTTCTCCGGTGAGGGCTTTGTAAATATCGTCGGAAATACGGTGGGCGATGTATCGCCAGTTGGCGGAGCTGTCGGTAAGGGCGGTGCCGTAGAGCTGTTGCTCGGTTTGGGTGTCGAACAGGCGGATTTCGACACGGATTTTGCCATCGGCCTGGGGTTTGACTTCGGCGCTGACGACGGCATCGGCATTGATGCCGCGCCAGTCGGCAAACACAGGGCCGCCTGCGGCCATTTGGGCGGGAGTTTGGAGATAGGATTGGGTGTTAAGAACCTTAAACGGCGTGCTGTTTTCCAGATTGGAGCGCACGACGGCGGCGAGGTCGGTGCCGAAGCGGGCGGCTTCTGGCGTGGCGCCGAAGAAGTCGGGCACGGCAATGGGCAAGGGCGCGGTGCCGGGGGCAGAGAGGTCGATTCTCACCTTGGCATGGGCAGGCGACAAGGCGGCCAAAGCCATGATGAACATTAGAAACGCGGCGCGGACTATCGACGACATGGAGTTCTCCCTTGTTATGGCACGGGAGGGTAACATGGGGTTTTGTGCCTTGGTAGGGTTTTGACGGGGCGAGGCGGAAAAAAGTCAGGAGGCGTTGGGCGTTGGTTTGGTGGGGGTAGGTTGGGGGTTTTGAGTTAGGGGGATGGTGCGATTATTTTCCAGATCCCGGGTCTGGGCGTGGGCCCGCGATTTGTTACCAAATCGCACCCCGCCGTAGCCCGGGAAACGGTGGATTATTCCGGCTTGAGGATTTGTTTGCTGGTGATTTCAGCCTGGGCGTTGAGTTCGTAGATGTAGATTTCTCCGGTGGCGAGCTCGACTTGCGGTACCTGCTCTTTGCTCACCCCTTCTAGCGCCATGATGAGAGCGCGCAGGCTGTTACCGTGGGCGGCCACCAGTGTGGTTTGGTTTTTAAGCGTTTGCGGCAGAATGGTGTTGACGAAGTAGGGCAGCACGCGGGCGACGGTGTCGCGCAGGCTTTCTCCACCGGGGGGAGAAATATCGTAGGCGCGGCGCCAGGTGTGGACTTGGTCGTCTCCCCACTTTTGGCGGGCTTCGTCTTTGTTCAGCCCGGCGAGGTCTCCGTAGTGGCGCTCGTTCAGGGCTTCGCTGCGGGTCATCGGCAGGGTGGACTGGCCGAGTTCGGCAAGGATGATTTGACAGGTTTCGTTGGCGCGTTTGAGGTTGGAGCTGAAGGCTGCCGATGGTGCCAGGCCTGCGGCTTTAAGGCGCTGGCCTGCGGATTTGGCCTCGGCACGGCCTTGTTCGGTCAGGTCGACATCGACCCAGCCGGTGAAGCGGTTTTGCAGGTTCCATTCGCTTTGGCCATGGCGGGTGAGGATGAGGGTGGGCATGGGTTTCGTATTTTCGTGTTTGGTGTTTAGTGTTTAGTGTTTGGGGGTTTAGAAGGGTTTGGTGAAGGTGGATTTTTGGGCCAGTTCCAGTTCGACTTCCAGCAGGCGGTTGTATTTGGCTGTGCGCTCTGACCGGCAGGCGGAGCCGGTTTTGATTTGGCCGCCGCCCATGGCCACGGCGAAGTCGGCCATAAAAGTATCTTCGGTTTCTCCGCTACGGTGAGAGATGACGTAGCGCCAGTTTGCGGCACGGCAGGCCTGGATGGCCGCGACCGTTTCGGTCACGGTGCCGATTTGGTTGAGCTTGATGAGCACGGCGTTGGCGGATTTTTGCTGGATGCCCCTTGCGACAAAGGCGGGGTTGGTGACGAAAAGGTCGTCTCCGACAATTTGGACTTTGTCGCCAATTTCGGCGGTGAGGGTGGCGAAGCCGTCCCAGTCGTTTTCGTCCAGGCCGTCTTCGATGGAGATAATCGGGTATTTTTGGCACCAGCTGGCGTAGAGGGCGATCATCTCTTCGCGGGTTTTGTGGCCGCCGCCGGATTTCTCCAGGTTATAGGTGCCGCTGGATTTGTCGTAGAAGGAGCTCGCGGCGACGTCCATGGCGAGGGCGATATCTTCGCCTGCTTTATAGCCTGCGGCGGTTATGGCTTCGAGAATCACTTCGCAGGCTTCTTCGTTGCTTTTTAAGTTGGGGGCAAAGCCGCCTTCGTCTCCGACCGCCGTGGAATAGCCTTTTTTGTGGAGGATTTTGGCGAGGGCGTGGAAGGTTTCGGCGCCGGCGCGGAGAGCTTCGGCAAAGGTGGGGAAGCCGATGGGCATGATCATGAATTCTTGGAAGTCGACGCTGTTGTCGGCGTGTTTGCCGCCGTTGATGATGTTCATCATGGGCACCGGCAGGCGGTTGGCCCCTGCCCCGCCCAGATAAGTGTAAAGCGGCTGGCCCGCCACCAAAGCGCCCGCGCGTGCCACGGCGAGAGACACGCCCAAGATGGCGTTGGCGCCGAGTTTGGCTTTGTTGGGAGTAGCATCCAGCGCGAGCAGGAGGTTATCGATGGCCTCTTGCTGCTGTGGGTTTTGGCCTGCCAGGGCGGGGGAGATGATGTCGTTCACGTTGGCGCAGGCCTTGCGCACGCCTTTGCCGCCGTAGCGGGACTTGTCGCCGTCGCGGAGCTCGACCGCTTCGTGTTCTCCGGTAGAGGCGCCGGATGGCACGCAGGCGGATGTTTGCAGGCCGTTGGACAAGGTGCACACCACGCGGACGGTGGGGTTGCCACGGGAGTCGAGGACTTCGTGGGCGAACAGTTTGGCGATGGTGGGGCTGGTGGACATGGCGGATGCTCTCTTTAATGACCCCCGGTTTTTACGCCGGTGGGGGGCGGACGTCAAATAGCGGAGGCACAGCAGGCGTTACGGTTTAGGCAGCCATGATGCGCAACCCCGGCCCCCCTGCTATGCTGGGGCAACACAAGGAGACGACCTATGCCGGAGCTGGATATGGTGCATGTTATTTATGGGGCTGGGCTTTCTTTATTAGGGGCCGCGCTGTGTGTGGGGATGCATTATGAAGGGCTGAACCTGCTGGAGCGTGTTGCGCGCTGGGAAAGCCGCTATATGCGCCACCCCCGCCCGCGCCTGCTGCTGGTGATGATGGGGGTTGTGCTGCTGCACACCCTGGAGATTTGGGCCATGGCCGGGATTTATGCGCTGATGGCGGAAGGCTTGGGCCTTGGCGGTTTGCAAGTGGCGCCGGGTGTGGCTGGTGGCTTTATGCTTTGGGATTATGTGTATTTTTCGGCGGTGATGTACACGTCTCTCGGCATTGGCGACATTATACCCCACGGCATGTTTAAGATGCTGGCGGCCACCGAAGCGCTTGTGGGGCTGATATTGATTGCGTGGAGTGCGAGCTTTACCTACCTGCTGATGCAGCGGCTGTGGGGCAAGGACAGCCTGCGCTAAAAGGTGCGGCGCACGCCCAGCAGCAGGTAGTTGGAGCCGCCCTTGACGCCATTGAAGGTGCCATAGCCGCCGGAGCGGTGGTGCCAGCGGAGGACGCCTTGCCAGTCTTCGGCCGATTTGGGTGCGGCGGTGGCCTCGAACCCCAGATAGCCGATGGTGCGGGCCTGTTTGGCATTGCGGGCTTGCTCAATTACAGAGATTTTGCTGACGTGGGACACGCCTGCGCCTGCGCCCAGTGTGCTGTTCAGGTGGGTGTTCCAGGGCAAATTGTGCCAGCGCACCATGCCGAGGGCGACGGCCTCCCACAGGCGTTGGTCTCCCCAGTGGCGCATGGCCATGGCTTCGGTTTCGAAGCCCAGGGAGCCGTCGGCGCTGCGGGCGAGTTCTCTGCTTATGCCTATGCCTGCCAGTTTGCTGTCGTAGGCGCGCCAGTCGAACGGCCAGGGCAGTTGCTCGATGCTGTTGTTAAGCGCGGTGCCGCCGTAAGCGGTGACATAAACCGGTGCCCCTTGCCCTGCCCAGGTTTGCGGAGCGGCCAGCAGAAATGCGACTAATGTGCTGAAAGCTGAGACTGTTGTGAGGCGCATTGCGATACTTTCTCTGACCTGATTCCCCTTTTTTATACAGGGGCGGATACCCTGTTACAAGCCAAACATGGCTGCGGGTAAGACGATTGATAGGTGGGGGAATAAATGGTGGTCAGGGTCAGAATCGAACTGACGACACAAGGATTTTCAATCCTTTGCTCTACCGACTGAGCTACCTAACCACTTTGCACTATGCTTGTTCGGCGGCGGCACCATAGCAAATTGGGGCAGATTGGCAACTTTTTTTTGTGTTTGAATATTGGTTTGTTACGCTTCGCGTTATCGCGCCTTCGCTTACGGCCTTCGGCCTCGCTCTCGGCGGCCGGGTGTTCCCCCGGCGCCCCCATCTTAGTACTAGGGGGGGAGGGGCCAAGTTTAATATATTGGCCCTCCCCCTAAAACCCCCATCCCCCTGCCTTCGTAGAGAGACCACGAACTTTGCTACAGGAGCTTCGTAGTTAAATTTAATGCTACTGGCTGAAGGCCATTTCGAAGTCGCGGTAGGCGCTGACTTTGTCGGCGGGGATGGGCAGCGGGATGGACTTGCGGATGGCGCGCACGAGAGAGTCGTCGAAGGATTTGTCTCCGCTGGATTTGACCACGCGCAGGCCTGAGAGGTCTCCGGCAGGGCTGAGTTGGATTTGGACGGTGATGGAGAGGCCACGGAGGTCTTTGCCTGGCGGGATTGTCCAGTTGGCGTTGACGGCGTTGCCGATGGCGTCGTTCACGCCTTGGTCGGAGAGGTTGAGTTGCAGTTGCGGGCCTTCTCCGGCTTGTTTGGTGGGGTCGGCTTCGGCCTCCGGCTTGGGTGCCGGGGCGGTGGTGTCGGCCTCTAAGAAGTCGTCGAGCGATTGGAGGAAGTCTTCCGGGTTTTTGACCACCTTGGCGTTCAGGTCGTTCTTCACCACCTTTTTCTCGCGGGGGGTTTTATCGAGCACCGGCGGGCGTTTTTCGGCTTCCAGTTTCGATTCTTTAATTTCCACCGCCGGTTTGTTGGGGTCGGTCACGAAGCGGGAGGTGGCCTCGGAGGTGGGCAGGTTCTTCATGTTTTTGGGGGGTTCTTTTGGCGCGGCGCTGTCTTGGGTGCGCACTTGCTGGGGCTCTACCTTTTTCGTGGCGGCCTTGGGCTGCGGCACGCCCACCAATTTTACCTGCACCGAAGGTGTGGACACCCGCACCTTGTGCGTGAGTGACACCGACAAGCCCAACAACACCAGAATGTGCAACACCAGCGAAGCCACAACCATGCGGACAAGGTTGGGCTGGGCGGTGGTGCGGTGGTGCAGGCTGGGCATGGGGGCCGTGCTTACTCGGTGGGTTCGGTGACCAGGCCGACATCGACCATGCCAGCCACTTGCAGGGCGGCCATGACCTGCATGACGGAGCCGTAGCTGATGTCTTTATCGGCACGCAGCAGGATGGCGGCGCTGTCGCGGCCTTCTTGGATGGCTTGCAGGCGGGCGACGAGGTCTTCTTGCGGCACAACTGCGCTGCCGACCTGGACGGTGCCGTCTCTCCGCAGGATGATTTCGATCGGTTTATCTTGCTCGATGGATTTGGCGTCGGCCTTGGGGAGAGCCACTTGCACGCCTTGGGTCATCATGGGGGCGGCCACCATGAAGATGATCATCAGCACCAGCATGACGTCGACCATCGGGGTGATGTTGATTTCGGCAACCGGGCGGTAGACGCGGTGGCCTTTGTGCCCCGAGGGGCCTAAATTCATACCCATAATAAGCCCCCTGCCCTAGCGTTTGTTGGGGCTGGTTTTGCGGGTGCTTTGGCGCTCCAGCACGGTGAGGAATTCGTCGATGAACGTTTCTACCCGGGCGGCATAGCGGCCCATGCTGCCGGTGAGGCGGTTGTAGGCCACCACGGCGGGGATGGCGGCGAAGAGGCCGATGGCGGTGGCGAAGAGAGCCTCGGCAATACCCGGTGCCACCACGGCCAGGCTGGTGTTTTTGGAGGCGCCGATGTGCTGGAAGGACGTCATGATACCCCACACCGTGCCCAAAAGCCCCACGAACGGTGCGACTGAGCCGGTGGTGGCGAGCATGGGCAGCCAGGCTTCGATGGATTCCAGTTCGCGGCGGGCGGTGGCGTCCATCATGCGGCGCACGCGCTGGAGGGCGGTGCCGTCGCGGCGTTCGTCGTCGGAGGCGGCGTTCCATTCCTCTTGCCCCACAACAAACACGCTGGCGAGGGGGTGGTCTCCCTGCTGGGGGTTGACCTGGCGGGTGAAGCTTTCCAGCGTGTGGGAGCCGGACCAGAAGATGTCTTCGAAGTCATCCGCCTTGCGGTGCAGCGCCTTGAACTGGCGGGACTTGGCCACCCACACGGCCCACACCGTGACCGAAGCCGCAAACAGCCCGAACATGATGAGTTTGACGAAAAGGCCTGCCTGTAAAAACAGGCCCCAGAATGACATATCGACTGTGGCGGCGACGGCGGTTGGTTCCATATGAGGTATCCCTGCTTGGTGAGGTTGATGCCGAACCCTACCAGCGCTGCGCCCGCACGCGCAAGCGTAACCGCTACCGTTGCCTTACGGGTTTGGTTAATTTGCGGGCGGAGACGGGTGATGGGTGTTGGATGTTGGGCGGTGAGGAGATGAGATTAAGATTGACTTTGAGCGCAACTTAGGGTAGTGTTTTGACAGGCTCGCCGGATGTGCGGGTTTTTTTGTGCCTTCCGTTTTTGGGAGGCATTTTTTGTGGGGAGGGAATGAGACATGACGACTTATGTGAAGGCGGCGGCGGGGCGTGGCACGAGTGTGATTTATGAGACTGACGACGGGCGGCGCGAGGAATGGAGCGGCGGCGACCGCAACTGGCGCAACCAGAACCCGGGGAATATTCGGAGTAACCCCATTGCCTGGCGCGGCAAGATTGGCGAAGCAGGAGGCTTTGTGGTGTTTGCCGCGCCGGAATGGGGCCTGCGCGCGATGCGAATGATATTGGCCAACCGTGCGAAGGAGGGCAAAACGCTGGCGCAGGCGATTGCGCACTATGCGCCGAGTGTTGAGAACAACACGGAGGCGTATATTAAGCATGTGGTACGGCGGAGCGGAGTGGCGGCGGATGCTGTGTTGGCGGGTTTAAGGCCAGAGGAAATGGAGCGGGTGATGGCGGCGATGTGTGTGCATGAGGGGAGCCGGGTGGGCAAAGTTATTTTTAAATAGGCGATTGTAGAGCCTATAGGTAACGGCTAGCATACAGCATGTATGCGTTCATCCTCATTTTCATAGCTATTTCGTTTACCGCATGGAGCGAAATACTTGAACTTACCTATGGCGTAAATCGTTTGGATGTTAACGCTGACGGGATACCGGATATGATATTGCGTACACGTCGGGATAACTTCACAGCGCACAGTTTTGACCGTTATACAATACTTGTAACATTACCTAATCGTGATCACCCTGCTAGCATTTACGATGTTCCCATAGGCACGGGACCTAAATCTGATTTCCATACCACTGAAGGTGCTGACTGCCTACGTACTGGATATACATTTGAACGCGACAGCAATGGTATATTGGTGGTTACTCGCTACATGCTGGAAGAAGGAGATCGTTTTTACTGCGAACCCACCCCACTAACTGTGACAACCTATAAACTTACATCAGGGACTGACGAACTGATTGCGCCTTATTATATGAAGCAAACCGGCGAGAGAATAGTAAGAAAAACTTATGAAGATGTGAGTGGATTGGTGGAATAATTTAATTTACGACTAGGTAGCCCCCAATGGGGCAATTTTTATATTGAATGAGGGAGAAATTATGCAGTGAGCAACTATGTCAGTGCTTCAGCCGGAGCTGATAACACGGTGTTATATACTGATGCGGATGAGCGCGTATTTCAGTATACGGGGGGAGATCGCAACTGGCGCAACCAGAACCCCGGAAATGTAAGGAGCAACTCAATTCAATGGGACGGCAAAATTGGATCTGCTGGAGGGTTTTGCATATTTAGCAATCCCGAATTCGGGCGCCGCGCTGTGCGAAAAATTCTTTCAAATCGTAGGAAAGAAAATAAAACGTTATCAGAAGCCATTTCTAGCTATGCACCTCAGAGTGAGAATAATACAAATGCTTATTTAAAAGATGTAGAGAGGCGTACGGGCATTTCTGGAAAAACCAGACTTTCCGACCTTAATGATTCTCAAATGGAAAGTATTGCTCAGGCTATTTTTATACATGAGGGAACACGTGAAGGTACTGTTCATCAGTTAAAACCTAAGAAAAACCCGCCCACTGGCTTTTATATTTGGCATACATCACATGATGAAAAAGTAAGAGATAGTCACGCCGAACGCGATGGAAAACTTTTTGATTTTGGAAATCCACCTGCTGGAGGCAATCCCGGAGATGATTATAATTGTCGTTGTTGGGCAGAACCTCTTTCTTCTTTGCCAAACACCCCAAAGACCCTAAATAGTATTTTTAAGAAATAAATGGGTGGCCATAACCACCCATTTATTTTTGTAATGAGCCTGATTACCGGCCGGGTTTGCCCATTTCTCGCTGCACATAGGCGGCGATGGTGGCGCCGAGTTCATCTTGCTGGTTGGTGAAGAAGTGGTCGGCACCGTTGATTTTGGCGGCGCTGATGGTGATGCCCTTTTGGCGGGTGGATTTTTTCAGCATGTTTTCGGTGTCTTCGGCGGTAGTGATTTCGTCGTTGTTACCATAAATAACCAGGCCGGAAGTGGGGCAAGGGCTGAGGAAGGTGAAGTCGTACAGACCCGCTGGTGGGGCGACGGCGATAAAGCGCTTGAGGTCGGGGCGGCGCATGAGCATTTGCAGTGTTATCCAGCTGCCGAAGGAGAAGCCTGCGAGCCAGATTTCTGGCGCGTGGGGGTGGTTGGCGTGCAGCCAGTCGAGGGCGGCGGCAGCGTCGGAGAGTTCTCCCACACCGTTGTCGAACACGCCCTCGGAATTGCCGACACCGCGGAAGTTGAAGCGGAGGACGGAAAAGCCCATGCGCACGAAGGTTTCGAACAGTTTGTACGTTACCTTGTTGTTCATGGTGCCGCCGTGCAGCGGGTGCGGGTGGAGAATGACCACGATGGGCGTTTCGGGGTTCTTTTGGGCAAAATACTTGCCTTCCAGGCGGCCGGCGGGGCCTTGGAAGTTGACGTCGGGCATGGGGCGGTGCCTTTGTGTTTAATTTTTAGTGTTTGGTGTTTGTGATGGGTGCTTATGGCATAGGCGGGGCTTGAATTTCAAGGAAAATCGGCAATGCTTTGATAATCATCAATTATTTTAATGCATTTTTAATAACCCTAACGCTGGCTCAGGTATTGACGCCCCTGCTCTTTGGGCTTATTTCTGGCTTAGAGAGCCATGCAGGCGCATGGCTGGAGTGAAGGGCCGAGCCTATGCATCTTTCTACACGCGGGCGCTATGCGATTATGGCGATGCTGGATTTGGCGGCGCTTTCGGCCGCGGCAAGCCCCCTGGGCGGCAAGCCGGTGACGCTGGCGCAAATTGCCGAGCGGCAGCACATAAGCCTGAGCTATTTGGAGCAACTGTTTGCCAAGCTGCGCAAAGCCGGTGTGGTGGACAGCCTGCGCGGGCCCGGCGGCGGTTATACCATACCTAAACCCCTGAACCTGATTATGCTGGCCGATATTGTGAGCGCAGTGGACGAGATTGTGGACGTGACCCGCTGCGGCATGGGCGACGACCCCCACGGCCCCAGCACCGGCAACGGCTGTGTGATGGGCCGCAAATGCAACGCCCACGACCTGTGGAGCGCGTTGGGCACCCACATTGAGAGCTTTTTGCGCCGTGTGAGCCTGAAGATGGTGATGGACAATGATTTTGAGCTGGAACAGCAGGCGATTGTGCCGGTAACGTTCCAGAGTATTCGGATTATTTAAGCCGTATGGCGACGAAGGCCCCTGCCCGTGTGTATTTGGACTATGCCGCCAGTGCTCCGCTGCGGCCTGCGGCGCGTGCGCGGATGATGGAACTGCTGGACATTTTTGGCAACCCCAGCAGCCTGCACGCCGAAGGCCAAGCCGCACGCATGGCGCTGGATGACAGCCGCCGCACGCTGGCCGGAGCGCTGGGTGTGCGGGCGGAGAGGATTGTGTTCACCAGCGGTGGGACGGAGGCAAATAACCTTGCTTTGCGGGGTGTTATGGCGGTTTCTTCTGGTAAAAGATTACTTGTATCTGGCATAGAGCACGACTGCGTGCGGGCGACCGGGAAAGCGCTGGGTGCGGAGGAGATTCCGGTTGATAAAGATGGGCTGGTGCGGTTGGACTGGCTGCGTGATGAGCTGGCCAAGGCCGATGTGGCCATGGTGAGTGTAATGCATGCCAACAACGAAAACGGCGTGTTGCAACCCGTGGTGGAGATTGCGCGGATGTGCCGCGAGTTTGGGGTGGTGTGCCACAGCGATGCGGTGCAAACGGTTGGGCATATACCTGTGGATGTGGATAAGGTGGGGGCGGATTTGGTGAGTTTTTCGGCCCACAAATACGGTGGGCCGCGCGGAGTGGGTGTGCTTGTGCTGAAGCCGGAGCTGGAGATGGTGGCAACAATGACGGGTGGTGCGCAGGAGCGCAACCGCCGCGCGGGCACCGAAAACGTGGCCGCCATTGGCGGGGCCGCCGTAGCGCTGCAAGAGGCGATGTTGAACATGGAGACGGAACGCAGCCGGGCGCGGCAGTTTGGCGAGCAGGTGTGCGCCGCGGCGGAGGCCCTGGGACTGGACGTGGTGGGCAAGGCCAGCCCGTGCGTGGAGCATGTGGTGCAGGTGCTGACGCCCAAGCGCGGCGACGATGTGGTGATTGGTATGGATTTGAAAGGTGTGGCCATTAGCCAAGGCAGCGCCTGCGGCAGCGGCAAAGTGAAAGAAAGCCATGTGCTGCGGGCGATGGGGTATAGCCCCGATGAGGCCGGGCGGGCGGTGCGGTTGAGCTGGGGGTGGGCGACGACGGAGGCGGAGATTGCGGCTGGGGTGGCGGCTTTGGGGGCGGTGGTGAGTTAGTGGTTTAGTGTTTTCGTGGTTAGTGTTTTAGTATTTTTAGAGTTGATTACTTAAGATTTATTTACAGGATGTGCCTTGGCACGGTAGGGGTTGCGCCGGCGCGGTGCTTTAAAGCTGTTTAAATAATAAATTGCAGTGCCTGCAAGCCTGCGGGCGGGCTAAAAAGGCATCTGGATTGCGTCGGCAAAACTGGAAAAGAGGGCCACTCTTACCCTGTTTTCCCACCACAACCAGCTGCCTTTTTATCTCCGCCATGCACCGCAATTTATTATTTAAACAGCTTTAATTGGTGAAGTCGCTTAAAGTCCGCTTTGCTATTGAATTAGGAAGAATGCCTCCGGCGGGCCTCCTGTTCCGGCCTCCGCCGGAATGATGGGGGATGGATCCCGGATAGGTAGCGGGTCCCGGCAAAAATGAGATTTTTTACCACCCTCTAACCTTCCGGGATGACACCCTCCCGCCGCTTGGTGGCTTTTTCTTACCTAAAACCGGCCAGGGGCCGGTTTTTTAGTACGTAGCGGTTAGCGTTTGCCGAGGGGGGCTACGTCCCGCCGGGTGGGGCCGGTGTAGAGCTGGCGGGGGCGGCCGATGTTTTGCCGAAGGCAAACTCATATAAAGAGAAAATCGGCCGACCTATCTTACCGTTTGCCGAGGGGGGCAACGTCGCGGCGGGTGGGGCCGGTGTAGAGCTGGCGGGGGCGGCCGATTTTCTGGTCGGGTTCGCCGATCATTTCCATCCAGTGGCTTATCCAGCCGACCGTGCGGGCCAGCGCGAATAGGCAGGTGAACATGGGGGTGGGGATGCCGATGGCGCGGAGGATGATGCCGCTGTAGAAGTCGACGTTCGGGTAGAGTTTGCGCTCGATGAAGTAGGGATCTTTCAGGGCCATTTCTTCCAGCTTCATGGCGACTTCCAGCATGGGGTCGTTGATGTTCAGTTCTTTCAGCACCTCGTGGCAGGTTTCGCGCATGATTTTGGCACGGGGGTCGAAGTTCTTGTAAACACGGTGGCCAAAGCCCATCAGCTTGGTGTCGGAGAGTTTGTCCTTCACCTTAGCGATAAACGGCTCGACGTTGTCGACGGTGCCGATTTCGGCCAGCATTTTCAGCACGGCCTCGTTAGCCCCACCATGCAGCGGGCCCCAGAGGGTGGCCACACCGGCTGCCACGCAGGCAAAGGGGTTGGCGCCGCTGCTGCCCGCCAGGCGCACGGTGCTGGTGCTGGCGTTCTGTTCGTGGTCGGCATGCAGGGTGAAGATGCGGTCCATGGCTTGCTCGACCACCGGGTTGACTTCGTAATCCTTCGTGGGGACGGCGAACATCATGCGCAGGAAGTTGCCGGCGTAGGACAGGTTGTTATCCGGGTACATGAACGGTTGGCCGACGCTGTATTTGTAGGCCATGGCCACCAGGGTGGGCATTTTGGCGATGAGGCGGTAGGCTGTGACCTCGCGGTGGCGGGGGTTATGGATGTCGAGGCTGTCGTGGTAGAAGCTGGCCAGCGCGCCGGTGACGCCGCAGAGGATGGACATAGGGTGGGCATCTGGCCGGAAGCCGTGGAAGAAGGTGGCGACTTGCTCGTGCACCATGGTGTGATCCATCACCATATCTTCGAACGCTTCGAGCTCGGCGCGGGCGGGGAGTTCTCCGAACAGCAGCAGGTAGCAGACTTCCAGATAGCTGGCTTTTTCCGCCAGTTGCTCGATGGGGTAGCCACGGTAGAGGAGTTCGCCTTTGTCGCCATCGATATACGTGATTCCGCTTTGGCAGGCGGCGGTGGACATGAAGCCGGGGTCGTAGGTGAACATGCCTTCGTTTTTATAAAGCGCGCGGACATCGGCCACGTTGGGGCCGACTGTGCCTTTCAGCACCGGCAAGGTGACGGTGACGGTGTTGCCGCCGCCGGAATTGGCGGTGGTGCCGTTGCCTTGAGAGCCGGATTTGTTGAGCTTGACGACGTTGGCCATGGGGCTTGATCCTTTTTATTGTGCGCTTGGCGCTTCTTGTATGGATAAGACTTTACGCTGCGGCGCAACATGGCGTCAAGGCTTGGCGTTTAGAAGTTAGAGGTTAGAGGTTAGAAGTTAGACGGGTTATGCGGCATTTCGGTTGTAATGCACGCGGTCGAAGTTCGGAATCAGTTACGTTCCAGACAGTTTTCTCCGCCGGAGAAGCAGAGGCTGGCGGAAAAGGGCGGGTCGGTTCTTTGTGTGATGTTCGGGCTGAACATGAGGATGCGGCCCCAGGGGTCTTGGGCGTAGGCGGCAGGCAGGCCGAGGTCGATCATCATTTGCTGCATCTCGGACAAGTTGCCGCTGGCGTAGGCGCGTTTGCCGAGGACTTTGTCGGCGTAGTAGACGGTACCGGGGGTCATGTCGGCATCGGACATGGGGTAGTAATTGAACAGCGTGTAGTTTTTACCGTCTATGCTGGTGCACCAGCTGGGGGCGCCTTCTACCACCGCGCAGGTGTTTTGGGCTTCGAGGAATGAGGCGGATTCCACCGCTTCCAGTTTATCGATAATGAGTTGGGCGCGGGCGCGGTATTCGGCCAGGCGCTGCATTTCGACATCGCGCGAGACATACTTGATGCCGATGTCGTCGCCACGGGTTTGCCAGGCGTTGTAGTCGTTTTCGGAGCTGATGCCGCCGGATTCGGCCACGCCGTCTTTGCCTCGGCTGGAGATGACGGCCATTTGCATGGTGATGGGGGTATCTTCTATGCGCACGGTGGCGTTGGTTTGGCTGTACTCCCAGGCGTTGCCCCAGGGGTCGCGGCGCAGGGAGATATCGACCAGGTTGCCTTCGCGGAAGAGGTCGTCCAGCGTGGCAGGCAGGCGGTTGATGCCGACCTGCGTGTAATAACGGCCTAAGCTGTCGCGCAGCATTTCTAATTGCGCTTCGGCGGCTTGCACCTTGCTGCTTTCTAACCGCGACATGATGGTGACGCCGCCTGCGGCGGTGAGAATGGCGGCGACGATCAGCGCGATGCGGGCATCCATGCCGAACATGGCGCCGCGCTGGTTGGCCAAGCCCGCAGTGTGCGACAGGGAGGTGATGAGACGCTTCAACATAATCATGATGGCCCTATTCTGCCGTATTCTGTTCATCTTTCAAGCTCAGATTCATGGTTTGGGTGTAATCCCACGGAGTTGTGAAGGTTAATGTGGCCTTCTGGCCGCTCGCATCCGGCATGTAGCTGAAGTCCCTCCCCCAGGCATCGCGGAGGTCGAACTTGCCTTTCAGGGTCTGGAATTCGCTGTCGGTGGGGAAGCGGAAGGCCCCGGCGTAAAAGGTGTAGAGCTGTTCGGCCATTTGCTCCATCCGCCGGGTGCTGGTGCGCACCTGCTGGTTGCGGGCGAGAGAGGTATCGTATAACGCCACCGCCTGGTTGCCGGTTTTGGTTTCCAGCACGTTGCGCTCCGACTCGGTACGGTAGATCTGGCTGCGTACCAGGGTGTCGTCTGTCCCCGCGATGGCAACGGTGGTGGCGTTCTGGCCGTAGAATTCACGGTTGGATTCTCGCGCGGCGAGCATGAAGTCTTGTCCGCCGCGTGTGCGGGCCTGAGACTGGGAGTAGGTGCGGGCACGTTCGAGGTCGTAAGTGGTGCTGTAGGTTTGCCCGGTTTCGGTCAGAATGGCGAATTCCATACCCTTGGCGATATCTTCGGCTTGGGTTTGGGCGCGTTGGGTTTGGGTTTTCTGGTAGGCTTCGAGCTCTTGCCGGGCCCATTGGACGGAGAGGGCGGAAAAAATGCTCATGCCCATGACCAGCCCGAACATGAACGGCGAAAACCCGCCCTGCTGGTTGGCGATTACCCCGAGCTGAGTGGGCCGGGTTGGGGTAGCGGGAGTGGCGTGCATGTGCCCCCTGCCCGCCTAATAGGCGTACCTTATGGTGAGAACGTAAGGCGCGCCGTTGAGGTCGAGCATGACCTCTCTGCGCGAGATGGACGTGACCTGCACCGGCAGCACCAAGGTTTTGTAGCCGATTTCCGGCTTTTGGGCACGTTCGGTTGCAAATTGCTGGAGGGCTTCGTCGTAGGCTTTGCTGTAGTTGGCCTCCAGCGCCGGAGAAAGGGTGCCAGGTGCGGGCATTTGGGCGTTAAGCGCCTGGGCCAGCACGGCCTCTGGCACGCGCATGGGGATGCTGATGCGGAAGGTATCGCCGACCTCATAGCGTTGCTGATTGATGACCGCGTAGCTGACCGGAGAGGTGACAATGGCCTGCAACACCAATGTGCTGAGCGCGCTGCCGAAGCTGTAGCGTGCGGCGTCGGGTTCCCATTTTTCTACGGCGCGCGTAAGGGTGGCGCCGAGTTGGTTGCGGAACTGGGTGAGGTCGGGCTCGGCACTGGCGGCCACCACGGGGAGGTCGATCGCCTGGGCCATGAGTTTATCCATCAGGCTTTGGCGGCCGGAGGTGAGGACGTCGGTAACTTGGCCGGTGCCGCTGACAAGCTCGGTTTGCGAAACCGCCGTTTTGACCGGGACCAGAATACGCAAGGGGTCGAGCTGGCTGTCATCTTCTATGAGAACACCCAGGCTGGGCACCAATGGCAGGGGCACGCCGTTGCGGGCGGCATCGGCTCGGGCCTGCGAGATGGCTTCGTCGCGCGCGAAGATGAAATCCGGCGTGCCGCTGAAGGTGCGCGGCCATTCCAGACGCTCGGCCCGCGAGCCGCCTGTGGCCTGCGCATGGGCACCGCCCGCCAGCAGCACAGCCGCCAGCAGCAGGAGGGCGCCGCGCGCGCTAGTAGAAGGTATCTTTATCGTACGCATAAATATATCCTTCGATTTGAACCATGCTGAGCTCTGGCGGGGCGCCGCGCGGGGTTGCGGTGCACCCGAAGCAGAAACTGTAGGGCACGTAACCGGGCAGGCGCGTCATGCGCTCGAGCACCGCTTGAGCCTCGGGGTAGGTGCTGGGGCCGGAAATACGGTAGGTGTAGCGCGCCAAGGCCTTGTTGTTGCCGCGGATGAGCGGCTGGCCGATGATGCGGAGGTCGAGCCGGGGGGCGCCGATATCGAGCGCGCGCTCGAGTTCGTTTTTTTGCACGAAGCGGATGTCTTGGCTGATGCGGCGGATTTCGGCAATGCGCACCTGGAGGTTTTTGCCGGCGTCGCGTTTCTCCAGCGCGTCTTCCAGTGCATAGGTGCGGCTGTCGATCATCGCGACGTTATCGAAGTATTTATAGAGCCCCAAAATGGCCGTGAAAATGATGATGGCCAGGCCTGCGGAAAAGCGGATCATTCAGTGTCCTCCTGCGGCTGGATGGCCTGCGGCCGGTTACCCCGGGGCTGGGTGGGCGAGCTTTGCAGCGAAGCCTTGTTGAGGCGCGAGGCAAAGGGTTTGTATTCCCGCTCCAGCTCGGTGGCATCGACCAACCCTTCCAGCTTGAAGCCGCTGGTGGTGTTGGGTTTGCGCACGGCTTCCAGGAGCGCGGAATTGAGAATGAGGCTACGGGCGACGGGCTCTTGTTGCAGCCAGCCCTGGTAGATGTCGTTCTGGGCATCTATGCTGATAATATACTGCTTGGGCGGTTGCTCGGGCTCGGGCGAGCGGACCTCGAACTGCTTGACCTGGAAGCCGGAGCGCTCGATGGCGCGGGCGGTGTCCTTCGTGACCAGGGGGAAGAGTTCGCGCTTGCGCCACATGCGCTCTTGCTCGGCGATGGCGCGCTCGAGGTCGGAGAATTGGCCGCCGCGCGGGATTTGCTGTTCGATCATGGCCAGTTGGTCTGACAGGGCCTGGATTTGGCCGCCCTGATACCAGAGCCCGGCATAGGTGGCTAAGGCGACAAGGATGCCGGTAAACAGGGCGTGGCTGCCGTAGCGTTCTTGGAACGTCGGCTTGTTCAGCCAGGTTGCGTCGTCGAGCGGCAGGTCTCGTAACGAGTGCACGGTGACGCGGTCGGAGGGGGGGAGGATGTCGGTATCCCACTGCGTATAAAGGTGGGCGCGGGTGGTGCGGGGGTAGCTTTTCAGCACCTGGTCGAGGTCGCGCGTCCAGCTGATGGCAGTGGTGGGGAGGACGTAGTTATCTTTCGTATCCCAATGAAAGAGGGTATCGGCAACCAGCAGAATATTAATGGTGTTGGGCTCGCTGCGCGAGATGCGGCAGAGGTCTATCAGCGCCATGGGGCCCACCAGCTGCTGGGCCAGGGCCACGGCGTTGGGGTCGGCCAGGTCGTCGTCGGAGATGCCTTCTCCGGACAGGAACAGGTAGGGATTGGCAGGTTTGCCATCGAGCCCGCGCGGCGCAAAGAAGAACAGTGCGGTGTTGCGCTTGAGGCTTTCGCCCACCAGATCGGTCCAGTTGTCGTTAAACGCGGGTTGGTTGTCGCCAGCCATGAGGAGCTCGGACTTGTTCAGCCCCACAAAGCAGAGGTGGCGGAACGTACCGCCGACCGAATTAATGACGGTGGAGGCAGCCAGTTTGTATGTAAAACTGCGCAGCAGGGTGCGGGCTTCGGCCCAGAGCGGGCCCATAAACTCGGCGGTGCCGTGCCAGAATTCCCGTGCCATTTGCTGCACCATGGGCAGGTTTTCTTCCAGCCGGCTTTGCAGGCGGGGGGGCATGCGTTCTACCAGCTGCTTGTGCAGCTTGCTGCGCACGGCCTGAACCACCGCGTCGTCGGTGCTGTGCACGCCCTCGGGGCCCGCTTCCGGCGGGGTGGGTGAGGTGCGGTTCGGGTTCGTATCTTCGCTCATGCTCTGCCTTATGCCTGCGATAATACGATTGATAACATATCCAACATCATTACGGCACCGCCCATGATCCATAATAGCGCGCTGGTGATGCCGATAAACTGCTTGTGGGTGTCGTTCAGGATACGCTCGAGCAGTGTGTGGGCGTGCGACATACCTTCGATCAGCACGTCGTTCACGTTGCCTTCGGTGGGGGCGTAGTTTTCGGCAACGCTAACGGGAGTTACAATCAGCTCGGGGAAGCCTGCGCGGCTCATGGCCTCGGCCATGGTGCCGCCGGTGGTGATGACGTGGTTGAATTGGTCGATACGCCGCCGGATGACGATGTTGGTGGCCAGGCCCTCCATAATGGGAATGAGCTGCTTGGGCTTGACGCCACTGGCGATAAGATAAGGGAAATACAGCAACATTTGGGTGTAGGTTTGGTAAATGAGGTAACGCCCGTAAATGGGGATTTTAAGCTGCATGTTGTGCAGCGTAGTGCGCCCGGCGGGGTTGGAATTGAGCGACCAGATGACGACAATGGCCACCAGAATGACACCGGCAAACAGATACCAGTACTCGGCACAGGCCTGGGTGGCGGACATGATGCCGTTGGGGATCATCCCCATGGGTTTGCCCTGGGCTTCTCTTAACTTTGCCATGACCGGCAGGGTGTTGAGGCCGGTGTTGAACACCGACACCAGCGAGAGCACCAGCATGAGCAGCGGCGTGAGGAGCTCGGCCAACCCGGCGCGGCGGGAATTGATGGCTTTGTCTTCGAGGATACGCAGAATCTCGAACGATTTTTGCATGTTGTTGGAGGCTTCTCCGGCCAGGATGGCGGCACGGTGGAGCTCGGTGAACATACGGCGCTCTGTCTGCATGGCCTGGCTGAGCGACTTACCCTGCGCCACCTTTTGCGACAGGCCGGTGATGGCGTTGGCGACGGCCTCGTTTTTTTCCGCCCGGAAGGCACGGGCCACGGCGCGCAGGGCGTCGGAAGTGGTTTGGCCGGTTTTCATCATCATGGCCATGAAGAAGAAGAAGCGTTCGCGGTCGCGGGGGTCTATCGCCGCGCTGCCCACGGTGCCGCCGCCAAACAGCGCCTGCAGCCCGGTGGGCCGGTAACTAGCGGAGGGCTTCGAGATCGGCACTGAAGTATCTTTCAAGTTCTTCCAGGCTGCTTATGCCGTTTTTCATGTGCCGCAGGCCTTGGGCCAGCATGTCGTTCATGCCCGCAGCCTTGGCTTGCTCGCGCACCACTTCAATCCAGTCCGGGCGCAGGCGGTTGCTGCTCCAGACATTGCGGGAGATTTCGCGGCGCCACATTTCCAGCACTTCTTCCATGGCGATACGCCCGGAATAGCCACGGTAGTGGCAGAGCTCGCACCCGTTGCGGTTGGGGCGGCAGATGGTGTCTCCGCGCTTGAAGCCCAGGGGCCGCAGGGTGTTGAGGCTGTCGGCGAGTTGCTGATCGATTTCGTACGGCACCTTGCACTTGGGGCAAAGGCGCCGCAGCAGCCGCTGCGAGACGATGCCGCGCACATTGCTGAAAATGAGTTCCGGCGGGACGCCGCGTTGCAGCAGGCGGTCGAGCGTCATGAAGGAATCGTTTGCGTGCATGGTGGTGATGACCAGGTGACCGGTGTTCCCGGCATCGATAACGCGGCGGGTGTCTTCGGGGCTACGCACTTCTCCGATGAACATCACGTCGGGGTCGAGACCCAAAGCGGCATAGAGGAAGGTTTCGAGATTCACGCCCGCAGCCAGGTCTTCTTCGGTCTGGATGACGTTATCCATCCGCTCTTCGATTTGCTTTTCGTAACTGATGACGTTCTGGCCGGGGCGCTGGCCACGGCGGATCATCAGCCGGCAGGCCGTTGATTTACCCGAACCCGTGGGCCCGGCAAAAATGATTACGCCTTCTTCAAACCGCATCAGGGTATCGATTTTATCAATCGTTTCGTCGGCATAGCCGAAGGTTTCCATATGCCCCTCGAACGGGCGCAGGAAACGCATGGCGATTTTGGCAGTGTTCTCCAGCGTGATGGGCTGGGTGGTGTAGCGGATATCGACCGATTGGCGGTTGGTGAGGTCAAAGGTCATCCGTCCGTAGAGCGGTTTTTTGAAGTTTTCGGCACTCACGCCCGCCATGTGCCGCAGGCGGCCGACAACGCGGTCGTAGACTTCCATGGGCAGGGCGACCAGCTCTTCCAGCTCGTTATCTATCCGCGCCATGACGGTAGGTTTGCGGTTGAGGATTTCGATGTGGAGGTCGGACGCGCCGTTTTTGTAGGCGGTGCGGATGATTTCATCCACCAGGTTCACAATCGCGTCGTCGTTGCCGACGTTGAGCTGGGCGTAGGCGTTTTCCACCAAAAACTTCAGGCTGTGGCCTTCGCGCTTACTCATCCGCTCGATGGCGGACTCGATACTTTTGGCCGAAGCCCAGACGAACGAGTGGCTGTTTTTGCGGTTGCGGAGGAGAATTTCGGAATGCAGGCGCTTGTTAGGGAGGTCGGCGGCCGCCCAGGTGACGTTGTTACGGCCAAGTTCTATGGGGCATGCGGTGTAGAAGGTGAGGAAGGCGCGGTCGATGCCTTCTACCTGGTGGGGGGTGACTTTGGCCATTTCTTCGTCGTTCTTGACCGGGAAGTCGTACGCCACAGCCCGGTAGCGCGCTTGCTGGTTGGGCGTGAGCTTACCGGCCTTACCGAGGGCTTCGATCAGTGCGTCGGGGTCCTTCTGCACCGTGACGGGCAGGTTGTGGAGATCGGCCATTGAAATGACGTGATCGGCGATCATAAGGTCGACGATATCCATTACAGCCCCCTTCCCGCTTCTGTGGAAGCCAAAAGACTATGCGCCGCGTACGCCCTTGCGGCGCACGGCAGTGGTGCAGGCCCGAAACAGATGTTCATTGGCCTTAAAGTAGCGGGTTTTGGCGGGTTTTGGGAGTGCTTGCGCGGCTTTTGCGGCATGGGGGTGTGCAAGTTTGCCACCGCATGCTGCGGGCACACCTAAGGCGAACCGATGAGGGGGAAGAGGATGGGAAATATGGTGGGCGATGACGGACTCGAACCGCCGACATCCTCCGTGTAAAGGAGGCGCTCTACCAACTGAGCTAATCGCCCGGAAGACCGGATATCTGGAGGACCTGACTTTTCTTCGGTGGGGAAAAATCTGGCGGAAGCGACGGGACTTGAGCCCGCACCCCTCGGTGTGTTGCACCGAAGGTGCACTACTCCAAGCCCGCCGATACTCTAACCCTTCGGAGGAAAAATCTGGCGGAAGCGACGGGACTCGAACCCGCGACCCTCGGCGTGACAAGCCGATACTCTAACCAACTGAGCTACGCCTCCGCTGCCAGACGGGGGGGTTATAGGGGGCCGGGCGGGTGGCGTCAAGCCCTATGTGGGCACCAGAGGCTGAATTTATGTGAGTAAGGTGTTGACGATTTCGGCAGCTTGCGCCCGCGTGGGCACAATAAACGGGGTTAGGCTGCGCGACATATTGAAACTGTGGGGATTGCCTTCTTCGGCAATGATAACAAAAGGCTTTTGCAGGGCGCTGGCCCAGCCCATTTCGATTACACTGCCCCGGCTGATGCTGGTGGCATTCAGGCAGTCGAGAATCAGGACGTTCGCCGCCCGCACCATGAGGAGGTCTCGGGTGGTGAGCGTAGCCTCCAACGCCGCACCCAAGCTAGGACTGTAACCGCCCTGGTGGCGTGGTTTGAGCACTTTGATAGACGTATGGAGTAAGGCTTCAACTTCGTGCTGGCGCGCCTCGACTTGCTCCGGCGAAAACTGGGCAAAGGCGCCCCCAAGATAGACGGTTTGATTCATTATCCGCATTGTACAGAAAAAGGGCCGCTTGGCGGCCCTTGTGCTTACGCAACCGGCAACTAGTTGACGGCGTCGCGGAGGCTTTTACCAGCGCGGAACTTAGGCTGGGTGCTGGCCGGGATTTTGATGCTTTGGCCAGTGCGCGGGTTGCGGCCAGTGGTGGCCTTGCGCTTGGTGGTGGCAAAGGTACCGAAACCGGTCAGACGGACTTCTTGGCCCTTCTTCAGGCTCTTGGTGATGATGTCGACAAAGCTGTCCAGCATGGAGGCAGCTTCGGTTTTGGTGCACTTGGCGGAATCAGCGATTTTGCTGACGAGCTCTTGCTTGTTCATAGGGTGATCCTACTCTTTGGGTTACCATTGTTTGCATACCGAAGGGGAGCCTTCGGACCCCGCAGCCAGCTTGGCGTGCCACGTGATGGTCAAATTAAAATGCTGGATTTCCGGGGTGTCAAGCGTTTGTTGATTTTTTTGAAACTGTTTTTTGAAGCTGAGCAAGGCTTTGGGTGGGGATAACCTGGGCTTGAAAGTCAGGTGTAAGGTGAGGTGTTTTTATTAACTTATTGATTTTATGCGCATGATTTAAGTGGTTCTTATCGTTTAATTTATAATACCTTACCCACCGAAACGCCCTGCCGAGGCAGGGCGTTTTGAGCTCGTAAAAGTGATTATTTAGCGAGCATAGGCCCCGCTGGAACGGTTACCCGGCGCCTTGCGGGCAGGTGTTTTGCTGCGGGTGGGCGCTTTAACCGGCACTTTTTTGGTGGGTTTGGCAGGCTTGGCAGGGGCTTTTTTGGCCGCCGACTTCACCACTTTGCCCTGCAACGCCGGTTTGGGTTTGGCCCCTTTGCCGCCCTTACCGCCGAAGGGATTGCGCACCAGCGCTTGTTTGAGCACTTCGTCGACGTTGTCGACCACGATGACCTTGATGCCTTTTTTGATGACTTCCGGCATGTCGGCCATATCCTTCTCGTTCTCGCGCGGGATGAACACGGTGGTGATGCCGCTGCGGAGTGCAGCGAGCAGTTTCTCCTTTAGCCCGCCGATAGGCAGGGCGCGGCCACGGAGGGAGACTTCGCCGGTCATGGCGATGTCGTTCCGCACCGCGATGCCGGTGAGCACGCTGACCAGTGCGGTGACCATGGCCAGGCCTGCCGAGGGGCCGTCCTTCGGCGTGGCGCCGTCGGGCACGTGGATGTGGATGTCTTTCTTTTCGTAGAAGTTTTGCTGGATTTTGAGGTCTCCGGCACGGCGGCGCACGTAGGATGCGGCGGCCTGGATGCTCTCCTGCATCACTTCTCCTAATTTACCCGTGCTGAGCATTTTGCCTTTACCATCGAGCACTGTGGCTTCGATCGGCAGAATGTCGCCGCCGACTTCGGTCCAGGCGAGGCCGGTGACCACGCCGATTTGGTCTTCGGTATCCTTGACGCCATAGGCGTATTGGCGCACGCCGAGGTAGTCGGACAAGTTGGCGGGGGTGACGGAAATGGTGAAGACTTTTTCCTTCTGGGCCGTTTTGGAGGCTTTACCCTTGGCGCCTTTGGCGGTTTTGGCTTTGGCGCTGCGCACGTCTTTGGTTTGGTGCATCAGAATCTCCTTCACGGCCTTGCGGCACAGGGCGTCGATCATCCGCTTAAGGTTACGCACACCGGCTTCGCGTGTGTAGTAGCGCACTACGTCGCGCAGCACGTTCTCTTCCACTTTCAGTTCGCCGGGGCGCAAGCCGTTGTCTTCCATGGCCTTGGGCAGCAGGTGGCGCTTGGCGATTTCCAGCTTCTCTTCCTCGGTATAGCCGGACAAGCGAATGATTTCCATACGATCGCGCAGGGCGGGCGGGATGTTGAAGCTGTTGGAGGTGCAGATGAAAAGCACGTCGGACAGGTCGTAATCCACCTCTAAGTAATGGTCTTGGAAGGTATGGTTCTGGGCGGGGTCGAGCACTTCTAATAAGGCGCTGGAGGGATCGCCACGGAAGTCTTGGCCGAGTTTGTCGATTTCATCCAGCAAATACAGCGGGTTGGAGGTACCGGTTTTCTTGATATTCTGGATAATTTTACCCGGCAGCGCGCCAATATAGGTGCGGCGGTGGCCACGGATTTCGGCTTCGTCTCTCACGCCGCCCAGCGCCATGCGGACGTACTCGCGCCCGGTGGCTTTGGCAATGCTTTCGGCCAGGCTGGTTTTACCCACACCCGGAGGGCCGACGAGGCAGAGAATGGGCCCCTTGAGCTTGTTGACGCGCTGTTGCACGGCCAGATATTCGACAATGCGTTCTTTGACTTTTTCCAGCCCGAAGTGGTCTTCGTTCAGCACCTTTTCGGCAAAGGCGAGGTCCTTTTTCAGTTTGGAAGACTTACCCCAGGGCAGACCCAGCAGAACATCGAGATAATTGCGCACCACGGTGGCTTCTGCCGACATCGGCGACATCATGCGCAGTTTTTTCAGTTCGGCTTCGGCTTTTTCCTTCGCTTCCTTGCTCAGCTTCAGGTCTTTGATCTTCTTCTCGTAGTCCGGGAAGTCGCCTTCTTCGCCTTCGCCCAGTTCCTTCTGGATCGCCTTCATTTGCTCGTTCAGGTAATATTCGCGCTGGCTTTTTTCCATCTGCTTTTTCACGCGGTTGCGGATTTTACGCTCGACGTGCAGCAGGCCGATTTCGCCTTCCATAAACTGGTAAAGCTTCTCCAGGCGGTCATCGACCAGGTCGAGCTCCAGCAGCTCTTGCTTCTGTTCGATTTTCAGGTTGAGGTGGCTGGCGATGGTGTCGGCAAGGCGGGCGGGTTCGTCTATTGCCGCAAGGCTTACAAGCACTTCCGGCGGAATCTTCTTATTCAGCTTCACGTATTCTTCAAACTCGGCCACCACGGTGCGCACCAGGGCTTCCAGCTCGGCTTCCTCCCCTTCCCGCTCCAGGAAGGTTTCGGCCTTGGCGGTGAACATGATGCCGGCGTCCTTCATGTCGGTCAGGCGGACGCGGGTTTGGCCTTCTACCAGCACTTTGACGGTGCCGTCGGGCAGCTTCAGCATTTGCAGCACGTTGCCCAGGCAGCCTACGCGGTAGACGTCGTCGACGGTCGGCTCGTCCAGTTCATCATCCCGCTGGGTGACCAGGATGATTTGCTTGCTGGCGTTCATGACTTCTTCCAGCGCTTTTACGCTTTTTTCGCGCCCCACAAACAGCGGGACTATCATGTGCGGGAACACGACGATATTGCGCAGCGGCAGAACGGGCAGCACCGGCGCGGCCTCGGGCGATGGGGTGGTGACTCGTGACATTTGCGGCTCCCTGATTCTCTGGTTCTTATTGGCTGGTTCTTATTGGCGCACCTTAGCACTCTTTATTGGAGAGTGACAAGATGGTATTTCGAAAATCTGGAAGGAATGCGATTCTCGAACGGCCTGCCTTGTTGGCTATCCTATAATGCCCATGGTGCGCAGCCCAAAATGTATATGCAAGCGTGTTGGCGCTTTTTGGGGCAAGTGTGGGTGCCCGGCTGCTTGCGGGGCAAGCAATCGACAAAGCGCTGCGCTTTTAGGGCAACAGAAACAGCTAACCCCGGAGAGGTTACGACCTCTCCGGGGTAATGTTCCGGGCCTTTGCTCAAGCTGCCGCTAGCTGGCTTTTTTGGCCTGCTTTTCGGTTTTTTCGGATTTGGCCGAGGCGCTGTCGGTATAGATTTTCAGCGGTTCGGCTTCTCCGCGCACGGTGTTGGCGTTGATGACCACTTCTTCCAGGCTCTTCTGGCTTGGCACGTCGAACATGGTGTCGAGCAGGATGTTTTCCATGATCGCGCGCAAGCCACGGGCGCCGGTTTTGCGCTTGATGGCTTGCTTGGCGATTTCGGTCAGGGCCTCTTGCGCGAAGGTGAGGCGCACGTTTTCCATATTAAAGAGCTGCTGGTATTGCTTGGTGAGGGCGTTCTTCGGCTCGGTGAGGATTTGCAGCAGGGCGGACTCGTCGAGGTCGTTCAGCATGGCCAGCACCGGCAGGCGGCCTACAAATTCGGGTATCAGGCCGAATTTGACGAGGTCTTCGGGTTCGGCCATCTGGAAGAGTTCGCCGACACCCCGGTTTTCTTCTCCGGCAACCTCGGCATTGAAGCCGATGCTGCGCTTTTTGAGGCGTTGGCCGATGACTTTATCGAGCCCCGCAAACGCGCCGCCGCAGATGAAGAGGATGTTGGAGGTGTCGACTTGCAGGAACTCTTGCTGCGGGTGTTTGCGGCCGCCCTGAGGGGGCACGCTGGCCACGGTGCCTTCGATCAGCTTGAGCAGGGCTTGTTGCACGCCTTCGCCGGAGACATCGCGCGTGATGCTGGGGTTGTCGCCTTTGCGGGAGATTTTGTCGATTTCGTCAATATACACAATCCCGCGTTGGGCACGCTCGACGTTGTAGTCGGACGCTTGCAGCAATTTCAGAATGATGTTTTCGACGTCTTCTCCGACATAGCCAGCCTCGGTGAGGGTGGTGGCGTCGGACATGGTGAAGGGGACGTCGAGAATACGGGCAAGTGTTTGAGCTAAAAGTGTTTTACCCGTGCCGGTGGGGCCGATGAGCAGGATGTTGGACTTGGCGATTTCGACCGGGGAATTGTTGCCGGCGGCCGCGGCGGCTGTTACGTGCTCCAACCGCTTGTAGTGGTTGTAAACGGCGACAGAGAGGATGCGCTTGGCGCGGCTTTGGCCGATGACGTAGTCGTCGAGGATGCCCATGATCTCGGACGGGGTTGGCAGCCCGTGAGCCCCCTGCCCGCCGCCTTGGGCCTTCAGTGCCTTGGCGGCTGTGGCGGGTTGGGCTTCTTCTTCGCGGATGATATCCATGCAGAGGCGTACGCATTCGTCGCAGATGAACACCGTGGGCCCGGCGATGAGTTTGCGAACCTCGTGCTGGCTTTTGCCGCAGAAGCTGCAGTAAAGGGTGCCGCCTGCGGTGGTGGAAGAGGAATCGGTTTTTTTGGCCATGGAAAACAGTTCGCTTTGTTGTGAATGCCGCAGTTTTGGGCATGGGCGGAGGTGTGTCAAGCAAATTGGCGGCAGGCGCGCGGAACGGTGCGGATGGGGGTGTGGCTAATGGGTGTTTTCGTGTTTAGTGTTATTGTGTTTAGTGTTTGGTGGTAAGTTTTAAGCGAATAAGGCGGCCCTTAGGCCGCCTTAGACGATGAACGGCGGCCTTAGGCGGCCTTTTTCTTTTTCGGTTCTTCCCGGTTGGTGAGGACGTGGTCGACCAGGCCGTATTTTTTGGCTTGTTCGGCGGTCATGAAGTTGTCGCGCTCGGTGTCCTTCGCGATAGTTTCCATTTTCTGGCCGGTGTGGTCAGCGAGAATCTGGTTGATCATCTCGCGCGTGCGCTTGATTTCGTCGGCCTGGATGAGGATATCCGACGCTTGGCCTTGGGCACCGCCCAGGGGTTGGTGGATCATCACCCGGCTGTTGGCCAGCGCATAGCGCTTGCCGGGGGCGCCGCCCGCCAGCAACAGCGCGCCCATGCTGGCTGCCTGCCCCACCACAATGGTGGATACGGGGCACTTGATGTATTGCATGGTGTCGTAAATGGCCATACCTGCCGTTACCACGCCGCCAGGGCTGTTGATGTAGAAGTTGATTTCGGCCTCGGGGTTTTCAGCCTCGAGAAACAGCAACTGCGCGACGATGAGGTTGGCGACGTTGTCTTCTACCTGCCCGGTGAGGAAGAGGACGCGCTCCTTCAGCAGGCGGCTGTAGATATCGAAGGAGCGTTCGCCGCGGGCGGTTTGCTCGATCACCATGGGGACGAGGAAGGACATGTGGGTTCCAGTGCTTAGTTTTTAGTGTTTGGTGTTGAGTAGTTCGTTTTTTTGCTGGCTATATGGGGATGATACGGGCATGCGCGCTTGCCGCCAAGGGGTTTTTGGCGTTTTATGGCCTCCGCCGAATTATTACTTATAAGATGTAGGAGAGAAGTGATGCGCACACGCCGCCTTGGAACCACCGACCTGATGGTAACCGAAATTTGCCTGGGCACCATGACCTGGGGCACCCAGAACACCGAAGCCGAAGCCCATGACCAGATGAACTATGCGCTGGAGCAAGGCGTAACCTTTTGGGACACCGCCGAGCTTTACCCCGTGAACCCGCCCACCGCCGAAACCTATGGCTTTACCGAGACCTATATTGGCAACTGGCTGAAGCAGAGTGGCAAGCGCGACCAACTGGTGCTGGCCAGCAAGGTGGCGGGCCCGGGGCGGCCATATATTCGGGGTGGCAGCGGCTTCAGTAAGGCAGGAATTAACGATGCGCTGGATGGCAGCCTGAAGCGCCTGCAAACCGATTATGTAGACCTTTACCAGCTGCACTGGCCCAACCGGGGCAGCTACCACTTTGGCCAAACCTGGAGCTACCAACCCAGCCGCCAGCCCACCGCCCAGATTGAAGACGACATGCTGGAAACCTTGCGCACGCTGGCTGATGCGCAGAAGGCGGGGAAGATTCGGCACCTGGGCCTCTCAAATGAAACCGCGTGGGGCGTATTGGAGTATGCCCGGCTGGCCGAGGCGCATGATTTGCCGAAGATGGTGAGTATTCAGAATGAATACAGCCTGATGTACCGCACGCACGACCTGGATTTGGCCGAAGTGAGTGCGCGTGACGGCATAAGCCTGTTGCCCTACAGCCCGCTGGGTGCGGGGTGGCTGACCGGGAAATATTATGGTGGTGCCCGGCCGGAAAAAAGCCGTTTTAGCCTGCCCTATTACACCACCAGCCAGCGGCTGACGCCGCAGGCCCAAAAAGCGGCCGATGCCTATGTAGACGTGGCGCGCAAGCACGGGCTGGACCCCGCCCAAATGGCGCTGGCCTGGACGCTGACCAAACCGTTTGTGGCCAGCACAATTATTGGTGCCACCAGCATGGAGCAGCTGAAAACCAACATTGGCGCTGCCGATGTGGTGCTGAGTGAGGCAGTGCTGGCCGACCTGCAGGCTGTGCGGCGGGATTGGCCGATGCCTTATTAAGTGAACAGGGGGCCTTTGGCCCTCTTTTTGATAAAAAAGGCCCCGTCATTTACGACGGGGCTTTCGACTATCGCCGCTTCTTATTTGTTGCATCAACTTACTGAAGTTCGGCGAGGAGTTCGGAGGCGGGGATCTCTTTGGTGGTCACCTCGGCCTTTTCGATCAGCCAGCCGGTGACTTTGTCTTCCAGCACCGGGCCAGCCAGTTGCTGGCGGTTTTGGGGGTTGGCAAAGTATTGGCGGGCTTGCTCGGCCTGCGGGCCTGCGGCAGCGATTTGAGCCTGCACGGCGGCTTCGATATCCGCTTGGCTCACCTCAATTTTCTCTTGCTTGGCAATGGCGGCCAGAACCAGACCTAAGCGCACGCGGCGCTCAGCCAGGGGTTTGAGGCTGGCGATAGCTTCTTCTACGCTGTTGCCGAGGGCTTCGATCGGCATACGGCGTTGCTGGAGCTCTTGCAGTTGAGCGCGCCAGAGGGACTGGTGCTCGCTGCTGACCAGGCCTTGGGGCAGGTCGAAGTCTTTGTTGGCTTCTTCCAAAGCATCCAGCAGTTGGCGCTTGACGCGTTGCTCGGTGGCGGTGGTGAGGTCGCGCACGGCGCCCTGCTTGAGGATGTCTTTGAGTGCGGCGAGGTTATCGAAACCCAGTTGCTTCACGCTGTCGTCGGTCAGGGGCTCGTCTTTCGGGGCGGCAATGGCGTCCACCTTCAGTTTGAAGACGGAGGGCTGGCCTGCGAGTTCCTTCGCGTGGTAGTCGGCAGGGAAGGTGACCTTGACGTCGACTTCGTCGCCAGCCATGGCGCCGACCAGGGCGTCTTCAAAGCCGGGTATCAGTTGGCCGGAGCCGAGGATGATGCGGAAATCCTTCAGGTTGCCGCCGGGGAAGGCTTCTTCTTTGCCCTCTTGGGTAACATAGCCCTGGCCGGTGACGGTCAGTTGGTCTCCCATGGCGGCTTTGGCGCCCTTGTCCTTCGGCTCGAAGCTGGCCATCTGGCCTTCCAGGCGCTTGAGGGCGCTTTGGATGAGTTCGTCGGCGGGTTCGGCGGTTTCGCGCGTCAGCTTCAGGCCGGTGTAGCCTTTGGCGGTGACGTCTGGGTAAATCTCAAATTCGGCGGTGAAGGTGAAGTCCTTCCCTTCGGCGGCGGCGAAGCCTTCGCCTTCGTTACCCGAATGCACGCGGGGCTGGTCTGCGATGCTCAGCTTGTTTTCGGCCAGGGCCTTGGGCAGGAATTGCTGGACGAGGTTTTGCGCGACATCGGCGGCGATTTGGCTGCCCATGCGCTCCTTCACCACCTTGGCGGGCACCTTGCCGGGGCGGAAACCGGCGATTTTGACCGTTTTGGTCATGGCGTTGATGCGGTTTTCCATGTGCTGAGAAACCTCGGCCGCAGGCACCGTAACGCTGATGCTGCGGTTAAGGCCCTGGCCGTTGGTGACTTCGGTTTGCATGTATGTCCCTTCCCCTACTTTTGAACTGAAACTTGGAAACTTTAGAATATTTTTAAATTAATGCAATACTTAATACATTTTGTATAAACATATGGGGCGAGCGACGGGGATTGAACCCGCGACACCAGGATCCACAATCCTGTGCTCTACCAACTGAGCTACGCCCGCCACCGGTATGCAGGGGGTATTTGCCGCATGTTGGGCGTTTTGGCAAGACTTTGTTACCCAACATACCGAATTTTGGGCAACAGGATTGGCAGGCAACGCCTTTTGGCTTACAAACCCCCGGTGCGGATGTGGCGGAATTGGTAGACGCGCTGGGTTTAGGTCCCAGTATCTCACGATGTGTAGGTTCGAGTCCTATCATCCGCACCAACATTATTATATTATAAGGCTTGGCATGAGCGAACACCACCACCACGGCTGCGGGTGCGGCAGCAACCCGGCTTTTGACGGTATGGACCCGGCTTACATGCGTGTGCTGTGGGTGGTGATTGCCCTGAACGGCATTATGTTTGTGGCCGAGACGGCGGCGGGGCACCTTGCGGGGTCTCTGGCGCTGCAAGCCGACGCGCTGGACTTTCTGGGCGACACGCTGACCTATGGCCTGAGCTTGTATGTAATTGGCATGCCGCTGCGTACGCGGGCGAAAGCCGCTCTGTTGAAAGGTGTGAGCTTGGGGCTGATGGGCCTGTGGGTGCTGGGGAGCACGCTGTACCAGACCCTGGTGCTGAACACCCCCGCCGCCGAAGTGATGAGCGTAATGGCGGTGCTGGCCTTTGGTGCCAACCTGGCCAGTGTGCTGCTGCTGCGGCGGTATAAGGATGGGGATGCGAATGTGAGGTCGGTGTGGTTATGCTCGCGTAACGACATGCTGGGCAACGTGGGCGTGATGCTGGCGGCGCTGGGCGTGTGGGCGCTGGGTAATGCCTGGCCGGACTTGATTGTGGCGGCGATTATGGCGGGGCTGTTTTTAAGTTCTTCGGTAAGCATACTTAAGCAGGCATGGCGAGAGTACCGGACACAGGAGCAGATGACTGCAAAATAGGCGCAATGCCTTGTTGCTGAGGCTGTTTTACGCTTTTAATGGGTTAAGGGAGGAATTTTTATGAAGATTGTTGTGGGGAGTTTGAACACTGCCAAAGTGAAGGCTGCCGAGCTGGGATGTGCAGCTTATTGGCCTGATGCCGAAGTGAGTGGAGCCGATGTGCCCAGCGGCGTGCCCGCTCAGCCGATTGGGCTTGAACAAACCCGCGAAGGTGCCATAAACCGTGCCCGCGCTGCACACGCCCTGGGCGCCGACCTGGGGATTGGTTTGGAAGGCGGCGTGATGAAGATGAGCGGGGCTTGGATCATGTTCGGGTTTGTGGCGATTACAGATGGCGAGAGTGAAGTGGCCGTGATGACCGCAGGCACCCCCCTGCCCCACGCCTGGGGCGAGGCCATGGCAAATGGCGGCGAACTGCGCCCCCATGTGCTGGCCGCAGGGCTGCCCTATGACTATGCCAAAGGTGTGGTGGGGCTACTGACAAATAACAAAGTGACGCGCGATGAAGGTTTTGGCAGTGCCATACGCACGGCGCTGGCGCCGTGGGTGAACCCTGCGGCTTTCGCAGCTTGATTGATAGGATGATTGCCATGGCGCTATAGCCACAGGTGCTAGGCTAAAGCATGTAAGAGAGGCCCCGGTGGGGGCTTTTCGCTTGCCTCCGCTTGCGGGCTGCACCTAGCATGAGGGCGCTGGAAGAAGAAAATTCCGCAAGGAAAAAACCTTTGAAAAAGGGAAACCACAAAGGAAATACGACCAGCACACACGACTGACCGGAGAATAACATAAACGAATAAACCACCGGTGATGAGGTTTTGCTCTGCAAGAGGGAAACCGGAATATACGTAAACCCCCAAGAGCAAATAAAAAGGCTCTGGGGGTTTTTCTGGATTGCGCTCCGAATATCCGCAGGGGTTAAAACCGCCCCCTGTGGCGTCGCCTCCTCCTCGTGTACTTTATATGTACACGTCGTCGTCAGCGCCATCCACACGATGACGGTTTTACCCTCCTGCCCTGCCTCCCCTTACCCTTAATTTTGCTTGAGGTGCAGAAGAAACGCTTCTTCATCGAGGATTGGCACGTTGTGTTTGGCTGCGTCTTTCAGTTTGCTGCCGCCGGAGTCTCCGGCAATGAGGTAATGCGTGCTGGCGGTGACGCTGCCGGTAACCTTGGCGCCTTGGGCCTGGAGGCGGGCTTTGGCTTCGTCGCGCGTCATGCTGGTTAACGTGCCGGTGAGCACCACCGTTTTGCCGGTGAAGTAGCCCTGCGCCTTGACGCGGGATTGGTAGGCTTGAATGTGGACGCCGTTGGCAAAGTAGGCCTGCACCAGCTTGACGTTCTGTTCGGTTTGGAAAAAGTGGATGAGGGATTGGGCGATGACCGGGCCGATGCCTTCGATGGTCAGTAGTTTCGTTTCGGCATCTTCGCTCCGCACGGCGGCCAAGAAGGTATCCCAGTCGGCGAAGGTGCCGGCGAGGTCGTGGGCGGTGGTTTCTCCGACTTGAGGAATACCCAGCGCGGCGAGAAAGCGGGGGAACGTGGTGGATTTGGCTTTTTCGATACTGGCATTGAGCTTGGTGACGCTTTTGTCGCCGAAGCCTTCCCAGGTGCGCAAAGCCTCGGCGTGGCCCGGCAGCAGGAAGATATCTGCGGGGGTTTGGAGGAGCCCTTCTTTGATGAACAGCTGAATTTGCTTTTCGCCGAGGCCGTCGATATCGAAGCAGCCGCGGCTGACGACGTGGGTGAGTTGGGCCTCGAGCTGCGCCGGGCAGGTGAAGTGGTTGACGCAGCGCCAGTCGGCTTCGCCGTCCTCCCGCACCGCCGCAACGCCGCAGGCCGGGCACACGTGCGGGAAGACGAAGGGCACGGCGGTGGGCGGGCGTTTGCCTTCCACCACGCTCACCACTTGGGGGATAACGTCCCCTGCCCGCTCGACAAACACTGTGTCTCCCACCCGGATGTCGCGCTGGGCGATGTAATCTTGATTATGAAGCGTGGCGTTGGTGATGGTGACCCCGCCCACGCCCACGGGTGCGAGCTTGGCGACGGGGGTGAGCTTGCCGGTGCGGCCGACTTGGATTTCGATATTCTGTAAAATTGTGGTGGCTTGCTCCGGCGGGAATTTGTGCGCGATAGCCCAACGCGGGGTGCGGGCGAGTTCGCCGAGGCGGGTTTGCAGGGCTTTCTGGTTCACTTTGTAGACGAGGCCATCTATCGCATAGGGCACTTTGGTGTGGCGGTGGGTTTGCCAGTCTTGGTAAATCTCCATGAGCCCCTGCGCGCTTGAGGCGGCGGCGATGTGCGGGGTTTGGAAGCCCCAGGTTTGGAGGGTAGTGATGAGGTCGGACTCGGATGCCGGGGCAAAGGATGCGGGTTCGCAGGCACCCAGAGAATAGGCCAGGTATTGGAGGGGGCGGGTGGCAGTGATGGCGCTATCGAGCTGCCGCAAACTGCCTGCGGCGGCGTTGCGAGGATTGGCGAAAACTTTGGTGCCTGCGGCGGCTTGCTGGTCGTTCAGGTGGGCAAAGTCGGATTCGGAAATATAGACTTCGCCGCGGATTTCGATGAGTTGTGGTGGAGATAATGTTGCGAGTTCGGCAGGGATGCTGCGGATGGTGCGGACGTTGGCGGTGACGTCTTCGCCGACTTCGCCGTCTCCGCGTGTGAGGGCTTGGGTGAGCTTGCCGTTTTGGTAGGTGAGGCTGAGGGAGACACCGTCGATTTTGGGCTCGATAATGAACTCCGGCGCCGTTTGCAGACTGAGGAATTTGGTGATGCGGGCGACGAAGTCGTCGACATCCTCGACCGTAAAGGCATTGCCGAGGCTGCGCATGGGGGCGCGGTGGGGGCGGCTGGAGAAGGCAGCGGCGCGGGTACCGCCGACTTTGGCGGTGGGGCTGGCGGCGGTTTTCAGGTGCGGGTTTTCGGCTTCCAGTCGTTCCAGTTCGCGGAAGAGGGCGTCGTATTCGGCGTCGGAGATTTCCGGCGCATCCAGCGTGTGGTAGCGGTGGTTGTGGTAGGCGATTTGCTCGCGGAGTTGGGCGATGCGCTGGGCGGCGTCGGCTTGGGTGAAGAGGTCGGTCATTGTCTTATTCCTGAATCCTGATCATCGCATTCTTTTGAAAGTGCCTCCCGGCGGGGGTGGGCCCCGGATAGGAAGCGGGGCCCGGCAAGAATGGGGCCCCTACCCCATTTTTGCCACCCACTAACCTTCCGGGGTGACACCAACCCAACCCTTGGGAGGCAGAAGCTAAAGCATTCATCAGGCTGCTTGCTGTTGGTGGGTGGCGGCTTCGGCCAGCAGGGCGCGGGCGGCTTCCCTCGCTTGGGGGGTGATGGCGTTGCCGGAGAGGAGGCGCGCGAGTTCTTCCTGCCGCTCGGCACTGCCCAGTGGGGTGAGCTGAGTAGTGGTGTGCCCGGCTTCGACCTGCTTGGCAATGCGATAGTGGGCATGGGCGGCGGCGGCCACCTGCGGGTGGTGCGTGATGGCCAGCGTTTGGTGGCGCAGGCCAATGCCGGCCATGGCGTGGCCCACGGCAGCGGCGGCGGCACCGGAGAGGCCGGTGTCGATTTCATCGAACACCACCGTTTGCGGGGCGAGGCCTTGGTAGAGCACCGATTTGATGGCGAGCATGAGGCGCGAGAGTTCGCCTCCCGAGGCCACCTTGGCGATGGGCTGGGCTGGGCTGCCGGGGTTGGCGGCAAGGTGGAGTTCGACCGCTTCTGCCCCCTGCCCGCTCCAGTTTTCTGGCGGCAGCGGCATAAGGGTAACGTGCAGGCGGGCGTTGGGCAGGTGCAGGGCTTTAAGCGCAACCTCCAGCTTGGGTTGCAGGTTGGTGGCAGCGGTTTGGCGGGCGGCGGTGAGGGCTTGGCAAGCGGATTCGAAACTGCTGCGGGTGGTGGCGGAGGCTTGGCGGAGAACTTCGACCTGTGCCTCGGTTTCGGCCAAATTAGTGGTTTGGGCGGCGAGGTGGGTGAGGACGGAAGGCAGCTCGGCGATGCTCACGTTATGCTTGCGGGCGGCGGCTTTGAGGGCGTGGAGGCGGTCGTCGATTGTTTCCAGGTTACCTTCTGCCTCTAGGCTACCTGCGGCGCGGGCGGTGTCGTGGGCGGCGTCGGTAAGCTCGGTTAAAGTGGCTTCCAGCCGCTCGGCCAGGGGGAGAAGGGAGGAGTCGAGCTGCGAAGCGTTGTGCAGGGCACGGCTGGCGCTGCGCAGGTGGCTGAGAGTGGCGCCTTCGGAGTTTAAGGCGTCGTCGGCCACGGTAAGGTGCTGCTGAAGCTGGGTGAAGTTGACCAGGCGCGCGCGCTGGGCTTGGAGGGTGTCTTCTTCTCCTGGCTGGTAGGCGAGCTTTTCCAGCTCGGTGTGCCAGGTGGCGAGGCGTTCGGCATCGGCGCGGGCTTGCTCGCACTGGGCTGCCAGAGTGGCGTGCTGCTTGTGGGCTTGCCGCCAGTTGTAGTGGGTTTGCTGAACGTTTTGAAGGGTGGAGACGTGGCCGCCGAGGTTGTCGAGCAACGTGCGCTGTGCGGCGGGGCTGAGCAGGGCTTGGGTGCCGTGTTGGGCGTGGATATCGACCAGCAAAGCGCCCACTTGCGCGAGCACGCTGGCGGGCACGGGCGTGCCGTTCAGCCAGGCTTTGGAGGACTCGGCCTTCAGCTGACGTCGGAGGATAAGCTCGTTATTTTCGAGCGTTACGCCTTGCTCTTCCAGCAATGCTTCCAGTTGCGGTGTGGGGCTGGGGCTGAAGGTTGCGGTGACTTCGGCCTGGGTTTCTCCGTGCCGGATGAGCGACATATCGGCCCGGTTGCCGAGGGCCAGACCGAGGGCGTCCATCAGCAGGCTTTTGCCTGCGCCGGTTTCTCCGGTAAGGGCGGTGAAGCCGGGGCCGAACTCGAGGTTCAGGCTGGAGATGAGCGCGATGTTGGCGATGGCGAGATGGGTGAGCACGGCCCCACCTTAGCAAAGTGTGTACGTGCCGCAAGGCGTTTGATGGGCGGATGAGCAAAAAAGGGCCCGGTGAGGGCCCTTGGAGGAGCGGTTTGTTAGAAGAGGTCTCCGAAGCCTTTGGAGAGGCGCTTGGCCCAGCTTTCTTTCTGCCCGGCGGGGGCGAGCTTGCGGGCGGTGAGGAGGTCGTAGGCGCGGGCGTACCACTCGGACCCCGGGTAGTTGTAACCGAGAATGGCGGCGGCGCGCACGGCTTCGTCATCGACCCCCAGGGCCAGATAGCTTTCGGTCAGGCGGTACAAAGCCTCCGGCGTTTGGCTGGTGGTTTGGTATTGCTGCACCACGGTGCGGAAGCGGTTGATGGCGGGCAGCCACATTTTTTGGGCCTGGTAGTAGCGGCCTACGGTCATTTCTTTGCCTGCCAAATGGTCGTAGCAGAGCGTGATTTTGAGGCGGGCATCGCGCGCGTAGGGGCTTTGCGGGAAGCGGTTGACCACTTCGTTAAAGGCATCCAGCGCCTTTTGGGTGGAGGACTGGTCGCGGTTGACGTCGGTCATCTGGTAATAATAATTCAGCCCCGCAAGGTAGTACATGTAGGCGAGGTCTTTATGGCCCGGGTGCATGCGGATAAAGCGCTCGATGGTGACGATGGACTCGGCGTGGTCGTCGTTCAGCATCTGGGCGTAGGCTGTCATTATTTGTCCGCGCGTGGCCCAGCCGCTGTAGGGGTATTGGCGCTCCAGTTCCTCAAACGCGTGCACGGCCTGGGGGTAACGCTTTTGCTCCAGGGCTTCCATGCCGTTGTTGTAGAGTTCTCCTACCGTGCCGGTGAGTTCTCCCTGCGGTTTGGAGGTGGCACAGCCGGACAGAAGCACGACGGCGAGAAGGGCGGGAAATAATAGACTGGCGAGGACGTTCTTTTTCATGCCGCTAGAGTGCCGCAGCGGGCCCCTGCTGACAAGGAGATTTTAAGGGCCTGCGGATTTGCCGCCAAGGCCCGGATAAGGCCTAGGAATAAAAGCGGTAACCGTTGCGGCCTGCTTTTTTGACGGCGTACATGGTTTCATCTGCCGCTTGGAGCAGGGCTTCGACCGTGGTGCCGTCTGTTGGGGCCATGGTGATGCCGATGCTGGCGCCCAGCTTGATGCGGAGGTCGTTCAGCCAGATGGGTTCGTTGATGAGGTCGATGATCTTTTTGGTGCGTTCTTCCACGTTCGCTTTGTCGGTGGCGCCGTAGAGCACGATGATGAATTCGTCTCCGCCCAGGCGGGCCACGGTGTCTTCGTCGCGCACGCAGGCTTTGAACAATTCGGCGACTTTTTTCAGCACGGCGTCGCCGGCTTCGTGGCCGTAGGTATCGTTCACGGGTTTAAACTTGTCGAGGTCGATATACAGCAGGGCCAGCGGTTGCTGGCGCTTGAAGGCGGTATCCAGCTTTTGCAGCACGCCACGGCGGTTGGCCAGGCCGGTCAGGGGGTCGGTATTGGCTTGCTGGGTGGCTTTGTCGGCCTTGGAAAGGCGGCCGATGGCGGCGGCAAGGTTGCCGAGTTCGTCGACGCGCTTGAGGTGCAGGCTGTCGGGGACGACGCCGCTTTCGATTTTCTCTACTGCGCGGCGAAGTTGGTCGATTGCGGCGGCATCTTGCCGCGAAAGCAGCGCCACAAACCCCAGCACCCCCACCAGCATAATGAACGTACCCAGCAACGGGCCAATGGCAAAGGTAAGACCGGCACCCACCAGCAGGCTGGCGGTGACAGGAATGATGTAGCGTTGCGAGAGAGTCTTCATGGCAGGCAGTGTTGGGGTTTTCGCAGGGTGTGTCTAGTGTTTTTGCAACCGCAGGCAGCAAAAAAACCGGCCCAGAGGCCGGTTTAACAAGGAGCAGGTGCTTACGCAGCCTTCTTCTTGCTGGTGGTGCCGGAGCCGGTCACAACCGTGAGCTGAGCAGCAGGAGAGCTGCGGTGCGCGGTTTTGGGAGCGGACTTGGAAGCTACCTTTTTGGCCGGGGCTTTTTTGGGAGCAGCCTTTTTAGCCGGGGCCTTCTTCACTGCCTTTTTAGGGGCAGCCTTTTTCACGGTCGCCTTTTTGGCGGCCGTTTTTTTCTTCACAGCTGTAGCCATGTCTTTGTTTCCTGTTTCGTTGGAGGAGGAGGAGGTTGAACTCACCGCTGCGGCGCCCTTTTTAGAGCTGGCCGAGCTGGCCGGCTTGCCTTTGAAAGCAAGACCGATTTTTGCCGCGATATCGCGAACGAGATTCATGATCTCATTCTGCGACGGGTTGGCAAATCCATCCAGCACGGTGAGCCCGTTTTCCATGCTGGCGGCAAAGAGGACGCGGTTACCGATTTCTGTCTCGGCGACCGGAATGTCGAGTTGCTGAAGCTTCTGCTTCGTCTCAATAGTAATGTTGGCGCGGTGAACCACACGGTTGAGGACAACCATGCATTGGCGCGATTCGGCACTGATCGAATTGAAGGTTTCCTTCACAGCCCATACGTCGGCAGGCGAAGGCTGCATCGGCACCACGACGAGGTCGGCAGCGCGGACGCTGACCTTAATGTCCATTTCGGCGTGCGGGGGGCAGTCGATGATGATGACGTCGTTGCTTTCGCGGGCCATGGAAAGGTCGCGCGTCAGGCGCCAGCCGGAAGTAGCGATGAGACCGATGTCGGTTTTCTTCCGCTGAGCGTGCCAGTGGGTGCAGGTACCTTGGGGATCGGTATCGAACAGCATGGTGGAATACCCTTGCTGAGCAAATGCGACGGCGAGATGGGCAGCCAACGTGGACTTGCCGGAACCGCCTTTTTGTGTTGCTACTGTGATGACGTAGGCCGACATGACGTGTGTGTGCTCCTTGTTATTTATCTAACGCGGATGTTACGCACGACTTGCGTTTGCGGTGAAGTGGTAATGGTGAAAACGCGTGCATTGCCAATGTGATGGTGTGACATATTTACGATAAAATCTGTTGCGTAAACCCGCGTTTTATGGCGGAATTGCTGGAGAAATTGCGATACGCTGCACAGCTTGTGCGCACACCGCATGAGCGATTTAACAGCAGCGAAACAGAATGATTTTTACACCATGAACACGACAACGAGCACGATGCATAGCCCCGAATGGCTAGCGAAACTGCGGCTTGCGCGCACTGCGGGTGTGGGGCCTGTGTCATTCCGTAAACTTATGCGGTTGCGTGCAAATGCGTGTGACGTGATTGCTGACTGGGACAACCTGGGGCCTAAATTACCCAAGCTGGCGGCGGAAGACAGCATAATGCGCGAGCTTGAAACCTTGCACCGCCATGGTGGAAAACTTGTGCTGCAAAGCGATGAAAACTACCCGGATTTTTTGCGCGAACTGCCGGACGCGCCGCTGGTGCTAAGTGTGCTGGGCGACATAACAACCCTGCATGCGCGGCAGGTGGCGATAGTGGGCAACCGCAATGCCAGTGCGGCAGGCATTGCCTGGAGCAAAAACCTGGCAAGCGAACTTGTGCGTGCCGGTGTGGTGATAACCAGCGGCCTGGCGCGCGGGATTGACACCGCCGCCCACGAAGGTGCGCTGGCGGGCGGCGGCCGCACCGTGGCCGTAGTGGCGGGTGGAGTGGACAACATTTACCCGCCCGAAAACAGCAAACTGCGCGAAGCGATTATGGCCCAAGGCTGCGTGGTGAGCGAACAGCCGTGGGGAATGAAGCCGACGGCAAGTTTATTCCCCCGCCGCAACCGCATTAATGCGGGCCTGAGCATAGGCATTGTGGTGAGCGAGGCCACCCGCCACAGCGGCAGCCTGATAACCGCCGAATGTGCGCTGGATTATAACCGCGAAGTGTGGGCCGTGCCCGGCAGCCCCAGCGACCCCCGCAGCGGCGGCCCCAACTGGCTGCTGAAAAACGGTGCGACGCTGATTGAGAACGCGGGAGATATTCTGAAGGATTTGCCCGCCACCCCTGCCCCGTATGCGCCGCGTGTGGTGCAAGCGGATTTGTTCGGTGCCATTGAGGCTCCGGATATTGAGTTTACAGCCAACGCTGAGGAAAGCGACGACGCGCCGGTGACGACGACGCAGAAGATTTTCGGGCTGCTGGGCAGTGTGGGCGTGAGCTTTGACGACCTGGTGCGTCAGAGTGGCTTGGATGAAGCCGGGCTGAGTGGTGTGCTGGTGGAAATGGAGCTGGAGGGCCATGCCGCGCGGGAGGCGGATGGGCGGTGGAGGCGGACGTAGAGCTTGTTTTATAGTATTTCAGGATGTCTCTCTCGAGTGGATATCCTTCGATTTACAGGAAGTGCGTTGGCGCGGTAGGGGTTGCGCCGGCTCGGTGCTTTTCTCAAAAAATGGGATTTTTTGGAAAAACATCCGGCTGGCGCGGTGGTGCAATAACCTCTCTGGCATTCCGTAGCAAAGCCACAGTTTATTGAAAGATTAGTTGAGTCAAAGTGCAAGGGTTTGGAGGCGGGTGACGACGCTGGTGAAGCCGTTGCGGCGGTTGGGGGAGAGGTGTTGCAGCAGGTGCGTGGGTTGGAGGAGTTCCGGCAGGTTGAGGGCTGCAATTTCGGGCTTGGTTTTGCCGTTGTAGGCCATGTACACTAGTGCCATGAGGCCCTTTACGATGAGGGCATCGGACTCTAACTGAATGGCGGTTTTGTCACCGTTCCAGCCCACCACCAGCCACACGCGGGAGGTGCAGCCGGGGACGAGGTTGGCATCGGTTTTATGCTCCGGCTGCATGGGCGGCAGGCTGCGCGCGAGTTCGATGACATAGGTATAGCGTTGCTCCCAGTCCGGCAGCAGGCTGAGGGTTTCGAGGGCTTCGTTCAGGGTTGTCATGGGGGTTACCTAGCGTTTGGTGCGGCGGCGGTCGCGCAGGCCAAGGCCGCTGTGGGCGACCATGGGCACGCTGTGCGCGGTGATGGGTTTGCGGCCCTTGCGGCTGTGGAAGGCGGCGGCGATGGTGTAGATGTTGATGGCGGAATAGAACGCCTCTTGCGAGATGCCGACCAGTGAGCCGTGGGAGACATTGTAGGTTATCCAGCAGGCCGAAACCAGCAGCATGACCGCGCGCAATTGCACGCCGCGCAGCTGGAACACCGCGTAGGTGGCCATGATGTTGGCCAGCACCGGCAAAGTACTTTGTGGGCCCAGGTAGGTGAAGTGCCCGCAGAGCATACCCAGCACCATGAAGAAGGTCATCCACCACGTGCTTTGGGTTTTGTTGGCCACCCAGTAGCGCCCCGCCGCCACAAAGCAGATGGCCACGCCCACCCACGCGCCCAGCAGCGCATAGTGCGCCGCCATGAGCACGGAGGAGATGGCGAAGGCGGTGCGGAAGTTTCTATCCGCCGGATGCAAAAACCCGTAGATGCCGTAGGCGAAGCTGGCGGCGCCGAAAAGTTGGGACAATAAGTAAAGTGTCATCGTGTTTGGTGTTTTGGTGTTAGGCGCGGCGCCAGGTTTGGCCGTTGGGGCCGTCTTCGACGATGATACCGTGTTCTTCTTTCAGGAGGTCGCGGAGGCGGTCGGATTCGGGGAAGTTTTTTTCAATACGAGCCTTTTTACGATCAAGTAATAATTGAATTTCTTCAGGCGATTCTTCCATAGATTGGGCCCTCACAAGCAAACCTAAAAACTGCATCATTCTTACTTTTCCAATTTTATCTGGCCAAGATTCAAGAATGGCCATTGCTTCGGAGGTATTCAGATCGTCAGCCAATGCTTCAATAAATTCTTTCGGTAAAGGCACATTCAATAAATGATCTGGCATAATTTCTTCTGAAATACGTTGCCAACGATTTGCACGTTGTTGTGCGGCCTTCAAAGCCTCGTCGGAGTAGTCGACGGGTTTGCGGTAGTGGGTTTGGAGGAGCCAGAGGCGGATGGCTTCCGGGCTGTACTTTTGCAGGGCGTCTTTGATGGTGGTGAAGTTGCCGAGGCTTTTGGACATTTTGGTGCCGCCCACGGTGATGAAGCCGTTGTGCAGCCAGTAGTTGGCCATGGGCTGGCCAGCGGGGAGCAGGGCTTCACTCTGCGCGATTTCGCAGCAGTGGTGCGGGAACTGGAGGTCTTCCCCTCCCCCGTGGATGTCGAACGTGGGGCCGAGGTGCTGGCGCGACATGGCCGAGCATTCGATATGCCAGCCGGGGCGGCCAGGGGCGCTAAAGTGCTGCGCGCCGTAATCTTTCGGGTTGAACGCCTGCTCCATTTTGGTGGCGGATTTGGCGTTGGCTTTCCAGAGGACGAAGTCGTTGGGAGACTCCTTTTCGGTATCTTCGGCTACGCGGCTGCCGTGCTGCTGTTCATCCAGCTTGCGGCGGGCGAGTTGGCCGAAGCGCGGGAATTTTTGGGTGCGGTAGATGACGTCTCCCGATGGGGTGACGTAGGCGTAGCCTTTGGCGAGGAGTTCGTCGGTCATTTCCACCATGCTGCCGATGTGGGTGCTGACGCGGGGTTCTATATTGGGGCGCAGCACGTTGAGTGCATCCATGTCGGCATAGAACGACTGGATGTGATGTTCGGCCAGTGCGGTGGGTTCTTCGTTGCGTTCTGCGGCGCGCTTGATAATTTCGTCGGCGATATCGGTGAAGTTGCGGACGTAGGTGACGTGGTTTTCTCCGTAGATGTGGCGCAGCAGGCGGTAGAGGACATCGAACACCACATAGGCGCGGGCGTGGCCGATGTGGGAGTTGTCATACGGCGTCACTCCGCAGACGTAGAGGCCGACGTTGTTAGGGTCTATCGGCGTGAAGGTCTGTTTTTCTCGGGTGAGGGTGTTGGTGAGGCGGAATTGCATGGGGTTAAATTAGCAGATTTATTGGGTTTGGGTTATGTGGTGGTGCAAATATTTACAGGAAGTGCTTGGGAGGGGTGAAGGTGGTGCCTGGTGGGAGGTTTGCACCAAAAATGGGATTTTTGGGCAAACCTGACCCCAAGGCACGGTGCTTCCCTGTTCGCTCTGGCATTCCGTAGCGATTGTTTGGGGGCCGCCAATGGCGTGAAATTTTACGAGCCGCGACAACAGGATTGGAGGCGGGTTTTCACTTCCTCCGGGCCCCAGATGGGGAGGAGGTTGGCGAGTTCCGGGCCGTGGTCTTGCCCCGTGAGGGCGCGGCGGAGGGGCATGAAAAGCTCCTTCCCCTTGCGGTTGGTGAGGGCTTTGAGTTCGGTGGTCCAGTCGGTATAGGTGCTGGGGCCGAAAGTGGCGGGTAGCGCGCTGAGCGCGGTTTGGAGGAAGGTTTGGTCTTCTGGGGTGAATGCTTGCGGGGTTGGGGCTTTGAGGATGGGTTCCAGCGCGCTGGGGATGTCCGCCAGGGTTTTGAGGCCCTCGCGTACCATCGGCCACAGGGTTTCCATCTGGCTGGAGGTTGCGTAGCTGGGCAGGAAGGGCATGGCGTAGGGCGCGATATCATCCCACACACTATGGTGCAGGTTGGTGGTGTTGGTGTGGGCGAGTTGGTCTTCGTCGAACCGCACGGGGGCTTTGCCGACGCGGGCAAAGTCGAAGTTCTGGGCAAGTTCTTCTAACGTGGCGTTGGCGTGCGGCATCTCGGCAAAGCCCAGGCTGGCAATGTAGCCGTTGAGGGCGGAGGGCAGGTAGCCTTGCTCGCGCAAGGTTTTAATGCTGAGGGCGCCGAAGCGCTTGGACATTTTGTGGCCTTCTTTATCGAGCATGAGCGCGACGTGGGCGAATTGGGGCGGGGTGGCGCCGAGAGCTTCGTAAATTTGCATCTGCACGGCGGCGTTGACGATGTGGTCTTCTCCGCGAATGACGTGGGTGATGCCCATGGCGAGGTCGTCGACTGCGCCCGCAAAGGTGAACAGTGGCACGCCGGAGCTGCGGACGATGACGGGGTCGCCGCCGATGTTTTCGGTTTTAAAGCGTTGCTCGCCACGGATGAGGTCGTTAAACACGATCTCGCCGTCGTTCATGCGGAAGCGGATGACGGGCTCGCGGCCTTCGGCGCGGTATTTGGCTTTTTGCTCTTCGGTGAGGTCGCGGTGGCGGTTGTCGTAGCGCGGGGGCTCGTTTTTGCTGGTTTGGATTTTGCGGAGGAGATCGAGTTCTTCCGGGCTGGTGAAGCATTCGTAAGCGCGGCCCATGGCGAGCAGTTTTTGCGCGGCGGCGGTGTAGTCGCCGCGTGTCGCCCGTTCCATGGTGCGGTAGGGGCCATAGTCTCCGCCTGCGTGGGGGCCTTCGGTGAAGGTGAAGCCCAGCCAGGCGAGGTCTTGGTAGAAGCCGTCTTCTGACCCGATTTTGTTGCGGTCGAAGTCGGTGTCTTCGATGCGCAGCACCAGGGTGCCTTGCTCTTTGAGCGCCAGCAAGACGTTGGGCAGGGCGGCACGCAGGTGGCCAACGTGCATGAGGCCGGTGGGGGATGGGGCGTAGCGGACGCGGAGCATGGTTTGAGTGTTTTCGTGTTTGGTGTTGAGTGTTTTGGTGCGTTTAGGCGGCGCGGGAGGCTTTTTTGATGCGGGCGAGCGAGCCGTGACAGTTTTTGAAGCGTTCGCCGGAGCCGCAGGGGCATGGGGCGTTGCGGGGAATGTGGCCGTCGAGGGGGTTGAGATCATCCCACGTGGCGACACCGAACTGCTGCGGCGTGAAGGCGGAAGCCTGCTGCGACTGCGGTACGGATTGTGTGACGGGGCCTTGCTCCGACGGGTGCGAGAACTCGGTCGGTTGGGCGGTGAGGCCTTGGGGCTCCGGTGCGTCTTCTACCAGCTGCACGCGGCTGAGCATGGCGACGGTTTCGGACTTGGTGGCATTGAGCATATCTTCGAACAGCATGAAGCTTTCGCGGGCGTACTCGTTGAGAGGGTCCTTCTGCGCATAGCCACGCAGGCCGATGCCTTTGCGGAGGACATCGAGGGCTTGAAGATGCTGGCGCCAGAGCCTATCCAGCGTTTGCAGCAGCACCGAGCGGGCAATGCTGTTGAGCACCGGCGGCTGGAACGCGGCGGTGCGTTGCTGCCAGTTGGATTCTACCGCCTTGTGGCAGTGGGCAGCGACGGATTCGGCGCCGACGTCGGCGTCTTTCAGCCATTCTTCTATCGGCAAAGAGAGGTTGAAAATGCGGGCGAGACCTTCGGTGAGGATCTCCGGCTGCCATTGCTCCGGCAGTGTGCCTTGGGGGAAGGCTTGCTGGAGGAGGGTTTCGAGGATTTCTTCCCGGAAGGCGGTGATGGTTTCGCTAAGATCGTCGCTGAACAGAATGGTGCTGCGTTGGTCGTAGACCACTTTACGTTGGTCGTTCAGCACTTCGTCGTACTTCAGGATATTCTTGCGGAGGTCGAAGTTGAGGGCTTCGATTTTGTTTTGCGCGTTTTCGATGCTTTTGCTGACGATGCCCATTTGCACGGCGTCGTCTTCCGGCACGTTCAGGCGGGCCAGCAGGCCTTCGATATTCGGCACAAAGCGCTTGATGAGGTCGTCTTGCATGGAGAGATAAAAGACACTGGCGCCGACGTCTCCCTGGCGGCCACTGCGGCCACGGAGCTGGTTGTCGATGCGGCGGGACTCGTGGCGCTCGGTGCCCAGCACCTTGAGGCCGCCTGCGGCCATTACCTCGGCGTGCTCGGCCGCCTGGGCTTTGCGGATGCGCTCGGCGTCTTTTTCGTCTTTAGCGTTTTCCAGCAGCAGTTCTAAGTTGCCGCCCAGCTTAATATCGGTGCCCCGGCCCGCCATGTTGGTGGCGATGGTGACGGCGCCTTTGCGGCCTGCCTGGGCGATGATGGCGGCCTCTTGCTCGTGATACCGGGCATTCAGCACATTGTGTTTGATGCCGGCGGCGGTGAGCGAGGCGGCGAGTTCTTCCGACCTCTCGATAGTGGTGGTGCCGACCAGCACGGGCTGGCCGCGTTGCTGGCTGTCTTTGATATCCGCCACAATCGCCTTCATTTTACCTTTGCGGCTGGGGTAGATGATGTCGGCGTAATCTTTCCGCGCCACCGGCTTGTTGGTGGGGATGACGATGACGGCGAGGCGATAGATGTTCTCGAACTCTTCGGCCTCGGTGGCGGCGGTGCCTGTCATGCCCGCCAGTTTGCCATACAGGCGGAAGTAGTTCTGGAAGGTGATGCTGGCAAGGGTTTGGTTTTCTTGCTTGATATCCACACCTTCCTTGGCTTCGATTGCCTGGTGGAGGCCGTCGGAGAGGCGGCGGCCGGACATCATGCGGCCGGTAAATTCGTCGATGAGGACGACTTCGTTGTCTTTCACGATGTATTCGGCATCTTTATGAAACAGCGTGTGGGCACGGAGCGCCTGGTTGACGTGGTGGACGAGGGTGATGTTGTGGACGTCGTAGAGGTTGCCTTCGGCCTCTAACAGCCCTTTTTGGCGGAGGAATGCTTCGGCTTTGTCTGTCCCCTGCTCGGTTAAGTGGGCGCTGCGCTGCTTTTCGTCGATCTCGAAGTCGTCTCCGTGCGTGAGGCTGGGGATGAGGTCGTTGATGGCGACGTAGAGATCGGTTTTGTCGTCGGACGGGCCGGAAATGATGAGCGGCGTGCGGGCTTCGTCGATCAGGATGCTGTCGACTTCGTCGACAATGGCAAAATGCAGCGGGCGTTGCACCAGTTGCAGCGGGCTGAGGACCATGTGGTCGCGCAAATAATCGAATCCGAGCTCGTTGTTGGTGGCGTAGGTGACGTCGGCACTGTAGGCGGCTTTGCGTTCCTCTGGGCTTTGGCCGTGGTAAATGGCCGAGGTTGTCATGCCCAGTTGCGCGAAGACCTGGCCCATCCAGGCGGCATCGCGACGGGCGAGATAGTCGTTGACCGTAACCACGTGCACGCCTTTGCCGGAAAGGGCGTTGAGGTAGGCGGCAAAGGTGGCCACCAGGGTTTTACCTTCGCCGGTTTTCATCTCGGCAATTTTACCGAAGTGCAGGGCGAGGCCGCCCAAAAGCTGGACATCGAACGCGCGCAGGCCGAGGGCACGGCGGGCCCCTTCCCGCACGGCGGCAAAGGCTTCGGGTATCAGGGTGTTGAGTTTTTCCCCTTTTTCCAGGCGCGCACGCAATTCGGCCGTGACGGCGGCCAGTTGTTCGTCGGTTTTGGCCTGCATGGCGGCCTCTTGCCCGTTGATTTTGGGCAGGTAGGGCTGCATGTCTTTCAGGAAACGCGCCGAGGAGTTTCCGAACAAGGAACGGATTAAGCTGAACATGGCCGCACCATAGTCTGACTTTGCCATTTGGCCAAGGGGATATGTTCAGGAATGCGGAAACTGGTTATGCGAAACTGGATGTTTCTGCCGATTTTGGCGGCAAAACGCAGGCCGCGTTATTTTTTGGCGGCTTTGTTCTGTTTCTTGAATTCCGAGAGCAGCTCGTTCCCCCGGCCGGAGCGGGCCTGCTGGCGCACTTGCTCGCGGGTATCTTTAATAAATGCCAGGGGGTTGAGGACGTTGCCGTCCTTCCTGACCTCGAAGTGCAGGTGGGGGCCGGTGCTGCGCCCGGTGCTGCCCATAAGGGCTACCAGGTCTCCGGCATTCACGCGGTCGCCTTCCTTCACGGTGCCACGGGTTAAGTGGCCGTAGCGTGTGCTGAAGCCGTTTTCGTGCTTGATTTCCACCAGGTTGCCGTAACCCATGCGCCAGCCGACAAAGGTGACGACGCCATCGGCTGCTGCAATGATGGGCGAGCCGGTTCTGTCGGCAAAGTCCATTCCGCCATGCCATTTGCGGGTTTTACGGAAGGGGTCTGACCTCCAGCCAAAGGGCGAGCTGAGGCGGTAGGTATCGGTAATAACCGGCCAGAGATAGGGGATACCGCCGCCCGGCCCGGCGCCCAAGCTGCTGCGGATGGCGAGCGCGAGGGAGGTTTCCAGGGCGATTTCGGCAAAGTCGGCTTCTTCCGTCAGGCTGACGACCTGAAGGCGGATGTCTTCTATGCTGGGAATGGTGGACATGGGGGGGAGCTCCATGGGCCCGCCACGGCCATCCGGGATGCCTTCTTCGTCTTCGAAGCTTTCGGTGCCGGAGACATCTATAATGGTGCCTTCGGCTTTCAGTTTGTTGCCGAGGGCGTCGAAGCGGTCGATACGGGCCTGCAACACCCCCAGCTGCTGGGCGATAGTGCGCATTTGCTCGCGCTCGGCATCGCGCTGGGCGCGGAGTTCGGTGATCATGTCGAGATAATATTTGGCTTCGGTATTGCCGGTGAGGGTGGCGGTGATGCGCGCGCCGGCGAGGTCTCCGGCAAGCACCATGCCCAGCCAGCCGGATAGCGCAAACACCCCGGCGCACACCAGCCACGCCGTGCGCAAGCGGAAGGTGTGCAGATTACCGGTATCGGTGAGCGCAACCGTAAGCGTGAGGCGGTGAGTCAGCAACTGGCGGATACTGGCGAACATGTGCAGGAAAGTTTGAGGCTAGGTATGGGAATGGTCAAGCCCGGCGGCCACCAAGGGCCGATAAGGGTGCGGGATTTTGTAGCAGCGGGCTTGCAATATCATCACGGTGGGGGCATGGTTAGGCCAAGTTGGGGGGAGATGTCAACCTTGCATTTCCTTCTGCGCGAAAAGTTTATAAATAACAAAGGAATGAACGATGACCTTGGTACTTCGTAGAGGACTTCTCACTATGGTGGCTGCCAGCGCGCTGATGCTGGGCGCCTGCGGTGACAAAACCGAACAGAGCGGCGAAACGCTGGCCACCGTGAACGGTGTGGCCGTGAAAGAAAGCCGCGTGGCCGACCAAATGGCGCAAATACCCGCCCAGCTGATGCAAGGCCGCGAAGCCGACGTGAAGCGCCAGATTTTGGACCGCGTGATTGACCAAGAACTGGTGGCCCAAGAAGCCAAGCGCATGGATATTACCGGCGACGCCGAATATAAGAAGCAGCTGGAGCTGGTGGAAAACCAACTGAAAGCCAACTTTGTGATTGCCCGCAAAGTGAGCGAAACCCTGACCACCGAAACCCTGCAACAGGCTTATGAGCTGAACAAGGCGAACAACACCTTCCCCGCCGTGAAGGCCAGCCACATTCTGGTGCCGACCGAAAGCGAAGCCAACGCCCTGCTGGCCCAAGTGACCCCGCAGAACTTTGCCGAAATGGCCCGTAAGTTCAGCAAGGGCCCCAGCGCACCGCAAGGTGGCGAGCTCGGGTGGTTCCGCCGCGAAGCGATGATACCGGAATTTGCCAGCGTGGCCTTTAACACAGCCGTTGGCACTGTGGCCAAAACCCCGGTGAAGACGCAGTTTGGCTGGCATGTGATTCTGGTGGAAGACCGCAACGACAAGTACACCCCGCCGTTTGAGCAAATGGAACAGCAACTGCGCCAGGAAATGGCCCAGCAAGTGGTGCAGGGTTACCTGGGTGACCTGCGCAAGAACGCCACCATCACCTACGCCGATGGTGTGGCGCCTGCCGCCGAAGCTGCCCCGGAAGCCCCGGCCGCGCAGTAGGGCGTGATGCTGAAAACCGGCCTGCGGGCCGGTTTTTTTTGTGCATGGTTTTACATTATTTGTTTTTGAGGGCTTCGGCCAATTTGGCGGGGATGCCGGGGACGTAGAGCATTTTTTTGCTGCCTTTGAGGAGGATGGTGTCGCCCGGTTGGAGGGAGCTTGCGAAGGCTTGGATGTCGAAGTCGGTTGGAGAGGCGCTCCAGCCGAGTCTTTTGTCCTCTGGTAGCAGGTCATACAGCGCCTGCATGTGCGGGCCGATGGCGTAGACGCCGTGGAGGTCTTCGGTAAGGGGCAGCAGGGCTTTGTGGTAGGTTTCGGCTTCGGTGCCGAGTTCCAGCATATCGCCCAGCACAGCCAGTTTGCGGCCTTGCACGGGTTTTTCTTTCAGGCTTTGCAGGCCCGCCGCCATGCTGGCGGGGTTGGCGTTGAAGGCGTCGTCGATCAGCGTAATGCCGTTGATGGTTTGGGCGGTGCCACGGCTGGCCATTGCACCTTCGTTCGGCAACTGGGCCAACGCCTGTGCCGCCGGGTAGCCTGCGGCCACGGCGGCGGCCAGTGCGGCGGTGGCGTTGTACACCCGGTGGGGGGCACCGTTGCGCAGGCGGCCCTGGAGTTTTTCGCTTCCGACCTTGAAGGTGACGAGGTAATCATCGCCTTCGGTTTTGTGGCTGAGGGCGCAGACGTCGGCGCCGTCTCCGAACAGGTTTATTTTGCCCTGCCAGGGGCTGTGGCGAAGGTCGAGGTCGATGGGCACCACAAGGGTGCCGTCTTTGGTCAGGCCTTCGGCAATGGAGAGTTTTTCGCGGGCGATGGCTTCGAGGCTGCCGAGATGCTCCAGATGCACAGGCCTCACGTTGACGACCATGGCGACGTGCGGGTTGGTGAGTTGGCTGAGTTTGGCGATTTCTCCGGGGCGGTTCATGCCCATTTCGATTACTGCAAACGGTGCCGTGCGGGGGATGCGGCAGAGGGTGAGCGGCACGCCCCAGAAGTTGTTGTAGCTGCCCGGGCTGGCGGGTGCGCCCAGCATGGCGGCCAGCATTTGCTTGGTGGTGGTTTTACCCGCGCTGCCGGTGATGCCGATAACCTTGCCGCGCATGCGGCGGCGGCTGGCGCGGGCCAGTGCCCAGAGACCTTCCAGCAACGTATCCTTCACCACCAGTTGCGGGATGGTGAGGGCCGGGTTGGGGGTGGAGACGATGGCGGCGGCGGCACCTTTTTCTTGCGCCATTTGCAGATAAGTATGGCCGTCTCCGGTGCTGGCGAAGCTGCTGGAGAAGCCGCCGCTGGGGGTGCCGGAGAGGGCGATGAAGAGGTCGCCTTTCTGCAGGGTGCGGGTGTCTATGCTGACGCCGGTAATGGCGGATTCTGGCCACTGCATGGGGATGTTGAGCGCGGCTGCGGCTTCGGTCAGGGTGAAGAGCGTTTGTGACTGTGACATAGGGCCCCCTTGCTAATAATTGGCGCGCCCGGCAGGAATCGAACCTGCGACCAACAGCTTAGAAGGCTGATGCTCTATTCCGCTGAGCTACGGGCGCGCATAGGGCCTGTATGACACACTCAGCGCCGTTTGCGCAACCGCCCCAGCAACTTACGGCGGCGGGGGGTTTCTAGCTGCCACACCACGTTACCCAGCTTGGCCGCCCCTGCCCGCACGCGCTTGCTGTTGCCGATGATGAGGGCGTAGCGGCCTTCTTTCCAGACGTGCAGGTCGTCTTTACTGTTGCCGATGTAGTCGAACTTTTTGACGCCCCAGCGTTCTATCAGCGCCGCCGCTTTGCGCGGGCCGGTGAGGTTGTTGGCGGCGGATTCGGTGCCGACCACTTCGTAATCCAGCCCCTTACCCCGAATTGCCCGCTGCACCAGCCGGGTGGTGCTGCCGGTGACGACCACCACGGTGCGGCCACGGGCTTTTTCGGTCGCGATGCGTTCCAGCACGCGTTCCTCCCATGGCAGAACGGGTTGCCAGTCGTGCTTTTCGGCCATGTCCTCCAGCGCCAGTTTGAGGGCGGCGCGGCCCTGCGTAAGGTGCAGCCAGAGGAGCTTGGCAAGCGCCCAAGGGCGGGTTTTGAGCACCCAGAAGAGGCCTTCAATCGTGAGGTCGGCCAGGTGCATGGTGCCGTCGAAGTCGACAATGAGGGGGATGGCGAGATCGTCTTGCGTTGCCGCGCTGTTTTGAAGGTTGGGGTTTTTGATGTTTTTGGGCATGGGTGGTTCCTCTGGGCTGGCGGGGGAGGATTTTTACAGGATTTTCGAGTTATTCTAAGTTTCTGATGCCGAAGAAAATATATGTCAACCATTTACCGCTTAAAAAATATTAAGCCTGTACTCTTGAAATAAAGTTTAGGTATCTTATTTGAACTATATCGGCTGAAAAGCCTTCCGTTTGACGAGGAGAGACGAAATGAACATCATCGCTTCCCAGAAAGACACAATTAACGAGGTAAACGCGCGGCGCGTTTGCCTGATGATCGAAAAGGAGGATGAAGGCGCACTTGCCTTTTTCCTCAAATGTGCGGCTGAAAACCGCATCGGATCGTGGGGCGAACTGCTCCGCGCGGCCGCTTCCAGCGGAAGCGTGAAGATCTGGGATGAAGTCTTCGACCGACTTCCCATCCGCGAGAGGTACCACTTAGGTGGTGCCACCGACCTGGCCATTCTGGCCATTCAGAGTGGCAGCATCCCCATGCTGCGGCGTGTACTGCACGACGTGCGGTACGAGTTCGACGGCGACTGGAGTCGCCTTGTACACGCAGCCGCGGTGAAGGGCGACTTTCCCTTGTGGAAGGAAGTCCTCAAAATGTCCTGGGATGGACAGAATGGGCTGAGGTACTTCGACGACGTCCTCGAGGCGGCGGTCAAGCACCGCCCGATCTGGATGGACCTCTGCAAGCTCGCAGAGTCCGACTTCTCACCCTTCAGAAAGGTGAGCTCCTGGGACGACATCGCCCGCGCGGCGGCCATCGGCGGCGAATCCTCCACCTTGGAGGAGGTGCTGAAGATGGCAGACGGCAAGGTAACGAAAAGTGCCTACGCGGGATAGTTTACCCGCAGGTACGGCAGAACGGGGGAGTGATCCCCCGTTTTGTTGTTTTATAATGCTGGAATAAATTACTAAAGGATAAATGTAATTATGGTGCTGCTGGGCAGGATTGAACTGCCGACCTCGTCATTACCAATGACGCGCTCTACCACTGAGCTACAGCAGCGCACGGCGCACGTTTAACTGGATTGGCAGGGGTTCGTCAAATGGAAAAACGCGCTGTGCTTAGATAAATATCATATACGGCTTGCACGGCCGGGGCTAAAGCCTTACAAACAGGGACATGAGCACACCTGTACCCCCCGCCGCCCCGGCCCACGACACCCCCGACCACAACGCCCTGCGCGCCCAGCGCGAGCATAAACTGGCCGAATATGTGCGGCGCGGCGGTGTTGCGTATCCGAACGATTTTAGCCCCACCGCCACCACCGCGCAGCTGGCCGAAACCTATGCCGACCCCAATGTGCATAGCCAGCAGGCGCTGCACGACAGCCCCACCCCGGTATTTAAACTGGCGGGCCGGGTTATGCTGCTGCGCGCCTTTGGCAAGCTGATTTTTGCGCGGGTGCAGGATGGGCATGGCCAGTTGCAGATATCTATCAGTGTGGATGGCAGCGGGGCAGAGGTGTTCGGCCTGTTTAACGACTGCATTGATATGGGCGATATTGTGGGCGTGGAAGGTGTGATGAGCCGCACCAACAAGGGCGAGCTGACCCTGGCGGTGCAGAAATTTACGCTGCTGACCAAGGGTTTGCAGCCGCTGCCGGATAAATACCATGGTTTGGCCGATGTGGAAGCACGTTACCGCCAGCGGTATTTGGATTTGATAACCAGCCCGGAAACCCGGCAGGTGTTTGTGGCGCGGAGCCGTGCGATTAGTGCGATACGCCATTTTTTGGATGAGCGCGGGTTTTTGGAAGTGGAAACGCCGGTGCTGCAGATTCAGGCGGGTGGCGCCAGTGCCCGGCCCTTTAAAACCCACCACAACGCGCTGGATTTGGAGTTGAACATGCGCATTGCGCCGGAGCTGTTTTTGAAGCGGTTGCTGGTGGGCGGGTTTGAGCGGGTGTATGAGCTTTCGCGGAACTTCCGTAACGAGGGAATCTCGGTTAAGCACAACCCGGAATTTACGATGCTGGAGTTTTACAGCGCCTATGGCACCCGCGAGGACGCCATGCAGCTGATGGAAGAGATGCTGCGCCACACCGTGCAACAGGTGTGCGGCAGCCATGCGATACCCCACGGCGAAGACCTGATTGATTTTGGCCCTGCGTTTACCAAGATGACCATGCGCGAGGCGTTGTTGAACCTGGCGGGCTTTACGGACGCCGAGCTTGAGCATGTGGACGGCCTGGCCGCCGCCGCCAAAGCGAAAGGTGTGGATGTGCCGCAACCGCTGCCGAGCTATGGCGAGGTGTTCCAGCTGTGTTTTGAGTCGCTGGTGGAAAAGCAGCTGATACAGCCGACGTATATTATGGATTACCCGATTGAGACGTCTCCGCTAGTGCGGCAGATACCGGGCCGCCCGGGCTGGACGCAGCGGGCCGAGCTGTATATTGCCGGGCGTGAGCATGGGGAGTTTTACAGCGAGCTGAACGACCCGCAAGACCAGCGCAGCCGCTTTGAGCGCCAAGCCGAACAGGCGAAAAAGGGGAACGCCGAGGCCATGCCCTTTGACCACGACTTTTTGAACGCGCTGGAAGTGGGCATGCCCCCTGCCCTGGGCGTGGGTTTGGGCATTGACCGTTTGGCGATGCTGCTGACCAACCAGCCGAGTATCCGCGATGTGTTGTTGTTCCCGCTGATGAAGCCGAAGGAGTAGGCTTTGGGTGTAGGAAAGCCCCCTTGCGGGGGCTTCTCTTTGTGTTGCTGCCTACACCTTGAAGCGGCTGGTTTGGAGGTTGAGTTCCTCGGCCGATTTGCTGAGGCTTTCGCTGGCGACCTGAGCTTCTTGCACGTTGTGCATCACGCTGGCCATCTGGGCGCGGAATTCTCCGATACTGCTGCTGATGGTGTTGACCGCTATGGTTTGCTGGCCCACCGCCGAGACGACGCTGGTGGAGTTGGTGCGCACTTCTTCCAGTGCCCCGCCGACGCTATCCAGCGCGGTTTTGGTGCGGGAGACGCTGGCCTGGAGGTCTCCGACAACCTTGGCGATTTCGTCGGTGCTGGCGTTGGTGGAGCCTGCCAATTTGCGCACTTCGTCGGCCACCACGGCAAAGCCGCGGCCTGCGTCGCCCGCGCGGGCGGCCTCGATTGCCGCGTTGAGCGACAGCAAGTTGATTTGCTCGGAGATGCCTTTAATCACCTCCAGCACCGTGCCGATGGCGTTGGCGTTGGAGGAGAGTTCGGTCACATTCTGCACCACACCGCTGATGGCGTTGACGATTTCGTCGGTCGCGCGGCCACTTTGCTGGGCCTTGGTGTTCACTTCGGTCGCGGAGACGGAGGTTTCTTCCAGGCTGGCGGCAATGCTGGTGAGTGCGGCCTCTTGCTGGTGGGTGGTGGCTGCGATGCTTTCCATACCCGCGCTGAGCTCGTGTGCTGCTGCGCTGACGGTGTGGCTGGCTTCTTGCGTGCCACGCACCACGCCGGTGAGCTCGGTCGCCGTTTTGTTGAACTGGTCGAGCGCCTGGGCGATTTCGTCTTTGCCGTCGACTTTGCCGCGCACGCGGAGATCCAGCTGAGCCAGGGCGTTGATGGAGCGCGCAAGCTCGGTAGTGCCCTTGGAAATGCCCATTATTATGGTTGTGCAGATGATTGCCAGCAGTGCGGTGATGAGGGCTATCATGACCGACAGCACGATGATGCTGAGCTCGTATTGGTGTTGGGCGTGTTCGTAGTCTTTGTTCGCCATGTCTTTGTTGTAGTCTACCAGGGCATCCAGAGACGCCAGCGTGTTATCAAAAACCTGCCGGGTTTCCATGCGCAGCATTCTCTGGGCTTCGGTTTTGCGGGTGAGGTCGCGGGAGATGGTAAGGATATTTTCGATGGCTTGATCGTATGTGATCAAGGATTGATTAAAGGCGTTGAAGAGGTTGCGATCTTCCGGGAGTTCGATGGTTTTTTCGTACTCGTCGATGAGTTTTTTCAGTTCGGCTTTATAATTTGCCAACCGCTCTTCGCGGTTTTCCATTTCTTTTTCGGTATCGGCCATAGTGTGGGTAAAGGTGCCCAGGCGGTAGTTGGCCAGGGCGGTTTCGATATCCTTCACGCCGATGATGGTGGGTATCCAGTAGCCTGCGAGGCGTTCGGTGTCTTTGTTGATCACCCGGATTTCGTAGAGCGAGAAACCGGCAAGAGTCAGCAAGCTGATGAGAACCAGCATGGTAAGGCCAATAAGGCGCGCTTTGATGGTGAGGGACTTCATAGTATTTCCTCTTTGTTCTTTTTTTTATGCATTGCATGTCTCGCTTCGGTTTGCAATGCGGGTGCAACGACCTTGCGCAGGGTGAATTGTTTTTGCGCCACTTGGTAGGATGTATGCAGTGCGTACGTGGGCCTGCTATACAATGTGCGCGGGCTATGCTATGCCCCAGCCATGATGCTGACCGCCACCCTGATTGCCCCCCGCCACCAAGCCGATGCCTTGCTGGCCCTGACCGACACCCTGCCCGGCCTGAGCCTGGACGTGGCCGAAGATGTGCTGAACGAGAACTATAAATATACCTACTTTTTAGATGCTGCCGACAAGGCTGAATTTGAACACTTATTGGGCACAGCGGGCATTAGACATATGACCTTTGCCGAAGTGGACGAGACGGTGGATTATGTGGCGCGGAACCGGGAGTTGTTCCCCCCCCTGGTGATTGGGCCGTATTTTATTGCGCGGAATGATGAAGACGCGCCGGAAGGCCTGATTAAGCTGGATATTATGCCCAACCGCGCCTTTGGCAGCGGCGAGCATGCCACCACCACCGGCTGCCTGCTGGCCTATATGCACCTGATGGACCAGCGCCCTGCCCCGTTTGTGCGAGGCTTGGATTTTGGTGCCGGCAGCGGCATTTTGGCGATTGCCGCCGCCCGCCGCGATGGCACGCCGTTTGTGTGCATCGATAACGATGGGCCGAGTGTGGAGATTAATATTCAGAACGGCCAGCTGAATGATGTGGGCCCGCTGCTGACCTGTTTTGAGGGCGATGTGCCGCCTGCAGGCGAGCGCTTTGGGCTGGTGTTTGCGAACATATTGCTACAGCCCCTGCTGGAGCTGGCGCCTGCACTGGTGGCGAGTGTGGATGCGGGGGGGAGTTTGGTGCTTTCGGGCTTCACGACCGACCAGGCGGGCCAGATTGAGGCCGCCTATGGCAAGCTGGGCCTGCGCAAAACGTGGCAGCATGTGCAGGCCGATTGGGTGGCGCAGGTTTGGCAGGCTTAGTGTTTTGGTGTTTTGTGTTTTAGTGTTTGGTTAGGGTGCCGCTTGCCTGTTAGAGTGGCGGTATGAAGATAGCACGCTTGCTTTATGAAAATGGCCCGGACTGGCGTTATGCCACCGGGGTGGCGATTAGTGACCCGGCGCTGTGGTACAGGTCGGCTAACGGTGTGACGCATATCGTTGTCAGCGAGCTGGAAATTACGCTGATGCGCAAGCAGGCGAAGGTGGACAAGGTGCATGCGTTTGGTGAGATGCGCGCCGCGCTGAAAGGTTCGCTGCTGACGCTGGAGGCGATGCTGCGCTATGTGATGGGGCAGGAGAAGAGCGCGCCGGATGTGATTGAGGTGCCTGCGTCTTTTCCGGCGGGATTGTTTGGTAAATTAACAGCAGCCGGGCTGCCGCTGAAGGTGGCGGAGCGGGCGTTGTTCTTTGAAGAACGGGCGTGCAAGACAGCGGATGAAATTAAGAAACTGAAGGCGGCGCAGGCGCTGAATGAGCAGGCGTTTGGGCGTGCGTTCGGGATTCTGAGCGCGGCGAAAATCCGCAAGGCTGATAATGTGCTGATGTGGCAGGGTGCGGTGCTGACGAGTGAGATACTGCGCGGCGAGATGAACGGGTTGCTGGCGCGGCTGGGGGCGGAGGAGTTTCATCATGGCCCGGTAGTGGCGTGTGGTGCGCAAGGCGCCATGCCGCATGCGCGGGGGACGGGACCGCTGAAGGCGCATGAGTTTATCGTTATCGATTGCTTCCCCAAGCACCCGAATGGTTATTGGGGCGACCTGACGCGCACGGTGGTAAAGGGCAAGGCGAGCGCATGGCACGGCAAGGTGTATAACGCCGTGCTGGCAGCGCAAAGCACCGCGCTGAAGATGCTGAAGCCCGGTGTGAATGGCAAAGATGTGAACATGGCGGTTTTTGCAGAGTTGGAACGCCATGGTTTTACCACGGGTGTGGATGGCAAAGGCACCCCTTATGGGATGTTCCATGGCACCGGGCATGGCGTGGGGCTGGAGTTGCATGATCCGGGGCCGCGTACGATTTCCATCGTGGACTGCACCCTTAAGCCCGGCATGGTGACCAGTGTGGAGCCGGGGTTGTATTACAGCGACAAGCGCACCACGGGCGGTGTGGGCGGCTGCCGGATTGAGGATGTGGTGGTGATAACCGAGACGGGGTATAAGAATTTGACCACGCTGAGTAAGCGGGATTGGGTGATTAAGTAAGCTGAAAATGGTTGCGGCCGCCCGGGGGCGGCCGCAGATCGTGTTTCGAGGTCAGCCGTTGAACGCCCCCGAGGGGGGCCAGCCGACGACGGTGGCATGACCGTCATCGACCTCGAGCTCCTTGGCCCGGCCGAGGAGCTCCTCGGGGCCGGTGACCCCCTCGAGCTCCAGCACGGCCGCGACGTTGCGGCCGTGCAGATCGATGTGGTAGTTGCTGCCACCTTCCGACTGGAAGGTGACCCGGAGAGACGCCCCGAAGGGCGCCCTCTCATCGATGTCGGGGGTGACCCCGACAATTTTCCAAAGTTCTTTGGTCATGGCGACATCTCCTTTTCTGCCACGCCTTGTGGGAAACGATACAAATTTAACGATGTTTCCCACTTGATTGAAGTATTGTGTGTTTTTCGATTTTTTCAAGGGGGAATGTGATGGGGCTTGCACTCTTTTTTGGGGAGTGCTAAATATCACTCTGCAATCGGGAGTGATAAATGCTTCTGATTCACGTTATATTATTGATAAACAACAACCAGGAGAGCAGACATGAGCCTTGCTGATAAAATCCAGCCGCTGGCCGACCGCGTGGTGATTAAGCGCCTTGATGCTGAGGAGAAGACCAAATCCGGCATCATCATCCCCGACAACGCCAAGGAAAAGCCGCAACAGGGCGAAGTGATTGCCGTAGGCCCAGGCCGCTGGGATGAAGACGGCGAAAAGCGCATGGCGCTGGAAGTGAAGGTTGGCGACAAAGTTCTGTTTGGCAAATGGAGCGCCACCGAAGTGAAAATTGACGGCGAAGAGCTGCTGGTGATGAAAGAAGACGACGTTATTGCGATTGTGAAATAAGGAAGGAAAAGCCTGCTGCTTTGGGATTAAATGACTCCCGTTGGGGGTGGATCCCGGATAGCTGGCGGGTCCCGGTCATGGGGCCCCTGCCCCATGACCACCCACCGAGCTTCCGGGATGACACTCCCCACAAGACCTGCAGGAACTCGAACTTGATTCAAATTCATTTAAAAGGAGAAATACTATGGCTAAAGAATTGAAATTCGGCAGTGATGCCCGTGGTAAAATGCTGGCGGGTGTGAACACCCTGGCCAACGCCGTAAAGGCCACCCTTGGGCCCAAAGGCCGTAACGTGGTGCTGGACAAGAGCTTTGGTGCGCCGCGCGTGACCAAGGACGGTGTGAGCGTGGCAAAGGAAATTACCCTTGCCGACAAGTTTGAGAACATGGGCGCGCAAATGGTGCGCGAAGTGGCGAGCAAAACCGTGGACGTAGCCGGTGACGGCACCACCACCGCCACCGTGCT
>DIUO01000034.1 GCA_002422365.1 Proteobacteria bacterium UBA6156
AGACACGGCGGGTTATACGCAAGCATGGGGCGCATGGCAAGCGCAAAATGCAGGCAGGCCAATATTTTTAAACTTTACTTTTAATCTTGACGACCCCGCTCGGGCCAAGCTATAAACCCGCCGCATTGGAGTGCGGGAATAGCTCAGTGGTAGAGCATCACCTTGCCATGGTGAGGGTCGAGGGTTCGAATCCCTTTTCCCGCTCCAGTTCTTTATTACAGTCATGCCCATCTTAGTGTAAGCGCAGAGAGGTCAAAGGACGCAGCCCCATGTCCCCCACACCTCGCTCCCCGTCCTCACCGTGGCTCGCGTCGCTTGTCACCCAATCCAGCTACAGCCGCCAGGCTGCGCGCAGCTTGGCGGTGCTGGCGGGCGGGCAGGGGGGCAAGCTGCTGCTGCATATCGGCAGCACCATGGTGCTGGCACGGCTTTTGGTGCCAGAAGACTTCGGCCTCATCGCCATGGCTGCCACCGTCATCAGCTTTCTGGTGCTGTTTAAAGATGCCGGGCTCACCAGCGCCACCATCCAGCAGCAGCACCTCACCCACACGCAGGTTTCCACGCTGTTTTGGCTCAATCTCCTCGTCGGCACCGCCCTCTCGCTCCTCACACTCGCCAGCGCCCCGTTGCTCGCCTCCCTTTATAACCGGCCGGAGCTCATTCCCATGGTCGCCGTCCTGGCCGCAGGCTTCTTCCTGGGCTCGCTCGGCACGCAGCACGATGCCCTCCTGCGCCGCAGCATGGCCTTTAAGCGGGTCACGGTGGCCGAGCTCTCCTCCCTCGCCCTCGGCGTCATCGCCGCCGTTGCCATGGCGTTCGCAGGCTTCGGCTGGTGGGCGCTGGTGGCGCAAAAGGTCGTCCAAATGGCGGCAGGCGCGGCATTCAACTGGCTGCTGTGCACATGGCGGCCGGGGTTTCATTTTAACTGGAGCGAAGCCCGCAGCCAATTCGCCTTCGGCGCGCACGTTAGCGGCTTCAATTTCGTCAATTATTTCAGCCGGAACGGCGACAACATCCTCATCGGCTGGTACTGGGGCGCGGCATCCTTGGGGGTCTATGCCAAGGCTTACGACCTCCTCCTCGGCCCCCTCAGCCAAGTCTCCGCCCCATTGCACAACCTTATGCAACCCCTGTTGGGCCGGTTAAGAGACGACCCCGCCCGCTACCGCGCCGCCTACCTCAAGGTCATGGTCCCCGCCAACCTGGCCATGCTGCCCATTGCCGCCATTATGTTCGTCATGCCCGCCCAGGTGGTGCAGGTGCTGTTGGGGCCGGGCTGGCAGGCGGCAAGCGGTGTGGTTATGTGGCTCGGTCTGGCAGTCGCCGTGCAGTTGGTGGGCAGCAGCACAGGCTTTGTGCTCCTCAGCCAACACCGTAGCCGAGACTACGCCCGCCTCGGCATCGCCAGCAGCATACTCACTGTCCTCAGCTTCTGCATTGGCTTGCCGTTGGGTATAGAAGCGGTGGTAATGTGCTACGTATTTACCAATATGCTGCTTATTCAGCCCATGCTGTATTATGTCATTGGCCGTCAGGGCCCACTGGGCACTGCGGCGTTTTACCAACCTTTGCATCTCACCCTGCTTTGTGCCGGGGTTATGTTGCCGGCACTGTTAGCGGTTACCATGGGTACTGCTGCATGGCCTGCTTTGGCCCAGCTTGCTGTTGCGGCATGTGTGGCGGGGTTATCCATCGGTGGGGTTTTGCTCAGCACCTCCAACGGGCGCAGCTTGCTCATCACGCTGCGGCACGTGGTCATTCACAATCTTCTTAAAAAGGCCTAACCACCTATGCCCCAATCGTCAATCCTCTACCTCTGCCAAGCCTTTCCGGTGGTGTCGGAGACATTTATTTCCGACCAGGTCAAAGCCCTCATCGCGCAAGGCACCCCCGTGCAGGTGTTGGCCCTCAAACATGGCAACAATGCCCACAGCACGGCTGCCTGGAACACCGACCCCACCCGCGCCCAAGCCCTGCATGTCATGTACCCGCAGGGTACGGGCCTGCGCCGGGCACTGGCTTGCCTGCCGGGCGTAGTGCTCCCCATTTTGTCGCACCCCGGGTCGTGGGCGCTCACCCTCTTTTGCATGGTTCGCGCGCCGTCTTTGTTGGCGCAGGCCGTGTTGGCGGCCAACTGGCTGCGCAAAAACCCCCAGCCAGGTGCCGCACTGGTGTGCCACTTTGGCCCGGTGGGTTACCTAGGGGCCTTGTTGCGGGCATGGGGTTGCCTCACGCCCCGCATGCCGCAACTCACAGTTTTTCATGGGTACGATATGTCCACCACCCTCCGCGCCAAAGGTAACACGTTCTACCGCAGGCTGTTTGCATCGCCCACCCACGCCAGCGTGCCCATCACCCGGTACTGGAAAAATTGCCTCGCCGCGATAGGCGACCCTCACGCCACCTTCATCCCCCTCGGTGTCAACGTCCAATCCATTGCGTATAAGCCTCGGGCCTATCCTCAGGGTCGCCCGGTGCGCCTCATCACCGTGGGCCGCCTTACCGAGAAGAAAGGCCAGGCCGACGTACTCCGCGCCCTCGCAGCCCTTCCATCCCCCGCCGCCGCATGGGAGTACCACCTCATCGGCGCAGGCCCACAAGAGGCCGAACTTAAAACCCTCGCCCACCAGCTTGGCCTGGCGCAACAGGTCATCTTCCATGGCGCACTGCCCCATGCCCAAACCTTGCAACTTTTGGCGGGGGCCGATGCCTTCCTCCTCACCAGCCGCACCGGGCCCGATGGCGACATGGAAGGCCTCCCCATCGCCCTGATGGAAGCATTGGCCAGCGGCATGCCCACCCTCAGCACCATCCACAGCGGCATCCCCGAGCTCATTACCCACGCCGAATCCGGCCTCCTCAGCCCAGAAGGCGACATCCCAGCCCTCACCGCCAATCTTCACACACTCCTCACCCAACCCAAGCTCTGGCCCAAGCTGGCCGCCGCAGGTCGTAAAAAGGTAGAAACCGACTTCGATTTTGCCCAAAATGTTCAAAAATTCTGTACATTTCTGCAAAAGCATAGCAAGCAAGCCCATAAGCCGAAACGTTAAAGGAGCACCCCCCATGACCCACATCCTCGTCACCGGCGGCGCAGGCTACATCGGCAGCCACGCCTGCCAGGCCCTTGCCGCCGCAGGCTACACCCCTGTGGTTTACGATAATTTATCCACCGGGGTCGAATCCGCCGTCCAGTTCGGGCCACTCGAAGTCGGCGACATCCGCGACAGCGCCCGCCTGGCCGAAGTGCTGACCACATACAAACCCGCCGCCGTCATGCACTTTGCGGCCCTTATCAAGGTCGGAGAATCAGTCGCCCAACCCGCCGACTACTACCACGTCAACACCCATGGCGCCTGGACCATCCTCAACGCCCTCCGCGCCCACGCGGGGCAGGGGGGTAAACCGCTGCCGCTGGTGTTCTCCAGCACCGCGGCGGTCTATGGCATCCCCGCCAGCAGCCCGATTGCCGAAGACGCCCCGCTAGCCCCCATCAACCCCTACGGCCAAAGTAAATTGATGGTGGAACGCATGCTGGCGGATTATGCAAGCGCCTACGGCCAACCCTACACAGCCCTGCGCTACTTCAATGCGGCGGGTTCCAGTCTCGATAACTCCATCGGCCTCAACAACCGCGAACCCACCCACCTCATCCCTTCGGCGCTAGAGGCCATTCTCGGCACCCGGCCCGAACTGGCAATTATGGGGACAGACTACCCCACGCCCGACGGCACCGCCGTGCGCGATTACATCCACGTGACCGACCTCGCCACCGCCCACGTCGCCGCCCTGCACTACCTGCTGAACGGCGGCCAGAGCGGCTCCTTCAACCTCGGCACCGGCAGCGGCTACAGCGTGAACGAAGTCCTCAGCGCTATCCAGCAAACCCTCGGCAAACCCGTACCGGCCAGCCCCCAGCCCCGCCGTGCCGGAGACCCCCCCGCCCTGGTCGCCAACAGCACCCGCGCCCAAGCGGCCTTCAACTGGAAGCCGCAGCACTCCGACCTCCCCACCATCATCCAAACCGCCTGGAACTGGCGCCAAACGCTTGCATAATACCTTCGGCGCAACCTAACATGGCCGGCCATGTTAAAAAGTAAGGGGAGTACGACATCAGGATGAACATTTTCAAAGCGCGCAAGTCCCGCAGCTTCAAACAGAAGGCTCACTACCTCTATCTGCGCTTCAAGCGGCTACGAGACAATCCCCATCAAGTGGCGCTAGGCGTGGCTATCAGCTTGTTCATCAACTGGCTGCCCATCCTGGGTTTTCACACCATCCTCATCATTCTGTTGTGCTGGATGTTCCGCGCCAATATTTTGGCTGGGCTGCTGGCCTCGTTTTTGGGCAACCCCTGGACTCTCCCGGCCATGTTCTGGCTGGATTACGAAGTGGGCCTGCGCCTCATGAATGCTTTCGACTTCACATTTAAAGGTTTCTTGCCCGATTTCCTCGATCAAATCATCCCCATACACATTGTCCACTGGGCAGAGAAAATGTTTCTCACCGCGTTGCTGGGCTCGTTACCAATCGCCACTCTTACGGGCGTAGCATCTTATTTTATCACCTACTCCTTTGTACATAACAGTCGCAAACTCCTCATTAAAAAAGACAATCCTAACAACGTGTAATCCCTAACATTCCAACCTCCCTACCATCATCCAAACCGCCTGGAACTGGCGCCAAACACTGACGAATTAGCTCGCGGGTCAGGTTAAGAGCCTAAATCTGCCCCTTAAACGGCTCCAGGTGCGCAACAATCGGCTTCAGGTGCGGCTGTAAATACGGCGCCTTGGTGCCCAGCTTGTCCATCAGCTGCCGCAGCCTCTCCCGCACGTCCGCATCTTGCCCGCCATAGCGGGCAACCTGGCGCAGCACACTGCTGGCAAGCACCTCCAAGGTCACCACCGGCGTCACCACCTTTAACTCTTGGGCATCATTATAACGGTGGGGGTCGGGCATCTCCCGCTCGGCCATATACATCAGCAATTCCTCAATGCGGTCCAGGCAATAGCATGCGGTTGTGGGGTCGTTGGTAGAAGGCGAGAGCGACCGCTGCGCAATCTCCACAACCCGCTGCACCGCAAACGTAATGTCATGGGTGGGTGTTCGCTCCAGCCCCAAGGTCATCACATTGGTCGCCTCGTCGCACATGGCGTCGCTCAGGCGCTCACGCGGGTACACATGCATTACGGTGGCCCCCTTGCGCACAAAGGTGCCTGGTGGCGCATTCACCACCACACACAGGTGGTAGTGGTTGCACAGCGCCATCAACGCATCCCCGTCCACAAATTCCACATACCCGCTCCGCCAGGCCCCTATCGGCTTGGCCCGTTCCTCCAAATCGGCGGGCAGGGGCTTCTGCTGCCGGGGCTGGGCGGGCGGTGCCTCCCCAATCGATGCCGGATACAACCGGTCAAGCGTCGCCTTCGCTTCCTGCGTCAGCTTGGCCAGCAGGGCCTCCACCCGGATACTGCTGGCCGTATGATGAATAAAGAAAATCAGCACCGCCAAACTGGCAATCGACATCAACACACCCACACTCACCGACACATGCGGCACAAACGCATAACCTTCCACCCCCCGCACCGTGCGCAGCACCAGCAGGCAATATACAAAGGTAGAGATAAACGTCCCCAGCACCACCTGGTTACCCCGGTCGCGCATAAAATTGCGTAATATCCGGGGGCCATATTGGCTCGATGCCAACTGCAACGTCACCATGGTCATAGAAAACGTCAACCCCGCCACGGTGATCATCGAGCCCGCGATGGCCGAAAGCACCGCCCGCGCTCCTTCCGGCCCAAAGCTGTACAGCCACTCCAGCTCTTTCACCATATCCTCATCCAGGCTCCGGTCCAGCGCCAGCAGGCCAAACGAGGCTAACACCGCTCCCACCGTCATAAGCATCGGCACAAACCAGAAACTCGTGCGCAACAGCTGCCATAAGTGGTCAATCTGCGGCAGGCGCCGCATCCACCATTGGCTCTGGTTGGGGGATTGCTGGAATAACGAGGCGATCTGCATGGCGTATAACGTAACGGCACGGCACTGGTTTCATCCTCGGCCGCATTTCTGGTGCAGGGGCGGGCAGGGGGCCACAAGCGGGCCAGCAGTGTGTTGACACCGCCCGCAATCCCCGCTATCCCCATGCATAAGGCTGGCCGGATGGCGAAGTGGTAACGCTACGGTCTGCAAAACCGTCATGCGCGGGTTCAAATCCCGCTCCGGCCTCCAGTCTTTCTTTCCAAGCCCGTGCTTAAAACCCGGCTCATGTCCTCAAGTGCCCCCAAAGCAAGCAGTCTGGCAAGCCGTGCGCCAAAATCCCGGTAAAAGAGGATTGACACACCGCGCACAATTCCTCATAAGAGCGCGTCTACCTGCTCCGGCGTAGCTCAGCGGTAGAGCAACGGACTGTTAATCCGTGGGTCGCTGGTTCGAGCCCAGCCGCCGGAGCCAAATTTTTACCAAGGGTTTCCCACAGGTAAAAATAAAAGCAGGTCAGACCGCATTCCGGATGGGGAGTCGCCAAGTGGTAAGGCAGCTGGTTTTGGTCCAGCCATACGAGGGTTCGAATCCTTCCTCCCCAGCCAGTTATTGATTTCACCCCGTCTCATATCACCTCATAGACAAGCAAAAACCCTTGGTTTATATTGTGTTTATGAGTCATGTCGTGTCACCTCATTTCACCCAAGCTCACCACAAGTGGGGGTACATTTTACCCAATGTACCCCCACATCAAAAGTCGGTACCCCCACATGCATACCCCCACTTCTGAAAAAGCCAAGGCCAGCAAGGTCTCCCGTCCACTGACGCAACTGGCTATTGTAAATGCCAAACCCAAGGAAAAGCCTTATAAACTCTCGGATCAGCAGGGTTTATACCTCTACATCACCCCCGCCGGGGGTAAGAGCTGGCGCCTGAAGTATCGTTACCTCGGTAAAGAGAAGCTGCTGGTCTTAGGCTCCTTCCCCGAAGTCACCCTCGCCGAAGCTCGTGAAAAGCAGTTTATGGCCCGCAAGGCGCTTACCAACGGCCAGGACCCGGGTGAAGAGAAACAGAAAAAGCAGCAGAATGCTCTGGAAGCCGCTGAGCGCACTTTTGAGAAGTGTGCGGAAGAATGGTGGGAGCGCAAGAAATACGGCAATGATGAACGCTATACGAGTTATATCGTGCGGCGCATTCAGAAAGACCTTATCCCCTGTTTTGGTAAAAAGCCCATCCACCTCGTAACCTCCCGTGATCTGATTGATGCCCTTCAGAAAGTAGAGGCGCGGGGTGCCCATGAGCTAGCACGGCGTTTGAAGCAGTATGCCAGTGAAATCTTCCGCCAGGCGCGAGCGATGGGGTACATCTCTGGCAACCCGGCTGAAGAGTTTGAGAGTCGGGATGTGCTGGTGAAATATAAGAAGGGGCACTTTGCCGCAATCGAGGCTGATGAGATCCCTGCCCTTTTAGCTGCCTTGGAATTGAATAAGCCGCGACTTTACCGGCAGACAGTGCTGGCCGTGAAGCTGATGCTGATGACGTTTGTGCGGACAGGCGAACTTATTAAAGCTCAGTGGGAAGAGTTTGACCTGGAGAAGGCCATGTGGTCGATCCCGGCAGAACGCATGAAGATGCGCCGACCGCACTTGGTTCCCTTATCAAGCCAAGCCGTCGAGGCCCTGCGAGAGCTACAAGCGATGAATAACGGCAAAGGCTATGTCTTCCCCGGAGTGTACGACCCGAAGAAGCACATGAGCGACAACACCATCCTCCAGGCGCTGGCGGCATTGGGCTTTAAAGGCAAGATGACCGGGCACGGTTTCCGGGCGCTCGCTATGTCCACCATTAAGGAAAAGCTCAACTACCGGCATGAGGTGGTGGATCTCCAGCTTGCCCACGCCAAGAAAGATAAAATCCAGGCTGCATATGACCGAGCGCAGTTTTTAGAGGAGCGGATAAAGATGATGCAGGCGTGGGCCGACTATTTGAGCGAACAACTCAACAAGGCGAAGGACTAGCCCTATGGTTGAACTTAACTTCAGTGTTTATCATCAGCATATAGAGAGCGCCTTAGGTGGTAACCGCACTGATGCAAGACTATTCTGTAAGTTACTCGCTGCGCATATGCTGCAGCCAGGCTTTACCTTTGACGACAAAACTAGAGTTTATTTAGCTGAAGCACTCAAAAAGATTGGTCAGGGAGCAGATGCTAACGAGGCGCTACTCCTAAAGGGTCGAGGCCAAATCCCTAAAAGCATTGGAGAAGAAATAGAAATTGCCCAAGCGGTTTACTGGGAGGCGAAAGAGAAAGGAATTTCTCTTGAAGATGCCGCGTATAATATCGGTCAAGGTAAACAGTATTTAGGTGGGGCAGACACCATGTTTAGTTACTATAAAAAATGGGCTGAGGGGCTGCGTATTACTTATGAAACAAATGATTAGCTACGGTAAGAATTAGGCCTATTTATTGCCGGGAAATTAGCGTGGTGAACCGCTATGGTGCCTCTTAAGACAAGGAGGCATAACAATGGAATTCAATCATAATCCTGAAGGCTTTATTCGGCTCAAGGAAGTTCTCAAAATCATCCCCGTCAGCCAATCAACCTGGTGGCGCAAAGTTAAGTCAGGGGAATTTCCAAAGGGATACAACTTCGGTCGGAAATGTGTCGCATGGCGTGTTAAGGATATTCAATCTTTAATTGAAAAAATCGGCTCTAATTCTAAAGCAGAGGGTAAGGATATGACTTAACCCTGCCCACAGTTGTCTAAACAAAAACCCGCGTTGATGCCGCGGGTTACAAATCCCAACTCTTGAAAAGAAGGACTTATCCATATGGATACCACAAACGTGCACCTTGCGCAAACCCCTGAAGATCAACAAACGCATGAGCAACGCATTGAAGCCGCAGTAGAAAGCTACCTTGCGGCAGGCTTTAAATGTTTCCCTTTGCGGGAGCGCGAAAAGACACCCGCGACGCCGCATGGCTTCAAAAATGCTGCCAGCAACATGGAAGAATACCGCGCCCTGGTAAACAATCGCCTGAACTTGAACACGGCAATTGTAACTGGCGAGGCCAGCGGTATGTGGGTGCTGGATATTGACGGCCCTGAAGGGGAGGCAACCCTGGCCGCCTTAGAAGCTGAACATGGCCCCTTGGCCACCGTGGCGTGGCAAACTACCGGCAAAGGGCGGCATTTACTCTTTCGGTACTCTACTGGAAAAATTGTCAACCGGACTGGTGTGCGGCCAGGGTTGGATGTGCGTGGTGATGGTGGCTACATTGTGGCTACTCCCAGCATTCACCCTGACGGGCCTGTTTATGAAATGCACGGTGACATCACAGCCCTTGAGCCTGCGCCCGATTGGCTGATGGAACTGGTGACTGCCCCAAAACCCGTTAGCCAGGACATCCAGTCCGAGCCAGCTCTGCCACTCTCCAAAACAAAGGAGTGGGGCGCCACGGATATTATCAATATGTTGAGCAGCCTTGACCCCAGCCTGGGCTATGATGAGTGGTTGCATGTTGGGATGGCATTACACGCTGGTGGCTGGCCTCTGGCGTTTTGGGAGCAATGGAGCCGCCCTGGCGCTAACTACCAACCAGGTGAATGCGCCAAGCACTGGAAGTCATTTTCCGAAAAGCCAGGTGGTATCACTATGGGCACCTTGGTTCATATGGCCCAGCAGTCTGGTTGGGGGCGGAAGATGGATATGACACCCCTTGCAGGCCATCCTGCCGAGGCCTTGCTGCGTAGTCTGGAAAAGCAAGGGGTTGTGGCGACACCGGCGACTTTGGCGACACTGCAGCCCATTCCGCTGCGCCCTGATCAAGAGCCTGAAACCGCCTACCCTGTTGAGGCATTGGGGCCTTTGGCGCCCGCGGCCCAGGCGATTGCCAGTGTGGTACAAGCCCCGCTCGCTATGTGTGGGCAATCGGTATTGGCCGCGGCAACGCTGGCGGTGCAAGGCTATGCCGATATGCAGATGCCCCACGGTCAGGTGAAACCCATCAGCAACTTTTACCTCACTCTGGCCGTATCTGGTGATCGCAAAACCGCTTGCGACAACCTGGCACTGAAAGCTGTGCGGGATTTTGAAGAAAAAGCCTACGCCACCTACCGTGTGGAGGAAAAGCACTACCAGGCTGAACTCAAAGCCTACAAGGCTGGCTTGGTGACGGGTGGCCGGAAGAAGGGTATTGATCTGGAAGCGATCCTGGCCAATCCCGAACCGGAGGCGCCACTCTCGCCGATGCGGGTTTGCCAGGAACCTACCTTTGAAGGGTTGTGCCGCCTGCTGCGCCAGGGCAACCCAAGCATGGGCATCTTCAGTGATGAGGGTGGCCAGTTCCTGGGAGGCTACGGCATGGCCGACGAGAACCGGGTGCGGACGATTGCCAATCTTTCCGCATTTTGGGATGGCAGCCCCATCACCAGGGTGCGCAAGGAAGAAGGCAGCCATATCCTCTATGGCAAGCGCGTATCCCTGCACCTGATGTTGCAGCCGTTGGTGGCCGCGATGCTGCTGGATAACCAACTGATCCAAGACCAGGGCTTACTGGGGCGGTGTCTGCTGGCATTCCCGACCAGCTTGGCAGGCAGCCGGTTGTATCGGGCTAATGATCCCGCGAGTTTGGCAGCTCTTGAGGAATACCACGCCTTGATCACCCGCTTGATGGAAGCACCCTTTGTGATGAAAGAGGGGCAACGTAACGAACTGGAACCTCGCAAGCTGCAGGTACCGGAAGACCTAGTGCCGATGTGGGTGGCTTTTCACGATGAGGTAGAGCGTGAGGTGGGGCAGGATGGTAGCTATCAAATGGTATCCGCCCTGGCATGCAAAATGGCCGAGCATGCCCTGCGCATTGCCGGTGTGCTGACCCTGGTGCATAACATCCAGGCCACCCATGTCACCGAAGAGGCCTTGCAGGGTGGCGTGACGTTGGCACGCTACTACCTGCAAGAAGCCCTGCGCTTTAACCGTCAAGGCAGCCTGAACGTATTGGTGCTGCAAGCTGAAAAGCTGTGGAAGTGGATTGAGGCCCACTGGGAGGAACCGACCATCAGCCTGCGCGATGTGTGCCGGGGAGCCGTACCGCATAACATCCGCCCGCGGGTGAAGGCCTTGGCCGTGCTGCAGGTGCTGGAAGACCACCACTACCTGGTGCCGGTGGAAAAAGACCCTCGCACTGACAAACGCAAGGGAGAGAAGTGGTATATCAAGCGGCCCTAACCGTCGCCCGTGTCGCCAGTGTCGCCAACCCCTGCAGGCTTGAAAACCTGCAGGGGAAATAAAAATAGGGTTGTTTATTGGATATTTTTAAAAAATATGGGCTACTTTGTCCCACAGATTTGAATTTTTGATCTTTCATCCCGCTGCCGCATGAAATCAGCAATCGCCACCGCAGGCACAACCGGGTGGCGGTTGCGTTTGATTTGCACCCAGGGCAAGGCGCCGGTGCCCAGCAGATTTAGCAGTTCAGCCATACCAACACCCAGCAGCGTGCAGGCGGTGCGGTAGGAGTAATAAATCTCCCCCTTGAAACGCGTTTTGAGCAGGTTTTTGGGTATCGTCATAGTCCAAGGCTACCAACAAATACTGCCTTGTTAAAGACCGTTTTGCATTGACCAAGACGGGGTAAGACAATAAGTTACAAACGCTGCGGTGAAAGAACCCGCAGTGGGGCTGATTACCCCTCGCAAACGGCAGAAGCACCTGCCGTCACAGTTGTGCTGCCTTCCAACCTGCGGTTGGGGAGGCGGCGAATACAATAGGCTCCGGCTAAATAGCCGCGCCGTTTTGCGACGGTAATCACTCCCCGGCCACCATTATGGTGGCCGTTCCATTAACAGGGAGATGGTCATGCATATTCACAAAACATGTTGGAATGAACGTATTGCTCATGGAGTTGGATTGGGGTTGGGCACTGCATTGGTTAGTGGTGGAGGAATTCTAAACTTAGGGCTGGTGTTTCCAATTATGCTGTTGGCTATTTTATCTCCTAATCAAAATCCTAAATACGCACTTATATTGGCTGGATTAATCGAGGCGGGCAAAGCAATGTCTCCGCAGCTTGATCAAAACGTATCACCATCCCAGGCGTTGTTATTTGGAGGTATGGTGGGGTGTATTGTTGCACTTGTAGGGTACGGAGCTTGGGTAGGATCAAAATGGTTGTATGATTATTTGAAAAACCAGGAATGGGTGCGGCCTTCATATCTCTTGTTAGTTACACCGCTATATGTTGCAGCCTATATTGGGGTAACAGTGGTTTTGGCCGTGATTTATTCGTCTCATTAATGGCAAGCTTGGCTTGCATAAAGTTTCTGTAAGTTTATAGTGTCTACAAAGATTTATAGAGGCTTTTATGGTTGTATCGCAAAAGAAGGCCGTGAAGGCCAAAAAGAAGTTAAAGAAAGACTTACAAGGGGCAACCCTTTTTGATTTTTTGACTACCCCCGAAGGACGTGAGTTTGGTAAACACTGCCTTGAACACATAACTCAATATTTGAGTAACGCAGGTCAAAATCAACGTACCGAACTTTGGGTGCGTGCCATTGTAATTTTAGCAATTATTATTGTAGTGGCTCTACTTACCTATTACGGGAAGTTTGATAGTTCCACCGGCGTACTGATGGGAACACTGGTGGGTTACATATTCGGGAAAAAACCAGAATGACAATTAGCGCATGGGCCGATATTGCCGGGGAGTTTGAGGGTTACGATAACGCCGTTTTACTTGGAAATGGCTTTAGTCAAAACATATGGTCTGGGTTTAGTTATACAAGCCTTTTACAGGTTGTTAGAGACCTCAATGTATTAACAGGCCGTGAAGTGGCGCTATTTGGGAATTTGGGTTCCCCTAACTTTGAGTACGTGATGTTACGTCTCCAGGAGGCAGGCATCGTGAATACCGCGATGGAAGTAGCAGAGACGTATAATGGTAATTACCAAAATATCAAAAATGCGCTGGTTACTGCAGTTCAATCTATTCATCCGCATACTTCATTTGAGGTTCCAGAAACAACAAAGAAAACTATATGTGATGAACTCAAAAAATATAGATCTGTATTCACCACAAACTATGACTTAATCATATACGCTTCAATATTTACTGATCCACATTATAGTAAAAACTTTTGTGATTATTTCTGGTCTGAGGGATCTAAATTTGATCCTTTAAATATTGATTTATGGTCAAATAAAACAAGTATCTATTACCTACACGGCGGCCTACATTTAACGAAGCTACCTGGAGGAATTGAGAGAAAAGTAAGCCATACTGGCACGCAAAATATTCTAGCTCAGTTTGGAACCAATCCACCGCTTTTCGTCTCGGAAGGATCAGCACAGGAAAAAAAGGATGCTATACGCCGGTCAGCCTACTTAACATTTTGTTATCGAAAACTACAAACTCATGCCGGGGCAATTACGTTGATTGGGAAAGGCCACGAAGGAGATGAACACGTTATATCTGCACTTAATGATAATCGGAAAATCAAGAAAGTTGCTATAGGTCTTCACAATCCAAATGAAGGGGCTGAGCGCAGATGGATTGCAGCGCTCCCAGGTGTTGAAAGAAGTAAGATTGTCTTTTTTAGATCAGCCGAGCATCCGCTTGGATCTCCCACTTTAACTATTCAGCAAGATGATCCGGCATTCTAATGACCCTAAGCCTCAACGAAATTCGTTCCCGTGCCGTTGCCTTCAAACAGGAGTGGGCGGGAAAGGGCTATGAAAAAGGCCACACCCAGACCTTCTACAACGACCTGTTTGCTGTTTTTGGCCTGGCTAAGCGGGCCTACGCCTACGAACAATCCATAACGCTGCTCAACGGCGACCGGGGGTTCATTGACCTGTTTTGGCCTGGCACGCTGCTGGTGGAGCAGAAGTCCAAGGGCCGTGACCTAGCCAAGGCCCGCACCCAGGCGTTCAGCTACTTCAACAGCCTGAAGGAAGCTGAAAAGCCCCGCTTTATCCTGCTTTCTGACTTTCAAACCTTTGAACTGCTGAACCTGGAAACTGGCGAGGAAGCCCACTTTGCCCTGACCGACCTGGACAGCAACATCCACCACCTGCTGTTCTTGGCCGGTTACGAAACCCACAGCTTTAAGGATGAAGCCAGCGTCAACGTCAATGCCGCCAAGCTGCTGGGAGGTATCCACAATCGCCTGGCCGAGGCAGGCTACCGAGGGCACGACCTGGAAGTGCTGCTGGTGCGGCTACTGTTCTGCCTGTTTGCCGACGACACCGGGATCTTCCCTAAAGATAGCTTTGCCTTTTTCCTGAAGCACCGCACACATGAAGACGGTTCCGACCTGGGCGGTAAGCTGGCGCTGCTGTTCCAAACCCTGAACAAGCCCACCGACAAGCGTTCCACCAACCTGGATGAACTGCTGGCCACGCTGCCTTACGTCAACGGCAAGTTGTTTGCCGAGGTGATTGAACTGGCCGACTTTGACCGAGCCATGCGGGAACAACTGCTGGAATGCTGCGGTTTCAACTGGGCCGAGATCTCGCCCGCCATTTTTGGTTCTCTGTTCCAAGGCACGCTGAACGAAGACGAGCAGCACGACCACGGCGCCCACTATACCTCTGAACGCAACATCATGAAGGTCATCAAAGACCTGTTCCTGGATGACCTGCGCGCCGAGTTCAATAAAGTGCGCAATACGGCCAAGCCGCTGCAGGCGTTCCACCAAAAGCTGGGGCAGTTGAAGTTTTTAGACCCGGCCTGCGGTTCAGGAAACT
>DIUO01000006.1 GCA_002422365.1 Proteobacteria bacterium UBA6156
GGGCTCGTCCGCCCCAGCAAAATCAGCAACGCCAGCCAGGCGGCATGCAGGGCCGAGACCAACGGCACCAACGCCAACCCCACCACCACCAGCCCGGTCAACGGCCAGTTATGGGTAGCAATCCACCAGCCCCCCTTCCACACGCCATAGGCCGCCCATGCCAGCATGGCACTCCAGAACAACATCCAGCTCCCGCTCCATACCTGACGCAGAAAAACCTTCATCACGCCGTCAACACACCGCCCACAGTGGGGTGGTCGCAGTGCGTGGTGCCCGGCAACGTTGTGGGCAAGCCGCGTAGGCGGCGCACCGCCAGCCACGCCCAGCACCCGGCTTCCACCGCCTGCTCATCAATCCCCAGCTCCTTCACCGGGCGCACATCCAATCCCTTCAAACCGGCCAGAATCGCCGGGTTCCGCATCCCCCCACCACTGGCATAAATCACCTCCGCCCCGCCCATGGCGTTCAGGGTTTCCACAATCCCGGCGGCAGTCAGCGCCGCCAATGTCGCGGCCCCATCCGCCACGTTATGCGGTTTCATCCAGTCCAGAACCTCATCAAAATCATGCCTGTCCGCACTGCGCGGCAAGGGCCGCTGCCAAAAAGCTACTTCCTCCAGCGCCAGCTTCACCATCGGCATATCCGCCTGGCCTTTCAGGCTCAGTGCGCCATCCCGGTCAAATTCCTCCCCGGTTTTCGCCTTCACCCAACGGTTCAGCAACCCCGCGCCGGGGCCGCAGTCGCTGGCCACAATCCGCCCGTCCGGGTTCACCACCGTCACGTTGGCAATGCCGCCAATGTTCAGCACCGCACCCCATTTCACGCCCGCCTTGCGCAGCAACATGGCATGGAAGAGCGGCGCCAGCGGTGCCCCCTCACCCCCCGCCGCCATGTCCCTACGCCGAAAATCCCCCACCACCGGCACCCCCACCTGCTCGGCCACAAAGTTCACATCCAGCAGCTGCCAGGTCAGGCCTTCCAGCGGAATATGCCGTATCGTCTGGCCATGCACGCCCACCACGGCAGCGCCGTCCAACAACCCACTGGCTTTCAGGGCATCGGCATAGGCGCGGCTTATGTCGCGCTCCAGCCGCAGCAGGTCACTTAGTCCCACATCCCCTGCCGTCACCTCCACAATCCGTGCCCGCAGCGCTGGGGCATATTCGGCATAAAAATGCCCCTGCACCTCACAGGCATCGGCTCCATCCGTGGCAATCCGCACCACATCAATGCCATCCAGGCTGGTGCCGCTCATCGCGCCCACCGCCACCACAGGTTTTCCCATATCCAAGCTCATGCCTCATCCTCTCCTAACCAACTCCACCCCACAACAAAAAAATGCCAACCGTAGGGTTGGCATCGATGCAACCCCGGAACTCGCTAGGCCGCTTTAGGCGCTACCCAACGTACAGCGTTGTCCCCCTCCCGATAAACCATATTCAGCTCCCGCGTATCCACATTCATAAACAAAAACGCAGGCTTATGCAGCAAATCCATCTGCATCACCGCTTCATCCACGGTCATGGGCGCAATGCGGCTCACTTCTTTTTTGGCAATGTCAGGCGCAAATTCGGCAAACTGGGCTTCCAAGCCGCTCCCTTCAACACCGTCGGCGGTGGCCCCATCAGCCATCGGCATTTCTTCAAACGCCAGCGGGCCCATGTCACGCAGTTTTTCCTTAAATTCCTGCTGCTTGTTCTTCCGCTGCTCCAGCTTACCCTTGTATTTTTTCAACTGTTTCTGAATTTTCTCCACCGCACCATCCAGCGCCGCATACCAATCGCCCGCCTGGGCTTCGGCGCGCAGCATCAGGCCACTGGCCATCACGGTAATATCGGCAGTGTGCTCGTGGCTGTGCTTGGTGTCGTGCACAAATTTCACATCCACATCAATAACCTGGTCGAAGAAAACTTTAATACCCGCCAATTTTGTTTCCGTATGGGCCCGCAGCGCCTCGCTGGTTTCCATATGAACACCCGCAATGTTGAGTTTCATGGTCTCGACCTTTCTTTCTTAGTGTTTCAGAAGCCCTTGCAGCCCCTAACAGAAACCCCTGAGGGCCTCTTTGTTTCCCACCCGGAGAACCTTGCGGCGCGCTGCACCGCACAATCTCCCACCACAGCCTTTATGATACGCCCCCCAAATCCGCCTTACAACCAAAACCGGAAAAACCTGTCAGGCTCCTGTCCACAAGCAATTGAGCCCCCTCCCATAAGCCTTCCAGACCCACCTAGCCGTTTACACGCCTAGTCCAAGAAGGAACAGGACGGAATCCTGTGTTGGGTCATTTTGTCGCAAGAGACTAAAAAATGAACGCAGTCGCTTTCACCCCCACCATCCTCACTGCCGCCGAACTCATTCGGCGCGCAGAGGCCCATGAGGCCGAAGCTGCCGAATACCGCCGCGAGGCGGCCCATCCGGCGGTCTCGGCTGCCGACATCGCCGATCTCAAAGAGGCGGCGGCAGAATTGGATGGCGCCGCCATCCACCTCCGCCGCATGGCCGCACGCGGCCATCGTGCCTAATCGAGCAAAGCCGCCGGGGGCTCCCCCCGGCGGCTTGCCTTATCTAACTCGCCCGAAAATAATCATAAATTATACTCGCCAACTCCCCCCCAATCCCCGCCACCTGCGCCAAATCCTCCACACTCGCCCCGCGCACGCCTTCCACGCTGCCAAAGTGCAGCAACAGCGCTTTTTTCTTGGTCGGCCCCACACCAGGTATGCCGTCCAGGCGGCTCACCGCCAGCGCCTTGCCCCGGCTTTCCCGGTGGAAAGTTATCGCAAACCGGTGCGCCTCATCGCGTATGCGCTGCAGCACAAAAATCAAGGCACTGTTAAAGGTTACCGGCAACTCTTTCAGTTCCACCTCACCTTCGCCGTCCACACAGGCCATAAAAATCGTCTCAAGCCCTTTGTCCCGCTCCTCGCCTTTGGCAATGCCCACCAAAGCCGGGCATTCCGGCTGGCCCAGCAGTCCCAGGCTCCTCACCACATCCACCAGCACGTTCAGTTGGCCTTTGCCACCGTCCACCAGCAGCACGTCCGGCAGGCCCACCGGGCGGCCTTCGTCGTCAAAGGTCAGTTCCTTCATGCCGCGCTCCACCCGGCGGGTCAGCACTTCGCGCAACATCGCATAATCATCCGGGGTGTTTTTGGTTTTAATGTGGTAACGGCGGTAGCGCTGCCGCAGCATCCCCTCCTTACCCGCCACCACGCAACTAGCTACCGGAAAACGCCCGGATATGTTCGAAATATCATAACACTCCAGCAGCTCCAGCCCACGCGGCAAACCCAGCATCTCACCAAAGGCCTGCATCTGGGTGGCCCAGCCGTCATTTTCGGCGTTCTTGCGGTGAAGCGCTTTGCGGGCATTGGTCGCCGCTTGCGCAATTACCTCATATTTATCCCCGCGCTTCGGCGCCTCAATTTTCACTTTGCGTCCGGCACTTACACTCAAGGCTTCACCCAGGGCTTCAACATCGGCAGGCACCACATTGCACAGCAGCAGCCCCACCGCCGCCCGCTGGGTGTAGTGCAACGCTAAAAAAACCCGCAGCGCCTCCGCCAGCTCCTCACCCTCTTCGCCACTGTCTTCCCGCGCCCCGGTATCAAATTTTGGGTAATACATCTGGTTCCCCACATGCTGCCCGTTGCGGTAATAAAACGCCTGAATCCCCAACCGCCCGCCTTCCCGCACAATCGCAAACACATCAGCCTCCGGCAGAGCATGGCTCAGCGCACTGCCACCGCCCGCCACCGCACTCAGGGCCTTAATGCGGTCGCGTATCACCCCCGCCTGCTCAAATTCCATGGCAGAAGATGCCGCCTCCATCGCCGCCTGCATATCCTTCAGCACCGCGCTGCGCTCACCGCGCAAAAAGCGCCGCGCCTGCGCCACGGTGGCTTTATAGGCTTTGGGGTCTATCTTGCCCACACAGGGCCCGCTGCAGCGCTTAATGTCATACTTCAAACAAGGCCGCGTCCGGTTCTTAAACACCGTGTCCACACAGGTGCGCAGCCGGAAGGCCCGCTCCATCAGGTCCAGCGTCTGGTACACCGCGCTGGCACTGGGGTAAGGCCCAAAATAATCGCCCTTCACCCGCCGCGCCCCGCGGTGAGACTTAATCAGCGGCGCCTCCTCATCGGTTATCAGCACACTCACATAGCTGCTGTCGTCTCTAAATATAATATTATAACGTGGCTTCAGGCTCTTAATCAGGTTGGCTTCCAGCAGCAGCGCTTCGGCTTCGGTGCGGGTTTCCACCACCACCAGGTCGCGGGTTTCAAACACCATTTTGCGTATGCGCACCACCATCCGCTCGGGCTGAGTATAACTGCTCAGGCGGGCCTTCAAATTGCGGGCCTTGCCCACATACAGCACGTCGCCTTTGGCGTTCAGCATGCGGTAAACGCCCGGCGTGGTCGGCAGCCCTGCCAACCGTTCTTTCAGCAGGTTTATGCCGTCACTCACATCTTTCGCCATGGCGGCACCATGCCATAGGGGCCGGTAAAAACCAACTGTCACCCCACGCTCACAAGCTACAAGGCTCATTAACTTACCATTTTCCTACTTATCCCAAAATCTGTGGATAACTCATGGGACATCTCCACCCCCACACTCCTCCCAAGCGCCCCCAGCCTCACGCTCTACGGTTCTGCCTACTTTTTACACACGCACAGCTTGCGTTAGTTTTGAACACCTTAACCGCAACCTCAAGCCGTTCCGCTTTGGGCAAGCCCGGTTTCCGCGCCTCACCCGCCCAGGTTGTGGATAATTCTCATCAAATCCCTTAAAAATCGGATTTCAACCCCTCAAGCACAGGTTCTCATTTGCTTTTTCGCCGCCTCGTTAGGATTGCATACTTGACGCCAACCCACGAAACCCCACATATCTAGCACATGCAACGCCCCGCTTCCCCGCTGTTCTGGAGCGATCTTGAAACCGACCCCCTCGTCAGTGCCGAGCGCTTTGGCTATGCGCTCACCACCCTGCTGGCGCTTTACAGCGGCTATTGCACTGCCCGGCTTGGCTATCCTTATCCTTTGCCGCTTATCGGTGCCTGCTTTTGTTTTCTGGCCACGTTGTGGCGCCCATCCCTCTTTTGCGGCCCCACAAAGGCCTGGACGCACCTGCTCTACCACACCGGCCGCCTCGTTCTGGTGCTCTATTGGCTGCTCTACATCCTGCCCATGGGGCTGCTTATGCAGGCGCAGGGGAAGGACCCTCTGCGCCGCCGCTTCAACCCCTCATCCGTCACCTACTGGCAAGCACCGCAAACCTCAGCCGATATGCGGAAGGAGGGCTAATGCCGAACGCCACCTACATCCTCGGCGTGTCGGGGCTTTATCAAAGCTCGGCTGCGGCGCTGCTTAAAAACGGCCACATCGTCGCCGCCGCACAAGAAGAACGCTTCAGCCGCATCCGCCACGATGCCGCCTTCCCCCACCACGCCATCCATTGGTGCCTCAGCCAGCAGGGCATCACGCTGAATGACGTCACCTTCGTCACCTTCTACGACAAACCCCTCCTCAAGTTCACGCGGATGGAGCAAACCTTCAAAGCCATCGCCCCCATGGGCTTCAAAGGCTTCCTCAACAGCACCGAAAACTGGCTCACCGAGAAATTCTTCCAAAAACAAGTGCTGATGAAGCACCTCGACCAACACGCCCCCGGCTTTCCGGCATCCAAGCTGCTGTTCGCGCAGCATCACCAGTCCCACGCCGCCAGCGCCTTCTACCCCTCGCCGTATAACGAGGCTGTCGTGCTGGTAATCGACGGCCTCGGCGAGCTGGCCACCACCTCCGTCGCCATCGGCACACCCGATAAACTGGAAATCATCCGCGAAATCGCCTACCCCCACAGCCTGGGCCTGCTCTACAGCGCCTTCACCTCCTATGTCGGCTACCGCCCGCAGGGAGACGAATACAAGCTCATGGGCCTCGCCGCCTACGGCCAACCCACCTATGCCGAGCTCATCCGCCACCACCTGCTGCACGTCAAGCCCGATGGCTCCTTCCGCGTGAACATGGACTACTTCGACTTCACCTCCCAGGCCTCGCAAACCAACAGCCGCTTCCACAAGCTGTTCGACGGCCCGGAAAAACCGCGCGGCAGCATGCCCACGCAACGGGAAATGAACCTCGCCGCCAGCATCCAGAATGTCGTGGAAGACGTCATCCTCCGCATCACCCGCGCCCTGGCGGCCGAGTTCCCTCACATCCCCAACCTCTGCCTTGCGGGAGAACTCGCCTACAACCGCCTCTCCAACAGCCGGATAGTCACCGACGCCTCCGGCTTCACAAATGTCTGGATCCAACCCGCCGCCGACGACTCCGGCGGCGCCATCGGTGCCGCCACGCTGGGCTGGCACGGCCACATGGGCCAGCCGGTGCCGCGCAAAACCGGGCACACCGATGCCATGCACGGCGCCTATCTCGGCCCCTCCTACACCACCAAACAGGTCGAGGCGATACTCGACGACCTCCGCGCCGTCTACCGTCCCATCAAAACCGAAGATTCCCTCTTCCACCTCACTGCCGAAGCCTTGGCCGAAGGCAAAGTCGTCGGCTGGTTCCAGGGCCGCATGGAATTCGGCGACCGGGCGCTCGGCAACCGCAGCATCCTGGGCGACCCTCGCAATATCGCAACCCAGAAAAACATGGGCATCAAAACCCGTTTCACCCAATCCCTGCGCCCCTCCGCCGCCTCCATCGCGCGCGAGTGTGTGGCCGACTGGTTCGAGCACGACCTCAGCTCACCCTACATGCTGCTGGTGGCGCCCATCCGCAAAAAGCACCTGCGCAAGCCGCAAACCCTGGCCGATGGCACCGTTGTCCGCAGCACCGTTCCCGCCGTCACCCACGCCGACAACACCGCGCGCATCCACACCGTCAGTGCCGAGTCCAACCGCCGCTTCCACGCCCTGCTGAAAGAATTCGAGCACCTCACCGCCTGCCCCATGCTGGCCAACACGCCCCTCAGCGCGGCAGGCAAAACCATCGTCAATTCCCCGCAAGAGGCCTTCGAAGTCTTCATGTCCACCGACCTCGACATGCTGGTGATCGAAAACAACATCCTCTACAAAACCGAGCAAAACCCGGCCCTCCTCCCCCACTACCAAACCCACCTCACCCGCCGCTAACCATCCTATTTCCCCATCACCGTTCCTACCGCCTATTTGTGGCTCAAGCGTCACATCGCAAGTGGTCGTGTACACCCGTTTGCATGACATCCAACTCACGGCACGTTACTCTACTACTATGTACAAAATCTTCTTTTTAAGCACTCTCCTCACGTTGCCTGTATATGTTGCGCAAGCGCAAGAGCATATTTCTCGCGGCAATCTCAACATCGAAGCGAGTTGGACCTCACTTAAAAATCTTGTAGACGCTGCCAGCAACCGCGCCCAAGCCGCAGAAATCTTAGCGAATGCGTTAGCGGCCTGTAACGCTAAACTCATGGTTTATGCACCAGGAGAAGGAGCCGACTCTCAGAATTGTAAATCAGTTGCTATACCTTCCCCCACGGCAGGAGAAACACTCATCCGGAGCCTCCTAGACAACCCCGAGACAACCAACGCTTCATCATTCACTACGGCTACCTCCTTCATAGCCTATTCCCAAGGTACAATTCGCCTTAAACTCGCACACAGAGGAAATATGGGAACAGGTGAATATGCAAGTAGTGGAAGCCAAAGCCTTGTAAGAATCTTAAAAAATAACACTACCCTAGCATCATGGCAGGCCAGCGCAGCCCATACGCAATCACGGGTTCTCGATATTGATGTTGCCCCCGGCGACTACTTTGTAATTCAGCATCGGGGTACAGGCCTCAGCGATAGTGGTACAGGCTCCACAATCTCTTATGTAAACATATATTCCGGCGTCATGACCCCTGGTGTTTTTTAGGCTTACTATCGCTTTCGCTTCACAAATAAGTAGCACCGAGCAAGCACCCCTTTAACTCGCCCTATCCTCACTCACCATCCCACCCATCTTCAACTCCAATTCTTCCAACTCCCGCAACCTGTCCCGCAGCCCCGCCGCCTGCTCAAAATCCAGGTCGCTTGCAGCCTTGAACATCGCCTTGCGCAGCGCCTCAATCTCCTTCGGCAAATCGGTTATGCCCAGCTTCAGCGCGTCGCGTGCCGCGCGGCGGCTGGCTTGCAGCACGTCTTCGGCCTTGCCTGCCCCCACAATGCCTTCACTCACCGCCCGCACCGTGCTGGTGGGCACCACACCGTGCTCTTCGTTATAGGCCAGTTGCTTCACCCGCCGCCGCTCGCACTCGGCCAACATGGCGTTAATGCTGTTGGTCATCACGTCGGCATACAGCAGCGCCCGCCCGTGCACGTTCCGCGCCGCACGCCCAACGGTTTGTATCAAACTCGTCGTGCTCCGCAAAAACCCTTCCTTGTCGGCATCCAAAATCGCCACCAGCGCCACTTCCGGTATATCCAGCCCCTCGCGCAACAGGTTAATCCCCACCAGCACGTCAAACGCCCCCAGCCGCAAATCCCGCACAATCTGCGCCCGCTCTAGCGTCTCAATGTCGCTGTGCAAATACCTCACCCGCACCCCATGCTCATTCAAATAACTCGTCAGCTGCTCGGCCATTTTCTTGGTCAGCACGGTCACCAACGTGCGGTATCCGGCAGCGGTAGTTTTTTCAATCTCCACAAACAGGTCGTCCACCTGCCCTTCCACCGGCTTTATCTGCACCAGCGGGTCTACCAACCCCGTCGGCCGCGCCACCTGCTCGGTCACGGCATCCCCCGCCAGCGTCATCTCATACTTGGCCGGGGTCGCACTCACATACACCGTCTGCGGCCGCCGCACATCCCATTCCTCAAAGCGCAGCGGGCGGTTATCAATCGCACTGGGCAACCTAAAACCATAATTCACCAGCGTCTGCTTTCGCACCGCATCGCCCTTGCTCATCCCACCAATTTGCGGAATCGTCACATGGCTCTCATCCACAAACAGCAACGCATCCTTGGGCAAATAATCAAACAACGTCGCCGGCGGCTCCCCCGGCGCCCGCCCCGTCAAATGCCGGCTGTAATTTTCAATCCCATTGCAAAAGCCGCTGGCCGCCATCATTTCCAGGTCAAAGGTCGTGCGCTCACGCAGGCGCTGTTCTTCCAGCATTTTGCCTTCGGCAATCAGCTGCGCCAGCCGCTCTTTCAGTTCGGCTTTAATGCGCTGAATCGCACTGTGCATCGCAGGCTTCGGCGTCACATAGTGGCTGTTGGGGTAAACGGTAATCTCGTCCACTTTGCCAAGCTTCTGCCCGGTCAGCGGGTCAAACCGAACAATCTCCTCAACATCATCGCCAAACAGCATAATCCGCCAGGCCTCATCCTCAAGGTGGCTGGGGTAAATCTCCACCACCTCCCCCTTGGCCCTAAAACTCCCCCGCTCCAGCACGGCATCGTTGCGGCCATATTGCAGTTCGGCAAAGCGCCGTAGCAGCGCGTCCCGGTCCAGCGTGTCGCCCACCGCCACAGGTATCACCATCTCCGCGTAATATTCCCGCTCCCCAATCCCATAAATACTGCTAACCGAAGCCACCACAATCACATCCCGCCGTTCCAGCAGCGCACGGGTGGCACTGTGGCGCAGGCGGTCAATCTGCTCGTTCACCTCGGCGGTTTTTTCAATATAGGTATCGCTGCGCGGCACATACGCTTCCGGCTGATAATAATCATAATAGCTCACAAAATATTCCACGGCGTTGTTGGGGAAGAACGCCTTAAATTCCTCATAAAGCTGTGCCGCCAGCGTCTTGTTGTGGGCCATAATAATCGCGGGCCGCCCCGTCCGCGCAATCACGTTGGCCATGGTAAAGGTCTTGCCACTCCCGGTCACCCCCAGCAAAACACTATTCTGCCGCCCCTCCTCCACAAACCGCACCAAATCATCAATCGCCTGCGGCTGGTCACCACTGGGCTGGTAGGTGGTCACAAAGTCAAACGCCACACGCCCTGCCGGAGCCACCGCCGCCGCCCCCGGCCCATCCATCACCTGCATCATCGGCATATTTGGTGCTTTAACCACTTAAAAAATCCCCATTTGAAAACCGCACAAAATTACCCCATCCCCCAACCTTCCGCAACCCCCTTGACCCCACGCCCCCGCGCCCCATAATCCCTACATCCAACAGCCCATTTCATTCCAACGCTCCCATCGGGCTACTCACAGGAGAAGGTTATGTTCCATACCCCTGTCCACTCCCTCCCCATCGCCAACGTCCCGATCAGCATGGCTTGGACGCTGGTCACCGCCACACCGGAGGGCACCGCCCTCTGGCAGGCCCTCCTCGCCTGGCGTACTTTTCTCGCTGAAAAGCGAGACGCCGAATGGAGCCGCAACAACCGTCAAGGCGGCACCTACGGCTGGAAGCGGGCCCAGGCGACGCTGGCCCTCAAGCAGCTGCGGCTGCAGCGGGCCTACGCCACCGCTTGCCTCCGGCTAGAGCAAGCCATCACCACCGATGACGTGAGGGCCGAATTCGGCGCCGAACTCTTCGCCATCGCCGAGGAACTCGGCGTGACCGCCCCGCAGCTCGCGGATTTCGCACCGAAAAAGCCAGTCCAACTGGCCCTCGAGCTCTTCTGAGCTAAACTGAAAGCCGCCCCATGGGGCGGCCTTCGGCCTTTATAATCCCCATTGCCCATTGACAACCCACACAATTCCCCCCATAAGCCCCCTGCAACCCACGCCTTGCCCTGAAAAGGGTGCGAAGGCGGCGGCCCAACCACCGTTGCAACACACGAGAAAACCAGGGAATTCGCTGGTTGGAGATGATTTTTGATTTTCTCCGCAGATGCGAGCACCGCAAGTGTACAAACCAGTACATGCGGAGCGCAGCATCAAGGAAAAATCAAAAAGCAGCCCAATCCAGTAGAATTCGTCAACTACGAAGGGACAACCCCAAATGACTAAAGTCAGCACCAACACCCTGCCGAGCCACAGCAAGCGCACGGCACCTAAAGCCAAAGCCACCCGTATTTTCGGCGAGAACCTCTGGGGTTCCGCCAAAGCCCCCGTCAACAAGCGCCCCACCAACCCGGGCCAGCACGGCGGCCGCCGCAAAAAGATGACCGATTTCGGTATCCAGCTGCGCGAAAAGCAAAAAATGAAGGCCTACTACGGCGGCATGAACGAGCGCCAATTCGCCAACATCTACGCCGAAGCCGTCCGCCGCAAGGGCGACACCTCCGAGAACCTGATTGGTTTGCTGGAATCCCGCCTCGACTGCATCGTCTACCGCCTCAACATCGCGGCCACCATCCACGCCGCACGCCAGTTGGTCAACCACAAGCACATCATGGTCAACGGTAAGGTCGTCACCATCGCGTCCTACCGCGTCAAGGCCGGAGACATCATCGAAGCCCGCGAAAAAACCCGCAACATCCCGAACGTGATCGAAAGCGTCCAGAAAATGGAACGCCAGGTGCCCGAATACCTGACCTTCACGCCAGGAGACTTCAAAGGCAGCTTCGTCCGCATGCCCGTGCTCGACGACGTCCCCTACCCCGTCCAAATGAACCCCAACCTGGTGGTCGAATTCTATAACCGCTAAATCGGTTGTACCCCAAGCAGAAGCCCCGGCCAAACCGGGGCTTCTGCTTGCTGGCATCATCATTCAGATTGCCAGCTCCGTTGTCTCACCCGTCACGGGGTCGCCGCGCCGCACCAGCCGCATCGGCCAACGGGAGAGCTTCTCACACCCCATACGCCCTTCGCGGCAGGCTACTGCCGCAGCCTGCGTCCAGAAGGTATGCGCCGAATTCGTCACCCAGCCTCCGCCAGCATTCCATTCCACATAAAAGCGTTCCATTACAGATTCTCCTCAAAGCGAGAACCCAAAACCACCTCAACCGCCACACACCCACCCCCCAAAACAACCTCCAAATCCGCTTTTTTCAACGCCACACACCCCTCCGTATGCACCGCCCCATCCCGCCACACATGCAGAAAAATGGCACTGCCCAACCCTCTGCCCTCGGCCCCCACAGCACCCTCCAGGTTGTAATCCATCACCCCTATGTAATCATAAGCCGTATCCTCGTGCCACAGCACCTCATGGCTGGCCCCATAGCCCACCTCACACATCTGGTTATACAACGCATCCCCCGCCGCGTCGCACCAGCCCATATCCGCCTCCAAAGGCTGCTGGCACACTCCTAAAGCCTTTACTCGATCAGGCCGGTAAAACCCCGCCACCAGCGGCCAAGCCCCCAGCGGCGTCTTCCCATCCCCTTCCCGCTTCTCCGCCGCCGCCACCACACCGTTCCGCCCCACCACACAAGCAAACTCCCGCCCCTCAAACACACAAATGGCAAAAGGCCCGTCTGCACGGGCCTTCACCAGCAGTGTGCGGTTAAGCACGGCTCACCTTCAGCAGCACCAAAAACTCCGTATCCTGCCCCCGGTTCTCAGCCCGCTGGAACACCTCACCCAGCCCCGGTATGCGCCGCAGGTTGGGTTCATATTCCTTGTTAATGGTGGTGTTGGCTTCAATCAAACCACCAATGGCGTAAATCCGGCCATAATCCAGCATCATATCCTGGTCAATCAGGTTGTTGGCCAGCTCGGGCACGGCATTCACCACCGGGTCGTTGTCGCCAATCGCGGTGCGTATCTGCGTCTCACCCGCCTTGGTGGCCAGGCTGAGGCGGAAGCGCAGCTGCACGCCGTTTTTCCCAATAAACGGCATTACCGACATCACCGTCCCGCTGTTCTTAAACAACGCCTTGTCCTGGCGGCTGCCAATCACAATATCGCCAGTACTGGTGGTATTCTGGTTCACTTCGGTTTCGGCGTAGCCAAGCTGGCGGGTTACCGCCACACGGCTAATCTGGTTATTCCGCGCCAGCAGGCTGGGGGTAGAGATCGTGTAAACATCGCCGAGGGTCGAAAGGCTCTGCAACACCAGCGCCATATCGCCGCCTTTGCTGGCCAGCGTAAAGAACCCGCCCTGCACCGTGCTGGTCGCCGGGTTCAGCGCGGTGCGCTGGTCGGCAAAAAAGCCCAGGCTGTTCAGCACACTGCCGGTTTCACCAATAATCGAGCCCTGAATATCCACACCGCGCTTGGTGGTCTTGTCGCGTATCAGCGCCACAATACGGGCTTCCACCACAATCTGGCGGTGGGCAGCTTCCTGCACCTGGCCCAAATAGGTTTCTATCTGGCGGTGGGCTTCGGGGCTGGCACGCACGGTTATCAGGCCTGCACTTTCGGTCAGCTTAAACCACGGCTGGCCGGTGTCTTCCGGGCTGGTGTGGTCGGTGCTGTCCGGAGACGCCACGCCCGCAACCTGCCCGCCACCAATCACCGTCACACTCACCGCCGAGGCCGTGGCATTAAACACGTTCGGGTCGCCCGCACCTTCGGTTTGCTCGGGCGGCGGCAGCAGGCCGGTGGCACCTACATTGGTGGCTTGCACGTTTTCAGCCGTCAGCAACTGGCCGCTCACACCCACACCGGTGGCGCGCAGCGTGCGGTCTCCGGCGCTGGTGTTGCCCATTTTAATCAGTTCACTCAGGGTTTCGCGCACTTGCGTCCACACGGCATCGCTATAGTCGGTATCCAGCTCGGCACTGGTTCCGGCGTTGGTCACGCCAGCGGCAAGCTCGGGGTTCAGCTCGGCTTTCGAGATCATACTCCCCTTGCGGTTACTCTGCCCCACTTCCAGCACATAGCTCCGCACGGGGAAGCGCGTAATATACCAAATGCCGTTCACATAATTATAGTGGTATCCGGCCTTGCTCAGCACCAGGTCCATCATTTGCTGAAAATTCGCCCCGCTATGGATAACCGTCACCGTCTGCCCGCGCAAACCTTGCGGTATCACCACACTCTCACCGGCGGCGTTGGCCAGTTCCAGAACCACACTTTCCAGGTCGCGGCCAATATAGGCTACGTCAAAGGGCGGCAGGTCGGGCTTTTTCAAATGAATCTCATCCTTCACCAGCACCGCACTTCCGGCCTGAATCCGCTGCATATGGAAAACCCCATCCCGCAGCACACTCCGTGGCCGTATGGCATTGCGGGCATCTTCCAGCTGCTGGTCGGTGGGGGGGCGCACTTCGTCTTCGTATCCGGCGCACCCGGCCAGCAGCAGCGCGGCCACTCCCAGCATCTTCAGGCTGTCTTTCATCGTCTTTGCCGGGAATATTCGCATCACGTCAGTCCGCATCATGTCTGTAATCCTGATTCCTGGTTTTTAATAATACGTATCCGTCACCAGCAGCACGCGGGTCGCCGCAAAGGCGGTCACGTAAAGCTGGGCACCGGTCATGTTTTTCACCCGCTCCACCAGCAGGTTGCAAAAGTCACCAAAGTCCGCCTCGGCGGTCAAATTCACTTTTTCATCCAGCAAGCTCATGTTGTCGCGGCCCAGGCGCCATTTTACCGTCCAGGGGCCGGTGTAGCTGGCGGCCTGCTCCACAATCTGGGTCATCACCTCGCGCAGGGTCACGTTGTTCACGTCCAGCACTACGCGAATATCTTCCAGCGCCACATTCTGCGCCGCATTCTGGGCACTGCCACCGGCCACATGGTCTTCCACCGCCGCATCCGGGTCGGCTTCGGGGCTGGCCGCGTCATCCCCCCCTTCGGCCACGGCTAAAAACCCTTCGCGGGCAGCCCGGAAGGCCGCCTCAGCCTCTTCCGCCGTCGGCGCAGCGGCTACATAGCCCTTGTCTTCCAGCATCAGCGGCAGCTCTGCGGGCTCTTGGGCCCACACAGGCACCCACACTGGCACCACCGCCAGCAGCGGCAGGTACATCCAAAGGCGGCCTAAACTTCGTCCGTTCATGCCACCAACCTAACGCATTTCTGGGGCAGGCGTCACAATCCTGCCGCCTTGGCAACCAGCATTCACCAAGCCGCCGTTGCCATTAGGCCACGCCGGGGTTTAAAGTCATGGGCATGAGCCGCCGCCCCTCCGCCCGCCGCAAGTCCAGCACCTTGGGCCACCCGGTGCTGTTCTCCATCATTTTGGGGCTGGCCATCCCGGCGGCACTCACATGGGCCTACACCACCACGCTCGATTTTTCACCCGTTTCCACATGGCTCTTCAGCCTCAACCTCATGGTCGTCGCCCTCATGGGCAAAGACAAATTCGCCGCCCAGCGCGGCATGCGCCGCACGCCGGAAGCCACGCTCCTGCTGCTCGCAATTTTAGGAGCCACACCGGGGCTTTTGCTCTCGCGCTACCTGTTCCACCACAAAACCACCAAACCCAGCTTCCAATACGCCCTCTTTGCCGTCATGGCCTTGCAGGCCGTGGCGCTTATCGCCTTCTGGCCCCAGCTTGCGGCCTATCTCTAGCAAATCCAACCCAATTAAGGTAAAACACCTCCATGAACCAAGCCCCCCTAATCCCCGACATAGCCGTCATCGTCCTCGCCGCAGGCAAGGGCACCCGCATGAAGTCCGAACTCCCCAAAGTCCTCCACCCCATGGCAGGCATGCCGATGCTCGGCCACGTGCTCACCGCCGCGCGCACCCTCAACCCCACCCAAACCGTAGTCATCACCGGCTATGGTGCCGAACAGGTCGAAGCCTATTGCACCGAAAACTTCCCCGAAACCACCTTCGCCCGCCAAGCCGAACAACTCGGCACCGGCCACGCCATCATGCAGGCCGAGCAAGCCCTCAAAACCTTCACTGGCACCGTCATCATTGTCTATGCCGACATCATGCTCGGCACCCGGCCCGACGTCCTCCCCACCCTCATGGAGCAACACCGCAGCAATGCCCAGGGCCTCACCCTCCTTACCGCCAACGTTCCCAACCCCAAGGGTTTTGGTCGCGTTTTCATGCAGAAGGGCATCCTTATTAATGTCGAGGAAAAAGACTGCACGCCCGAACAAAAGAAAATCACCACCGTCAACCCCTGCATCTATGCGGTCAACGGCCCGCTGTTGTTCAAGCTGCTCGCACAGGTCAGCAACAACAATGCCCAAAACGAATACTACCTCACCGACATCATCGCCCTCGCCCACACCAACGGTGCACCGGTCATCATGGCGGAAGTCCCTGCCGAGCGCCCGGAAATCGGCATGAACAGCCGCGCCGAAGTCGCCGAAATGGAAACCCTCTGGCAAACCCGCAAACGACAGGAAATGATGGCAAACGGCGTCACACTGGTCGACCCATCTACCGTCTACTTCAGTGCCGATACAACCATCAAACCCGACGTCACCATCCACCCGAACGTGGTCTTCGGCCCGGGTGTCACCATCCACAGCGGCGCCACCGTATTTCCCTTCTGCCATATCGCCAATGCTACCCTTCACAAAGGGGTAGAAATCGGCCCCTTCGCCCGCCTGCGCCAAGGTGTAACCCTGAACGAGAACGTCCACATTGGCACGTTTGTAGAAAGCAAAAACAGCACCTTTGGACAAGGCTCCAAAGCTATGCACCTCAGCTATATCGGAGACGCCACCGTGGGCGCCGAAGCCGGTTTCGGCGGCGGCACCATCACCGCCAACTACAACCAGAAAACCAAAGTCAAATCCCGCACGGTGCTAGAAAACGGTGCCATGACCGGCGCTAATTCCACCCTGGTCGCCCCCGTCAAACTCGGTAAAAACGCCCGCACCGGCGCAGGCACAGTCGTGCGGAATGATATCGAAGAAGGCGCCCTCCTCGTCAGCAAACCCGAGCAAATCACCAAACCCGGCTATAACAAATAAAAATCAGCCGCCGGGGTCTCCCCGGCGGCCAAACATCACTCAGCTTTCACACCATCGCCAGTTGCAGGCGGTCAATCCTGAAACGGTTCTTGATCCCGCAGCCGATCCCGAACTTCAGGTATTTCCCCGTACTTGAGATAGTATCCGACCATGCAAGCCGACGGTGCCGCAGCTGAAAAGTCGCCTTCCACAGCCGGATGCTCTCCGGCGCACCATGCGGCACTTGCCCGTACCACAGCACTTCCACCGTGTTCGCGGGCAAAAATTTCGGCCCGAAGAACATGATCTCGTTGCCAAGATTCATGTTCTTGAGCTCCCGCATCAGCTGGTGCTTCACCCGGCGCGGCACATCAATTGCGGTGGGGCTCACCTCCTTCGTCGACCTGCGCCGTTCATTCTCGGCACGCACGCGTGCCGCATTCTTGCTTTTGTAAAGGGAAGTCATAGATATACCCCTCTAGGTTCGAGAAATATTACTAATTGCATACATTAATTTATAATCTCTTACAACCCCCTGCCTACCCCAAAGGCATTTACCCCACTCAATCTAACTTCTAACCTCTAACTTCTAACCTCTAGCTGCTATACTCACTCCATAAGGGGAGAACACACATGTGCGGCATCGTCGGCGTCATCGGCAATCCTAAAGCAGAGGCCATCGTCCTCACCGGCCTCCAGCGGCTAGAGTACCGCGGCTACGACAGCGCAGGCATCGCCACCCTCAACCCATCCGGCAGCATCGAGCTCCGCCGCGCCGTCGGCAAACTCCAAGCCCTGATCGATGAAACCCAGGCCCACCCTCTCCAAGCCGCCACCACCGCCATCGGCCACACGCGCTGGGCCACTCACGGCGCGCCCACGGTGGCTAACGCCCACCCGCACGTCGGCGGCATGGGCAAGCACACGCTGGCCGTGGTGCATAACGGAATCATCGAAAACTACCAGGAACTCCGCACCGAACTCACCCCCCTCGGCGCCACCTTTGCATCAGAAACCGACACCGAAACCATCCCCTACGTCATCGCCAACGCGCTGGCCCGCAGTGCGGATACCCTCCCCCAGGCCGTCCACGCCGCCACCCAAAAGTTCCGCGGCAGCTTCGCCTTTGTGGTGATGCAACAAGACCAGCCGAACATCCTCACCGGCACCCGCCGGGGCGCCCCCCTGTGCGTGGGGGTGGGAGAAGGCGCGCACTACTTCGCCTCCGACCCTCTCGCCCTCGCAGGCCTCACCAGCAAGTTTATATTCTTAGAAGACGACGACATCGCCACCCTCACCCCGCAGGGTATCGAAATTCTGGACAGCAAAGGCCGCAAAGCCGACCGCCCCATCAAAGTGCTGGATTTGTCCACCGACCTCGCCGGCAAACAAGGCTTCAAGCATTTTATGCTGAAGGAAATCCACGAGCAGCCCGCCGTCGTCTCGCGCCTCATCCAGGCCTACACCACCGCCGCCAACCAGCCCGCCCTGCCGCTGGGCTCCCTCAACCTTGCGGGCATCACCCACATCAACATCATTGCTTGCGGCACCGCCTACTACGCCGCGCTGGTCGGGCGTCAGTATATCGAGTCCTTCGCCCGCGTGCCCGTGAATGTCGAAGCCGCGTCCGAGTTCCGCTACCGCAACCCGCCCTACCAGCCCGGCGGCCTCTTCATCGCCGTGTCCCAGTCAGGAGAAACCGCCGACACGCTGGCCGCCTTAGAGCACGCCAAAGCCGCAGGCCAGCACATCCTCGTCTTCACCAACGTCACCACCAGCAGCATGGCCCGCGCGGCAGATGCCGTGGTCGACCTCATGGCCGGACGCGAAATCGCCGTCGCCAGCACCAAAGCCTTCATGGCCATGTCGGTGGCGCTGGGCCTGTTCGCCCTCCAGCTCGCCCAGGCACGCGGGTTTAACACGCCAGAGATGTCCGAAGCCGCCGCCGCCCTCCGCACCCTCCCCACCTTCCTCAACGCGCAAATCGCCTCCACCAAGCAACTGGAACCCCTCGCCGAACGCCTCCAGGAGGCCCACAGCATGCTCTACCTTGGTCGTGGCAACCTGGCGGCCATCGCGCTGGAAGGCGCCCTGAAAATCAAGGAAATCGCCTACATCCACGCCGAAGCCTACGCATCCGGAGAAATGAAGCACGGCCCCATCGCTCTGGTCGACAAATCCCTCCCCGTGGTCAATCTCGCGGTCAGCACCGACGGCCTGTTCGAAAAAACCGTCAGCAATTTAAAAGAAGTCGAAGCCCGCCACGGCCAAGTGATCCTCATGACCGACCCCGAAGGCGCCGCCAAGCTCGACCCTGCCACGCGCGACAAACTCACCCTCATCACCGTGCCCACCGTCCCGGCGTTCATCGCCCCCATGGTCTTCACCGTGCCCCTCCAACTCCTCGCCTACCTCACCGCCACCGCAAAAGGAACGGACGTCGACCAACCCCGCAACCTCGCCAAATCCGTAACTGTGGAATAACATTCATAAGGAGATGAACTGCCCCAAACCGTGGGACAAGTGTCATCCCGGAGCCGGAGCGTAGCGAAGACCGCCAAGCAAGAGCTTGGCAACGTGAGTGGGTGGCAAAAAATCCCATTTTTTGCCGGGACCCGCTACCTGTCCGGGATCCACCCCCGCCGGGAGGCTTTTCGAAGGCATGCAATAAAATAAATTCAATATCTTAACGTCTATCTGGCGTTAGCAAGACCATGGTAAGTAAGGCAAGCCCCTACTGCCGGCACACCATAATCTTGCCACCCGCAATCTTCACCGCGCCCAAATTCGCCGTATCACACACATCCGTGGGGTCAGCCGCCAACTTCAAAAGCGTCGCGCTCACCGTCCCACTCACCTCCAGCGGCGCACCGGGGGCCGTAGTCCCAACACCCACATAACCGGTGCTTACTATCACCATTCTATCACTCGTACCATTGGTAGCAAAACTCAGTGTATTGCTGGCATGGTTATAAATTATCCGCCCAACATCATCATCCTGAGCATCCCCAAAATAAATGCGGCCGGATGCGTTATTCGCACTGAGAATCGACAATCCCCCATGGTTATTATGTTCAATAACAAGTGCATCCGCGCTGCTGTTTGGCGTCGCACCGGTTGCACTTTTTACAATATGTAAATTACCTAACGGGCTAGCCACCCCAATCCCAACATTCCCACTAAAATATCCACCCGTCCCGCTAATCATACCCGTGCTGCTCACCCCCAGCGTCACCAACCCCCGCTGCGGGTCAAACCACCCCGTATTCGTGCCCCCCTGAGTCAAACTGATATACCCCGTCGCACTCGTCACCACCAGCGTCGTCGTCCCACTCACAATTCTATCCGGCGCCGCACTGTCCGCCACATTCGCCAGCGTCTGCCACGTCACCCCATCCCGGCAGAACTCAAAATCACCACCCGTGTAACGTATCGCCCCCGTCCGGTCGGCATCACAAGCCTCCCCACCATTCGCAAGGCGGAGGGTGCCGGAGACGTGGAGGCGAGCGGTGGGGCTGGTGGTGCCGATACCGAGATTTCCGGTGGCGAAGTCGCCTTGCATCAGCGGCATGGAGTTAACACTATTTTGCTTGAGGATGAACTGATTAGCGACAGCGTTATTGTAACCGGCCTCGTAACCGATGGCGACCACATTGGCGGCGGTGTTAGTGCGGGCGGCAGAGGCGCCGATAGCGGTGACATTGTTGCCGGTGTTACTCTGGGCAGCATAGAAGCCCATCCCAGTGACGTTGGCGCCGGTGTTCAGGTAGGCAGCATAGAAGCCCATCCCAGTGACGTTGGCGCCGGTGTTCTGGCGGGCGGCGTTAACACCAATGCTGGTGACATTGGCACCGGTATTCAGGTAGGCAGCGTAGTACCCCACCCCGGTAACATAGGTGCCGGTGTTCGACATGGCACCGCCGCTACCAAGCCCGGTGACGTTGGCGCCGGTGTTCAGGTAGGCGGCGTTAACACCAATGCCGGTGACATTGGCGCCGGAATTTTGATAGGCCGCGTAGGCGCCCACCCCGGTAACACTGGTGCCGGAGCTCTGGTGGGCGGCGTTGTATCCCAAGGCAGTCACGTAGGCGCCTGTGTTCTGGCGGGCGGCGGCGATGCCGACTGCGGTGACGTAAGAGCCGGAGCTCAGATAGTTTGCATTTTGACCCACGGCAACGACTTCGGTGCCGGTGACGATATCGATAACACCCCGCACGGTAAGATTACCGTTGAAGTACCCATTGGTGCCGGAGATGGGGCCAGTACTGCTGACGCCAAGGGTGACAAGGCCGCGGGCGGGGTCAAACCACCCCGTATTCGTGCCCCCCTGAGTCAAACTGATATACCCCGTCGCACTCGTCACCACCAGCGTCGTCGTCCCACTCACAATTCTATCCGGCGCCGCACTGTCCGCCACATTCGCCAGCGTCTGCCACGTCACCCCATCCCGGCAGAACTCAAAATCCCCGCCCGTGTAACGTATCGCTCCCGTTCGGTTCGCATCACAGGCCTCCCCGCCATTCGCAATCCGCACTGTGCCACTCACATGCAAAGCGGTGCTTGGGTTTGTTGTGGCAAAGCCTACTTTTTGGCTTGCATAAAGGGTTGTAACGCTTGTGTTGTTGGTAGTAACCGAGATACCTTTTGAAACAACAGTACCACTGCTGTCTACCCTCATCACTTCGGACGTATTGTAATCCACTCGTAGCGGGATAACGGTGGTAGGGCCTGCAACAGCATCAATATAGGCTCCAAAACTCGTGGCGCCATAAACGGACTCGTTGCGTGCAAGAAGCGCGGTAGTTGCGGCGTTGTAGCTTGTTCCCGTTGTGCTTACAACAGCCATCACCCCGGCCACTGCAGACGAGAGGGCGGGATGGTTGTTAGTGGCGCCAGAATTTACATCTACTTGACCATACAATCCGACCGCCCGGCGCGAACTACTCCCCATGTATGTTTGACCATAGACACCATAGGTGGGCCCAGATCCGCCGCCACCAGCACTCGCGTACACGCCATAACGAGCTGTTGCATTATTATTAGAAATTGCATCGATATAAGCGCCGTAGAATGGTCCCGTTTGGCCACCAGCGACTGCATTTCCCTTAATTTCTAGTAATTTATCATGAGTTGTGCCAGTGCTGTAAATGCGTAACCGCGATGAGGACACAAGCCCTCCGGTACCAATAAGAACATTCTGGCTGCCAAAAAGTGTAGTTGTGGATATGCCCCCAGTTGTACTCACCCCCAAGGTCACCAACCCCCGCTGCGGGTCAAACCACCCCGTATTCGTGCCCCCCTGAGTCAAACTGATATACCCCGTCGCACTCGTCACCACCAGCGTCGTCGTCCCGCTTACAATCCTATCGGGCGCAGCGCTGTCGGCAACGCTGGCGAGGGTTTGCCATGTCACCCCATCCCGGCAAAACTCAAAATCCCCGCCCGTGTAACGTATCGCCCCCGTCCGATTCGCATCACAAGCCTCCCCACCATTCGCAATCCGCACTGTGCCACTCACATGCAAAGCGGTGCTTGGGTTTGTTGTGGCAAAGCCTACTTTTTGGCTTGCATAAAGGGTTGTAACGCTTGTGTTGTTGGTAGTAACCGAGATACCTTTTGAAACAACAGTACCACTGCTGTCTACCCTCATCACTTCGGACGTATTGTAATCCACTCGTAGCGGGATAACGGTGGTAGGGCCTGCAACAGCATCAATATAGGCTCCAAAACTCGTGGCGCCATAAACGGACTCGTTGCGTGCAAGAAGCGCGGTAGTTGCGGCGCTGTAATATGTTCCCGTTGTGCTTACAACAGCCATCACCCCGGCCACTGCAGACGAGAGGGCGGGATGGTTGTTGACGGCACCGGAATTTACATCTACTTGACCATACAATCCGGCCGCCCGGCGCGAACTACTTCCCATAGATGTTTGACCATAGACACCATAGTTGGGCCCATCTCCGCTGCCACCAGCCCTCGCGTACACGCCATAACGAGCTGTTGCATTATTATTAGAAATTGCATCGATATAAGCGCCGTAGAATGGCCCTGTTTGGCCACCGGTGATTCCGCTTCCCGTAATCTCTAATAATTTGTCATGAGTTGCGCCAGTGCTGTAAATGCGTAACCGCGATGAGGACACAAGCCCTCCGGTACCAATAAGAACATTCTGGCTGCCAAAAAGTGTAGTTGTGGATATGCCCCCAGTTGTACTCACCCCCAAGGTCACCAACCCCCGCTGCGGGTCAAACCACCCCGTATTCGTGCCCCCCTGGGTCAACGAAACAAATCCGGTGGCACTGGTCACCAAAAGCGTCGTCGTCCCGCTCACAATCCGGTCGGTCGCCGCCGCCGTCACGCCCGTAAGTGCCGAGCCGTCGCCAATGAACATATTCGCCGAGATATTCCCGGTGGCCGAAATATCCGTAGCCGAAAGCAACCCGGACGACATCACCTGCGGCGCATAGGTCGGGCATCCAATATCCCCGCGGGAACTCTCCCCCAAACACAGCCGCCCATCATTCACGCCAAGGGTAGCCGAAACCATCGCATATTCCGACCACAACCCCTGCGCCTGCCCCACCGGAGCGTAGGCAAAAAAACCCACCATCACGCAACCCAACAGGGTTCGCAAAACAGCAGGCAGGCAAAAGCGGCTCATAAGGGCAGCCTAACTGCTTGACGCTATTCACGCACCTGCTTTGCACACCCGAACGGCATTCCAGGGCCATTCCTTACCGGCGGCTGTGGCATTCCCGCAATTCCAGCGTTGCCACATACCCACACGGGCGCCTCCACACAGCGCTTACTGTAACTCCGCCTCGTCCATGCCAGATGAAAACACCCACCCATGCGCCGCCGCAATCTCCGGCAGCACGGTCTTTATCTCTCTAAGCTCGGCGTCTTTGGGGCTCACCGAGCCCCTCCCTGTCAACCTGCATCCTGCCAATTCAGCCAGTTGCCCCAACAAATCCCAGCCACGCATTTCCAGGGTCTCAATCCAGGGGTCGCGCCCCCCTAAAAACAGCATGGGTTCCGTTCCATCATCAGGCTGCCCCCAATACGGCACCCATATCAACTCACCCAGCCAACTTTTCAGGCGGTTCAAATCCTCCACATCGCCCTCAAAATCATGGTCCTGGTGCAGGCGCGGCCCCGGCAGGGCCTCCACCAGCACTTGCAGGTGCATCAGCTCGTCCAGCAATTCCCGCACCGGGGTCGGCACCTGCGGCATCGCCCCTGCGCTGGGGCGTGGGGTCACATTATCCATGGGCCACATCCTTCCAGGCTGTCCCTTTGGCATCAGTCACACGGCGCAACCAGGCCCCCAATTCAATCGCAACATTCCACACCATCAGCCGCTACCTCCCTCAACTTTCGTTAACCACACCATTCTTCGGTCACCATCAAACGCGATAAGCCAACTTCAGTTCCATGCCCCCCTGCACCGGCCCCGTCTCCATAGCCACACGCACAGCCGTGTCACTAGGCGCCTCGGCCAGCATCCAGCCAAAGCCCATCCAACCCACCATCACGCCAATCCACGCCGCCACCAACACATGTCCCATGTCACTTCATCCTTCTTCTGTTATTCTTTGGTTAAATTGATATTTCCTCGCCAGATCCACCACAAGCATCGCTAGGTCATCTGCCGCTCAGCATCTCTGTTTTTTGGTTATTAAACCCGGTGCACCACCGTGGTCACCGTGCCCCATATCTTAAAGCTCTGGTCAGGGCCCACCTTAATCACCGGGTAGCGGTCATTTTCCGGCACCAGCTCCACCTGGCCGTTTTTGCGGCGCAGGCGTTTCACTGTCAGGTCACCATCCACCACCGCAATCACAATACTGTTTTCGCGCGGCTCCACACTGCGGTCTACCACCAGTATATCCCCTTCATGGATGGATGCATTAATCATGCTATCCCCCTGCACCCGCACAAAAAACGTGCTGTCCGGGTGGTGCACCACATATTTGTGCAAGTCCAGCCGCTCGTCGCTGTGGTCATCGGCCATGGTCGGCATCCCTGCCCGCACCATAGACGAATACAACGGCAATCCGCGCCCTTTCAGGTCCACAAATTCCGAAACTTCACCTACCAAACTCACAGGCACCCGCACCGGTACCGTGGGTTCACCAAACTTGCCCGTCCCCTTAGGACGACCAGCTCCAATTCGTTTTCCGCCTCGTGTCATGCCTACATATTCGCACAACAATCAAACCTGTCAACACTAATTTTGCACAGATATCAAAATAAAACGGGCCTAAGCCCGTTTTATAAGCATCATCATATGCTTATTTCACATCAACCGCCGTCTCACTCACGGTTTTGCTGGCCCACCAGGGCTTGGCAATCGCCTCAGCCGGTGCCGCAGCTCCCGCCGCAGGCTCCACGTTCGCCGTGGCTTCATCCAGCACAGCATTCACACGGGCTGGCTTGGCTGCGGGGGCAACGGCCGCCGTCGGCACTACAGCGGTTGGCGTCACCGCCGTTGGGGTCACCTTCGCGTCCACCGTTTTGCTTACAGGCTTTGTTGCAGGCTTAGCCGGGCTGGCAGCTTTGGCAGGCTTAGCTTCCACCACACCTTCAGCATGCGGCAGTTCGGCACCGGCCTTAAACTCCACACGGCGGTTTTGGGCACGGCCATCGCGGGTTTTATTGCTGGCCACCGGGTAAAGCTCACCATAACCCACGGCACGCATACGCTCCTTGGCCACACCTTCGCGCATCAGGCGGCGCTGGGCAGCCTCGGCACGCTGTTGGCTCAGCCACTTGTTATACAAGCTGCTGCCGGTCACGTCGGTATAACCCGCAATCACCAGCTTTTCGTCGGCACAGGCCGTCATGGCGTCTTCCACCACTTTCAACTTGGTCGCATGTTCGGCGGTAATTTCGGCCTTATCAAACCCAAACTGCAGCACTTGCGCCTCCGCAGCCTTCATGTCGCAGGCAGCAACCACCTCATCGCCACCGGCGGCGGGCTCAATCTCCGCCACGGTCGGCGTCACCACATCCACGGCAAAGGCTGCTTTGTATTCCTTCGGCAGCACTTGGCTCACATCATTCTCCACTTTGTCGGAGAACGCCTGGTCCAGCACAGTGCCCGAAATCATCACTTCTCTCCCACTCACCACAACCTGCGCCTGCTCCATGTTCGAGATATGCATCAGCACCGCACCCACGGCACTCCGCCATCCGGCCGGAGCCCCTTCCACCACCACCAGCTTGGTGCCATCCACATTCTCAATCCCATAACGGTTGGCCGCCAAGTCAATCAGCACCTTTTTGCTGGCTTCGTCGGGCACATTGCCTTCAAACGCAATGCTCTCACCGCTCTTGAGAATCGTCAGGGTATAATCAGCCACAGGCGCAACCACCGGGGTTTTGCTCACAGCCACCACATCGGTGCCGCTCACTTCACCGGCCACAACCAGTTCGTCCCGCACATTAGAAACCCCAAACACGCGCATTGCCACATTCATCGCTTTGGCTTTGGC
>DIUO01000025.1 GCA_002422365.1 Proteobacteria bacterium UBA6156
GCTCGGTGCGCTGGCGGGTGCTGTTGTAGACCGCCGTGCCGGAGCTGATGACGCCGGTGTAGACACGCACGAAGGTGAGGGTGCCGACGTAGGGGTCTGTCGCGATTTTAAACGCCAGGGCGCCCAGGGGCTGTTCGTCGCCGATTTTCAGGGTTTTGGTGGTGCCGTCCGGCAGGTCGGCCTCGACGTTGGCGTCGGCGATTTCGTCCGGCGCGGGCAGGTAGGCGATCACGGCATCGAGCAGCGGTTGCACGCCCTTGTTCTTGAACGAGGAGCCGCAGAGAACCGGGAACATTTTCATGGTCACGGTGCCTTCGCGGATGCACTTTTTGAGGGTTTCGACGCTGGGTTCTTTACCTTCGAGGTAGGCGTTCATGGCGTCGTCGTTATATTCCACGGCGGTTTCGACCAGGTTGTTGTGCCATTTTTCGGCTTCGGCCTTATATTCGGCGGGGATTTCGACGACATCCCAGCTGGCGCCGAGCTCTTCACCCTTCCAGATGAGGGCCTTCATTTCGACGAGGTCGATGACGCCCTGGAAGTTATCTTCGGCACCCACCGGCAGCTGGATAGGCACGGCGTTGGCGCGCAGGCGCTCTTTCATCATCTCGACGCAGCGGAGGAAGTTCGCGCCGACACGGTCCATTTTGTTGACGTAGCACAGACGCGGCACGCCGTAGTTAGAGGCGTGGCCCCAGTTGGTTTCGGACTGGGGTTCGACACCGGAGACGGCGTCGAAGGCGGCGATGACGCCGTCGAGCACGCGCACGGAGCGTTTGACTTCGATGTTGAAGTCGATGTGCCCGGGGGTGTCGATGAGGTTAAAGGTGTGGCCTTTCCACTCGGCGGTGGTGGCGGCGGAGGTGATGGTGATACCGCGCTCTTGCTCTTGCGCCATCCAGTCCATGGTGGCGGCGCCTTCGTGGACTTCTCCGATTTTGTGGGTTTTGCCGGTGTAGTACAAAATCCGCTCGGAGGTGGTGGTTTTCCCGGCGTCGACGTGCGCCATGATGCCGATGTTGCGGGTTTTGCTCATAGGTTGGGTGCGGGCCATGTAGGGTACTTTCCTGCTTTTGGTAAATGTCTTGCGGGATATAGCGGATGCGGGCGGATGTGGCAAGCCCTGCTGTATCTTATTGGCTTGTTGATAGCGAGAGTATCTTGCTCTACAATTATTTTTAATAAAAATTATGGGGAGAATGAATGTGACTGATTCTGAAAAAATTTCTGAGCTTACAGGCCGAGTAAATGCACTTGAAGGTTTGGTGATGATGTTTGCTGGTATTGTTCTGGCAAATACAGGTAATGATAAAGATGGTACAAAGACAAAAGCTATTCTTGATGTCGTTTATCAAAATGTTGTGAATAAAGCTGAAAGCTCAGGAATGGCTTTGAAAGAAACTCAGAAAGCATCCTCTGAATTATTGTCAGAAATATTTACTAACTCTCCTCTTCTTAAATCTGGAAAACATATTGAAAACTAAAAAAGCGGCATAAGCCGCTTTTTTAGTTTGTTATTTTTACCAACGGTAATGCGCGAAGGCGCGGTTAGCTTCGGCCATTTTGTGGACGTCTTCCTTCTTTTTGAAGGAACCGCCGCGACCGGCGACTGCGTCGAGCAGTTCGTTGGTCAGGCGGTCGGTCATGGTTTTTTCGTTCCGCTTGCGGGCCATGTCGACAATCCAACGGATACCGAGGGATTGGGCACGCTCGGGGCGGACTTCCATTGGCACCTGGTAGGTGGCGCCACCGACACGGCGGGAGCGGACTTCCATTTCCGGCTTCACGTTGTTGAGCGCGGCGTGGAAGGTTTCCAGCGCGGGCTTTTTGGTTTTCTCTTCAATGGCGGTCAGGGCACCGTAAACGATGCTCTCGGCGGTACCCTTTTTACCGGCCAGCATGACCTTGTTCATGAATTTGGTGAGGACGATATCCCCGTATTTCGGATCTGGCAGGGTGATCCGCTTCTCTGCACGACGACGACGCATGATTAAATTCTCCTACTTACCGTCAATTATTTCTTACCCGCCGCGGCCTGGCCGGGCTTGGGACGCTTGGCACCGTACAAGGAACGGCCTTGCTTACGGTCTTTCACACCCTGGGTATCGAGGGCACCACGCACGATGTGGTAACGCACACCGGGCAAGTCTTTCACACGGCCGCCACGGATGAGGACGACGCTGTGTTCTTGCAGGTTGTGGCCTTCTCCGGGAATATAGGCGATGACTTCGTAACCGTTGGTGAGGCGCACTTTGGCGACCTTACGCAGCGCGGAGTTCGGCTTTTTAGGGGTGGTGGTGTAAACCCGGGTGCAAACGCCGCGCTTTTGCGGGCAGGCCTGCATGGCCGGAGATTTGGTGCGGGCCTTTTGAATGACGCGCGGCTTGCGAACAAGCTGGTTGACGGTTGGCATGGCCAATCATGTCTCCATTTCGTTGGTTTTCCCACACTTTCCACCGGAAAGGGGGACGCTTCTCCGGGCTGCCTAAGGAGGGGCAGGGGATACTCCGTGCCCGCTACATAGGCAGGTTGGGAGGGGATGTCAAGCGATATGGAGGGGTTGGGATGTATTTTGAGGGCTTGCCGCCGCAGGCCGCCGGGTTATACTGCCGCCCATGATGCCCTTGGCCGACCATAACCCGACCCACATAACCCCCTGGCTGACCTATGGGTTGATTGCGATGAACCTGGTGATGTTTGCCGGGCAGATGTTGGGCCCCTACGGCTTTGAATGGAGCGTGCAGGCGATGGGGTTTATACCCGCCCGGTTGCTGGGCGAGATGGAGGGGGTGCCCGGCGCGCGGCAGCCCTTTGAGACGTTGCTTACCAGTATGTTCTTGCACGGGGGCATAGCCCACATTGCGGGGAATATGCTGTATTTATGGGTGTTTGGCGACAACATTGAGAATGATTTGGGGCGGGGGCGCTACCTGTTGCTGTACCTGTTGGCCGGTTTTGCGGCGGCGCTGGCGCAAATGGCGGTAGACCCGATGAGCACGATACCGATGGTGGGGGCGAGCGGGGCGATATCTGGCGTGTTGGGGGCGTATATTGTGCTGCACCCGCACCAGCGGCTGACCGTGCTGGCTCCTTATATAGGCTTGACCCAGATGCCCGCCGTGCTGGTGCTGGGGATGTGGTTCGGTTACCAGCTGCTGTATGGCCTGCTGAGTGATGCCAGCGGCGGTGGTGTTGCGTTTTGGGCCCATGTGGGTGGGTTTGTGGCCGGGGTGGTGCTGGTGAAGGTGTTGCGCATGGGGACGGGTGCAGGCCGATGAGCCTATTTAGGAAGGCAAGCATGGTGCTGGCGCTGATGCTGGCGGCCTGTGGCGGCAGCAAGGTGCCGGACGGGGAGGTGCGGTGCGAGGCTTCGTGCCGCCGCGAGGATGGGCGGTTTGCGAACCCGCCGGGGTCTCCGGTGCGGACGGCGACGCGGTGGGATTTTCAGAAATTTTTTTGGGGTGGATTGCTGCGCGACGGCACGCCGGTGGTTCCGCCCGGCCATGCGCTGGGTGCGGCCGAAGCTGCGCTGGGCTGGCATGCCGTGACCGGCAACAAGATGCAATGGCTGGGGCACAGTGCCTTTAGGATGGAGATTGACGGCACCACGGTGCTGACCGACCCGATGCTGACGCAGCGGGCCAGCCCGTTTAGCTGGGCCGGGCCGGTGCGCTATGTGCCGACACCGCTCCAGCCGGAAGAGATACGGGCGGACGTGATTCTCATTACTCATAACCATTACGACCACCTGGATATGGAGACCCTGCGGCGTTTGCCGAACAAGGACAGCGTGACCGTGGTGGTGCCGCTGGGCGTGGGCCCGCTGGTGCGCGAGGCCGGGATAAACGACGTGCGCGAGCTGGACTGGCACCAGAGCCTGAACCTTGGGGCGGTGGAGGTGACGCTGGTACCGGCGGTGCATTTTTCCGCCCGGTGGATTGATGACCGTAACCAGACCCTGTGGGGCGGGTATGTAATTAAGCAGGTGGGCGGGGGGCTTGCCCTCTGGCATTCCGGCGACACCACCACCCACCCGCAGGTGTTTAAAGATATTGGCCAGCGCTATGGGCCGTTGACGCATGGCCTGGTGGGGATTGGCGCTTATGAGCCGCGCAGCATTATGATGGGCAGCCACACCACCCCGGAAGAGGCGGTGGCCCAAGGCGTGCAAACCGGCAGCCGGGTGGTGGTGGCCCACCACTGGGGCACGATTGTGCTGACCCCCGAGCCGCCGTTTGAGGCGCCCGGGAGGTTTAAGGCGGCGGCGGCCGGGGCGGGCTATGCCGAGGAAAATGTGTGGGTGATGGCGGTGGGGGAGACGCGGGGGCTTAAGTAGGGAGTTGGCGGCTGGGTGACTGACCCAAGTGGACTACGTCCTGGAGTTATAGCTAGGCTTCGCCACGCACTTTGAAGGACGTTGGTCTCGCAGGCTCGGCTTGAGCCGGGGTAGCGCGGCGGTTCTTGGCTTTGAATGTGGGAAGGGTGTGGCTGGGTGAGCGACCCAAGCGGGGTACGTTCTGGAATTTTAGCTTGCTGCGCACGCCTTTCGAAGAACGTTGCCCTTCGGGTCAAACCGGGCTGCGCGGAGGTTCTTGGCTTTGAGCCCTTAAGATTTAAATAACAACACCCCCTGTGCGGGGGTGTTGTTATTTAAATCTTGGTGGACCCAAGCGGAGTCGAACCGCTGACCTCTTGNNGCAAGCGCTCTACCAGCTGAGCTATGGGCCCGGAGCGTTGGGGATGTGAATAACATCAACCACTGCTACGGGGTGTGATTTACGGGTAGGCAGCCGCGCTGTCAAGGGTGATGCGAGATATTGCACCCCCTCTGGCACGCTTTTTTTTTGCGGGGTAGGGTGCGGGCATGACAAACCCTGCGCAAACTTTTGGTGAAATTGATGGAGAATCAAAGGCTTCGCTTTTGGCGGGGGAGATGGTGACGCTGCGCATGCGCCTGAACGTGGACGGCCAAGAGCTGGCCCTTGGCATGCCCCGCAACGAATGGCTGAAACTGGTAAGCGATTTTGTGCGCATGCCCGCCGATGAGCGCCAGCGCATGGGGGTGAGTATCCGCACGGCCACCGCTGAGAGCCCTTTCCCCGGCGATGGGCACGTGCTGAGCCCGCGCGAACAGCGCCGCTGCGACACGTTTGTGAACGATTGCATTTTGCTGGCGGCGCTGGCCGAGGCAACCACGGCACGCATTTTGCTGGACACTGCGGTGGAGACCTTTCAGGTGGTGCCCGGCATGCCCGACCTGGGTGCGCTGCGCAGCGGGCTGAATTAGCTATGCCGGAGTTGCTCCAGCGGTTTTGGGCGTGGTATGCGGCGCCCTGGCGCACCCTGAACCGTAAAGACTTTGGCATTGCGCTGGCGGTGGTGAGCTTGCCGAGCCTGGTGATGGCGTTCTTTTCTCTGGGTGGGGCTGGTGGGTTTATTGGCCCGGCCCTGGACATGATGGCGGCGGTTAAGGGGATTGGTGCGGGCGACGCCAGCGGGCTGGAAGCCCTAAGCGCCCTGGGTGGCGGGGCGGCAGAGGAGCCGGGAGTGAATGTAATGGCGGTGGTGAACACGTTGCTGCTGATGGCGATGTTCCCGCTGGTGCGCATGCGGCTGCGCGACATGGGGCATTATGGGCGGCAGGAGCTGGGTTGGGCGATTGCCATTCATGTGGCGTTGGTGAACCAACTGGCCGAAGCGGTGTTCGGGTGGGCGCCGGTGCCGATGGGCTGGCTGTGGAGTGTGATTAACTTTGGCGGATATGTGTGGCTGAGCATGGCGAAAGGCAAGCCCCGGCTTGCGGTGAACCAGCGGATGGATTACAGCTTGGCTGAGAAAACTGAGAATAGGCCTGAAAGGAACGATGATAATGCCTGACACCGTTTACCCGGCCGATAAAACCCGCAACCCGTTGGCAGGGTATGCCATTACGGTGGACGGCCCCACCAGCAGCGGCAAAGGCACGCTGGCCAAGGCGCTGGCGCGGCAGTATCGGTTGAAGTTTTTGGACACCGGCGCGGTTTACCGCGCAGTGGCGCTGAGTATGATAAAGCAAGGTCTGAACCCGGCCGATACTGTGGCGGCGGAGGCGGCGGCCAAGGCGTTGCAGTTTGACTTCCGCCACAAGGGCGACAATGTGTTTGGGGTGTGGCTGGACGGAGTGGAGGTGACTGAGGAGATACGCAGCCTTGAAGTGGGCAGCCTGGCCAGTGTGGTGGCGGTGCAACCGGCGGTGCGGGCGGCGCTGAAGGATTTTCAGGTAGGGTATGCGGCCCATTGGAAGCCGCTGGTGGGGGTGATTTTGGATGGCCGCGACACCGGCGCGCGGATTTGCCCGGAAGCCGAGGTGAAGCTGTTTTTAACCGCTGATGTGGCGGAACGGGGGCGTCGGCGGTGGTTGGAAGCCAGTGCCAAGGGCGATGCGACGCCGTTGGAGATGGTGATTGAGCAGGTGGCGGCGCGGGATGCCCGCGACCGTGAGAACACGATTATCTGTGACGATGCGGTGGTGCTGGATGCGACGGCGATGACCCAGGCGGAAGTGCTGGCGGCGGCGGTGCGGGTGATTGAGGCGAAGTTAGGGACAAGGGGTTAGGGATTGGGGATTGGGGAATGGGAGGGCTGGGCCCTCTCTTTTTATTTTAGGGGTTGTGCTGGGGGGCGGATGGGATTATATGCATACAGTATTCAATTTAAGCCCTCCACAGGGGGGGCATGGTAAGGAGACGGAACGATGGCGAATTATGCCCTGCAAAGTTGGAAGAGCCTGCTGGTGATGTTGGCGGTGGCGGCGGTGGCGACGTTGCTGGGCGGCTGCGCCGAGCGCGTGCGTTACGTGGCGGTGCCGACCCTGCCCGCTGCCCCGGCAGGCCCGGTGCTGCAAGAGTGTGCCGACCATGCCGCGCGGGCGCAGAAGCAGGCGTTTGGCGAGACCTTCCGGGCGCTGCAATTTGACCGTGCCGGTTTAGTGCTGGCCACCCCCACCACCCGTGTGGGCCGCCAAGAGGTGGGTGCGGTGTATGACGGGGAAGGCCAGTGGTATGGCCGCCCGGATGGGACAAGGGGGGAATGGCGGAGTGTGCGCTTCCATTGCATGGTGAGCCCCATGGGGAATGTTGTTTACAGCTTTATACGCACTTATTAAGGCGGTTGGAGGCACGGCGCGGGCCCAAACGGCGCTTAATATTTTGGATTATAACTTGAAGTTGTTCCAAACGTCTGGCCCGTTCTTCAACTGATATGGGCAATACGTGGGTTCCGGCCTCCGCCGGAATGGAGGCAAAGCCTCTTTAAGGGGGCTAAGGCCCCCTTAACCCCCTGGTCTGTGCAAAATTCTTCTAGCGATAATGCTATAACTTATTAAATAAATTCAAATTACAGGCGGCAGAGGTACATTCTGCCGGTGGCGGGGTTGAAGCGCATTTTGCCGTAGTCGTCGGTGGTGGTGCAGGTGGTGTCGGCATTGCCGGGCTGGATGGCGGCGGTGGACTTGACCGTGCCGGAGAAGTAGCCGCCCGTGCCGGAGATGGGGCCGGTGGTGGAGACGCCGAGGGTAACCAAGCCGGTTTGAGGGCTGAACCAGCCGGTGTTGGTGCCGCCTTGGGTGAGCGAGATGTAGCCGGTGGCGCTGGTGACGACAAGGGTTGTTGTGCCGGAGACGATTCTATCCGGGGCGGCGCTGTCGGCAACGCTGGCGAGGGTTTGCCAGGTCACCCCATCCCGGCAAAACTCAAAATCCCCGCCCGTGTAACGTATCGCCCCAGTACGGTCGGCATCACAAGCCTCCCCACCATTCGCAAGGCGGAGGGTGCCGGAGACGTGGAGGCGGGCGGTGGGGCTGGTGGTGCCGATACCGAGATTGCCGGTGGCGAAGTCGCCTTGCATCAGCGGCATAGAGTTGATGTTGTTCTGCTTGAGGATGAACTGATTAGCGACAGCGTTATTGTAACCGGCCTCGTAACCGATGGCGACCACATTGGCAGCGGTGTTCTGGCGGGCGGCGTAGTAACCCACCCCTGTGACATTAGCGCCAGTGTTCGCGTAGGCGGCGGCGTATCCCACTCCGGTGACATTGGTGCCGGTATTCTGGCGGGCGGCGGTGTAACCAAGCCCAGTGACATTGGCGCCGGTATTCTGCCGGGCGGCGTAGCCGCCCACCCCGGTGACATTGTTGCCGGTATTCAGGTAGGCAGCGAAGTAGCCCATCCCAGTGACATCGGCGCCGGTATTCTGGCGGGCAGCGTGAACACCAATGCTGGTGACATTGGCACCGGGGCTCTGATAGGCAGCGTAGTACCCCACCCCGGTGACATTGTCGCCGGTGTTCTGGTAGGCAGCATAGTAACCCAACCCGGTGACGTTGGTGCCGGAGCTGGCATAGGCGGCAGAGGAACCAATGGCGGTGAGATAATCGCCGGTGCTGTTTTGGGCTGCGCTTTGACCCACGACCACGTTACCCGTGCCGGTGACGATATCGATAACACCCCGCACGGTAAGATTACCGTTGAAGTACCCATTAGTGCCGGAGATGGGGCCGGTGGTGCTGACGCCGAGGGTAACCAAGCCGGTTTGAGGGCTGAACCAGCCGGTGTTGGTACCGCCCTGGGTGAGCGAGATGTAGCCGGTGGCGCTGGTGACGACAAGGGTTGTTGTACCGGAGACGATTCTGTCCGGGGCGGCGCTGTCGGCGATGGTGGCGAGGGATTGCCAGGCTACGCCGTCGCGGCAGAATTCGAAGTCTCCGTTGGTATAGCGGATGGCGCCGGTGCGGTTGGCGTCGCAGGCTTCTCCGCCGTTGGCGATTCTTATGGTGCCGGAGACGTGGAGGCTGGTGGAGGGATCGACCGTGCCGATACCAACGTAGCCAGAAGTTGCAAGCGTCATCGTTGGAGAAGTATTACTTGTAGCGAGATAGATAGGCTGGTTATTTGCATAGAGCAGTGTAGGACCATTTGATAACAAGTTCATCGCGCCACCAAGAGTTACACCGGCGAGAGTGCTCGAATAGCTACTGTTGAATGATCGGAGCAGACCGATTGCTGTACCTGCTACGTTTTCAAATTGAATACTACTGATACCTGTGGAGGTGTTGTTATTCGCGATACGGAGACTAGAGTTTGTAGAGTTCCTGCCGATACGGGCATATCCGCCAACATCAAGGCTGTAAGATGCGCTCGTAATGCCGATACCGACATTGCCGTTGAAGTAGCCGTTGGTCGCGCTGATGGGGCCTGTGGCGCTGACGCCGAGGGTGACCAGACCGCGGGCGGGGTCGAACCAGCCGGTGTTGGTGCCGCCTTGGGTGAGGGAAATATAGCCGGTGGCGCTGGTGACGACAAGGGTTGTTGTACCGGAGACGATTCTATCCGGGGCGGCGCTGTCGGCCACATTCGCCAGGGTTTGCCAGGTGGTGCCGTCGCGGCAGAATTCGAAGTCTCCGGAGGTATAGCGGATGGCGCCGGTGCGGTTGGTGTCGCAGCTTTCTCCGCCGGATGCGATGCGGAGGGTGCCGCTGGTGTGGAGGGAGGTAGAGGGGGTGCTGACACCGATACCCGCGCTGCCGGTGGTGAGGAGGCCTGCGGCGACGACCGTCCCGGAGGTGGCGACTTCCACCACGGAACTGTTACCGAGGATGACCTGGTTGGCTTTGCTGGCGGTGTAAACACCATTCCCCAAGAGGGTGACGTTGCTGAAGGTGTTGCTGACGCCTGCTGCGTAACCGAGGGCGGTGAGGTTCGCGCCGGTGTTGTTCTGTGCGGCATCAACCCCTATTGCAACCACGTTGGTGCCTGAGTTGTATCGAGCTGCACCATATCCCACTGCAGCAACGCTGCCGCCGGTGTTGTTTGATGCGGCTACGTAACCCAGCGCGGTGACATAGTTGCCGGTATTGTTTTGTGCGGCACTAGTACCTATTGCGGCAACGCCTGTGCCTGCGTTGCTTCCAGCAGCATTAGCTCCAATTGCGGCAACGTCGGTGCCCGTATTGGATCGGGCTGCCCTATACCCTAATACCGCAAGGCTGCCGCCAGTGTTATATTGTGCGACTTCGTGTCCGACGACTGCACTGTTACCACCAGCGTTGCTATTGGCCGCATTTTGGCCGATGGCGACGACGTTGGTGCCTGAGTTATATTGAGCTGCGGCATACCCCATTGCCACAACGGCGCCGCCGATGTTGCTTTGAGCGGCTCCGAAACCAACGGCCGTGAGGTTGCTGCCGGTGTTGTTACTCCCGGCTGAACTCCCTATAGTTGTGACATAGTTGCCGGTGTTACTGCGGCCAGCATAAAAACCCATGGCGACGAGGCTAGCACCGCTGTTGTATTGAGCGGCTGATGGGCCCATTGCCGTGACAGTGCTGCCGGAGTTATATTGCCCGGTACTTGATCCAAATGCCGTGAGATTGGCCCCTGTGTTGTAAGTTGCTGCACTGGAACCGACACCGACGACGGTGCCGGTGACGAGGTCGATAAGGCCGCGGACGGTGAGGTTGCCGTTGAAGTAGCCGTTGGTGGCGGAGATGGGGCCGGTGGCGCTGACGCCCAAAGTGACCAAGCCGGTTTGGGGGTCGAACCAGCCGGTGTTGGTGGCGCCCTGGGTGAGGGAGATGAAGCCGGTGTTGCTGACGACGACGAGGGTGGTGGTGCCGGAGACAATGCGGTCGGGGGCGGCGCTGTCGGCGATGCTGGCCAGCGGTTCCCAGGTAGTGCCGTCGCGGCAGAATTCGAAATCTCCCGACGTGTAGCGGATGGCGCCGGTGCGGTTGGTGTCGCAGCTTTCTCCGCCGTTGGCGAGGCGGAGGGTGCCGCTGGTGTGGAGGGAGGTAGAGGGGGTGCTGACACCGATACCCGCACTGCCGGTGGTGAGCAAGCCTGCGGCGACGACCGTCCCGGAGGTGGCGACTTCTACTACTGAACTGTTACCAAGAATGACCTGGCTATCTTTGCTGGCGGTGTAAACACCATTGCCCAGGAGGGTGACGTTGCTGAAGGTGTTGCTGATACCGGCTTGATAACCGAGTGTGGTTACGAAAGATCCTGTATTATTGAGTGCTGCATTGGAACCGACAGCGGTGAGGTGGGTGCCGGTATTGTACGCTGCCGTGGAGTGTCCGAGCGCGGTGACATATTTTACAGTGTTGTTTTGGGCAGCATTGTTACCTACTGCGGTAACATAGTCAGCGGTGTTGCTGTAGCCCGCATTGACGCCTATTGCAATGACGCCGGTGCCTGAGTTGTATCGAGCTGCCCTATACCCTAATGCCACAACGTTGATGCCGCTGTTATAATTGGCGGCTTCGTAACCCAGGGCTGCGAGGTTGTTGCCGGTGTTGGCATACCCGCTGGCACGCCCTATGGCTGTGACGTTGCTGCCGGTATTTCCTCGGGCTGAAAAATAGCCGAGTGCGGTCAGGTCGCTGCCGGTGTTGTTTTGAGCGACTCCATGACCCATTGCCGTGACATTGTTACCGGTGTTGTTTTGCCCGGCTTGAACACCCAGGACGTTGACATTGCTGCCGGAGTTGCTTGACCAGGCGTTTTGGCCGACGGCGACAACGTTGGTGCCGGTGACGAGGTCGATAAGGCCGCGGACGGTGAGGTTGCCGTTGAAGTAGCCTCGGGTCGCAGAGATGGGGCCAGTGGCGCTGACGCCGAGGGTGACGAGGCCGGTTTGAGGGCTGAACCAGCCGGTGTTGGTGCCGCCCTGGGTGAGGCTGATGAAGCCCGTATTGCTGGTGACGACGAAGGTGGTGGTGCCGCTGACAATACGGTCGGGCGCGGCGCTGTCGGCGACGCTGGCGAGGGTTTGCCAGGTGGTGCCGTTGCGGCAGAATTCGAAGTCTCCGCCGGTGTAGCGGATGGCGCCGGTGCGGTCGGCGTCGCAGGCTTCTCCGCCGTTGGCGATGCGGATGGTGCCCGCGACGTGGAGGCTGGTGGAGGGCTCGCCCGTGCCGATACCAACACGCCCATTGTTTTTAAGGGTCATGCGGGTGGTAAGGCCTGGCCGCAGGAAAATGTCGCCTGTGGTGGCGGTATCGAGATAAAGGTTGCTGGACCCTCTTATGCCTGCGCCGTTATTAATGGATATGCTTTGGGAGGAGGGGCCGTTTCTGAAAATCGCATTTATGGAATTTCCATTGGCGGCATGAATTTCGAGTGGAGCGGTAGGTGCGGTGGTGCTGATACCGAGATAACCGTTCTGGCCAATCACTATCCGCTCGGTGCCTGCGGTGGAGATGGTGACGCTGCCGTTTTGGGCGGCGGTGACGTTGGTGGTGCCACTTACGATGCGGTCGTCGTCGAAGCCCGCCGTGTTGAGGTTGGTGAGGGCTGAGCCGTCTCCGGAGAAGGCTGTGGCGGTTATCATACCTGTAGCTGAGACGCCGCCGTTGGCGAAGGTGACGCCGTCGATGCTTTGGCTGCCGGAGACGAAGAGGTTGCCGCCGACGTAGAGGTCGTTATCCACCCGACCGTTGGTGGTGCGGAGCTCGGTGGTGGAGAGGCCGTTAGCCGAAGTAATAGAGATACCGGGGACGATGAGGCGGCCTGCGGTGTCGAAGTAGCCGGTGGTGGCGCCGCCGGTGGTGAGGGAGATGTAGCCAGTTTGGTTGGCGGTGACCTTTGTTGTGCCGCTTACTAAGGTATCGATACCGCCTGCGTTGGCGACGTCGGCCAAACTTTGCCATTGGGTGCCTGCGCAGAACTCGAAGACGCCCGCGTTGTAGCGGATGGCGCCGGTGCGGTTGGCGTCACAGGCTTCTCCGCCGTTGGCGATGCGGAGGGTGCCGGAGACGTGCAAGCTGGTGGAGGGATTCACGGTGGCTACACCGAGTTCACCGGTTCGTTTCCACGCACCCATGTATCGCCCTAGGTTATCCGGATCTCCATAAACTCCATAAGTAAATAATAATGAATCATTAGAAAAATATAAACCAATTCCCCACGAGTCTGCACTCGTTGCCCTCCTAAGAACAAGCCGTGATTTGTTATTACCATTAGAAATCTCGACGCTCCCTATACCATTATTGGAGAAACTGTTTGCTCTTAAGTCCCCTGTTATGTGTAAGCTGGCACTGGGTGTGCTGTTTCCTATTCCAATATTCCCATTTTGTCCCACAGTCATCCGGGTGCTGCCCGCAGTTGAGAGGGTAATGCTGCCATCCTGCGCTGCCGTTACGTTGGTGGTGCCACTTACGATGCGGTCGTCGTCGAAGCCCGCCGTGTTGAGGTTGGTGAGGGCGGAGCCGTCTCCGGAGAAGGCTGTGGCGGTTATCATACCTGTAGCTGAGACGCCGCCGTTGGCGAAGGTGACGCCGTCGATGCTTTGGCTGCCGGAGACGAAGAGGTTGCCGCCGACGTAGAGGTCGTTATCCACCCGACCGTTGGTGGTGCGGAGCTCGGTGGTGGAGAGGCCGTTAGCCGAAGTAATAGAGATACCGGGGACGATGAGGCGGCCTGCGGTGTCGAAGTAGCCGGTGTTTACGCCGCCGGTGGTGAGGCTGATAGTGCCGGTCTGGTTAGTGGTAATGCGGGTAGTGCCACTTACTAAGGTGTCGATACCGCCTGCGTTGGCGACGTCGGCGAGGCTTTGCCATTGGGTGCCTGCGCAGAACTCGAAGACGCCGCTGTTGTAGCGGATGGCGCCGGTGCGGTTGGCGTCGCAGGCTTCTCCGCCGTTGGCGATGCGGAGGGTGCCGGAGATATCCAGGCTGGTGGAGGGGGTGCCCTCGCCGATACGGACGGCTCCGTAGGGACTGATAGAGAACAGGTTGTTGGTGAGGGCACGGTTGGTAATGGCGAAGACGTTGGCTGTCGGGGCGGTATCTGTACTGCGTCGGAGTGTCATGATGGCGGTATCCAGTACTGAATGGCTGCCGAAACGTAAGCCGAGTGATCCTCCTTGATCTTCGATTTTAAGACCATTTGGGAAAATAATACCCTGGGTGGCGTTAGCGGCGGGGTTTCCGCCGATGCTGATGGAACTCTGGAAGCGGCTTGTGCCGCTGACATGCAGATTTTCGGTTGGTGTGGCGGTGCCTATGCCGACCCTGCCACTGTTACCTATTACAAATCTTTCCACACCGTTTGTGGAGATGGTGACGCTGCCGTTTTGGGCGGCGGTGACGTTGGTGGTGCCGGAGACAATACGGTCGTCGTCGAAGCCCGCCGTGTTGAGGTTGGTGAGGGCGGAGCCGTCTCCGCTAAAGGCGGTGGCGGAGATTATGCCTGTGGCGGAAATGCCGCCGTTGGCGAAGGTGACGCCGTCGAAGCTCTGGCTGCCGGAGACATAGAGGTTGCCGACCACGCGGAGGTCGGTGGGGACGGTGAGCAGGCCGCCGGAGGCATCGAGCAGCGGGGCGGCGGTGGGGCAGCCGATGTTGGTGCCCGCCGCGCCCACGCAGAGGCGCCCGGCGTTGGTGCCGAGGGTGCTGGATATGGTGGCGAGGTCTTGCCAGACGGCGTGGGCGCTGGGAGCCAGCATAAAACTGACAGGTACCCACAGAAGCGCTGCGGCCAAGCGTAAGCTTATCTTGGTGGCCAAGCCACCGGCCCGCGCCCGGACGGCACGGTAAAGAGCAAGCGGCGCAAAGGTACGCATGGGCTTAATCTAGCGGGATTTTGGCGGCCTGACAGGCATGGAGGGCCCTGTGAGGGATATTCTTGACACGCAGTGTGGCCGCCTTGTTGTACACCATGTTCTCTTATAGGTGTATGCACCAGAGAATGTGACAGTATACGGTAGGATGAGTGGCGGATTTACGCCGTTGCCGGGCCGTGATTGTGTATGCTGAAGACGGCGGTGCGAAAGAGGGCGGGTTAGAGCAGGCCGAGGGCGAGTTTCGCTTCGAGCGGGAGATTGTCTTTTTTCCAGGGGGGGGAGAAGGTGAGTGTGAGGGTGGTGGGGTAGCCTGTGGCGGTTTGGACAGCCTGTTGGGCCTGGCGGGGGAGTTCTTCTGCCACCGGGCAGTTGGGGGCGGTGAGGGTCATGGTGATGTGGGCGGTTTGGGCGGATTCGTTGATATCTAAGCCATAAATAAGCCCGAGATCGTAGATGTTCAGCGGCAGTTCGGGATCCATGACGTTGCGCAGGGCGTGGATGGCTTTATCCTTCAGGGATGAATCCGCCGGGAGGGTGCCGGTGTCGGCGGCGGTGGCGTCTTCGGTGAGGATGTGGATGGGCATGGGGAATGGTGTTTGGTGCTAAGTGTTTAGTGTTTGGTGTTTGGTAAATAAGGGTTAGTTGGTGATGGTGGCGGTGTCGTCTTGCAGGTGCGAGAGTTCGTCGGCGGTGAAGGTGACGGACTGGCCGGTGGTGTTGTCGGTGAGGGTGACGGTGCCGAGGGCGATGAGTTCGGCGAGCTCGGGGGCCGGAAGCCCGGCCAAAGCGGCCAGCATGCGCGGGCGGGGGTCATCTTGGACAAAGGTTGGGGACTCGGGTGGAAAGGTGCTGAGGTCGTCTTCGGCAAACAGGCGCATGAGCAGGGTTTCCGGCGCGAGATTGGGGTCGAGCGCCTCTTGCTCGGTGAGGGTTTGCAGCAGCAGGTGCATGCGCGTCCAGTCGTCGGCGGGGAGGGGGTCTTGATCTGGCGTGGGGGGCAGCCCTTGCAGCATAAGGGCTGTGGCCTGTGTGGTGTTGGCGAAGACGACGAACAGGGTGGGGGTTTGGACGGAGTGTTCGAAGTAGTAGGCCAGGCTTTCGGCCGCTGAGGCACCTGTGAGGGGGACCAGCGACTGGTAGCGGTTGGAGAGGTCGGCGGGTTCCATGGTGATGGCGAAGATGCCGCCTTCGGTGCCCGCCAGAGTGGTAAAGGGTGTGGCCTGCGCCGCCGGGTTGGCATAGGCCTTGAGCGTGGCCGGCGAGCTGGGGCTGGTGCCGCAGTGGGCAAAGATAAGTGCGCCCAGCGTGGGGTGCTGGAGTTGCAGGCTGACTGATAGGGTGTGTTTGGTGTCGTGGGCCAGCAGGGCGGCGGCGGCAATGAGCTCCGCCAGGGTTTGGGTGCAGGCGGTGTCGTCGGTGAGGCTGGGCACATGCTGGGCCATGTTATGCAACTGGAGCAGGCGGCCGCGTATGGGCAAGTTGTGAAACTGGAACGGCAGCAGGATGTTGGCGGGCGTGGTATCGGTCATGGAGGGCGTTCTACCTGTTTATGGCGTGTTGGGCAACCATAAGGCAGCGAAAAGGCCCGTGGGGGAACGGGCCGTTTTCAAGAGAACCGCGCCGAGGGGTGGGGGGGAGGAGGCGCGGGTGAGAGAACATTATCAGGTTGGAGAGGCTTGGGAAGAGGGTGGGTGTGACATGAGTCACAGTGGTGTGATATTTATGCAGAGCTGCGGGATGACTTGAAGGATGGTGGCGGCTGTGGGAGGGTGTGCCGCAGAGAACTAAAGGAGCCGCATATGCAAGATACTAGCCCACAGGCATTGGGAACGGAGACAATACGGTGGGATTTGACCCAGCTTTATACGGGGTTGGATGATGCGGCGATTGAGGCGGATTTGCGGGCGCACCTTGCTGGAATGGCAGCGTTTGAGGCGGCCTATAAAGGCAAGCTGGACACCCACCTGGGGGATGCTTTTGCGGCCTTGGAGCCTTTGGAGCGCTTGGGCAGCAAGTTGGGGATATACTTCTTTTTAGGGTTGGCGCGGAATGCAAGTGACCGCGAAGCCGATAAGGTTGCCAGCCGTGTGCGTGAGCGCCAGACAGAGATGAGTGCTCAGCACATGACGTTTTTTGACCTTGAGCTTGGCACTTTGGGTTGGGACGCGGTTGAAAAACAAAGCGACCACCCGCTGGTGGCGAAACATGTGCCTTACATTCGGCGGGTGCAAGAGCTTCATAAGTATAGGTTAGGTGAAGAAGCTGAGGCTGTGTTGACCATGCATAGCCCCTTTGGGGTTGCGGCGTGGGCCGATATGATGGACGAGCTTGAAGGGAAGTTGCGCTTTGACCTGGATGGTAAGGAACTCAACTTACCGGAGATATTGCATGTGATGAGTGAAGACCGCGACCGGGAACGGCGGTATTCGGCGTTGCAAATGGCTAACCGCGTGCTTAAGGATTCTCAGCATACTTACCACAGTGCCCGAACCTTGAATGTTGTGGCCGGGGTGCGCAAAGCCAATGATGCCGCAAGGGGGCTTACGCACCCGATGCAGAACACCAATATGAGCAACCATGTTGACGATGCCACCGTAGAGATGTTGCACCAGGTTGTGGAAGAGACCGGTGGTGCGCTGGCCCGACGTTTTTACACGTTGAAAGCAAGGTTGATGGGTTTGGAGACTTTGCGCTGGAGTGACCGCAATGCTCCGATGCCGTTTGCAGCGGAAACTGTTTATGACTGGACGCGAAGCTGCGGGATTGTAAGCCGGGCTTACCACGAGTTTTCGCCTACTTTGGGCGGGCTGGTGGGTGAGGTGTTGGACCCGGCCAAAGGATGGGTGGATGCCCCCCCGGTGCCGCATAAAAGCGGAGGTGCGTTTGATTACACCGTGGCCGTGCCCGGCGGCAACCGCAGCTATATGATGCTGAACCACCTGGGCAGCGCCGGAGATGTGATGACCTTGGCCCACGAACTGGGCCATGCGGTGCACGGCCTGTTGGCTTTGGAAGCCCAAGGCACGGTGATGTGGCATGCCCCTATGCCCTATGCGGAAACGGCCAGTGTGTTTGGCGAGATGCTGACGTTTGAGAGCCTGATGCAGCAGGTGGATGACCCGCGTGAGAAATTGGCCCTTTATATGAACAAATTGAACGACTTTTTGAATACGGTGGTGCGGCAGATTTGTTTTTCTTGCTTTGAGTTGGAGTTCCATACCCAGCGTGCCAACGGCAAACTGACGGAGGATGATTTTGCCCGCTTGTGGATGGACATGACCAAGCGTTTTTATGGGCCTGAGGGCGAGATTTTCAGTTATGACCACATGGAGAATATGTGGAGTTATGTGGCTCATTTTTATAATTATTCGCCTTTTTACGTGTATGCCTATGCGTTTGGGGAGCTGTTCACGCAAAGTATGATGGCGCAGCGGGAACGGTTGGGAACGCGGTTTGAGCCGTTGTATTTGGATTTGCTGCGGGCGGGGGGGACGAAGAGTGCGGTGGAGCTGATGGAGCCCTTTGGGCTGAACCCCAACACGCGCGATTTCTGGGAGGCCGGGATTGCCAGCAGTGCCGCCGTGTGGCTAGCCGAGGCCGAGAGGCTGGCCGAGGAGTTGGGTTTGTAAGGGAGGCGCTGGGCGGACGCTAATGAGGGGCGCGGGGCACTTGCCAGCGGCTTTGTTTTCTGGCAAACCGCCTGCGGTGCNNGTTCGAGTCCGACCACCGGCACCAGATATTTTTAAGGATTTAGCAACGACTTATGGCCTGGTGTGTCGCCTACCCCGAAGCTTTGCCCGTGGCGGGTGGCTGTGTGGCGGCGGTGGGGAATTTTGACGGTGTGCACGAGGGGCACCGCCATTTGCTGGCTTTGGCCAAAGCAGAGGCGACATTTAGAGATTTGCCGCTGGTGGTGCTGACGTTTGAGCCGCACCCGCGCAGTGTGCTGCGGCCGGAAGTGCCTTTGAAGCGGCTGACGACGCTGGAGGATAAGGTGAAGCTGCTGGGACAAGCCGGGGTTGACGGGGTGGCGGTGATGCCGTTTACGCCGGAGCTGGCGGGTTGGAGCCCGGAACGCTTTATGGATGAGGTGCTGGTGGGGTGGCTGGGGGCCAAAGGCGTGTGTGTGGGCGAGAATTTTCGGTTTGGGGCGCGCGCGGCGGGCGATGTGGCGACGTTGAAGGCCCAAGACCACTTCACCACCCTGGCCGTTCCGTTGCTGACGGATGAGGCCGGGGTGGTGAGTAGTAGTCGGTTGCGGCTTTAGAAGCCGTCGGGGCACAGTATAATCCGTGCTTCTTGGAGGCCATACTTGGCCAAGATGTAGAGGACATACCAGTTCTCTTCTTTCACGAGTTTGCCGAGATCTTCGACAATGAGGCGGTGAGCTTCCCGTTCTCCCTGCAACCCTAGCAGGACGAGGTGGGGAAAATCGAAGACAGCGGCGAGAGCGCGCTGTTCTTCGGCTGAGAAGGAGTCCGGCGGGCCGGTTTCCCGGTGCGTGTTCAAGCGGAGAGGGGCGTTCATCGGTGACCTCCTTTCGTGGCCATGAGTGAACAGATGGTACTTGCATTTACAGTGCTGATTTTGACACAGGGGGTTGCGGTTTGCCAGCTTTTTCGGTAGGTTTTGGGCCTTACCCCTGTAGTTGATGAAAGTTGTGACGCGTGGCCGATGCCCCCAAGCCTGTAAAAACCCCTGCCGCCAAGCCTGAGAGCAAGCCCGAAGCCAATGCGTGGAGTGAAACCTTGGCGTTGCCGCAGACGGATTTCCCCATGCGGGCGGGGCTGGCGCAGCGTGAGCCGGGCTGGGTGCAGCGTTGGCTGGAGGAAGATGTGTACGGCAAGCTGTGCGCGCAGCGGCAGGCGGAAGGGGCGCCGGTTTATATTGTTCATTTAGGCCCGCCCTATGCCAACGGCCGCATGCACATGGGCCATGCGCTGACCTACACGTTGAAGGATTTTGTGGTGCGCAGCAAGTTTATGG
>DIUO01000003.1 GCA_002422365.1 Proteobacteria bacterium UBA6156
CTTTGGTGACCGCCGCAAGGCCATGCTGGAAGACATTGCGACCCTGACGGGTGGTGTGGTGATTTCTGAGGACACCGGCATGACGCTGGAAGGCGCGACCCTGGACATGCTGGGCAAGGCAGGCAACGTGACCATTAGCAAAGATGCCACCACCATTGTGGAAGGCAAAGGCGACAAGGCCGCACTGGAAGCCCGCAGCACGCAGATACGCCAGCAGATTGAGGCGACCACCAGCGACTATGACCGCGAGAAGCTGCAGGAGCGCCTGGCCAAGCTGGTCGGCGGTGTGGCTGTTATCAAGGTGGGTGGAGCTTCGGAAATTGAAGTGAAAGAGAAAAAAGACCGCATTGACGACGCGCTGGCTGCCACCCGTGCCGCCGTGCAAGAAGGTGTGGTGGCAGGCGGCGGCACCGCCCTGCTGCGCTGCCTGAAGGCGCTGGAAAGCGTGGAGAGCGTGAACCAGGACCAGAAGGTGGGCGTGGATATTATCCGCCGCGCGCTGGAAAGCCCGCTGCGCACCATTGCCAGCAACGCGGGCGAAGACGGTGCCGTGATTGCCGGTAAGGTGAAGGAAGCCAAGGGCGTGAGCGCAGGCTACAACGCCGCCACGGGGACATATGAAGACGATATGTTCAAGGCCGGGATTATTGACCCCGCCAAAGTGGTGCGCACCGCGCTGCAAAACGCCGCCAGTGTTGCGGGCCTGATGCTGACCACCGAGGTGATGATTACCGACGCGCCGGAGCCCAAGGCTGCCGGGGGTGCCGGTGGCATGCCTGGGATGGGCGGTATGGGTGGGATGGATTTTTAAGTCCGCCCGTTTGAAAAGCCCCTGCGGGGGCTTTTTTAATTATCTAAAATTCGCTCGGGCAATGAATTATTCAACCAATCTAACATACAAACAATTATTCGAATAAATCTCTCCCTTTCTTCCAAATCAGTAAATCTTTTTACAGATACATTAAAGACTTTGTCATCTAAATGTATCTTGAAATTTTTTTGTACATCTTTTTTTACATCAGGAGCCAAACTATCGTATAAGTTATTTACTTCATTAGGGGATAAAATTAAAGCTACATCATGTGCAAATCTGTTACGAATTGAACCAATTGCATTTAAAAACCTTTGGAATTTAATATCTAATCCTACAGATAAAGCTATTTTAATTCGCTCTGAATATTCAAAACTTTTATTATCAATAAAGGCAGGATCGTAAAGCTTCTGATCCAAATACTGTCTCAACATTGCTTCAATATACAATTGACCTCTTAATACTAATGCTAAGTCATCTTGACTTTTATGAAGCTCTTCAACAACAATTTTAGGTTTTAACTCTTTCATAGGAAATTAATATCATTATTGGTTAGGTTTGTATTTATTAATTTAATATATATTATGACTATAAAGCCAAAAGAGAAAAATTTTCATATTTAAAAATAATTATAGAAATATCCCTTATTCTTTGGGGGTGGGGAGGTTAGGGCTTGCTGGTATGCATGGGCGGGTCGTGGGGGGCGGCCTTCGCCGCCATGGGGGCAGTGCTTTAATGTGCGTGTGGGGCTTTTCTTGTATGCTGCTTTGTGGTTTATGGGGGCACATTTGGCTTTTCAGAAGGACTCCCCCCATGACGCGGGAATCTAAATCGGGAAATAGCTATCCCGAAGACTTTCCGGTGGCCTTGTTTGCCTCCAGCGTGCCGCAGCTAGACAATGGACTGCACATGGCGCTTGAGAGTGTTTGCGGGGCAATTCTTGTCTCGCGGGAAGCACAAAAGGCTCCCTTGCTGTTTGCTGAACTGAGCTTTGCCTTGAGAATTTATACCTACCCCAACTTGATTGAAACCTTCCCATCACTTAGGAGCAATCGTTGGAAGCACCTTCGGGCGGTGGCACGTAGCAATCATTTTGAGATCAGACTGACCTCGGTGGTGCAAGATGTTGCGAGTCTCCCTGTGGATCTTACGATGATTCCGCACCATATGAGGAGCAGAAAGCAACTTGCTTACCCGGTTGTGCATTTGCGGCCATTGCTGATGCTGTTGTAGCCCCCTGCCCTGCGGGGCATGCGAACGAGACACCCCCGCTTAGGCGGGGGTGCTTTTTTTGGCTTTTGGATTGGTTAGAAGCGGTAGCCGAGGGTGAGTTGGCCGTAGACGTCGTCTTCCGGCTGGCCGTTGTATTCTTTGGTCGCTTGGTTGATGCTGACGGTGGCGCGGTATTTGCCGGCGGTGAGGGCCAGGCCTGCGGTGCCGTTGGCGACAACGTATTTTTTATCCAGGCTGGGGCTGCTTTGGAAGGTGTTGCCGTCGAGGAAGATGTTGCGGCCTACGAGGCGGCCGTCTATGCCGATAAAGCCATACCAGGTGAGGAAGTTGGGAGCCTTGGTGAACACGCCGGTGCCGGGCATACCGGGGAGCATGTAGGCGACTTCGTCTTGCCCCTTGGCGCCCGCCGGGCCGAAGCGCAGGGTGGCACCGGTGGTGAGGTAGGTGTAGGCGTTACCCAGCGCAAAGCCGTAGCGGGGTTCGAGTTCGACAAACCAGTCTTGTCCGAAGCATTTGCAGTCGAGCTCCACCGTGTTGCGGTAGCGGCGCAGGTAGCTGAAGTTGACGATCGGTTCGTCGCTCAGCCCGTAGCCGGAATCCCACCCGATGGGTTTGTAGAAGTCGAAGGCTTCGTGGAAGCTTTGCTGGGCGAACTCGCCCTGGGCGGAGGGGCCGATTGTCCCGATGGTGAGGCCGTAGGTATCCCAGACGCCATTTGCGGGCATGTTGGTGAAGCCTGCGGTGCCGAAGAGGTAGCCGGTGAAGGGGACGTCTCCGGTGTGCGGAATGTTGCGGTCGATGTTATCCGGCGTGAAAATGGCGTGGTTGATGCTGTAGGTGGTGGCGATTTTGCCGTCGGTGTTCAGGACGGGCAGAATGCTTTCGGCTTTGTTCACCCAACCCGGAGTGGTGTTGTGCACCTTGGTGTATTCTATACGGGCGCCGTTGGTGTAGTGGCGGTCGGTGTTGCCGAAGTATTTATCGTTCTCGGTAGTGAGGGTGATGAACTGGTCGGCGTGGTCGGGCACGGGTGCAGCCTTGGCGGGCTGTGCGTGGACGGCCGGCACAAGCGCCATTAGCGCCAACGCCAGAACATTCCCCTGCCCCCAAGCGTGCTTAAATTTCATGAATCACCCGTATGTTATCTTTGTTGTGCGTAATGCAATGCTTTGTATCATCTACCTTACAACATGCCACGCGACAAGCTGTTCCTTGAGGTTATGGCATAAACGCGGGCAGGTGTGTAACCACCCCTGTAGCAAGTGCACAACAAATAAGCACTTAAGCGGGGCGGGGCGGATGCCCTGCTAGGCGTTTTTAAGGGCGGTGACCATGCCTTCGACCACCGCTTTGGCGTCGCCGAGCACCAGGGCGCAGTTTTCCATGCCGAAGAGTGGGTTTTCGACCCCCGCATAGCCGGGGCGGTGGCTGCGCTTGATGACGTAGACTTGGTTTGCCTTCCAGGCCTCTAGCACCGGCATGCCGTAGATGGGGCTGCCGGGGTTGGTTTGGGCGGCGGGGTTCACCACGTCGTTCGCGCCCAGCACCAGCACGACGTCGGTCTCCTTAAAGCGCGGGTTGATGTCGTCGAGCTCGTGCACGGCGTCGTAGGGGATGTCGGCCTCGGCCAGCAGGACATTCATGTGCCCCGGCATGCGCCCGGCCACGGGGTGAATGGCAAATTCGGTGGCTATGCCCTTCTCTTCCAGCAGGCCGTAAAGTTCTTTCACGGCATGTTGGGCCTGCGCCACCGCCATGCCGTAGCCTGGCACGATAATGACGCGCGCGGCATTGCTGAGCATGAAGGCAGCGTCTTCCATGCCCGCTTCTTTCACGGCTTGGGTGGGGGTTGCTTCGGTTGCGGCCGAGGTTTCGGTACCGAAGCCGCCGAGGATGACGCTGATGAAGCTGCGGTTCATGGCCTTGCACATAATGTAACTGAGAATGGCCCCGCTGGCGCCCACCAGGGCGCCGGTGGTGATGAGCACCGGTTGCTCCAGCATAAAGCCGGTGGCGGCGGCGGCCCAGCCGCTGTAGCTGTTCAGCATGCTGACGACCACGGGCATATCGGCCCCGCCAATGGCGATAACCAGCGTGACGCCGAGAATACCCGCCAGCAGGATAATGGCGGCCAGCGGCAGGAACGACAGCTGCATGGTGAACAGCACAACAGCCAGCACAAGGGCCAGCACCAAGCCCAGGTTGAGGATATGCCGCCCGGCCCAAGCCCAAGGCTTGCCGCCCAGAACGCCTTGCAGCTTGAGTGCGGCCACCACGCTGCCCGTGAAGGTGACCATGCCTATGGCGGCGCCGAGGGCGATTTCGGTCGCCAGCCCGCTGCTGACGGCATTGAAGGTGATGTGCCGCAGGTACATGCCCACCCCGACCAACGTGGCGGCCAGGCCGATAAAGCTGTGGAACGCGGCCACCAGCTGCGGCAGCGCCGTGAGCGGTGTGGCCCGCACCATGGGGATGCCGATGACCGCCCCCACCGCCAACCCTGCCAGCACCCAGCCAAACGCGCCCACCTGCGGCGCCATGAGCGCGGTGGCCACCGCCACCAGCATGCCTGCCATGGCCAGGCGGTTGCCGCGCCGCGCGGTTTTGGGGTGGGAGAGGCCCTTGAGCCCCAGTACAAACAGCACGGTGGCCAGTAGGCCGAACAGCACCATGACATCGGAATTAATAAGGAACAGCATGGGAGCGACTTTCTCTTCGGCGACTATTCGGCGGGGGTGGCGGGTTGCGAGGCTTTAGCGGCCTTCGGCTTAAACATGGCCAGCATGCGGCTGGTGATGGCAAAACCGCCGAAAATATTGATGGCACAGAGCACCACCGCCAAAAAACCAAGGATACGCGCCGACCATTGCAGCACGCCGGTATATTCCGGGTAAGGGCATGGCAGGGCGGTGCAGACGTCGGGGTCGAGGATATCGGGCCCCACGACCATAATGGCGGCGACCACTACGATGCCGGAAATGGCGTTGGTGACGGCCATGAGCGGCGTGTGCAGCGCGGGCGTGACGCCCCACACCACGAAGTAGCCGATAAGGCCGCTAAGGACAAAAAATACGGTGAGGATTGTGAGGGGGGAGAGGTCCATTACATCCAGGCTTTCTTGGTGATTTTCGCTTCTCGGGGGGTGGGGGCGGTGCATTGGTCGGTGTTGGTAAGCTTGCGGGCGGTGGCGCAGCCGCCGAGCAGGAGCACGGCGCAAAGGAGAACAACGGCGCGCATTACGCGGCCACCTTGCCATTTTGCACAATGTGCATGGCGGAAATGAGTTCGTCGTCGAAGGTCAGGGTGGAATCCTTTGTGAGCAGCGCCAGCAGGTTGACCATGTTCTGGGCCCAGAAGCGGCTGGCATCGCCTGCCACTTGGCCCACCCAGTTGGTTTCTCCCAGCAGGGTGACGCCGTGGCCGACGGTGATGACTTCATCGGCCCGGCTGGCGGGGCAGTTGCCGCCTGCGATGCCCGCCGCTTTGTTAAAGCCGCCGCAGGCCATATCCACCACCACGCTGCCGGGCTTCATGGAGGCGACGGTTTCGGCGTCCATTAACACCGGGGCAGGTTTGCCGGGCACTTGGGCGGTGGAGATGACGAGGTCGGCAGCGCCCACAAACGGGGCGAGCAGGCTGCGGAGGTGGGCTTGGCCGGGTTCGTCGAGGGCTCCGGCGTATCCCCCTTTACTTTCGGTGGTGACGTTGGGGTCGTTCAGAATCACGGGTTTGGCGCCGAGGCTGAGGATTTGTTCGGAGACCTCGGGCCGGAGGTCGAAGGCCTTCACCTGCGCGCCGAGGCGTTTGGCAGTGGCAATGGCTTGCAGGCCCGCCACCCCCACGCCCAGCACCAGCACCTGGGCGGGCTTGCTGCTGCCTGCGGCTGTCATGAGTTGCGGCATAAGGCGCGGCAGGTAGCGCGCACCGCCCAGCACGGCCGCGTAGCCGCCTAAATTGGCTTGAGAGCTGAGGACATCCAGCGCCTGGGCGCGGCTGGTGCGGGGGAGTTTTTCTAGAGCCAGCACGTTGGGCGCTTGTTTGGCCAATGCGGCCCAGCTGGGTTGGCCAGAGGTGAGGCAGACCAGCACGCCGTTTTCGTTTAAGGGCAGTTTGGCGGCGGCGGCGGGCGGGGTGAGGCAGAGGAGGATATCCACGTTCTGTTTGCTGAAGGTGGGGAGGATGGTGGCGCCTGCCACTTCGTAGGCGGCATCGGTGAAGCCCGCCGCCAGCCCGGCGCCGCTTTGGACGTAGACGTGGAAGTCCGGGTGTTTTTTCTCCAGCCGGGTCAGGGCGTCTGGCGTAAAAGCAACGCGTTGTTCGGTGGCGGCGGTTTGGTTGAGGATTCCGATGGTGAGGCTCATGCAGGCAGGTTAGGCCGGTTTGCCGCCTGCGGCTAGGGGTGTGCTTGTGGGGTGGGCAGGTTTGGGGTGTCAGGTTAGGGGTTGTGGGGGGTTGTGTGGGGGATTATATGAATATTACGAACAGTAAGTTCGGAACATTCACCCGGCCGGGCCACGCGATAAATGGCCCGCTGGGGGCACATTTCGCTTGGCTCGGCCATTTAACCTTAGGAGGTTCTCCATGACCACCATCGACATTCTCGCCAACCTGACCGCCGGCTACGTCACCACCAATGATGGCGCGCTGCGCCACCTTGTGTGGGTTACGGTACGGCCTTACTGGCAGTACCATCCCACTGCGACGGAAGTCGCGGCGCTCTACTCGAAAGAGGAGGAGTCCGTAGCGGAGAGCTACGGCCTGCTGCCCGATTGGGCGGAGGACCGCATGGGCGATCTGCTCAAGCAGTTCGGCCAGGCCAAACGGGCCTGGCAGGAGGAAGAGCAGGAATGGAATTGGCACTGCAGCCGCGTGGACTGGTTCCAGTCCGCCGCCGAGACCCACGAGGTGGGGGAAACGGTTTTCGTATTCTCTTACCGCTGGGAGGAGGGCCTCGCTGCCCTCCAGAAGGCGGGTATGCGCTTCATTCCGCGATCGGGCCATTTTACCATGCCCGAAATGCGGCGGAAGGTGGCAGCGCTTGCTGCTGCCCGCGCTGCCTGATAACGAAAAAAAACGGTTCGCCGTTTCCCCGCCGCTTGGCGGGGTTTTTTAGTTTGGTTTTGGGCAAGCTTCCACTTAAACGGCTTTAAGCGAGCGGGGCGTGAGGCTGGCCTACGGTGCGTTATAGGGTGCAGGCAGGTTTGGGGGGTTGAAATACGGTTGGCGCGCCTTATATGGATTGACGAGCGACTGCTCGCACCATTCACCCGACCGGGCCAAGCGATAAATGGCCCGCTGGGGGCACATTTCGCTTGGCTCGGACTCAGGCCCTAAGGAGGGGCTAAGACGATGAGCAATTCCAACAACAAACCGCCGCTTCACTTCTTCCTCGGCGGGCGCGATGCCGAGATGGTGCGCATCGCCGAAATCCTCGCGGAGAACGGCGTGCCGTTCTCCGACGCAGGCCTCGGCTGGGGTGCCAAGGCCTCGGCCTACGGCGCCGCAATCGCCGAGGCGGCCAGCAAGGGCTTCGTGCCCGTGCTGGTCGAGCTGGAGATCGACTGCGACCTCCCCGCCGGGACGGTCATCGTCGACCACCACGGCGAGCGGAGCGGCGATAGCGCCAGCATCATCCAGGTGCTGAACGCCATCGACGTCTGGCCGCCGAGCCGCTGGGATCACCTGATCGCTGTCAACGACAGCGAATGGTTCCCCGGCCTCATCAAGTTCGGCGCCACGCCGGACGAAATGAAGGCCGTCCGGGCCGCCGACCAGGCGGCGCAGGGCATTCCGCCCGAGAAGCTCGCCGAGTGCGAGCGTGCGCTGGCGGCCCCGGCCGAGTTCATCGGTCAGGTCCGGGTGGTGCGCATGTCGCACTCCAAGACCGGCCCGATCGGCGACGCGCTGGCCATCGCTGCCATCGCAGCGGGGGCCAAGTCGCCGTCGGAGTTCCCCGCCTACGTCGTCCTCTCGGACGACGGGGAGGTGAACTTCTCTGGCGACGGCGCGACAGCCGCCGCGCTCCACGACGCCTTCACCGGCGGATGGGCGGGCGGCGCGGGCCTCGGCAACGCCGAGGGCTCGGCCTACTGGGGCGGCTACCCGCCCCACGATGCCGTGCTGATGTTCCTGAAGGAACGCTTCGGCTGAACAACGACAAGCGCGGGGGTCCAAACCCCGCGCGCAGCAGGCTCCTTCGGGGGCCTGTTTGCTTTTCTGTCAGTAAGGCCTTGTCTCTGCTTGTGCGTGTACCCATAATTTAAGCAGAAGTGGCCTTTGGCCTTTCGGCGTATCTGAACCGTTTCTCGGCCCCCAGTTGGGCCGGTGCGACGTTTGAGGTATGCCGAAAGGCTGAGGACTCATCCGGTAAACGGCTCCGCCGCAAAGGAGCTTATATGGGGCGAAGAGCAGCCGCCCGACACACACGCCGCCCCAATGCTGCTGGGGGAGGTGAGGAAGGAACTATGCATCCGTCCAACTACTACAATGCGATGCTGGCCAGTGTGGCCAGCTCGCGCGGCATCTCGCCGGAGGCTCTCATCGAGAGCTTCCGAATCATCGGGATCTCGTCGAGAGACGATATCCTGAACGCGCAGGGTGACCCTGCGCGGGCGCTCCAGTTAAAGAAGGAGCGGCAGCAGCGCGCCGAAGAAGAAGAACGACAGCGGGCCGCGGAAGCGGCCCGTCAAAAAGAAAAAACCGAAACGGAAGCGAGGGCGTTCCTCGCACGTTTCGGATTGTGAGACCGATCAGTACCCCTCGCCGCGCAAGCGGCGGGGGTTTTTTAATGGCTAAGCTAGCCGTACCTCCTTGCAGATATACATGCTAGACCTATACTTGTGGCAGACGAGACTTGGCCTTTCGGCGTATCTGAACCGTTTCTCGGCCCCCAGTTGGGCCGATGCGACGTTTGAGGTATGCCGAAAGGCTTGGGGACTCATCCGGTGAACGGCTCCGCCGCAAAGGAGCTTATATGGGGCGAAGAGCAGCCGCCCGACACACACGCCGCCCCAATGCTGCTGGGGGAGGTGAGGGAAATATCATGCATGCCAGCGGCATGCGGCTCAAGGCCGCTCTCCGTTTCTTCGACATCGAAATGGAGGCCGAGAATGGCCTTCTTTTCAAAAAGTGGTGGAGGTATGTCCGAAAGGACAATCCGGATTTCGCGTGGGCGGTATCCGCCCTTGAGGCGGCCGGATACAAGGTGGTCGTCCACCTTGGCCGCGAAGTCGAACGCCACCTGGGCGACGCAGCCAGTCATTACGGTGAGAAAACTTCCGTAATGATCACAATTGATGAGGTGCAAATATCCTGGTAGCGCCTATCAAATAGTTCCCCTCGCCGCGCAAGCGGCGGGGGTTCTTTTTTTGATGATTGCTTGGGAATAAACATAGAAAAAAGCCCTCAGAGAGGGCCCTTTTCTATGGTCGGGGCGATAGGATTTGAACCTACGACCCCTACACCCCCAGCGTAGTGCGCTACCAGACTGCGCTACGCCCCGACCGAGGGTGGATGTACCCCATTTGGTGCCACGGTGCAAGTGTGTTGGCAGCGGTTTTAGGGGGTGGGGGGCAGCAGGCCCAGTTCTGCCGCCTTGTGGCGCAGCATGTGCATATCGGCCTGTGCCTGCGGTGTGGCGGGTGGGTTGCGCAGCAAATAGGCTGGGTGGAACATGGCCATGGTGGCAACGGGGCCGAGGTTGGGGATGGGGAAGTCCATCCAGCGGCCGCGCACGTTGGCCATGGCGGCGGGGGTTTGGAGCACGGCTTTGACGGCTGTTCCGCCGACCATAACGATGATTTTCGGGCGGAGGAGTTCGAGGTGTTTGAGGAGGATGGGGCGGCAGCTGAGGATTTCATCGGGCGTGGGGGTGCGGTTGGCGGGCGGGCGCCAGAAGACGCTGTTGGTGATGTAGACGCCGCCCCTGCCCTGGGTGTGGCGCGAGAGGTGAACTTCGGCCAGCAATTTATCGAGCAGTTTGCCGCTGCGGCCGACGAAGGGCTTGCCGACGGCGTCTTCGTTGGCGCCGGGGGCTTCGCCTATCAGCACAATGCCGCTGGCGGGGTCGCCTTCGGCAAACACGGTGCGGGTGGCATGGGCTTTGAGCGGGCAGCCGGTGAAAGACTCGGTATAGGCTTGCAGTTGGGGGAGTGTGGTGATGTTGGTGAGGGTCATGCTTTTAGTGTAGCCGAAAAGGCATGGGCTGTGAGGCTGGTGCTGATGTTGCAGGCGGTTTTGTGAATGCGGAGAAAGCCTTGTGGGGGCATGAGGTGCGTGGTAAGATAATGATGCACAACAGAAAGAATACCGCCCCATGCCCGACACCCCTGCCCCGACCACGGCCCCTGCCCCGCGCGGGCGCCCGGTGGACCCGCGCAAGGACGAGCAGATTTTGTGTGCGGCGGCGCGGCTTTTTATGCACCAGGGGTTGCAGGGCACCACCATGGAGCAGATTGCGAAGGACGCGAATGTATCGAAACTGACGCTTTACCGCCGCTACCCGGACAAAAACACCCTTTTTACCGATGTGGTGGTGGCCAAGTGCGAGAGTTATCTGCCCGATGAGATTTTAACCCCCCAGCCCGGCCCCAGCGCACAGGAAACCCTGCAACGGCTGGGCGAGGCGCTGCTGCGCCTGCTGACCAGTGAGGCAGGGCTAGACCTGCACCGCGTAATTACCGCCGAAACCGCCCACAACCCAGAACTGGGGGGAGCGTTTTATGCGCGCGGGCCGGAGCCTTTTCAGCAGGCCATGAAAGCCCTGCTGGATGGTTTGAACGCGCGTGGCGACCTTAAAATAGATGATACCAGCGCCGCCGCCGAACATTTTGTGGCCCTGCTGGTAGGCAGCCGCCTGTGCGAGCGCTGCCGCCTGCGCCTGCGCGGTGCGCCGGATGAAGCCGAAATTGCCGCCTGTGTGGGGCGGATTGTGGGGTTTTTTATGCGGGGGTGCGGGGGGGCTTAAATACACCTTCAGCGCGCTAATGTTTTTGTTGAACTGGCTGCGAGGGTGCAAAACTCGGTACCCCGACCATAAATAAGCCCCCTTCTGGCGATGGGGGCTTATTTATGGTCGGGGTGAGAGGATTTGAACCTCCGACCTCTTCGTTCCGAACGAAGCACGCTAACCAGGCTGCGCTACACCCCGACCAGGGCTGGATGTAACGCATCTTGGGTGCTTCTGCAAGGGGCATTTGTGCGGGGAAGACTGGACAGGCCCCGCAAAACCAGCAGAATGTGCTTATGGCTTTGCTCACCCGACGGACTTATTTGCCCCTGTTCCTTTCTCATGTGCTGGGAGTGTTTAACGACAACGTGTTTAAAAGCGCGCTGACCATGCTTGTGACCTACAAGCTGGCCGCCGCCTATGGCCTGAATGCCGGGGTGCTGGTGAGTTTGGGCGGGGGGATTTTTATTCTGCCGTATGTGCTGTTTTCTGGCTTGGCCGGGCAAATGGCCGATAAATTTGAGAAAACCAACCTGATACGCTGGATTAAGCTGAGCGAAGTGCTGATTGTGCTGTGCGGGATATTGGTGTTTTTAGACGGCCACTTATGGGCGATGTTTGCGCTGCTGTTTTTGATGGGCGTGCACTCGACGTTCTTTAGCCCGATTAAGTACGGCATTTTGCCGCAAGTGCTGCACAAAAACGAGCTGGTAGCGGCCAACGGATTGTTTGAGGGCAGTACCTTTTTGGCGATTTTGTTGGGCACGATGTATGGCGGTGCGCTGATACTGATGCCCGCAGGCATTTATATTGTTGGGGCAACCTGTGTGGCCGTGGCGCTTATGGGCCTGGCCACGAGCTACGCCATACCCAGCGTGAAAGGTGTTGACCCCCACCTGACCCTGAGCCGGAACTTTTTGAACGAAAGCCTGCGGGTTATTAAGCAGGCCCGGGCTGAGGGCGGGGAAGGGATTTTTGGGGCACTGTTGTTTATATCGTGGTTCTGGTTGCTGGGGGCGGTGCTGCTGAGCCTGATACCGGTATATGGCGCCGAGTTGCTGCATGGGGACGCGCTGGTAACGACGTTCCTGCTGTCGTTGTTCTCGGTAGGGATTGCGATAGGTTCGGTGCTTTGCCAGAAGATTTTGAAGGATAAAATATCGTTGCATTATGTGCCGCTGGCGGCGCTGATGATATCGGTGGCCGGGTTTGCGCTGGTGGCGCTGACGCCGCTGATGCCCGCCGCCGATGCCGGGGCATTGCGCGGTATTACTGACTTGCTGGCGGTGCCGTTGTTCTGGCCGATTGTGATGAGTTTTGTAGTGCTGGCGTTGGCCGGTGGGGTGTTTACGGTGCCGCTGTATGCCTATGTGCAGGCGGTGGGTAAGGCGCAGATAAAGTCTCGGATTATTGCCGCCAACAACGTGCTGAATGCGGTGATGATGGTGCTGGGGGCGGTGGCGAGCAGTGTGCTGCTGGGCACGGGGACGACCCTGTTAGGGGTGATTGGCATTTTGATGACCGTAAACCTGCTGGTGACGCTGTGCAGCGTGGGCATGCTGCCGCACGCGCGCAAGCAGCAGCTGTTGCGGGCGATATTGGGGCCGTTATTTAGAGTAGAAGTGCGCAACCGCGAACACCTGCGCAACTTGCCGCAAAAGCTGGTGATTATTTGTAACCACCAGTCGTTTTTAGATGCGGCGCTGTTGGCGATTTTCTTGCCGCTGCGGCCGGTTTTTGCGATCGACACCGACCGGGCGCGGCAATGGTGGATTAAGCCGTTTTTGAACTTTGTGCGCGCCCTGCCCGTGAGCCCCACCAACCCCTATGCCGTGCGCGACCTGATTAAGCTGCTGCGTGATAAGAACGAGCGGGTGATGATTTTCCCCGAAGGGCGCCTGACCCAGACCGGCATGCTGATGAAGGTGTATGACGGCACTGGCATGGTGGCCGCCAATGGCGAAGCCGATGTGCTGCCGGTGATTATTGAAGGCGCGCAGTTTAGTAAATACACCACGCATAAGAATGTGGTGCCGAAGCGGTGGTTCCCGAAGATTACCATTACCATTCAGCCCCTGCAAAAGCTGGAGCTTGACCCCCAAGTGCGGGGCCGTGCGCGCCGTACCGCCGCCGGGCAGCGGTTGCAGCGGATATTGGTGGACGCCCATTACCAGAGCGTGGACACCCGCCGCACGCTGTTTACGGCCCTACAAGAGGCCGGGAAGCTGTATGGCATGGGCGGGAAGATACTGAACGACATTAACCTGGTGCCGCTGACCTACAGAAGCCTGATCGCCCGCAGCCTGATGCTGGGTGGCGTGTTGCAGCGCATGGGGTATGCCCCGCGCTATGCCGAAGGCCACCATGCGGTGGGCGTAATGCTGCCCAACGCCAACGCGGCAGCGGCGACGTTTTTTGCGTTGCAGGCGGTACATGCGGTGCCGGCGATGCTGAATTTTTCGGCCGGAAACGACGCCGTGGCGGCGGCCTGCAAGGCGGCCCAAGTGCGCCATGTGCTGACGGCCCGCACCTTTATTGAAAAAGCCAAGTTACAGCCGCTGGTGGCCCACCTGGAGGCCCAAGGGCTGGAGATGGTGTGGCTGGAGGATGTGCGCGCCAAGCTGACCCTGACCGACAAGCTTAAGGTGCTGCTGGCCGGGCGCTACCCCCAGTGCTTTTACCGCGAGCTGCATGGTGAACCAAACCAGCCTGCGGTGGTGCTGTTCACCAGCGGAAGCGAAGGCAAGCCCAAGGGCGTGGTGCTAAGCCACCGCAACCTGCTGAGCAACGTGGCGCAGGCGCGCGCGGTGGTGGACTTTAACCCCAAAGACACGCTGGTGAATGCGCTGCCGATGTTCCATTCCTTCGGGCTGACCGGCGGCACGCTGCTGCCGGTGCTGAGCGGGGTGCCGGTGTTCCTGTATCCTTCCCCGCTGCACTACCGCATTGTGCCGGAGGTGGTTTATATGCAGAACGCGACGATTATGTTCGGCACGGATACGTTTTTGACCGGGTATGCCCGCTATGCCAACCCCTATGACTTTTACCGCATGCGCTATGTGTTTGCCGGGGCCGAAAAAGTGCGGCCCGAAACGCGTAAGGCGTGGTTTGAGAAGTTTGGGATACGGATATTGGAGGGGTATGGCGCGACGGAGACGTCTCCGGTGTTATCTCTCAACACCCCCATGGCTTACCAGCAGGGCACGGTGGGCAAGCTGATGCCCGGCGTGGAGTATAAGCTGCACCCGGTGCCCGGCATTGACGGCGGCGGCAACCTGACCGTGCGCGGGCCCAACATTATGCTGGGCTACCTGCGCGACACCGCCCCCGGCAAACTGGAACCACCCCAAGCCCACGGCGAGGACGGCTGGTATGAAACCGGCGACATGGTGGCGGTGGATGACCAGCGTTATGTGACCATATTGGGCCGTTTGAAGCGGTTTGCGAAGATTGGGGGGGAGATGGTGTCTCTCCCCGCCATAGAAGCCCTGGCCAACGCCTGCTGGCCGGAGGGCGAGAGTGCCGTGGTGGCCATGCCGGATGCGCGCAAAGGCGAGCAGATTGTGATGTTCACGACCCAGGCGCGTGCGACCAAGGAGCAGTTCCGCACCTTTGCCAAGGCGCAGGGGGCGAGCGAGCTGATGTTCCCGCGCCACCTGAGCATCATCGACAAGCTGCCGACGCTGGCGACGGGGAAGGTGAATTATCCGAAGTTGACTGAGATGGCTGGGGCGGTTGTGGGGTAGGCCCTGCCCTATGTTCTTGCGGCCCCACGGGGCCGCCTGTGTTTACGGCAATGTATTTGATTTTTGTTACGGTATTGGTAGGATGGTAGGGCCGCAAGGCATGGGCTCCGGTATATACCAACCAAAAAAGAAGGAGTGCTCCCATGTCTATATGCGGCACGCTCGTTCTTCTATGGAGCCGACTGCGCGTCTTTCTCGCCGTCAGCATCCGCTGGAAGTAACGAAAAAGGCACCGTTAGCGCGGTGCCTTTTTCTGTATATACCAACACTCGAAGGAGTGATGCGACTTTTATAAGCCTTGCCGAGGGATTTGTCAAGAAATGCAAGCGAGCCGCATGGGCCACTGGGGTGGGGCCGGTTATTCCTGTAGCCACCGCGCCACTTTGGGCGCGAAGTAGGTGAGGATGATGTCGGCGCCGGCGCGGCGGAGGCTGGTCATGCTTTCCATCACGACGCGTTTTTCGTCGAGTGCGCCGTTTTGGAAGGCGTAGCACATCATGCTGTATTCTCCGCTCACCTGATAGGCGGCCAGCGGCAGGTGGGTTTGGCTTCTCAGGCGGGCGAGGATGTCGAGATAGAACATGCCCGGTTTGACCATCAGGATGTCGGCGCCTTCGGCTTCGTCCAGTTCGGCCTCGCGCAGGGCTTCCCGGGCGTTGGCGGGGTCCATTTGGTAGGTTTTGCGGTCGCCCTTGAGCTCGCACCCCGCCGCCGCCCGGAAAGGCCCATAAAGCCCGCTGGCAAACTTGCTGGCATAGGCCATGACGGGCGTGTGTTCGTAGCCTTCGGCATCGAGTTTGGCGCGGATGGCGGCGATCTGGCCGTCCATCATGGCGCTGGGGGCGACGACATCGGCCCCCGCTTTGGCGCAGACGTAGGCCTGTTGGGCGAGGTTTTCCAGCGTGTGGTCGTTGTGAACGTGGCCATCGGGCGTGAGCACGCCGCAGTGGCCGTGGCTGGTGTATTCGCAGAAGCAGTTGTCGGAGATGACGGTCATGTCCGGGCAGGCCTCTTTGGCGCGGGTAATCATGCGGGCGAGCAGGCCGTCGTGTTTCAGGCTGTCGGAGCCGGTGGCATCTTTATGATGGCTGACACCGAAGAGCAGGATGCTGCGGATACCGGCGGCGTAGACCTCTTTAACCGCTTTGTCCATGGTGGCCTCCGGGTGGCGGAAGATGCCGGGCATGGAGGAGATGGGCGTGTCGTCGGTGATGCCTTCCTCGATGAACATCGGGTAGACGAGCTGGCTGGCGGTGAGATGGGTTTCTTGCACCATGGCGCGCAGATTTTCCGTGCGGCGCAGGCGGCGGGGGCGGTAGGGGAGGTCGAAGGTCATGGGGGTACTCTTGTTTTAGGTTGCCGCCGATTGTGCCCCAACCCCTGTGCGACACAACACCTTGCCTGGTTTTATGGCGATATATTTGATTTTTGTTACGGTATTGATAGAGTGGTGGGGCCGCAAGGCATGGACCTCACGTCACATGAACAGAAGAAAAGGAGTGTCCCATGTCTATCTGCGGCACACTCGTTCTCTTGTGGAGCAAACTGCGACTCTATGTCTCAGTGAGCATCCGCTGGAAGTAACGAAAAAGGCACCGTTAGCGCGGTGCCTTTTTCTTACATGAACACTAGGAGTGTTGGTGTATTTATAAGCTTTGGGAGTGGGGATGTCAAGATAAGCCAAAGCGGCCCGGGGGCCGCTTTGGGGAGAGCTTCCGGCTTATTTGGTAAGCTGGATGAGGGCCATGTCGGCGGCGTCTCCCTGACGGAAGCCGGCCTTGATGACGCGGGTGTAGCCACCGTTGACGCCGACAAAGCGGGGGGCGACTTCGTCGAACAGCTTTTTGAGCAGCACGGGGTTGGTAATGGTTTTGGCAACCTCGCGGCGGGCCTGCACGGTGTTGGTGCGGGCGGCGGTGATGAGGGGCTCGACCACGCGGCGGAGGTCTTTGGCCTTCGGCAGGGTGGTTTCGATGGTGCCGTGCTCGATGAGGTTCATGCACAGGCCGCGCAGCAGCGCTTTGCGGGCCGTGGTGTCGCGGCCGAAGTGACGGTGGGATACGCCGTGGGTCATGATGACTACTCCTGAATTCTTTAACTGGGGCTATATGGCGGGGTTTGCGGGGGGTGTCAAGGGGTTTGGTGCCAGATATGCGTGTTGATTACAGAACCTGCTTGATTTTTATAATGTATGCAGTATTGTAGGGGTAATCGGTTCATAGCCAATCTCTTTTTTGCGGTTTTGGCCGATATCTTCCCCTTCCCCCCCCCTCAGAGGAGCAGCCACAAGGCTGTGGTAATATGACAAAAGAAGTAATTATTGCTTTGATTGCCTTTGCGGTCGGTATCATCGTTGTTTTTCTGATACTCCGTTCGATTTTGGCGGAACAGAAGCTGATTCGTCAGCAGGAGCAGCCGAGAGATGTGCGCATTCTCGCCGTTTCGCGCGATGCGGCGTTGCGAATCACCGACCCTCGCAGTCCAACCACTGCGACGAAGAGGCGACCTGAAACCGAAAGGCGACCGGATGAAGAGAATCGGCGGCGGCGCGATGCGGGCGCTGGTGATGGGATGTCGGTGGCGCATCCGCTGCATCCCCTCAACCCACTCAACCCCCTCAGTCCGCTGAACGCCGTGCCCGACGACGAGCCCGCGTCTCGGCGTTCGTATGGTGGCTCTGACTTCGACTCCGGCTGGAGCGGTGGCGGCGGCGGCAGCGGTGGTGGCGGCGGCGGCGGCGGTGGCGACTAGCCGAATCCCCTGGATGACGAAGCCCCCTGCCGCGAGGTGGGGGGCTTGTTATTTACGGCGTAAAAAAGGAGCCTTGCGGCTCCTTAATTTTTTGGCTTCGACTAGAAGGTTTTGTCGAGGCGGCGGGCGAGGTCTTCGATGTTCTCGGGCGGCCAGGCTTCCAGGCGCATGCCAAGGCCGAGGCCCATTTGGCCGAGGACGTCTTTGATCTCGTTGAGCGACTTACGGCCGAAGTTGGGAGTTTTCAGCATTTCGCTTTCCGACTTCTGCACGAGGTCGCCAATGTAGACGATGTTCTCGTTCTTCAGGCAGTTGGCGCTGCGGACAGACAGTTCCAGCTCGTCGACCTTCATCAGCAAGTGCGGGTTGATGTCGATGACGTCGTCGCGGCGGTTGGCGTCGTCGGCGATATCTTCGAAGTTAATGAACACGCTGAGTTGGTCTTGCAGAATGCGGGCGGCGAAGGCGAGAGAGTCTTCGGGAGTGACGACACCGTTACTTTCCACTTCCATCACCAGTTTGTCGTAGTCGGTGATCTGGCCGACGCGGGCGTCGCTTACTTTGAAGCTGACGCGGCGGATGGGGCTGTAGATGGCATCGATGAGGATGGAACCGGGTTGGCGCTCTTCGGCCTTGCGGTCGGCGGCCGGGCTATAGCCCTTGCCGATGCCGATGGTGAGCTCGATGCGCAGTTCGCCTTTTTCAGCCAAGGTGGCGATAAGGTGGGTGGGGTCGATGATTTCGATATCGTGGGTGGTTTCGATATCGGCAGCAGTGACCGGACCGGCGCCTTTTTTGTGGAGCACCACGGTTTTAGACTCGGTAGCGTGGCTGCGGATAGCCATGGCCTTGAGGTTGAGGATGATTTCGGTGACGTCTTCCATTACGCCCGGCAGGGTGGAGAACTCGTGCACGGCGCCATCGATTTTGATGTGGGTGATGGCCGAGCCTTGCAGGCTGGACAGCAGCACGCGGCGCAGGGCGTTGCCGAGGGTATGGCCGAAACCGCGTTCGAGCGGTTCGATGGTAAAGGTAGCAAACTTTTTGGGGTCGGACCCGGCGCTCATGCCGACCTTGGTGGGTTTGATGAGCTCTTTCCAGTTGGCTTGAATCTGCATGGGGTATCGCCTTCCTTCGCCTTTTTGAATATTGAGAGTGGGTGCACCTGGGGGGGGAATTAAATAAGCAGGGAGCCGCTGGTGCGTGCGGCCCCTGCCCTGCAAACGTTAAACGCGGCGGCGTTTACGGGGCTTGCACCCGTTGTGCGGAATTGCGGTGACATCGCGGATGGCGAGGATCTCGAACCCCTGGGCCTGGAGGCCGCGCAGCGCGCTTTCCCGCCCGGAGCCGGGGCCACGCAGGAGGACATCCAGCACGCGGACGCCGTGTTCCTTAGCAGAGCGGCCAGCGCCTTCGGCAGCCAGCTGGGCCGCAAACGGCGTGCCCTTGCGGGAGCCCTTGAAGCCTGCCTGACCAGCCGAAGACCAGGCGATGGCGTTGCCTTGGGCGTCGGTAATGGTGACGATGGTGTTGTTGAAGCTGCTGTAGATGTGCGCAGTGGCCGAAGTGATGTTCTTGCGGTCTTTACGCTTCATGGTACGGGCGGTTGTGGCGCCCTTTTTTTGCGGAGTTGCCATTATGTGAACCTACCTGTTACTTGTTGGTGGTTTTTTTGTTGGCCACACCAGCCTTGCGCGGGCCCTTGCGGGTACGGGCGTTGTGGCGGGTGCTCTGGCCACGCACGGGCAAGCCCTTGCGGTGGCGCAGGCCACGGTAGCAACCAAGGTCCATAAGACGCTTGATGTTAAGGCTGACCTGACGGCGCAGGTCACCTTCGACGATGGCTTGTGCGTCGATAACATTACGGATACGGCTGACTTCGTCGTCGCTGAGCGCGTGAACGCGCTTGGTCGGTTCGACTTGTGCTGCCTCGAGAATTTTATATGTGTTAGCCGGACCGACGCCATAAATATAGGTGAGAGCCACCCATACCTGTTTATCGGTCGGAATATTAACACCCGCGATACGTGCCACGAGCTACACTCCTACCTTGAATTTATACATAAAAGCCTTGCGCAGCCCTGTGCTGCACTGGCCTAACCCCATAGGCTTAAGCCTGTGTAACGCCGTAACGACCGGTTTTACCGTTCTTGCGCTTATCGCGCATGACAATGCGGATACGGCCCAGAAATTTTCCGGCCTTGTTACGGGTGCGGCGCACCACTTGCAGTTTACGATCGCGCGTTTTTTCAGCGCGGATGGACGAGGCGTAACGCATGTTCAATCACTTCCTTACACTAGGGGTCAGAGGGGGCATTACCAGTTATAAAAGGGGTTGGCAAGGGGAAAATTGGGGGGACGGTGCCCACATATGCGGCAGGCATTGAAAATACTGGTGATATGCCCATAATTAGGGTAGCCGGTAGGGCAAGTGCCCTGACGGGGAACACTTGGGCGTTTTTGCCGATACCCTGCCGGGTTAACCCGGAGAAGATGTATCATGACAAATCGTATTTTGGCCGCGCTGGCGGTTGTTTTCACCCTTTTCGCGGCCCCCGTGCGGGCGGCCGACGTCAAGACCATGATCGACAGGACGACCCTGAAGGTCGTCCTGTCGATCATGGAAATGGAGCTCAAGCTCAACGGCGTCAAGGCCTCGATGGCACAGCGTGTCGTCGAGGCAAAGGCGGCGGACAAGGCCAACGACTTCCTGGCCATGCAGCGGATCACCGAAGCCGCTGTCGAGGACAGCTTCGCTATCGCGGTCGCCGAGCGGCACGCCACGATGTCGCTCAGGGCCCTCGCCCTGATCGGCAGCGCCTACGACTGGTGCCGGTGCAAGCCGGCGCCGGAAGTGATATCGGCGCTGAAGGGGGACTACCTCGAATCGCTCAATCGATCCCTGGCCACGGCCAGGGATATCGACAGATCGTTCGAGGTGATCCGGGCCCTCCATCGCGGCTAGGCTGCAGCAACGAACGACAGACCCCGGCCACCCTTCCCTTTGAGGATTGGTGGCCGGGGCGCGTTTTTTTGCTGTTCAGCTGGAACTTTAGGTGGAATTAGTTGAATTTCGACATTTTATAATGTATTCAAATGGCAGTCGGCGGGGCGAGATGCTCCGCGAGGGAGCACTTGGGCGTTTTTGCCGATACCCTGCCGGGTTAAACCGGAGAAGATGAAATGAAGAAGTCGATTTTGGCCGCGCTGGCGGTGGTTTTCATGCTGCTCGCGGCCCCGGCTGGGGCGGAGGAGAAAGCGCTCGATGCGGCGAGCATCGACCGGAAGATCATCACCCTGCTCGAAGATACAGACACGCTGGAGCGCCACTCTGATACGGCGATGGCCATGGTGGCCATCCATGCGGCGGCGGCGCAGAGGGCCACCGACTACCCCACATGGGAGAAGGCCATGTGGGAGGTCGTCGCATGGATGAATGCGCTCAACAGCGCGGCGGTGCTCACGTCCACGACGCGCGAATTCCTCGCCGTCCATGTGCGCATCTATTCGGATATCGGGGGGGAGATGTCCCCCGAAGCGGCAGCGGTGAGGGACAACTTCCTCACCATGGTCGACGAATTCGGCCGTGGCTACAACGACGCCGCGGCCATCTTCAAGATCGCCGCGGCAGCCAAACCGGCAAAGTAACGCGATGTGCCCCGGCCTTCATTCCTTGCGGATGACGGCCGGGGTTCGCTTTTTTTGGGGATTCGCGGATTTTGACGGGGGGAGTTGAAATTCCTTATTTTCTACCTATGCTTAATGGTATGCCGGTGGGGCGAGATGTCCCATGAGGGACACTTGGGCGTTTTTGCCGATACCCTGCCGGGTTAAACCGGAGTAATCAGGATGAAAAAGCTTGTTGTTGCCGCTGTTGCGGTGGTTTTCGCTTTCTTCGTGGCGCAGTCCGCGATGGCCGAGGAGAATTTCTCCATCGGCCCGGCAATGCTGGAGGCCGAGGCCTCCAGCATCAAGAAAGAACTCGAAGTACACTACGTGGATGTAGCGTTCTGGAAGAACTACATCCACCAGGAATGCCGAAGGTGGTACCTATCCATTGAAGAGACCACCAGAAGCGGGATGGAATATCCGTCCCGGAAAAGGGTCGCTCAGGAGATTCTCGACAACTTCGAGAAGCTCCTGGAGCAGGAGCTTCCTCTCCGGAGGCTAATACTCTCAACAGGCGAATATTCATATCTGAGCAAAAATTCGGCCATTTCATCCGACATGAAAAGGGCGAAGGATTATTTCCTCTCCTCAGTCGAGGAGTGTCAAAACTACAACGATAAAGCCATAAAGACCTGGCATTCCCTCGAACAACGATGAACGGCCCGCCCCGGCCCGTCCCCTTGGGGGATGGAGGCCGGGGCGAAATTTTTTGGTGTTTAGCGGGATTTATGGGGGGCTGGCGGGGTGCCGGGGGCGCCGAGGGAAGGTTCCTTCTTCCGGTAGGTGATGCGGCCTTTGGTGAGGTCGTAGGGGGTCATTTCCACGGTCACCTTGTCGCCTTCCAGAATGCGGATGTTGTTCTGGCGCATTTTGCCGGAGATGTGGCAGAGCACGGTGGGCCCGTTCTCCAATTTTACGCGGAACAGGGTGTTGGGNNATTCGATTACATCGTCTTTAGCCATGGCTGGGGTTTAGCTCACATTTGCCTTGCTGGCAAGGCGGATGTTGTTCTGGCGCGGGATTTTAGTAGCGCGCCTTCGGCGCGACGCCGGAGATGTGGCA
>DIUO01000041.1 GCA_002422365.1 Proteobacteria bacterium UBA6156
CCATGGTGAAGGTACGCGGCGGCTACGGCAACTACGTGCAAATCAAGCACAACGGCACCTACAGCACCGCCTATGCCCACCTGCACCGCTATGCCAAGGGCCTGCGCGTGGGGCAAAAGGTCAAGCAGGGGCAGGTTATCGCTTATGTCGGCTCCACTGGCGTCTCCAGCGGCCCCCACTTGCACTACGAGGTCTTGAAAAACGGCACCCAAGTCGATGCCATGCGCACCGACCTCCCCACCACCAACCCGCTCAGCAAGGCGCAATTAATCGCCTTCAAGCGCCACGTGGCCAACGCCCAAACCGCCTGGAACACCGCCTTCCAAAATAACAACCAACTCGCCAGCCGCTAAAGTTGGCTCCAAACGCTCTTGCGTTTGGTAAGCCAACTTAGCGCCTCGCTGTCGCGGCCTGCGAGCCGCGCGAGACAGTGCCGCAAAGCGGGCAGATAACCTTAAAAACCAAAACGCGGCGGGTCTCCCTGCCGCGTTTCGTTATCCTTGCGCCCTCGGCTAGTCCTCCCGAGGCGGAAAAGCGAAAAGCAATCCCGTCTCCTCCGAAGGAGGGACCGGAGTTCCTTCCACCATCGGCTTGTGCCGGAAAGTTACTTCACGGGCCAAAACCCCATGCGGTACTCCACCACAAGGGCTTTTCGTTCCCCATGGTGTCCATGGGCCTTTACGCTTCGAATCTTCACCCATCTTCTTCCTCCCAGGGAGAAAAATTCATCAGGTTATTCAGTATAAAAATTGCATTTCAAGGTGAAACATATAAATCCCCCTTCCCGCCCCCTGTCAACAGGTAAGCCATCACCAAAATACAAATAACATACTAAATTAAACTATTTTATGAATTTAACAAATAAAAACACTAGCGGGGAATATCGGTAGCAACTACTAGATTACGAACATCATTTAAATTCCAAGAAGTATTTTCAATACTATTAATTCTTTCATAAAATAATTCATTTTTGCTTTAACATGCCTTCTCTAATATCTTCTCGAATCAAATTCGAAATTTGGATATTCTTTAGATAAACAAAAATTGACCATAGGCTCGTTTTCTTATGTTGCAACCTAGTTAAATAATTATGAATGTCTTGACTTGTATTAGAATCCATTACCCTCTTATACATTGCAAAGTATTCGATTTTACCCACATTTTTACTTGTAATATCATTATTATTAATTACATAATAAGACCTAGTATCTTTCATAAATCCGTCTAATGACGCATGAACTAATTGATTTCTTTGTTCTTGAAAATATAGCAACTCCTCTTCACTATATAATGATATAACTTCCAGTATTTCTTTTTTAATTAACTTCATAAATTTTATGTAGTAAGTTAGCGAAGTATTATAATTTTCCATACTCTCAATAAGTTTTGAATGCTTCTTGTAATTTTTTAAAATATCTATAAATCCATTAATTAATATCAAAAATGCTTTGTGTCTAAGCTCATATTCTTTATCAAAATTAGGATGAACAATATAAAAAACCCAGGGATTAGCAAACGAACTTGGCTGCAAAGCCAAAATGTTAAAGCAAATTAGCTCTTTAGAGTCAGCCATTTAAGCACCCCCCAGCAACACCCCTGCCCCCAGCACCAGCAATCCACCCACAAAAATCTGCATCACCGCCACCCAAAAACGGCTGTCCATATACTTCCAGCGTATCCACGCAATGGCCATCAGCTCCACAATCACCACCACCACCGCCAGGCTGGTGGCCGCCCAAAAGTCACTTAAAAGATACGGCAACGCATGCCCCACCCCACCCAGCGTCGTCATCACTCCGCACACCGTGCCGCGCAGCCAGGGGCTGCCACGGCCACTAATCTTGCCGTCGTCACTAAAGGCCTCGGTCAACCCCATGCTTATCCCCGCCCCCACACTGGCGGCCAAGCCCACCATCAGCGTTTCGTGGTTGTTTTGGGTGGCAAAGGCGGCAGCAAACAGCGGCGCCAGCGTGCTCACGCTGCCGTCCATCAGCCCGGCCAGCCCCGGCTGCACCACTTGCAGCACAAATTGCTTATGCGCCTCAACCTTCTCCGCCTGCTTGGCGTCTTCGGTCAGGTTGCGCTCCTGCAGGCTCATCGCCTTGCGCTCATGCTTCTGCTCGGCGGCGGCCAGGTCGCCCAGCAGCTTCCTCACGTCCACATCCTGGCTGCGCTGGGCCGCCAGCTTATAAAACCTCGCCGCCTGCCCTTCCAGTTGCTCCGCCAAATCCCATATCTTCTCAATATTCAACGGCTGCGCCAACCACACCGGCTCCATCATCATAAACCCACGCACATCCTCGCGCCGCACCAGCGGTATGTGGCTCCCAAACTTGGCTTTGAACACATCCAGCAGCGCCCGCCGGTGCCCATCCTCCTCCGCCGCCATGGCATCAAACACCTTGGCCGTGGCCGCAAATTCTCCCCGCAGCTGCTCGGCCATGTCACGGTAAATATGCGCGTCCTGCTCCTCGGCCCCAATCGCCAGCGCCAGCACTTCCTTTTCACTCAAACTCTCAAATGTGCGTAATTCCCGCCGATTCAACATAACAAGGCGTCCTTCCATTTTCTTTTTCTCAATCTGCCGCTATAGTGCCACGCATGAACACACCAGCACAACTCCTCCAAGGTAAAACCGGCCTCATCATGGGCGTCGCTAACGACTGGTCCATCGCCTGGGGCATTGCCGAAGCCGCCCACGCCGCAGGCGCCAAGCTCATCCTCACCTATCCCAATGCCACCATGGAAAAACGCGTCCGCCCACTGGCCGAAAAACTCAACGCCCCCTGCTACCCCTGCGACGTCCAGGCCGACAGCCAACTCATCACCCTCAACAAGGCCCTGGAAGCCGACGGCCACCAGCTGGACTTCCTCGTCCACGCCGTCGCCTTTGCCAATAAAGACGAATTAAAGGGCGGCATCTCCCAAACGTCGCGGGAAGGCTTCAACCTGGCGCTCGATGTCTCCTGCTACTCGCTCATCGCCCTCATGCAGCACCTCAAACCTCGCTTGTCACTCACGGCCTCCGTCCTCACCCTCAGTTACGAAGGCAGCATCAAAGTCGTCCCCAACTACAACGTCATGGGTGTCGCCAAAGCGGCATTAGAGGCCGCCGTCCGCTATCTGGCCGCCGAGTTCGGCCCCCAGGGCATCCGCGTCAATGCCATCTCCGCCGGGCCCATCAACACCCTCGCCGCACGGGGGATATCGGACTTCTCCAACATGCTGAAACACCACGAAGCCACCGCCCCCCTCCGCCGCCTGACCACGAAAGAAGACGTCGCCGGAGCCGCCCTCTACCTCCTCTCCAGCTTAGGCAGCGGCACCACCGGAGAAGTCCTCAACGTCGACACCGGCGCCCACATCCTCGGCCCCACCCCCGCAGGAATGTAAATTGGAGTCAAAGAAACGGCACATAGTGCCGTCGCCCTGCGCGCGAGGCTCTAAACGGTCATCCGGGTGATTTTTGGCGGGGCGCGGTGTACAAGAAAAGAGTACATAAGCCACGCCAAAAATTATCCGGGGGCCGTTTGAGTCCGCGCCTCTCTACGAAGAACGAACCCGCTTCATCCACTTAGACCTCACAAACCCCGCCACCAAAAGCGTATCCATCAACCCCGCCGCAGGCGCCCGCAGCGTAAACTGCCCATTCCACCAGCGCGCGCGGCCCTGTTGCCCCAGCGCTTTGTAATAGTTCCTGAATTTCTTCGGCACCGCCTTTTCATTCCCCCACAAATACACAGGCTTGCCCGCACTGGCGGCCTCGCTCACCATGCTCACGCTGTCGGCGGTCACTACCACCGCTTCAGCCAGCGCCAAATAGGCTAAATAGGGGTTATCACGCCCTCCGTCTTCCGGCGTCCATAAAAAATACGGCACGCCGCTGGCTTTCAGGGCTTTTTCCAGGGCTTCGGTCACGTCTTTGCCGGTGCGGCGGCTGGTGGTTACCAGCAATCCGCTGGCATTGTCTTTCAGCAATTTCGCAACTTCTTTCACAAGGGCCTTGGCATCTTCGACACCAAAGGCACCGTGGCGGCTGGTGCCGCCCACCAGCATTGCCACACGGTGGCCTTGCACATGGCTCAGGCGCTTGCGCCAGCGGTCGGCTTCCAGCGCCAGCTTGTCGCGCGTTATGCGGTTGGGGGCGCCCAGCGTCACCACCACATTGTCGGCCCTGCGGTAGGCATCGTGCTGCTCCACTGCCACCACATCATAATCACTTGCTTTGCCCGCCGGGCGCATCAGTGCCACCGTAAACAGCGCCGGGTTATCCTTTTTCAGCGCCCGCACCACCCGGCTAACCTGATACCCCGCCGTAATCAGCACATCAAAATTCGCCACATCCAGCCGCACCCGCTCAAAATCCTCATACAACCACTGCACTGGCAACAGCAAGCGCAACAACCGGCTGGAATACTTCGGCCGCAGCGTCACAATCTCCGGGTCTTTAATCCCCAGCATTTCAGTAACGCCCAGGCTGCGGTTTTCCGCCCCCGTTCGCCCATCCGAAAGTATCAGCACCCGCGCCCGCGCAATATCACGCACGTCCTCCATATCCGCCTCACCATCGTGCCGCATACCGCTCATCATCGCCCTATTATCCTTTTTATTATGCGAAGTTTCATCACTAGCCCTACTTATCCCGCGTCACACAATAGCGGGCAATCAGGCGCAACAAATCAGCTTCTTCACCAAAACCGTCCAACTCCGCAAGCGCCCGCTCACACTCGTCTACGGCACGTTTTTGGGCTCCTTCCAGCCCCAGCAGGCTCACAAAGGTGGTCTTTCCGGCTTTGGCGTCTTTGCCCGGGGTCTTGCCCAGCTGTTCGGCGGTTCCCACCACATCCAGCACGTCGTCATAAACCTGAAAAGCCCGCCCCAGCGCATCGCCAAAGCGCACCATCCGCAGCCTCACGTCATGCTCCGGCTGGTGGGCGGCGGCAGCCAGCACCACACCCGCTTCGCAGCAGGCGGTAATGTTCATGCCGGTTTTCAAATAATTCATGCGCGCCAGGTCTTCCACCCGCAAGTTGGTGGGTTTCTCCCACTCCCATTGCATGTCCACCATCTGCCCCAGCACCATGCCAATTGCCCCACTACTGCGCGCAAATAATCTGATAATTTCCAATCTTACACGCATATCTTCATGCACAACATCACGCGTCAGCAGCTCATAGGCGCCGGTTTGCAACCCGTCGCTGGCCAAAATGGCGGTGGCTTCATCAAACTGCTTATGGGCGGTGGGGCGCCCGCGCCGCAGGTCATCATTGTCCAGGCTCGGCAGGTCGTCCTGCATCAGGCTGTAGGTATGGATCATCTCCATCGCACTGCCCACCCACACCGCTCCCTCACCACGGTATCCGCCAAGCCTGGCCGCCGCCGCCACCAGCGCCGGGCGCAGCCGCTTACCCCCGGCAAAGGTGCTGTAGCGCATGCACTCCAGCACACGGTCTCCGGCCTGGCTTTGCATGGTGGGCAAATAACTATCCAGGCAACGCTCCACTTGGCCTGCAATGGCCGTCAGCTCTCTTAAAAAAATCGCCTGCTCCGCCGCATTCAGCGCCAAATGGTCATTCATCATACATCCTACTCCCCCACTGCAAACGGAGCAGTCTCCCCCTGGGCATTCATCACTTTTTCCACTTTCATCTCCGCTTGGGCCAGTTGCTCTTTGCACAGGGCAACCAGCTTCATGCCTTCTTCAAAGGCTTTCAGCGCTTCATCCAGCGGCACATCGCCCTGCTCCATGCGGGCCACCAGCTTTTCCAACTGGGCCATATGCTGTTCAAATGTCGGTTTTTCAGTCATGCCGTTCGTCCTTTGCTCAGTTCAGAATAAAACTTCATATAACTTTCCACAATGCTTTCCTCGCTGTAATCGCGCTTAAAACGGGCCAGGCCACCTTGCTTCACCTGCTTTTGCAACTGGTCACTTTCAGCAAGGCGCAGCATTGTTTTTGCCAGCTCATCCGGGTCGTCTACCGGCACTTTCAGGCCGGTCACACCTTCCTCCACCAGCATATCAAGCCCCCCGGTGCATGTGGCAATCACTGGCACCTCATGCACCCAGGCATCCAGCACGGTGTTGCCCAGCGGCTCATGGCGGCTGGGCGCCAGCCACATATCGGCCGCGGCGGCATAGGGGGCTAACTCGTCTTGCCATCCGGCCCATACCACCCGTGGCGCAACACCTAAATGCCGGGCCAAACCCATCAGCTCATCGCGCATCGGCCCCTCTCCCACCAGCAGCAGCTTAAAGGTCTCCGGCAGCTTGGCAAGCGCCTGCAGCGCCACATCCACCCCTTTCACACTGTGCAACCGCCCGGCCATCATCGCCACGCAGTCACCTTCACTAAAGCCCAATTCCGTCCGCCGGCCTTTCCTCACCCTGCTCCACCCCTGCGGCGGCAGCGGGATAAAATTGCTAATCATCCGCACTCGCGCCGCATTCCACCCCTCCCCCACGCAATACACCCGCAAGTCCTCGGTGTTGCACACCAAATGCTCCACCCGGCCCCGGTAATACTTCAAATCATAAAACCCGCCCAAACGGCCCACTTTCGCCCAAGGCCCTTGGGGCATAAACCGCGTCGCACGGTTCATCCAACTTTGCACCACGTCGGGCCGGAACCCCCGCGCCAGCTTCCGCACCCGCCCAGGTGTCGTCCAATCAAAAAGCCCGCCAAACGCGGCCACTTCCACCGGCACCCCTGCCCCACGCAACACACCTTCCAGCCAGCTGCCTTGCCTTACCACCGCCAGCACGTTCACATCGCGGCGTTTATGCAAAGCCACCAGCAACCGGAAGGCAAACATCTCGGCCCCCCCCGGCTTGGCAGCCCCCACCAAATGCATAACGCGCAGCATTACAAACCGGCCGTACCCGGCTTAACTACTACCGAGGCTCTCCGCCGCTTCTTCAGCTCACTTCCGCCCCACCCGGCACGCCAGCCCAGCATGCACAGCACAATTAAAAAGGTCATCCACCAGCCATTGAACATACTGGTGTTCCCAAGCCCGGTCACCCAATACGCCGTAAAGCTGGCCAGGGCCGCCACACCATACAAGTTCCCTTTGGCGTAGCCAAAAAAGCGCTGGGCCACCAACCCCACCAGCACCAAAAACAACGCCAAGCCCACAACACCGCCTTCCAGCAGCATTTGCAGCAACCAGTTGTGGGGGTGCAGGTCAATGGCATCGGGCAGGTTCCGATAATTCATCACCCCCACACCAAACAGCGGCGCACTCATAAAACCGTCCCACGCCTGGGCCCACACGTCGCCGCGCCCGCTCAGCATGCCGCGCTCATGCCCGGCTTCTCCAAAAATCGATATCCGCCGCCACACAAATTCCCAACCGGCTGCCAGCGTATAAAACGCCAACCCCAGCCCAACCAAACCGCCCCCGGCCAACCAATGTTTTTTGTGTATCACCAAACCATGGTAACGCCCTGCCACCAGCAAGAACACCACAACCCCAGCCGCCAGCCCCACCCAGCCGCTGCGCCCGCCGCAGGCAATCGCCACCACAAAGCCAAACGCTGCCGCCCAGGGCGCAATGCGCACCGCAAAGGGCTCGCCTTCGCGGCTTTTCACCATCAGGCGGGCCCACACAAACGGCAATATCACCGCCAGCACGCCACTCATAAAGTTCAGCCTGTAGGGCGTCAGCGCCTTATCCACACCATGCAGCGCACCGCTCAGGCGCGGCTCATGGGCCAGGGCATCAATTAAAGCCAGTCCACAAGCTGCCATGGTCGCAATCGCAAGGGTTTTCAACATCAGCTCCACATGGCGGCCCGGCATTTCGCGCAGGGTCATAAACAACGCAGCGGCACCTAAGCAAAACAACGCCACCTGCCCCCATTGCTCCAGCGCATAGCGGGGGTTAATGCCGGTCGCCACGCCCACCATTAGCGCGGCCATCAGCGCCACAATCGCCAGGGTTGTGCGGCTGTTCAGCAGCAGCTTTACGGTCGCGCGCAGGCTTTCATCTTTGGTGGCCATCAGGCCGCAAATCATGCCCAGCACCAGCAGCACATACAGCACGCCTTTGCCAATCAATATCGTCGGCAGCGCCATGCCCATAAGCACCGCACTCGCCCGCCATAAAATCTGTTTATCTTCTTGCAGCATGGAAAGAATCCTTACACGCCGCCACGTTTATGCCAAGCCTTGAAAATCATAAATCTGCTATCTATATAATCCCCAAACGCCATAACCAAAGGAGGTTGTCATGGCGCAAAAACTTTTCATCGGAGAGGAGGAGTACATCCCCCTCTCCGAACTGGGGCTTGGCCAGGCCCAATACGTCTCCCGCTACCTGGGCGGGATGGAGCCGGAATACCCGGCCCTGGCCTTCGAACCCCCCGCCCTAGGGGTGGCGGAGATTGTCCACGGCACCAGCCATGACACCCTCCGCCCGCTCACCAAGGACGCAATGCACAAGGCGGTGCAAGACTACCACCGCCTGACCATCGCCAGAAAAGACGCGGCGGAGTTCATCCGCCGCTACATGGAATACCGGAAAAGCGAAAATCCATTCTTCCGGTAATCCGAATTAGCAGCGCCGCTCACCCCGGCGCTGCATTTTTCATTGACACTCCCCCAGTCACCTTTCAGAATTCCCCCATGAACACAACCGCAGCTCCCATTCTCTCTAGCACCTTCGGTGGCGGGCGCTAGCCCGTTTTTGTCTCTCCCCTTCCCCTTTACCTAAAAATACAGTAATCGGTTACCCAACATTAGCGGTATCCATCACGAATACACAAAACACGAAACACGAAAACACGAGGTACCCATGCCCGCCAAAGATATGTCCGAACTCGTCAGCCTCTGCCAACGCCGTGGCTTCATCTTCCAATCTGCCGATATTTACGGCGGCATGAAAGGCCTCTACGACTTCGGCCCCCTCGGCGTGGAGCTGAAAAACAACATCAAACGCAGCTGGTGGAGCCACATGGTCTACGAGCGCGACGACATGGAAGGCATCGACG
>DIUO01000031.1:0-85974 GCA_002422365.1 Proteobacteria bacterium UBA6156
ATGAGGCGCTGTGGAGCTACCGTGACACATCCTTTTTGCCCCACGGCAAGCCCGAAGATGGGCCGCCCGAAGAGCAGCCGATTTTGATTGTAAATGCGGAAGAGCCGGTTGAGGCCTATGCTGCCGGGCGCGTGCCGGTGGTGGTTGCCGGGGCCGAAACGGTGCTGGAGGCTTTGCTGGCGGCGGCGCCGGGCCGGGTGCTGTATATGTTCAGTGCCGCAAGTGCCGATGTGGAGCGGGGGCGGGGGTTATTTAAGCAGCTGAAGGCGGCGGGGCATGAGCTGAGTTATTTTCAGCAGACGGAGAAGGGGTGGGAGAAGAAGGCTTAGGAGGTGTTGTTCATTGTGGCGGGGGTTCAACGAGCTGGGCCCCCTTTTTTTAGCGCAATTTGATGATGAGGGTGTTGGGTTTGGCGGCGGGTGGTTTTTCTTGAGTTATTGAGTTGATGGCTTGCAGTAGGGGGGCTTGACAGGTGTGTTAATGATTAACATATGCAAAACACTTTATTGAACCTTGTGAAAGATAGCCGCTTGCCGGTGACAGTTTTAAGCGGATTTTTAGGCGCTGGTAAAACCACCGTGCTGAACCATGTGCTGACAAACAGGGCCGGATTGAAAGTAGCCGTGATTGTGAACGATATGAGCGAAGTGAATGTGGACGCGGCGCTGGTGCGGGGGGGCGGCGCGAATTTGTCTCGGACCCAGGAAAAGATGGTTGAATTGAGCAATGGCTGCATTTGCTGCACCCTGCGAGACGATTTGTTGATGGAAGTGACCCGGCTTGCCCAGGAAAAGCGCTTTGATTATTTGTTGATTGAAGGCACCGGGATTGCCGAGCCCTTGCCGATTGCGAGTACGTTTGAATTTAGGGACGATAAAGGGGCAAGCCTGGCCGATGTGGCGAGGTTGGATACCATGGTGACTGTGGTGGACTGCCTGAACCTGCTGAACCAGTTGGGAGGCCACGACACTTTGCATGACCACGGGCAAGTGGCCGGGGATGCCGACGACCGCACGCTGGCCGACTTGCTGACCGACCAGATAGAATTTGCCGATGTGCTGGTGCTGAACAAGGCCAGTGATGCTGGAGCAGAGCAGCTGGCGCTGGTGCGTAAAGTGGTGCGCGCGCTGAACCCTGATGCCCGCGTGCTGACCTGCGACAACGGCGAGGTGGAGTTGGCAGAAATAGTGAATACCGGGCTGTTTGATTTGGAAAAGGCCCAGGCGCATTCGCTTTGGTATAAGGAGCTTTATGAGCCGCACCTGCACAACCCGGAAACTTTGGAGTATGGGATTGGGAGTTTTGTGTATCGTTCCCGTAGGCCATTTGACCCCATAAAATTTAAACTGTTTTTAGATACAACATGGCCGGGGTTGGTGCGTGCCAAGGGGTTTTATTGGACGGCCGATGCCCACGACTGGGTAGGCGAACTGAGCCTTGCAGGTGCCGTATGCCGTGCCAAGCCCCAGGCTGGGAAATGGTGGGCCGCCGTGCCGCAGGAACGCTGGCCGCATGAGCCGGAATGGCACGACATGATGAAGACTTATTGGCACCCGGAGGTGGCCGACCGCAGGCAGGAGCTGGTGTTCATTGGTGTAGAAATGCAGGAAGAGGCGATGAGGGCGGCCTTGAAGGCGTGTGAGGTTGAACCGGTTATTTGATGATGAGGGTGTTGGGTTTGGCGGCGGGGGTGGTTTCTTCCAGGATGATGGGGTTGCCGGATTCGCGGGTGAGGATATCTTTGAGAATTAGCAGGCGCTGGAGGGAGAGGGGGCGGTTGCTGGCGGGCAGTTGCACAGTGAAGCGGGTTTGGCCGCTTTTGGCGGTTTGCATGAGGGTGAGGAGGGGTTTGTTGTCCTCGGGTGCCACCCATTTGTTTTGGTTTTTATAGGTGAGGGTGGCGGCCAAAGCTGGGCTGGCCACGAATAGGGCCAGCGCATATCCTGTTATTGCTAGTTTGATGAAGCGTTCCATTGGACTTCGCGGCCGAACATTTGCTTCAGCATGGGTTGGTTGAGCTCGATTTTGGCTTGCTGGGTGAGGCTGCCCATGAGCAGGGCTTCGACATCGCCTTGCAGGCGCTGCTGGTAGATTTTGGCTTGAGCGGGCAGGGTGGAGGGGTCGAGGGGGAGGCTTTCTCGGCTGATGAGGCGCACCAGATTGAGATTTTCGGCCTGCGGCAGCGCGCCGGCCAGTGTGGCGCCGATGGGCAGGGGGTAGATTTCCATGAGGTTGCGTTGCAGCCAGTCCGGGGCCTCGGTGGGGTTGGTGACGGTGAGGGTTTGGGTGCTGAGGCCCGCTACCCCCGCCTGTTGGGCGGCGGCTTGCAGGCTGGTGCCGGGGTTGCGCGCGGCGGTGAGGAGGGAATCGGCCATGCCGCGCAATGCCATGCGGGCCTGGGCGGCGCGCCACTGGGCCACCACCTGCGGCCGGACCTGGGCGAGGCTTTGGACGCTGGAGGGGTTGATGCGGGTGACCTGGACGTAAGCTGCGCCGCCATCGGCCATGGTGAGCGGCAGGCTGACTTCGTTTTCGTTCTGGTTGAAGGCGGTGGCGAGTTCTTGCGGTTCTACGGCTTCGTCGGTTTTGCGCACGGTGGAGTAGGTGACGGGTTTGATGCCGATGGAGGTTGCTATCGTGGTGAGGGGCTCGCCTGCGGCGACTTTTTCATCTACCACGCCGCTGAGGCGTAGCAGGGCTTCGTCGGCTTGTTCGGCTTGGAGGTCTTTCGCGATGGCGCTGCGGATGTCGTCGTACGCCAGGGTTTGGGCGGGGCTGATGGCATCTACCCAGATAAGGTGCCAGCCGTAGGGCGTTTGCACCGGCGCGCTGAGGGTGCCGACGGCAAGGCCGAAGGCGGCTTTGCGGAAGGCGGGGACGACGTCATCCGCCTTGATGGTGCCGAGGCTGCCGCCTTTGGTGCCCTGGTTGCCGGGGTCTTGGCTGAGGGTGTTGGCGGCTTCCATAAAAGATTGTTGCGAGGTGATGGTGGGGGCGGCGGCTTCGGCTTCTTCTCGGCTGGTGAAGAGGATGTGGCGGACGCTGCGGGTTTCTGGCACTTTATAGTGTTGTTTGTTGGCTTCGTAGGCGGCGCGGATGTCGGCTTCCGGAACTGTGATGGAAGCGATGAGATCGTCGCGGCTGATGCGCAGCACCGTGAAGGAGCGGGTTTCTGGCGTGCTGTATTGCTGCTGGTTTTGTTGGTGGAAGGCGGTGAGTTGGGCCTCGGTAGGGGTGGGGATGTTGCTGGCGAGGGCGGGGGTGAGGGTGGCAACTTCCAGCGTGAGGCGGACGTTTTCGGCACCGAGAATACCTGCCACCAGGCTGGGGCTGGGGGTGGTGAGTTTGCTGAGTTGGGCCAGGTTGCGGACGATGAGGTCTTGGGCGAGGTCGGACTCGAACTGTGCAGGCGTGCGGCCGATTTGGGCGAGGATTTGGCGGTAGCGGGCGACGTCGAATTGGCCGGACTCGTTTTTAAAGGCGCTGATGTTGGCGATTTCGCTTTGCAATTGTTGGGTGGCGGGCTGGAAGCCGAGGGACTCGGCGGCTTGGCGGAGCACGGTGCGGGCGGCGACCTCGGCTACGACTTGTTCGGCGAGTTGGATTTGCTCCAGTTGCTCGGGGCTGGGGCGCTGGCCGAGGATTTGGGTGAGGTTTTGCAGGCGCTGGTTGTAGGTTTGCTCTAATTGCCGGGGGGAGATGTCTTCTCCGTTAATGCGCATGGCTTGGGCGCCGGTGGAGGGGGAGATGTAATCGCCGATGCCCCAGGCCGCAAAACTGGCCACCAGCAACAAAAGAAGGGCTTTGCTGGCCGGGCTGGCGCCGAAGGTGCGGAAGTTTTTGAGCATGGAGAGGGCTTTCGGTTAGGCTACACACTATACATAATTGCGGGCAACCTGCCACCAAGCCGCCCCTGCGGCAAGGCCCAGCGCCCAAAGGTGCGGCAGTTGCGTGGGGCAGGCGTGCGGCAGCGCCTTGACTGTTGGCGCGCAGGTGCGTACAACCGCTGGCATGGTTAGTATCTTGCTTACATTGAATGCGCTGATTTGTGTGGCGCTGGTTTTGATTATTCTGCTGCAACGCAGTGACCCGGCCAGTGGCGGGATGTTTGGCGGCACCGGCGGCGGCGGCGGCGCGGTTGTGCGCAACCCGTTGGCCAAGCCGACGGCGATATTGGCGGCGTTGTTTTTGTTGTTCAGCGTGATTACCGCCGTGCTGAACAAAGGTGGCAGCCACAGCGAAACCGTGATGGACGCGGCCCCAGCGGACAGCCAGCCGCTGTTGCCCGGCGCAAACCTGGAGCCTGTGGCGCCTGCCGCCATGCCGGTAGGGGAAGCCCCGGCGGTTGCCCCGGCTGAAGCCCCCGTAACCGCCCCCGTTGGCACCCCCACCAGCACCCCCACCAGCGCCACCGAATAGGACACCCCCCATGCCGAAGACCGCCCACCCCAGCCAAGCAAAACTTAAACTGGGCGGCGGCACCCGCTTTATTTTTGTGACGGGTGGGGTGATGAGTTCTCTCGGTAAGGGCCTGACCGCCAGTGCGTTGGCGGCGCTTTTGCAGGCGCGCGGGTTTTCGGTGATTCAGCAAAAGCTTGACCCTTATTTGAATGTGGACCCGGGCACGATGTCGCCGTTCCAGCATGGTGAGGTGTATGTGACCGATGACGGCGCTGAGACTGATTTGGATTTGGGCCACTATGAGCGGTTTACGGGGGTGGCGACGGGGAAGTATTCCAACATTACCGCTGGGCAGGTGTATTGGAATATTCTGCATAAGGAGCGCAAGGGTGATTACTTAGGCAAAACCGTGCAGGTGGTGCCGCATGTGACCAATGAGATTAAAGCCTTTGTGAAACAAATGGAAGGTGTGGCCGACTTTGCGCTGATTGAGATTGGCGGCACGGTGGGCGACATTGAAAGCATGGCGTTTATTGAAGCCATACGCCAGCTGGGGCGCGAACTGCGCGCCAACCATGGTACCCCCAACCGGGCATGCTTTATGCACCTGACGTTTGCGCCGTTTTTGAAGGCGGTGGGCGAAATTAAGACCAAACCGACCCAAAATGCGGTGCGCGATTTATTGCAGAATGGGATTGTGGCGGATGTGGTGGTGGTGAGGTCGGAAGTTGAGCTTGACCAGCCGGATTTGGACAAGATTGCGCTGTTTGCCGGGTTGCCGCCCACCCACGTGGTGAACTGCCCGGACAGTGACACCATTTACCGTGTGCCGGTAACGCTGCATGAGCATGGGCTGGACAGCGCCGTGCTGGACCATTTTGGAATTGAAAGCGATGCCCCGGATTTGAGCCGCTGGCACCACGTGAGCCACGTTGCCACCAACCCGCCGCGCCGCGTGAGCATTGCGGTGGTGGGGAAATATGTGCAGCTGGGTGATGCCTATAAGAGCCTGAATGAAGCCCTGCTGCATGGTGGCTTTGCCCACGATGCACTGGTGGAGATTGACTTTGTGGACAGTGAAGCGCTGGAGAAGATGACCGAAGCCGAAGTGGCGGCGCGGTTGAAAGATGCACAAGGAATTTTGATACCCGGCGGTTTTGGTGCGCGGGGGACGGAAGGGAAAATACGCGCGATTAAGTATGCGCGGGAGAACAAAAAGCCGTTTTTTGGCATTTGCCTGGGCCTGCAAATGGCTATTGCCGAATTTGCCCGCCACATGGCAGGCATAGAAGGTGCCGACAGCACGGAGTTTACGGATGACAAGGGTGTGCCGGAGAACCCGATTATATGCCAAATGACCGAATGGCAGACGCCGGACGGCCAAACCCTGGCGCGCACGCCGATGGGCAACCTGGGTGGCACGATGCGGCTGGGTGCCTACCCCGCCAACCTGCAAAAGGGCACGCTGGCCGCAAAGATTTATGGTGCTCAGGCGATTACGGAACGGCACCGGCACCGTTATGAATTCAACCCCCGTTACCGCGCCACGCTGGAAGCGGCCGGGCTGGTGTTTAGTGGCCTGAGCCCGCAGGAAAGCCAGCTTGCGGAAGTGATTGAATTGCCTGAGAAGACTCACCCATTTTTTATTGCGGTGCAGTATCACCCGGAGTTTAAGTCTCGGCCCTTGGCACCGCACCCGATTTTTGCGGCTTTTGTGGGGGCGGCACTGAAAGAGGGGATGAGGTAAGAGGTACGTGGTTATGAGGGACTGAGGCCCCTTTTTTGTTGCGGGACTTACTTTTGATGAGTATACGTTGATGTGTGAACACTCAGAAAAGGGGAACCAACATGAGTGAACTTCAACTGTTTAAATTCGAAAAGGCGTTTGTTGCAACGCCTCCGCAACTGGCGGCGTTTTCGCGGTGTGTGCATGCGCAGGTGAATGCGCCTGTGTCGGCGCAGGGGCGAGTGCTGATACCCAGCAAACGCCGCAGTGGGGTGATTTTCAAGGGCGGAAAGGTCTCTCTGCCCTTGCACACCAATTTCTTTCTGCCGGAGGGGATCGAGAGCATCCGCTTTAGCACGGATAACCTGAGGGAGGTCGTGACGTTTCAGCAGCGCGAGGAGGATGGCCGCTTTCGGGTGGTTTATCGGGGCCTCGGTGCGATGGACCCGGCGTTCTCGAACTACTATGCCAACCTTTCGCGCGTGTGCGTGCAGTTCAACCCCTTCGGGTACTTGTACCTGAAGTTGTGGGACTGGTCGCAGCACTATGCCGAGAAGCCTGAAGAGCGCCGCGAGACGTTTCGTTCCATGCTGGCTGTGGTGCGGGATGCCGAGACGTTCGGCGAAGCGCGGCAGAAGTTGCCGGAGAGCTTTGCGCCGATGGTTGCGGAAGCACCCTGGGACGAACTGTGGATGGCGTGGCGCGGGCTGAAGGGCATCCTGATGGGAGAGCCGGTGCCGCAGAAATTCTACGCGGCCTGATGAGCCCCGAATGACGAAGGAAGGGCGCTGCAACTTAGGTTGTGGCGCCCTTCGGTTTTTTAAGATTTGGGCGTGACGTCCTTCAGTGGGCCTTTGGGGTGGCGGGAGTGGCCGCCGGGCGGGGTGCCGCCGCTGGCGAGCCAGACGTGGGGTGGGATGAGGCCGCGCACCAGGCTGAGGCCGAGGGGAATGATGACCAGATCGTCCAGCCAGCCGAGGAGGGGGATGAAGTCCGGGATGATATCTATCGGGCTGAGCACGTAAGCGATGACGCCCAAGGCGGCGAGGCGTGCCGACAAGGGGGTTTGGCGGTGCCAGAGGGCGCGCCAGAGGACGCCGCCTTCGGCCCGCAGCCAGGCCCATCCGGTGAGGAATTTACGTATTTTGAGAAATTTGAAGAGCATGGGGGGATAATAGCTTGGTGGGCGCGGGGTTCCAAGGGGGATAAAGCGAATAGCATTGCTAACTAAGATAGATTTTTTAGAAAGCATTAAGTTTTTAGGAAAGCCTTCGGCGGGCCTCCCGTTCCGGCCTCCGCAGGAAGGGTGGGGGGTGGATCCCGGATAGGTAGCGGGGCCCGGCAAAAAATGGGATTTTTTGCCACCCGCTTACCTTCCGGGATGACACTAACCCCACGGCTTGGTGGCTTTTCAATTATCTTGAAGGAGCAAGGCCTGACTTTTTATCTTCACCATACTGTGACTGTATTTATTTAATGAGCCTCAAAAGCGACGTGGCCCGCCCACAGGGAAGGGGCGGGCCACGGTGCTCACCTTACTTTGCGGCGGAAAAGTAAGGGAGCAAGGCGATGGGGCGAGGTGCCCCGAGGGGGTTCAAGTCCCAGCTTGTCATCGCCCGATTGACGACCCACAAGACGTAGTAGCGCGTTTTGAGGATGGTGACCTCTGCTGGGCCGTAAGTGCGCAGGCCGGGGGGCCGGGCGCGTTCGCGAGGGAATCGGAGGACTTTGCACATGCATTCATCCGTTGAAATTCATTATGTGTGTACATAGTGCCAGTATTGTGGCGGGAGGCAAGCGAAAAGTGGTGGAGTTAGTCGGATTTGAGTTGTTTGAAGTAGCCGGTGACTTTGGGGCCTTCTCGCACCAGTTGCACTACGCCGAAGATGTCGTCGTGGAGTTGGCGTTTGAGCACGTTGAGGGCGCTGTCGGCGATTTCGCCGTTCAGCATGACGCGGTTGATGACGGCGTCGAGTGCGGCATCTGGGTTGTTGGCGTGGATGGTGGCCATGGAGCCATCGTGACCCGTGTTGATGGCGGAACAGAAGGCGAAGGCGTTTTCTTTGCGGATTTCTCCGAGAATGATGCGGTCGGGCCGCATACGCAGGGTGGCGTTGAGCATTTCGCGGATTTCTTTGCCGGTGGGGTCTCGGTTGGCACCGCCGAAGATGAGCGGCACCCAGTTTTGGTGGGGGACATCGAGTTCGGGCACGTCTTCGAGGGAGATGAGGCGCTCGTGCAGGGGGATGTATTTGAGCGCGGCGTTCATGAAACTGGTTTTACCGGTGCTGGTACCGCCGGAAATGAGGAGCGTGCGTTTTTTGACGATGTTCTCGATGATTTTCTCCTTCACGCCCGGTTGGAGATAGAAATGGTCCAGCGTGAAGTTTTTGACGTGCTGGATACGGACGGTCATGGTGAATTTTTTGGTGGTGTTGTGCCCGCCGACGATTTGCACACGGTGGCCGCCAGGCATTTTGCATGACAATACAGGGTGTTGGGGGGTGTAGATCTCGTTGCTGAGGTTGGCGAGCATGCGCGCGCAGTCTTCCAGCTGGTCGAGCGTGAGCTCCGGCGCGTCGACCCATTTCCAGGAGCCATCGGCGAATTCGTAGCCGACTTCTCCGGGGCGGTTGATGACCAGTTCGCGGATGTCGGGTTCTTCAAAATACTTCAGGAGTGGGCCGAGGAAGCGGGTTTCGACCTTGTTGAGGCCGTGTTTGGCGCCGAGGGCCTCGAGCTCGGGCGTGAGGGCGCTGCCAGCTTGGGAGATGAGGTTGCTCATGCGATGCTCTGTGCTTTTACCTTGTTGGCCTTGTTGACCCTTTATAGCCCGATTGGGGGGGCTTTTGGCAAGGGGGAATGAGGAAAGTGGCGAGAGGAGGGCGGATTATGGGGGTTGGGGGGTTGCGGTTTTGTTGGGGGGTTGAAGTTTGGGGGGTGGGTGCTTATTTGGGGGGTATGTCCAACGGCGAATGGAGATGTGCCGTGACGAATCTTGTTTTTATTGTTCTTTTTCTTTTTGGGCTTGCGGGCCCGGTGTGGGGGCAAACTGCCCCGGACGTGACGACGCCGGAGCCGAGTGGCTCGGTGGTGCCTCGGGGTGACCTGCAGCCGGGCGAGTGTGCGTTCGTCGACGTGCAGGGGCACCGTCGCTGCGTCACCGAGAGTGACTTGGCGGCTGCCGCGCGGCACAGCAACCCCTGCGATGACCCGCAGGTGCGGCGCTTCGACGTCAACTGCGTCGTCGCGGCGGCGGAAGATGCCGTCGTGTACCAGCCGGGGCGGCGGGTCGAGTTGAAGGCGGCGCCGGACATGTGCAGCCTGTTCCGGCAGATGAAGGAGGGCGGCATGTTTTATAGCCGCTACGACCTGATTATGTGCGTCTCCGAATAGGGGGCGCAGCCCAAGGGGCCTGCTTGAGAGCGGGCCCCTTCGGGGTTTTTAGGGGCTTGCGGGGAGGGGCGGGAGGAGGTTTTGGAGGGTGGTTTGGAGGAGGTGGTCGAGGTGTTCCATGGTAAGGGGGTGGCCCTGGGCGTGGAGGCTGGTGACGCCGTGGGTGGTGAGGCCGCAGGGGGTGAAGGTGGTGTAGACGGAGAGGTCCGGGTTGAGATTGAGCGCAATGCCATGGTAGGCGAAGCCTTTGCGGACGCGGACGCCGATGGCGGCGATTTTCTGAGAACCTGTAGGAGAGGGGACCCAGACGCCGATGGTGTCTCTGCTCCCTGCGGTGGCGGTGAGGTTGGTTTCTTGCAGGGTGGCGATAAGCCAGGATTGGAGCCACTGGATGTAGGCGCGGATGTCGGAATTAAAGCGTTTGAGATTGACCACCAGATAGACCACCCGCTGGCCGGGGCCGTGGTAGGTGACCTTGCCGCCGCGCCCGGTGTGCATGTGGGGGAGGGGGGAGGTGCCGAGGTCCGAGACGCTGCCGCTGCTGCCGATGGTGAGGATGGGGGCGTGTTCGCAGAAAATGGCGGATTCTTGACCCGTTTGCAGGGCTTGGGTGAGGTGGGATTCCATGCGTTGCAGGCCCTGTGCGTAGGGGGTGAGGCCGGGCCAGTGAATTATTTGCATGTGTTTTGGTGTTTAGTGTTTGGTGTTTTTGTGAAGTTTGCATTTTTTAGCACTGCGCGTTGCGCAGGCAAAATGCAAAGTGGAATAGAAGTGATGTTATCGCTAAAGGCAGACAAACTAAATACAAAATACTAAAAACTAAATCTGGTGCGGACAAGAGGACTCGAACCTCCACGATGTTACTCGCCAGCCCCTCAAGCTGGTGCGTCTACCAATTCCGCCATATCCGCACGGGGTGCCCTTGAGGCCTTGTGCGGCCCAAAGAGTGGTACGGGCGGGATATAACCCGATAAGCGGATGTTTGGCAACGGGGTTGTTTGCCTAAATTGTTTGCCTGGGGGGCGAGATAAGGTACAAGTTGGGCATGGAAATGATTTATACCCCTGGTGGGGATGGTATTTTGCAGGTGGTGGGGACTCCGCTTGGCAATTTGGGGGATATGAGCCCGCGAGCCCGCGAGGCGCTGGAAAAGGCGGATATGGTGGCCTGTGAGGATACGCGCCGCTGTGGGCAGCTTTACCGCCTGCTGGGGCTGAAAGCACCGCGCATGGTGAGTTGCTATAAGGAAAATGAACAGGCCCGGCTGGTGCAGGTGGTTGGCGAAGTGCAGGCCGGTAAACGGGTGGTGCTGGTGAGCGACGGCGGCATGCCCGGCATTAGCGACCCCGGTGCCAAAGTGGTGGCGGCTGTGCGGGCGGCGGGGCTGCGGGTGGAAGTGATACCCGGCCCCAGTGCGGTGGCCACGGCGGTGGCGGGGAGTGGGTTTGAGGGGGGATTTGTGTTTGTGGGTTTCCCGGAGCGCAAAGACAAGGCTTTGCGGGCCCAATTGGCTGCGTTGGCGGCCGAGGCGCGGATGTTGGTGTTTTATGAGAGCCCGCAGCGGGTGGAGGCCACCGTGGGTGTGGCGCAGGAGGTGTTAGGCAACCGCCCGGCCTGGCTGGCGCGGGAGATGACCAAGCTGCATGAGGAGTGGCTGGGGCCAGATTTGGCAACACTGAGTGAGGACTTGAAGGCGCGCGGTGGGGTGAAAGGCGAGTGTGTGCTGGTGATACAAGGTGCAACTGCCGGGGATGCCCCGCGTGCCCACGTGGACGATGCCGCGATTGTGGCGCGGCTGAAGGCGCGTGAGAACGTGAAGACGCTGGCGGCGTGGGTGGCGGACGTGGAGAATATAGCCAAGACAGAGGCTTATGGGCGCGTGCAGGCGCTGAAGGATAAGTTGGCTTAGAGCTGCCACGTGAGTTGCCACTTGCTGCGGCAATGGAGTGACAGGGGTGGACTGAAAACAGGCAAGGCGGCTTGAGCAAACCGCGCGAGTTGCGTAGCCTGAACCTAGTAATAGGAGGGCGCCATGGACTATATAGAACAAGCCTTGCACGAGCTGTTGGACAACCCGCAGGGGAAGGTGGATTTGAAGGCGCTCCCGGCGGCGTTTTTTGATTATTTTGAAGTGACCGAAGAGGAATTGGCGGCGTAATGGCATCGAAAGTAACCCTGGGAGCCATGACCGGTGTGACGGGTGCCAAAGTGGTGGCGGCCCAACCGCTGGTGGGGGCCGAGCGGGATGAAATTAGCGAACTGGTGATGCGCCTGAAGCGTGCCGATGAGCGCGTGCGGCGGGTGGAAGCCCTGCCGGACAGGCGCCCCGCCCCGACCAGCGGCGAACTGAAATGGGCCGAAGACTGGAAGCTGCCGCGCGAAGTTTTAGATTATTTTGAGCTGGAACAGGCCGCCTAGGCGTGACCCGTAACCTTTAACCCTGATTTAACCCTGATGAAAACCTTTGGCATGTACACCCTGATAAAGCCCGATGATGCGCTGACCGGCAGGATGCCCGCGCCAAGGGTGTATTTAGGCGGCCAAAGCCGGGGGCGGGATTGGCGGAATGATTTCTTCCAGCGGTTTAGCCGCATGGAACTGACGTTTATTAACCCCCGACGCGAGCCTTTTATTGACCCCGAGTTGGAGCCCGCCGCCCATGCCAAGCAAGTGGCGTGGGAGCGGAGTGCGCTGGATGTGGCGGATATTGGGGTGTTTTGGCTGGGTGACGGCCTGAGCAACCAAGCCGCGCGCGTGGAAATTGGTTACATGCTGGGTGCGCAAAAGCCGGTGCTGCTGGGGGCGCAGCAGGGGTTTATGGGAGTGGAGCATTTGGTGGGGTTTAGTGGGCTGGTTGTGGCGCCGACGCTGGAGGGGCTGATGAACCGGTTTGCAAGTGTTTTGAGTGGGTTGCAGACGGGGTAGATATTCGGAACCAGGAATTGGAATTTGGTGAGGCCTTTGGGGCTTTTTTTTATTATTTAGGTGCTTATATTTACAGGGAGTGCTGGGGAGGGGTGGTGCCTGGTGGGAGGTGTGGCATTTCGTAGAAAAAGATGGATCCCGGACAGGAAGCGGGGCCCGGCAAAAAATGAGATTTTTTGCCACCCGCTAACCTTCCGGGATGACGCCAAAACCTAATGCTGTGCTGGATTGGGGGCAGTTGTTTGCTTTGGATTTGGATGTTTGGAATATTTACGGGAAGTGCCGAGGATAGGTGAGGGTGGTGCCGGCACGGTGCATCCCTCTTTGTCTTGGCATTCCGTAGTGGGCATTGAGGGTGGGATAGGTTTTGTCTTGTATATTGGATATCCCGGATCGGGTTGGGGGCCCGCGATTTGTTCCAAATCGTACCCCGCCGCGTTCCGGGAAAGGTGCCGGGGAGGGGTTAGGAGCAGACTTTGGCGAGGTTGGCGAGGGCGTGCATGAGGCCGCGGGTGGAAAAGCTGCTTTCTAGTACAATAGTGCTGAGGATGGGTTGGTAGCGGACGATGAGGTAGGTGTCCTCTTTGAACATGTGGGCGGCGTTTTCGGCGTCGTAGGCCAGCACGATGTTGAAGCCGCGGCTGGCGCCTTCTATGGGGAGGGGGACGAGGATTTCGGAGACCTCGGCCGTGGGGGGCTGCACCAGCGGGGCGATGAAGAGGGCGCGGAGATTGAGGATGTCGCGCTCGGGGATGCCGTCGGTGGTGAGGGTGAACTCGGCCGCGTTGGCGCGGATGGAGCAGGTGCGGGGTTCGATGAACCATTCGCCATAGGTGAGGGAAGGGGGCGGGCCGGGTTGGTAGGCTGCTGGTTTGGTGCCGCGCGGGGCCTTGGGGGCCGGAGGAGTGGTGGAGGTGCAGGCCGCAGCCAGCAGCGCTGCGGCGAGCAGCAGGCGGTTTTTGTTGTTCATGGAGCAAGTATAGGGCGTTACGGCTGAAATTGGAGGGGGTTTAAGGCCCGTGGGCCTTGACGATTGCCTGCCTTTTGGGCAGGTTGCGCAGCATGAGTACTCTCGGATTTGTCCGTATCGTTCAGCCCACCGCCCCTGTGGCGGGCGGTTTTGTGCCTTTGCCGGAGATACGGATTGGCAGCCACTTGTTGGAAAATAACACCGTTCTGGCGCCGATGACGGAGATTACCGACCGCCCGACGCGGTTGCTGAACAAAATTTACGGGGCCGGGCTGGTGGTGAGCGAAATGGTGGCCGCCGAAGGTGTGGTGCGGCAAGCCGCAGTGGCGGCGCAGAAGGCGACCTTTGACCCGCGCCAGGGTGTGCACAGCGTGCAGATTGTGGGCGGCGACCCTACCAACATGGGTGTGGCGGCGCGGGTGAATGAGCAGGCCGGGGCGGATGTTATTGACATTAACATGGGTTGCCCGGTGAAAAAGGTGGTGAACTGCATGGCCGGCAGTGCCCTGATGCGCGAGCCGGAGCTGGTGGAGCGGATTGTGGGCGAGGTGGTGGAAAAGGTGAGTATTCCGGTGACGCTGAAAACGCGCTTGGGCTGGAATGAAGAGATGAAAAACGGCGTGCAGATTGCCCAAATTGCCGAAAAATGCGGGGTGAAGTTGCTGGCGATACATGGCCGCACGCGGGCGCAGATGTACACCGGCAGTGCCGACTGGGCGGCGATACGGAAGATTAAGGAGGCGGTGAGTATTCCGGTTTTGGTGAATGGGGATATTCATACGATTGACGATGCGATTGAGGCGCTGCGGCAGAGTGGCTGCGACGGTGTGATGATTGGCCGCGCGACCCAGGGCAAGCCCTGGCTGCTGGGGCAGGTAGCGCATTACCTGAAGACCGGTGAGCGGCTGCCCGACCCGAGCTTGGAAGAGCAATGCGAAGTGGTGTGCGAGCATATTGCGCTGGCGGTGGAGCTGTATGGGGAGTTTAGCGGCATTCACCACATGCGCAAGCACGTGGCGGGTTATACCAAGGGATTGGTTGGTGGCCGTGAGCTGCGGATGAAGCTGAATGAGATGACTGAGGCGGCGGTGATGCAGGAGGGGGTGCGGGCGTTGTTCCGGGGGCAGGAGATGGGTGTTAGGGATTAGGAAAACCCCGGTGAGCCGGGGTTTTACAGTTTTCGAAATGTGGACTGATTACTACTCAGACCACTATTGCTTCATCAGTTTGAAGTGAGTGATGGTAGCGGTTACCAGATCGTAGAGGGTAACCTTCATTTCTTTTGCTGCGATCATCTCGCGAGCATAGAAATTCAGCGCATTGCGGCGTCGCACGTCGTCTGCAAGAAGGAAAGCCTTGTTATTGAACGCGTCGACTTTGCTGAGCAGCTCGTCGAGGATATCGTTGGAAAAGTCCATAATTTTTTTCCTGTTAAGGTTGTGGTAATTTTTGGTATACAAATATAGGAGTGATGTCAATAAGTATCTTGCTGGAGGATTAAGCAGCCGAATTTGAGTTCTAAAGGCGCCTGTAAGAATTGGGGTGGAGGGGGTTTTGAGGTTGGGGACGTTGTGGAAGAGACGCTGTGGGGTGTGGGTAAGTAGGTAAGTGATTGGTAAGATGAAGCTGAAAAATGTGCTTTTGAAGTGACAGTGGGTGGGGATAAGTTTTTACGATTGTTGCTTGTTGTATACCCAGTGATGGTGGTATAAGCAGATTAGTTGAGGGGCAAGAACACAAGATGTAGTAGCCCATCCCTTGAACTGCTAGGTTCCATGAAACAGAAAGATGTCTTCGATGACCGCGTCCTCCCTGCCACAGCAAACCCCCCTGCAAGCTTCTTTGCAAACCCAGAATGCCAGCCAAGCCTTTGGTGCCCAACCCACTTTTGGTGCCCCCCGCCAGCTGAGCCCCCTTTACCGCCAGCGCGCAGAAGCCTTTAACGAGAGCCTGCCCGCCACTGTGGACGCCTGCCTGAAGACCTATTTTAAAGACCTGAACGGCATGAGCCCGGCTGCTGGGATGTATGTGAAAGTGATTTCTCAGGTTGAAAAGCCGCTGATTGAACACGTGCTGCGTTATGTGCGCATTAACCAGGTGCGTGCTGCGAGCATTCTGGGCATCAACCGCAACACGCTGCGGAAGAAGATCCAGGCGCTGAATATTGATCTCGACAAGTTGATGAGCGATGTGGGTCATTAAGTGAACAGTGAACAGTGAACAGTGAACAGTGAATAGGGTGCCCTTAGGGGCGCTTTTTTTGCGTGCGGTATGCGGGTGCTTGTGTGGTGGGCGCGGGGGGTGGCGTTTTGCGGGATTTCTGGCAGAGTGGGCGTTGTTAATGACTCGAGGATGACGGCTTGGCCGCAAAGACGACGAAACCAAAGGTGACAAAAGCTAAGACAGGGGCACGCAAGGCCTCCGCTGCGGCTGTGGCGGCTGAGGTGAAGGGTGAGGCTTTCAATACTCCTCGGGCCAAAAAGCAAGAAAGCCGGGCAGGGGTAAGCCCGCGCAGCGAGGCGTTGTTTGAGCCCCTGAGCCATGACGACACCATCGCTGCCGTGTGGCCAGTGGCCGGAGACCGCCGCAGCCCCCGGCGCGGGCACCACCCGATTTACCAGTGGCTGCGCTGGGGCTTTGTGGCCACCGTGGCGCTGCTGCTGCTGGGGCTGGTGGGTGTGATGGTTGTAGCGACCCGGGGCGCAGATTTGAGCGGGCCTGCGTATTTGGCGCTGATTAACATTAACATTGTGGGGCTGGTGCTGCTGCTGCTGTATGTGGTGAGGCGCGTGGTGGTGATGCTGCTGGACCGCCGTGGGCGGTTGCGCGGGAGCCGCTTGCATTACCGGGTGCTGGGGATTTTTGTGTTTCTGGCGGTGCTGCCTGCGGTAGGGGTGGGGAGCACGGCGATTTATTTGCTCAACCAGGGGATTGAAAGCTGGTTTGCCACCAAAGTGAGTGTGGCGCTGGAAGGGGGGCGCCAGGTAGCGGAAGGGTATTTGAAAGAAAGCGGGCGCGGCCTGCAAGGCGAAGTGCTGGCCATGAGCCGCGACCCCGCCTGGCAAATGCCAGCGCTGCTGCTGAGCCAAGACACCATGGGCGTGTGGCTGCGCCAGCAGCTTAACCTGAAACAGCTGGAAGAACTGGCCGTGGTGGACAGTGATGGCCAGGTGATGGTGAGCGGGAGTGGGTTGCGGTTTTTGATTTTACCCAGTGAGGTGGTGCAGTATTTGCAGAATGCGGAATTCCAGCGGGCGAATGGGGGTGTGGTGTGGTCGGAAGTGTTTAGGCAGGCCGATGGGCGCCGCCTGCTGGCGGTGGCACCCCTGAAAGCCGGGCTGTGGCTGGTGGCGCAGAAGAGCCTGAATAATGAGATGCTGGAGAACATTGGCGCGACGGCCAGTGCCTATAATGATTATGCCGACATGATGGAGCAGCGCAGCCGGATACGCCACGTGGTGACCCTGTTTATGCTGGTGATGCTGGGCAGCACGGTGACCGCCGCCGTGTGGGCGGGGATAAGATTGGCCAACAAGATTGTGAAGCCGGTAACCGAGCTGGTGCACGGCACCAACCGTGTGAGTGCGGGTGACCTGACCGTAAGGTTGGAGCCGCGTGACGATGGTGAGCTGGGGGTGCTGACGCAGGCTTTTAACCGGATGACGGTTCAGCTGGCCAGCAACCGCGATTTGCTGGAGCGCAAAAACAATGAGCTGGATGAGCGCAGGCGCTTTATTGAGGCGATTTTGACCGGGGTGAGCGCTGGTGTGGTGGCGGTGGATGATGAAGGATTAGTGCGTGTGGCCAACCAGAGTGCGATTGTCATGCTGAAGCTGACGCTGGGCACCAAGCTGAGCAAACAGGTGCCCGAATTGGCCGACGTGGTGCAAGACGTGGGGCAGGGCAACCTGATTGGCCGCAGTGTGGTGCAAAAAGAGCTGAAAGTGACCCTTGCGGAGGGTGATACGCGCACGCTGCTGGTGCGGTTGGTTCCGCAAGGGGCAATTGGGCTGGCGGGGATGCGCGGTGTGGTGCTGACCTTTGATGACATTACGCCGCTGATTGGGGCCCAGCGCCTGGCGGCATGGCAAGATGTGGCGCGGCGGCTGGCGCATGAGATTAAGAACCCGCTGACGCCGATTCAGCTAAGTGCCGAGCGTTTGAAGCGGCGGTATTTGAAGCAGATTGGCACCGATGCGGAGCTGTTTGCGCAGCTGTGCGACACCATAGTGCAGCAAAGCGAAGAAATGCGGCGCATGACCAATGAATTTAGCGATTTTGCCCGCATGCCGCAGGCGCAAATGCAAGATGAAAACCTGATTGAGCTGGTGGACAGTGTAGTGGCGTTGCAGCGGGCGCGGGGAGGGATTGAATTTGTAACTGATTACGCCGTGGCGGTGGCGATGGTGAAAGCTGATAAGGGGCAGATAACGCGGGTGTTCACGAACCTGCTGGAGAATGCGTACAATGCCATTGCTGAAAGGGAAGGCACAAATGTGCCACAGGGACGGGTCGAAATTGTTGCGAGGGAGCAACAAGCTGGTATGCTGTTGCTTGAAATACGCGATAACGGCCGGGGCTTGCCGGACCATGTGGAGGTTGAAAGTTTGTTTGACCCCTATGTGACCACCCGCAAAGGCGGCACCGGGCTGGGTTTGGCCATTGTGAAGCGCGTGATGGACGAACACGGCGGCACCGTAAGGCTGCTGCGGCGGAAAGGCGGAGGAACCACGGTTGAGATGGGGTTCCCGCTCGCTGAACCGACCCTGGCCGCCACCCACGTTGACGCGGGCCATAAGGCCAACAACAAGGAGATAAAGACCGATGAGCCAACCGACGACACCAGGTAGCCCCACCACCAGCTATGAACTGCTGATTGTGGATGATGAAGCTGAAGTGCGCACCGCCCTGGCGGGGATTTTGGAAGATGATGGTTATAGCATTCGGTTTGCCGAAAACGGCGAGCAGGCCCTGCAAGCTGTAACCGACCGCGTGCCGCAACTGGTGCTGCTGGATATTTGGATGGAAGGCATGGACGGCCTGGAAGTGCTGAGCCGCCTGAAGCGCCGCGTGCCCGACCTGCCGGTGATTATGATTAGCGGCCACGGCACGATTGAAACCGCCGTGCAAGCCACCCAGAAGGGGGCCTATGACTTTATTGAAAAACCGCCCAGTGTGGAGCGCCTGCTGCTGACCGTGGGCCGTGCCATACGTGAAGCGCAGTTGCGCAAAGAGAACTATCTGCTGCGTGCCAAGAGTGGCGATGTGCAGGAGCTGCTGGGGGTGTCTTCGGAAATCGCCACCGTGCGCCAGACCGTGAAGCAAGTGAGCCCCGGCGAAAGCCGTGTGATGATTACGGGCGAGAGCGGCACGGGTAAGGAAATTGTGGCGCGGTTGATTCATAAAGGCAGCCGCCGCACCGACAAGCCCTTTGTGCTGCTGGCGCCGGGTGCCGTGAGTGAAGGGACGTTTGAGACTGCGCTTTCGACTATCGTGGGCCAAGGCCGGGGTGGGACTCTGTTTTTAGACGAAGTGAGCGACCTGACCCCGGCGATGCAAGCCCGGCTGCTGAAGTTTTTGCAGGACGGATTGCTGCCCGATGCTAACACTGGTTTGCCGATTGAGGCGGATGTGCGCGTGATTAGCAGCACCAACAAGGATTTGAAGCAGCTTGTAGATGGCGGGAAATTCCGCGCGGACTTGTTTTATCGGTTAAGTGTGGTGCCGGTGATGATGCCCAGCTTGCGCAGCCGCAGCGTGGATATACCCACCCTGGTGCAGCACTTTTTGAAAGTGCTGAGCCCCGATGCCCAAGCCATGCCGAAGATTGCGCCCGCGACCATGGCGGTGCTGACCAGCTATGAGTGGCCGGGGAATATTCGGCAGCTTAAAAACGTGTGTGAATGGCTGGTGATTATGCACAGCGGCAAATTGGTGAACCCCGACATGCTGCCGCCCGAGCTGACCAAAGGCGACGCCGTAGCCGGCAACCTGATGGAAAATGCCGTGAGCATGCCCCTGCGCCAGGCCCGCGAGTTGTTTGAGAAGAATTATCTGACCAGCCAGCTGATGCGCTTTGGTGGCAATGTGAGCCGTACGGCGGATTTTGTGGGGATGGAGCGGAGTGCGCTGCACCGGAAGCTGAAGTCTCTGGGCGTTGATGCTCGAATTGAAGGCCCTTTCTAGGCAGATAAGTGAACAGGTAACAGTGAACAGTGAACAGGACTCGCCTACGGCGGGTTTTGTTCTTAAAGGGGGTTAAAATGATGCGGACGGTGAGTTTTGATGGGGCGGGGGTGCAGGTGCTGACGCTGGTTTATGGTCGGGATGAGCAGGGGCGTGTGTTGATGCTGGAGCGGGGGGCGCATAAGACATTTTTGCCCGGATGGTTTGTGGGCGTTGGGGGGAAGGTTGAGGCTGGTGAGAATGTGTTTGATGCCGCTGCGCGGGAATTTGAGGAAGAAACAGGGTTGCGGGCGGTGGGTTTGAGCCTGCGCGGGAGTTACACCTTTATGACTGAGACGGCGGACAACCGTTGTGGGGTGATTTATTTGTTTGAGTGTGCGGTGGAAGGTGATTTTGTGGCCGAGGTAGCCGACGGCACGCTGCATTGGTTGACGGTGGCGGAATTGTTGGCGCATGACAAGGTGATGCCTGACCACAAGGTGTGGATGGGGCAGATTTTTACGAACAGCACCCATTTTGCGTGTGTGGGGAGTTGGAAGCCGCCGGTGGAGGGGACGCTGAATGTGGGGGAGGAGTGGGCGGATAGCCGGGGGTATTTTGAGGGGTTAGAAGTTAGAGGTTAGAGGTTAGAAGTTAGATTGGGTATGTGGGTTGGAGAGGTTTGTGGGGGATTTACGGGACGTGCTGGGGAGGGGTGAAGGTGGTGCCTGGTCGGAGGTTTGCTCAAAAAATAAGATTTTTTGGCAAACCTTACCGCAAGGCACGGTGGGGCAATTATTGCTTGGGAAATGTTGAGTGGGCTTTGGGTGGGAAGGTTGGATGTGTTCGTGCTTGGATTTTCCGGATCCCGGATACGGGCGGGGGCCCCACATTTGTTCCAAATTTGACCCCGCCGCGTTCCGGGAATCGGTGCTTTGATTAAGGGGGTGTTTTGAGGATTATGGGGAGATTGGAGCGGGCGTTTTTTGAGCGGGATGTTGTTGAGGTGGCGCGGGCGTTGCTGGGGTGCTTGCTGGTGCATGAAGTGGCGGGTGTGCGGCGGGTGGGGCGGATTGTGGAGACCGAAGCGTATTTGGCGGAAGGGGATGCGGCGGCGCATGTGGCTTATGGCAAGAAGGCTTCGGTGCGGGCTTTGGAGGCTGGGCCGGGGACGTTGTATGTTCACCCCATGAGGCAATATGTGGGCATGGACATTGTGGCGCGCGGCGGGAGTGTGCTGGTGCGGGGGCTTGAGGTTGTGGAAGGCATGGTGGGCCCACTGGATGGGCCGGGGAAGTTGACGCGAGCATTGGGGGTGACGCGCGACTATGATGGTGTGGATGTGGTGACGGCTGGCCGGATTTGGGTTGAGGCTGGGGAGGTGATGGGCGAGATTGGGGTGGGGCCGCGGGTTGGGATTACGCGGGATGTGGGGTTGGAATTGCGGTTTCGGGTTTTGAGGGGTTAGAGGTTAGATTGGGGGTGGGGGCTTGGCTGCGGAGCCGTGTGGAGAAGTTCGGGGTAGTATTTTTCGAGGAGATTTATATTGGTCCATAACACTTGCCAGCCCTGTAGCATTTTATGGATAGGCTCCAAATTGGTGAGATTGATGTTGAAGCGTGCAGTTGGCAGATAGTCGATTATGGTTGTTGGGACAAAAACAAACATATTGTTGTCTTGAATGATCAGTTCCATGGTCGGAAGGTCGTTGAAAGAGCCGTTGCACTCGAGCAGATCATGTAAAAACTCTGGTTTAAGGAGTTTGTGGGCTTCATGAACTTCGTGCCGTGTGTAAGCATTAAAAGTATTTTCAGTCTTCTCGCAGGGTAGCGGAAGGGCATTCCACTTTTTATTGGTTAGCTTAGATTGTTCGAAGGTGAGAAGTAATGATGTGGGGGCTGAATGAAGGAGTTTGATATGAATGCAAATACCATCGAATAAATTGATGAGATCGGGGTAATTGCTAAAAATTGATGATTTGGCGTATTTGAGTTCTAGAATGTGAACCTCGAACGGGGTTGCGCCGATGAAACCATATGCGGTGAGAGGATTATGGAGAACAGATATGTCCTCTTTAAATATCTTTTTGAAAAGCTTAATGCTTACGTTGCCGGGACTTTTATAAGGTATCGCCAATTGGTTGAATACAGAGGGGATGACTACGTTGAAATACCTTTTGGAAATGCGAGTTGCGAAGAATAAATAGGGTGAGGTGACTAAAAATGCGATAAGCGAAACAACTAATTTTCTGCTACGGCGTTTCGCTACGATTTGGGAAAAGAATTTACCAAGGGGTGTTAAGACGGGTGATAGCAAAGTTAAGATGCCGAACTTGCCTGCCAATGTGTAACCCACGCCCCAAAATGGTATGCTGATGATTGCTACGATGTAGCCTATTACAACCCTTTTAAACGTGATGGAACGGCTGACTTCAAGGACCTTAAGTTGGGATTTGAGCTGCTTAAGACGTTCGGCAGACCATTGCAGTTCTTCTAGGGGAAGTCCCTTTTCGTATATTTCCTCCGAGGGCGAGGAAATTACCGGCATTTTGGCTTTAGAGGACATAGATGAAGAGGAAGAGGCCGATCCAGACGACGTCGACGAAGTGCCAGTACCAGGCGGCGGCTTCGAAGTAGAAGTGGTTGTGGCGGGAGAAGTCTTTTTTAGCCAGACGGTAGTGCACGAACATGAGCATGACACTGCCCAGCAGCACGTGGAAGCCGTGGAAGCCCGTGAGCATATAGAAGATGGTGCCGTAGGCGCCGCTGCTGATGCTGTAGCCCGCGTGTTGGTACTCCAGCATTTGGCAAAACAGGAAAATGACGCCGAGTTGCCAGGTGAGGAAGGTGTAGAACGTGGCCTGAGCCCGGCGGCTGTGCAGCAAGGCGTGGTGGGCCAGCGTGACCGTGACGCCTGAGGTGAGCAAGAGCAGCGTGTTGATGACGGGCAGGTGGATGGGGAGGAGTTCTATCCCCACCGGTGGCCAGACGGGGGCGTGCATGCGCATGTAAAAATAGGCGGCGAAGAAGGCGGCGAAGAACATGACTTCGGACGCGATGAAGAAGATCATGCCGTAGCGATTGGCGAGGTCTAGCACCAGGGGCACCGCGCCGGGGGCGTAGCCGCGTTGGCGGGATTCTTTGATCAGCATGAAAAACCAGGCCATGGCGCCCGCCATGAGTAACCCAAGACCCGCCACCAGGGTGAGCTGGCCGTAGAGGGCGGGTTGGATGTGGAGCATCATGACCACGCCAAAAGCGACTAAGCCGCCGCCCAGGCAGGAGAGGGGCGGCCAGATGGAGGGGGCGGGGATGTGGAAGTCGTGGTCGGCGTGGTGGGACATGGGGGTGCTTGTGTTTGGTGTTTAGTGTTTGGTGTTTTGGTGTTTAGTTTTGGGGGGGGTGGACGAGGGAGGGGTCGTCGTATTCCGGCAGGCGGAGGCCTTTGTAGTCGTATTGGATGCGGGTGCCGAATTCGCGGACGTAGTCTGTCCCCCGCGTGTGGCCGGGGCCGCCGAGGTAGGTGATGAGGATAAAGAAGTAAACCAGCGCGCCGCCGATGCCGATGATGAGCATCTTCATGAACACGGCGTAGGTTTGGGTGTAGTCGGCGTGCAAAGCGGCTTTGTTGTAGTGCAGTTTTTCGTGCAATTTTTCTGGTGCGTGCACGGCGGCGGGAGCCTTGGCGGCAGGTTTTTTACTGCTGGACTTGGTAGGTTGCGCCATAGGAGCCTCCTTGCGGGATTGCGGGTTGATGGTGCGCATAACGCCAGATAAACACGCTGGCCGCAAGGCTGAGGGCAAAGACCAGCAGCGCTATGGCAAGAGCGATGTTGCGGCGGCGCATCGGGTGGGGGTTTTTAGCTTTGGTCATGAAGGGAAATTAGCATGGGAAGTGAACAGTGAACAGTGCACAGTGAACAGGGGGATGATGTTTGCGGTGGGGGGGGATTTCTGGTAGGTTTTGCGCCATTGTTAATAAAGGACACAGTTATGCAGCCGGACATACGGGATTTGGTGGGACAGATAGAGCAGGGGTTGGCCTTGCTCGGGAGGAGCCTTTGACCTGCCGGTAGCAAGGGCACGGATTAATGAACTTGATGTAATGGCCCAGGATGCAAGCCTGTGGGCCGATGCCAACCGCGCCAAAACCGTGATGCAGGAAAAGCGCAAGTTGGAGGTTCAGGTTGGCACGTATGACGACATTAAACGGCGGCTGGATGATGCCCTGGCGCTGATGGAGCTGGGGGAAGAAGGCAAAGATGCCGCCCTGGTGGCTGAGGGTGAGGCTGAATTGCAGAGCTTGGTGGTGGATTCTAAGAAACTGGAGACCCAGTGCCTGTTGGGTGGTAAAATGGACGGCAACAACGCCTACCTTGAAGTGCACGCCGGGGCCGGCGGCACCGAAAGTTGTGACTGGGCGGGGATGCTGCTGCGGATGTATATGCGCTGGGCCGAGCGGCAAGGTTTTAAGGTGAGCATGGTGGATGAAACTCCTGGTGAGCAAGCCGGTGTGAAAAGCGCCACGATTATGATTGAAGGCACCTTTGCTTATGGGTTGGCGAAGACGGAGACGGGGGTGCATCGGTTAGTGCGCATTAGCCCCTTTGACAGCAATGACCGCCGCCACACCAGCTTTGCCAGCGTGTTTGTGTACCCCGAGGTGGACAACACGATTGAAATTGAAATTGATATGAGCAAAGTGCGGGTGGACACGTTTAGGAGCAGCGGGGCGGGGGGGCAGCATGTAAACACCACCGACAGCGCGATTAGGATGACCCACCTGCCCAGCGGCATTGTGGTGGCCTGCCAGCAAGACCGCAGCCAACACCGCAACCGCGATATTGCCCTGCAAATGCTGAAGGCAAGGTTGTATGAACTGGAGTTAAGCAAGCAAGACGCCGAACGCGACGCCGTGGAAGCCACCAAAACCGACAACAGCTGGGGGCACCAGATACGCAGCTATGTGTTGCAACCCTACCAGATGGTAAAAGATTTACGCACCGGAGAGGAAACGAGTAATACCGCTGCGGTGTTAGATGGTGATATTGATGGCTTTATACAGGCGGCGCTTGCTGCCAAGGTTGGGAATACCCGGCAGGCTTAACGGGTGTTGCCGAATTTGTTGAACCGATAAGGAACGTGCACCAGGTGGTTTGGAAGCGCAGGGCAGTGGTGTGGGGCGGCTTGAGCGGCGGCACGCTGGCTGTGCTGGTGCTGGCCGTTGTGGCGCTGTTTGTGTGGGCGGCCAAGGAATATACGCGGGTTCACCCGCTGGATTTGACTGCCCGCTTGCCGCAGGTGCAGGCGTATTTGTTGCCCCAAGGCATTGCTTTGCAGGCTGAAAAGGCGGAGTTGTTTTTTGATGACGGGCCAGTGCTGCGGATAAGCGGATTGGGAGTGAGCGGGCCGGATGGCAGTCTGGGCGTGTTTGTGGAAAATATTGCTGTTAAGTTTGCAACGACTCAGCTGCTGGCGCTGAAGCTGGCACCCAAAGACATAACTGCGCAAGGCGCGACGCTGCGTGTGGTGCGGGAGGCCGACGGCATGAGTGTGGCCGGGTTTGAATTTGAAAATAACGGCGGCAAGCGGCCCCCCGGTGTGGTGAATTGGTTGAACAGCTTAGGCTGGGGCGATGCCTGGGGCCGCCTGAAAAAAGTGCAAGTGACAAACCTGAACCTGCTGGTGCGCGACGACGTGCAGAACGCCGAATGGGTGCTGGAAAATGGCAGGATGGCAATGAGCCGCTACCCGGATGATGGCGAAAAAGGGACGGTGAGCGCCTTTGTGCGGCGGCTTTATGGCGACGATGATGCCACCAAAACGTTGGACAATGTGCCGGTGCTGGTGAGGTTTGAGCACGGCGCGCGCGCGCCCTACATGGTGCTGCAAGGCCGCCTTGACCATGCCGATGCGCGGATGGTGACGGATTATTTTCCGCCCCAGTTTAAGGATTTGCTGCAAGCCCAGGGGCAAGTGGAAATTGGTACACGCTTGCTGGAGGATAATAAGCTGGAGCGGCCTTGGGTGTCGCTTGGCCTGACCGATGTGAAGGTGCAGCCGGGGAAGGCTTATGGGGCTCCGTTGGATTTTAAAAAGCTGGATGTGACCGCAAGTTATGTGCCGCCCGTGGCCGGAGTGAGCGGGACTGATGTGCTGCTGGTGAGGGATTTGCGGTTGGTGACGGGGCGGGGGGCTTTGGTGGCGGCTTCTGGCACCCTAACCGGATTGCAGGGCGGGCCGATGCTGGTGGATGTGAGTTTGGTGAGCCCGGAAGGTGATGTGCAGGGGGTGTTTGATTTCTTCCCCGACCAAATGCGTGGCTTTGCCAAGGCGTTGGAATGGTTGCGGCCGCATATTATGGGGGGCGAGTATGCCAACCTGGTGGCGCGCTACCGGGGTGACCCCCACGAGCTGCCGCATTGTGCCGATGCCTGCGGTGTGCTGGAGGTGGATGCGGCGTTTACGGGGGGGAAAGTGCGGTATTTGGACCCGATGGCCCCAGCTGAAATGCCCGAAGGCCGCATGCAATGGCGCGGCCAAACGCTGGAAATTACCGCGCCGGAAGGGCGCATTGGGACGCAGGTGGCGCGCGATGTGGTGTTCAGGTTGAGCCATATATTTGATGTGGTGCCGACGGAGATTTTTGTGAGCAGCAAGCTGCAAGGGCCTGCCGCCGAGGTGATGGCTGAGCTAAGCAAGCTGGACGGGTTGGCGGATGATTTGCCGCGGGGCCTTGGCGGCACGCAGCGCAGTGCCTTTGCGGTAACCGTGCCGCTGGGACGGGGCCAGCCGACGACCTTTGCCAGCAGCACCGTGCTGGTGAGCGGGACGGTGGACGATGTGAGTTTGCGGGGGTATGCGCCGTTGCAGGGGCTCGATTTTACGGGCGATAAGGCGGAGTTTACGCTGGATGCCGCCAAGCGCCTGCGTGTGGTGACGCAAGGGCAGCTGGATGGGCTGCCGATGGCGGTGGACTGGAGTATGGGTATTCAGCCCCATGAGCCCAGCCTGATGGCGCTGCGGGCCGAAGGCCGAGTGGCCGGGAGCTGGCTGGTGCAAAGGGCCGACACCGAGGCCCTGGATGTGGATGGCCCGGTGGGGGTAACGCTGGAGGCGCGGCAGCGGGCCGACAAGACATGGGAATTTGATGCCCAAGCCGATGGGCGTGGGGCGGTGGCGATGATACCTGCCGTGGGCTACGCCAAGCCCCTGGGCAAGCCGCTGGATGTGGCCGTGAAAGGAACATTGAGTGAAGGGCGAGTGCCCGATGTGGCCAGCCTGGATGTGAAAGGGGAGGGCATTAGCCTGCAAGGCAGCGGCGGGCCCGGCCGCCTGAACGTGCCCAATGTGGTGCTGGGGCGTAGCCGCCTGAGCCTGACGCTGGCGGATGAGGTGCTGGTGCTGAAGGGGGCGGTGTTGGATCTTTCTGGCTTGGATGTGTTGCAGCGGGAGGGCGGGGCGGAGCCTTTGGTGGAGAATTTGCGAATAAAGGCGGACATTGACCGTGTGCTGGTGAAAAACGGCACGCTGGACGGGATGAGTGCGGTGATTTTGCTGAAAAACGGTGACTGGGCCGTGCAAAAGCTGAACGCCACTGTGGAGGGTACGCCCGTGGCCCTGGAGCGCAAGCCGCTGCCCGGCCAGCCTGACCGCAGCCGCATGACGGTGGCGGTGGCGGATTTGGGGCGGACGCTGAAAGCGCTGGGGGTTTATCATTCTCTGGAAGGGGGGCGTTTGCAGGGGGAGATGAATTATGACAGCCCGACCGTGGGTGGGGGTGTGGTGCGGATTGAGGAGTTTACGTTGGATAACCCTTCGCTTTTGGTGCAGATATTGAGTTTGTTGAGCTTGGAGCAGTTGCTTTCTGGCAGCAGCAGCACGATGTTTAAGCAGGCGACGCTGCCGCTGCGGGTGGATGGGCCAGTGTGGTATTTGGACAATGCCAGCCTGGAAGGGCCGAGCATGGATATGCGCCTGACCGGCACCTATGACCAACAGCAGCATATGCTGAACATTGATGGGAAGTTGGCGCCGGGGATTCCGCTTAACCGTTTGGTGAGCAAGATACCGTTGCTGGGCACGCTGCTGACCGGTAGCCAGGATGGTGTGGTGGTGGCGGACTTTAAGATTAAGGGTAGCACCGCCGACCCACAGGTGAACGTGCGCCCGCTGAGTGTGATTACGCCGGGCCTGGTGAAGGACATTTGGCGCGGGATTACGGAAAGCCCGGCGGAGGGTGCACGATGAGATTGGGGATGCTGTGTGTGGCCCTGGTGCTGCTGGCAGGGTGTGGGGAGGCGCAGGATGGGCCGCCCAAGCTGCCGCCCGAGATATCGCAAGGCCAACCCCAAGACCTGCCGCGTGTGGCGCTGCAAGTGGGGACTGTGAAGGTGCAGGCCCAAGTGGCCGACGACGATGACGAGCGGGCCAAGGGGCTGATGTTTGTGCGTGCCATGCCGGAAGATGAAGGCATGCTGTTTGTGTGGCCGGAGAAGGCGGAGCGGAGTTTTTGGATGCGGAATACGTATATTCCACTGGATTTGCTGTTTATTGATGGGCGGCGGATTGTGCGGATTGTGCAGGGGGTGCCGCTGGATGAGAGTGCGTTACCTTCTGGCCAGCCGGTGGATAAGGTGCTGGAGATGAATGCCGGGTGGGCTGCGCGGAGGGGGGTTAAGGTGGGGGATTTAGTGTTTTAGTGTTTGGTGTTTTTGTTTTGTTTTTAGTTTTTTGAGGTTGGTGGGGGGACGGTTTCGAGTTTGTCTTTCAGCAGGCCGGGAGTGAGGAGCTGGGGGAGCACCTGGACGGGTTGGCCGGGCAGGTAGAGCAGGTAGAGCGGCACGCCACGGCGGTTGTGGCGGGCGAGTTCGGCGCTGATCTCCGGGTTCTGGTTGGTCCAGTCGGCACGGAAAATGGCGGTGTTGGTTTGGCGGAAGAGGGTTTGGACGCTGTCGGTGTTCAGGACTGTGGCTTCAGTCACTTTGCAGGTGATGCACCAGTCGGCGGTGAAGTCGACAAAGACGGGGTTGCCGGTTTGGAGCGCTTGCTCGACCGCCGTGGCCGACCAGGGCTGCCACAGCACGTTGTGCGGGCGGTTGAGGGCGGTAGCAAACAGGAACAGGCTGCCCGCCAGAATGGCCAAGGGCAACACGGCGGTGAGGCGGGAGGGCCGGGCCCCCAGCAGCCACAGCGTGAAGGTGAAGACCAGCAACGCGGTGAGCATGAGGAACAGCCCTGCCTGCCCGGTTTGGCTGGTGAACACATAGGCCAGCCACAAGGCGGTGGCGAGCATGGGCCAGCCGAGGGCGTGGCGGAAGGTGAGCATCCAGTTGCCCGGGCGGGGGAGCCAGCGGAACACCTGCGGGAAGGGGATGGCGACCAGGAACGGCAGTGCCATGCCGAGGCCGAGGGTGGTGAAGACGAGGAGGCTTTCTAATAACGTTTGGGTGAGGGCGAAGGCCATGGCGCCGCCCATGAAGGGCACGGTGCAGGGGGTGGCGACCAGCACCGCCAGCACGCCAGTGGCGAAGCTGGCGCCGAGGGAGTGCTTGATGGTTTCGGCCTGCGCGGCACCCGCCTTGAGGGCTTTGGCCTTGGGTTTGGTTGTGGGGGTGGCGAGGCGGGTGAGGGTTTGGCCGAGCTCGAACACGCCAAAAAAGTTGAAGGCGACGGCGACCATGAGGAACACCAGGGCGGCGACCATGACCGGGTTTTGCAGATGGAAGCCCCAGCCGACCTGCGCGCCTGCCTGCTTGAGCACGGCGATGAGGACGGCAAAGGCCCAGAAGCTGCCCAGCACGCCCAGCGCATAGGCCAGCGTGTGGCGTGTGCGCCCGGCGCCATGGTGGTGCTGCACCAGGCTGAGCAGCTTGAGCGACAGAACCGGCAGGACGCAGGGCATAAGGTTAAGCATAAGCCCGGCTATAAACGCAAAAACAAGCGCCCCCAGCAGCGAGAGCGATGGGGATGAAGCTGTGCCACCAGTTGCCGCACCCGGCGCGGTGGGCGAGACCGCCGCGCTGACGCCGGAGAGAAGGGGCGTGCTGAAGCTGAAGCCCTGGCCGTTGACCAGCAACAGGCCGCTGAGGGTGGTGGGCGGGGTTACGGTTTGTTCGTCCAGCTGAATGGACAGGGTGTTGCCGGTGAGGCTTTGGGGGGCGGAGTCGTTGATGATGCCGTCTTCGTTCGGGAGAAAACGCACCGACTGGCTGGCGAGGTTGAGCGGCAGCGTGAGCTGGATGGTGGCGCCGGTGGTTTCGGCGCTTATGGCCCTTTCTGGTAGGGGTTGGGGGAGGTTGGTGGCGGGTTTGAACTCTGGGTTGGTTTGGGCGCGGGCGGCGACGGTGAGGGGGAGCGTGAGCTCGGCCCGGCCGGGCATGCAGACATCTTTGCAATAGAGGAAGCTGGCGGTGAAGGGCAGGACGTTCAGGCCCTGGGCCAGGCCGCTGGGCAGGGTGAAGTTGGTGGTGAAGGTGACGGTGTTTTCGTATCCGTAGTTCGTGAGTGGCGGGATGCTGATGACCTGCGGGGTGGGGAAGGTGAGGGCGAGAGGCTCCGGGTTGCCGGGCAGGTTGGGGGTGAGCTGGGGCGGGAGGCCGGAGTCTCCGGCATTGCGCCAGTAGATGTGCCAGTGGGGCTCGAGTTTAAACTGCCAGGCGAGCTGGATGGTTTGGCCCGGCGTGACCTGCGCGTGGCTGGCGCTGAGGCGGGTGGTGATGACGGGGTCGTCGTGCTGGCTGGTGGCCGTGGCCCAGGCGCTGGTGCCTGGTGTGGAGCTTTGGGCGGCCACGGGTGCGGGCAACCCGAGCGTGGCAGCAAACAGACAGAGGGTAACGAAAACGGAGCGGATGAGCTGCGGCATGGCTTTTTCCTGATTGAGTGGTTGGGTGGGATACTCTAGCATTGGGGCCAACAATGCAAGGTTTGCTGGATGGATTTTGTGCCTCATTTCTATTTACATGGCCGTATGGCTCTGTTTTTGCTGGCCGCTGTAGCCACTTTGTGGTTGCGCGTGCCGGCCTTTAACCTGCTGCAGCGCCCGGCGCTGAAATTGCTGCGGAGCTAAGACGTGCTGCGCAAGATTGTTGTAGGCTTACTCGGATTTACCGGCACCCTGGTGGTGCTGTTGCTGGTGACAGTGATGCTGCAACAAATGCCCATGCCGGATGCCAGTGGGCTGGGCATACGTTATTGGCAAGACCAGCCGAGTGGGGGTGGCTTTGTGAGTGCGCTGACCCGGCAATTGGGCTTTGCCGCCTTTATGCTGATGAATATGTGGGTGCTGTGGTTTATACCCCTGGGCGGGCTGTTGCTGACGCTGGTGCTGATGAACCGCGAAGTGGATAGCAGCGAGATGGCGGTGTATTTGGAGCGTATTCATCTGCTGGAGCACGCCTTGACCGAAGCACGCACCAATGCCGAGCTTTATGGCGGCCGCTGGGACGGCCTGAACAGCAAGTTTGACCAGTTGTTTGAACACAGTGCCGAAGTGTGGTTGGTGGTTGACCGTGGCGGTGGCATACGCCGCTGGAACCGCGCGGCGGTGGATTTGGCGCGGCGGTTTACGCCGGGAGTGGGGGATAGTTTGGAGGGGAAGCCGCTCTCGGACGTGGTGGCCAATGCCGCCGACCTGAGCACCCTGACGGCGCCGGTGCGTGATGCGCTGATGCAGGGCTTAGTGACCAACGGCGAAGTGCATTTGCAGCAGGTGGGGCAGCATTTTCTGGTGTGGATTTTCCCGTTAGGGGACGACGTGGCGCTGGTGCTGCGCGATGTGACCCACCGTTACCGTGACGACGCCTTTATGCGCAGCAGCGAACGCCTGGTGCGCCAATTGGTGGAAGACAGCGTACGCCCGGTGGCGGTGCTGGACATGAACTGGACTTATTTATATGTAAGCCGCAAATGGAGCGACGTAATGGGGCTTGACCCCCATGAGGGGCTGATTGGGAGTGACCATCGGGTGAAGGTGCCGGATTTCCCTGCCGACCGGCGTGTGATTGAGCCGCAGTTGCAGGAAGGCAAGCGTGTGGGCCGCGACGACGAGCGCCGCACCGTGAAAGGGCGCGAAATGCTGCTGAGCTGGCACATACGGCCATGGGCCGATGCGGCCGGGCGCCCCGGAGGCTATATTTTTACGGTGCTGGACACCACCGAGCACACCCGCCTGAAGCAGCAAGTGGCACAGGCCGAAGAGCGCGAAAATGCGCTGGCTTATAGTGACGCCCTGACCGGGTTGCCCAACCGCCAGCTGTTTAATGACCGCCTGAATATGAATTTGGCGCAGGCTTACCGGCAATTGGGCAAGGTAGCGTTGTTCTTTTTAGACCTGGATGGTTTTAAGGCCGTGAACGACCAGTTGGGCCATGACGCCGGGGACTTGCTGCTGAAGCAGGTGGCCGACCGCCTGAAGGGCTGCGTGCGCACCACCGACACTGTGGCGCGGCTGGGGGGGGATGAGTTTACGATCATCCTTTCTATAAGAGACCGTGCCGACGCCGAGCAAGTGGCCGAAAAAGTGCTGAATACGATACGCGCCCCCTATGATTTGAATGGTAAAATTGCCGATAAAGTGGGAACCAGTATTGGGATTGCGCTTTACCCGCAGGACGGCACCCAAGGCGCCGACCTGGTGCGCAAAGCGGATGCCGCGATGTATGCCGCCAAGCAGGGCGGGAAAAACGCCTGGCGCTTTGCCACGCAGGAAATTACGGTGCAGGGGTAATTTTTACACAAAACTGCGGGCAGGGGGGTTGTGGCCTAAGGAACACGCACCTATTAATGACCATGTGTTGACGCGGAAAGGGGCTTTCCGTAGCATGATGTTAACAAACAAAAGGAGCCGCGAGATGTACGACAAGCTGTTTGCATCGATGATTTTACCCGTACAGCCGGAATTTGCGGCTGATGGCGCTGTGATTAAAGTGGAAGACTTTGTGGCCGAAGCCGAAACCGGTGAAGCCTTTTTTGGCGGCTATGCCGAAGACTTTTTGGCCGACATGGGCCTGGATATGCTGGAGCAGGCGCCCGAAGCCCGCACCGGCAAAGCGAAAATTCAGGGTTAATACGGAGCGCCCGCCATGCTGATGATTACCACCAACAGCGTGGAAGGTTACCGCATACGCAAATACGGCCCGCTGGTGGCCAGCGAAGTGGTGATGGGCACGAACTTGTTCCGGGACTTTTTTGCGAAGGTGCGCGATGTGGTGGGGGGCCGGAGTGGGGCGTTTCAGGAAGCCTTGAAAGATGCCCGCGAGCTGGTGCTGCAGGAAATGCAGGAGCAGGCGGTGGCGGAGGGCTGCAATGCGGTGATTGGCATTGATTTGGATTACGGCGAAATTAGTGGCGGCGACAAAACCATGTTGTTGGTGGCGGCGCAGGGCACGGCGGTATTTATAGAGCCGATATAGGGCTTTTAGCGCCAGTGTATGTTGTATGATGAATGATAAAGCCCCGGGTGAGGGGCCTTTTTTATTGGGCTATGTTGCTGAAATGACGTTGGTGGTGGGTGGAGGTTGTCAGTCTTGTATTACGAGTGACAGATTTTATGCATACGCTGGGTATACGAGCAACCCGAGAAAGGATACCCCCATGACCTGTTATGAAACCGCTGTGTTTGACACCGCCGAGGCTGCCCTGCACTGGGCCGTGGAAGTGCTGCGCCGCCGCCGCCTGCCGCGCAACAGCAGCCTGTGGCGCGAGCTGGTGCAGGAAGCGGAAGACGTGGAGCGCCAGTGGGGCCTGGCCCGCAATATGCTGATACCGACCGACCCGGATGAGCGGCTGGGGCTGGCGCTGGATATTATGGAAGCGTTGGCCGGGCTGGACAGTGCCGACGCCCTGCTGCTGCGCCAATGGAGCATGGGAGACTGGGCCGATGAGATGCGCTTGCGCGTGGCATTGGAGATTCAGGAGCGGTTGCGGCGGCAAGGGGTGCGGGTGCGGCTCAGCTACCGTTACAGTTATGACCAGCTGAGTGTGCTGGCCAAATGCCACAGAAAAACGGCCTGGCGGCGTGTGCAGAAGGCGCTGGAGCACTTGCAGCTTGCCTTGCAGGTGAAGGGTGTGGTGATGCGGGTGGAGGCGCCGGAGAGTGGGCTTGGTAACTGGGAGATGGGACTTAGGAGTTAGGAATTAAGGGTGGTTTGGCAGGTTTGGCAGGTGCCGAGGAGCTCGATGTGTGAGGACTCCACCCGGAAGCCGTGGGCGCTGGCGGCGGTGTGGAGTTTCTCGAGCGGGGTGTGGAGTTCGGTTACCGTGCGGCAATGTTTGCAGATGACGAGTTGGCCGGTGTGGTCTTCTCCGACATGTGGGCAGCCGATGTAGGCGCCCATGCTGGCGATATGGTGGATGAGGCCTGCGCCTTGCAAAAACTGAAGGGCGCGGTAGGTGATGGGCGGTTGGGTGTTGCCGAGGGCATCCATGATTTGATGCGCCGTGAGCGCCTGGTGGCTTTGCCAAATGATGCTGAGGACGGCGCGGCGGGTGTCGGTGAGGCGGAGATTGTTGGCGGCGCAGAAGGACTCGGCTTGCGCCATGGCGTTGGTTTGGCAGGTGGCGTGGTTAGGACAGGGCATGGAACTAGTTTAGCATGGATTGACGAAATGTGGGTAGAGCGCTGATTTTTCCCAACCCGGGTGAGAGGGCAAGCGGCTTTGCAGGAAGGCGAGTGCCTCTGGATATGATTTGAGAGCTGGTTCGTCGCAGCGACTGATTTTCCAGAGTTCTCCCCATTCTACCCGGCAGGCCATGCGTTGGATGGCATGGTGGATATCGTATTCTGGCGTTGGGCTGATGAGGTAAACCTGGTTGAAGAGCCAGTAGAGATGGAGACCTGTGGTTTGTACGGCTTTTTGGAATAATTCTGGGGTCGTGGCTGTTTCGTAGAGATTATCGAGAATGTCTTCGTGCTGGCTGCGAGGAAACGTATCGGTGCTAATGCCTGCAGCTTTGGCTAAGTTGCCACTGCCTGCGACAGTGCAATGGAGGCATTCATCCCAGACACTGGTAACAACCGGGGCTAAGATTTGGAGGAAGGTGAAGGTGGGTTGGTGCACAGTATGAACTTTGCTTTGAAGTGAATGGGGGGAGGGGCGACGGGCGCCCCTCCGGTTCGTGATGATCGTTAACAGTCGCGGCGATCAGGCGACTGGTTCTGGAGTTGGAGTACCGAGCTTGGCTTGGGCTTCTGCGACGGGTCGAGCGGAATTGCAGGCGCGCCGCAGCCCCCACAATTGTAGGTGATCAACCGCTCTCCGAGACCGAGTTCCTGACGCAGGAGCTCGGTGCCGGTGAGGGAGCCGAACCATGCGCTTGCCGGTTCGAACAACGGCCCCTGGACGGGGATGTTGTCGATGCCGAGCGGGTGCTCGCGCGTGAGGCCGTCGCGGATACGTTCCAGACCCTCGGCCGCATTGAGACTGAGGTGCTGATAGACGTAGGCGCGGGCGTCGTCGTTCGTGCGTTCGGCTTTCGGCATGGTGCCGGTGAGGCCCCATTCCAAACGGAAGGCATGACGGCGAAACGCCCAGTCGAGGTCGACCTGCTCGGTGGGAGACAAGACGAATACGCCGTTGAAGAGCCAGTAGACCCAGATGCCGTGATCTTCGGCGAAGAGCCTGCGTGGCACATCGAACATGGCGATGCGGCGCATGCTCAGCAGCAGGGGGTGTGGGGCTTCGGCATCTGACGCCATGAAGCCGCGCTTGCCGGTGTAGGGATCGAAGCGGGTCGGGCCCGAGCCGGTTCCCCCGATCCAGCAGTGCAGGCAGTCGTCGACGGGACCGTCGCTGCCCTGCATCTGGCGTGCCAAATGGACGAGCCGGTCGTAGGCTTCGCCGAGGTCTTCCGGCATAACCTGCCGGATGATGGCTTCGGCTTCGGCCTCGTGATCCGGATTGCCCGGAATGAGGCCTGCGTAGCTGATGCCACGAGCGGCAAGGAGGTGGTCGGCATTGAAGGACATACAAGTTTCCTCGTTTTGAAATGGACAGGAATATGAGGCAAGCCTCGGGTGATGCGTTTGCTGAATAGCATGTGTTAGGGATTAACACAAGGTGGGAGGGGCGGATTGGGTTAGATTTCGATGTGGTTGCCGATTTCTATGACCTGGTGGCGGGGGAGGTGGAAGTAGCTGACCGCCGATTGGGAGAGTTTGTCCATCAGGATGAAGATTTTCTCTTGCAGCGGGTTGAGTGCGGTATCTGGCGACGGGATGTAGGTGTGGGTGCTGAGGAAGTAGCTGAGGGACTCCGGGTGGCGCACGGTGAGGCCATGCTGGCTGAGGCTGTGGTTGAGCAGGTGAGGGACGTTGGGACGCTCGAGAAAGCCATAGGTGGCTTGCACGGTGGTGATGTTGTGGGGGTAGTGGCGCACGCTGAAACGCTCGGACGAGGGGTAGCGCGGGATGCGGGCGCGGGAGATTTTAAGAATGATGATTTGTGCGTGCAGCACCGCGTTGTGGTTGAGGTTGTAGATGAGGGCGGGGGGTGCGTGGTTGAGGTCGGACGTTAAAAACACCGCGGTGCGCCGCACGTGCGGCAGGGTGGGGTTGATGTTGGCGATGAAGTCCTCTAGCGGCGGGGTGTGGCTGGAGACGATGGTTTGGCTGGCTTCTCGGCCCTTTACCCACACATACATGACAAAAAAGATGGCGCTGCCCAAAGCCAGGGGGAACCAGCCGCCGGAGGGGATTTTGTGGAGATTGGCGGTGAAAAAAAGTGTATCTATAGTAAGAAACGTGCCCAAAAACAGCGCCACCAGCAGCGGGTGCCAGCGGTTGCGGTTGAGCAGGACGGTGGTGGCGAGGAGGGTGGTCATCAGCATAGTGCCCGTGACCGCGATGCCGTAGGCGCCGGCGAGGTTGGTGGACGACTGAAAACTAATGACCAGCAACAGCACCGCCACCAGCATGAGGTAGTTAAGGAACGGCAGGTAGATTTGCCCGGCGTTGTGGATGTTGGTGTGAACCACCTGCATGCGCGGCAAGTAGCCCAATTGGATGGCCTGATGCGTGACGCTGTAGGCGCCGCTGATGACCGCCTGCGAGGCGATGACGGTGGCGACGGTGGTGAGGGCGACCATGGGGTAGAGGAGGGCTTCTGGCACCATGAGGAAGAAGGGGTTGAGGAGGTTGCTTTCGTTTTGCAGCAGCAGGGCGCCCTGGCCGAAGTAGTTGAGCATGAGGGCGGGCCCGACGAGGAGGATCCAGGCCTTTTGGATAGGCTTGCGGCCGAGGTGGCCCATGTCGGCGTAGAGGGCTTCTCCGCCCGTGACGGCCAGCACCACCGCGCCCATGGTGAGGAATGCCATAAACGGTTGAGCGGCGGCAAAGTGAAGGGCGTGCACCGGATTGAGCGCCGCAAGCACCTGCGGCGCCTGGATGAGCTGGTTGAGACCCAGCATGGCGATAACCGAAAACCACACCAGCATGATGGGGCCAAACAGCGCGCCGACCTTGTGCGTGCCGAAGCGTTGCAAGCTGAACAGCAGGCTGAGGATAAGCACCGACAAAGGCACCACGTAGCCATTGAAGGCGGGGACGGCGAGCTGCAGGCCTTCCATGGCGCTGATGACGGAGATGCTGGGGGTGATGAGGGCATCGCCATAAAACAAAGCCCCGCCGACCAGCCCCAGCATGAGCACGCGCATGCGCTGGCGGGGGGTGGCGAATTGGTCGATTGCCAGGGCGGTGAGGGCGAGGATGCCGCCTTCGCCGCGGTTGTCGGCCCGCATGACAATACTGACGTATTTGATGGTGACGACCAAGATGAGTGACCAGGCGATGGCGGAAAGGATGCCGTAGACGTTGAGGGGGTTTACATCTAACCCTGCGGCGTGGAAGGCTTCTCTCATTGTATAGAGGGGGCTGGTGCCGATGTCTCCGAACACCACACCCAGTGCGGCGACAAAGAGGGCGGTGCGGGTTTGGTGCGGGGTTTCGGCGGTGGGGTGGGTTGTCATTCCCCCAGACTAGCGGCTGCCTTGGGCATGGCCAAGCCGCATGTGGCCGCCAAGCGCCAGTTGGTGGCCAAAGTGTGCCCATGTTGCCACGCCTGCGCGTTGTGTGCTTGGAAATGATGCAAAAGGTGTTTGGTAAGGGGCAGGAATTGCATTAGCATAGGCGTTAACAAAACAGTACCGACCCCAAATGGGCGGAACGCACATAAAAAGAATAATAAAAAAGCGGGAGACCCCCACCATGGCTGCTAAAGGTGTGAAGAATTTGCAGGAGGCCTTTTTGGCGCACCTGGCCAAAGGCCATGCGCCTGTGACGGTGTTTTTAACCAATGGGGTTAAACTTTCCGGGAATATCACCTACGTGGACGCCGATGCTCTGACGCTGGCCCGCGATGGGGTGACGCAATTGATATTCAAGCACGCCATTGCGACTGTGATGCCGCAGGATGCGTTTAGCATTTATGATTTGATGGGCGGCGAATAGTGCTTGGTGTTTAGTGTTTCGTATTTAGTGTTTCGTGTTTGGCGGTGAGATTGAAGTGCCAGGCATTTTGAATTCTGATATTGTGCCGTGGGTGGTTTGCCCACGGATTTTTTTTAGTGAGTAATTGAATTAGTAAGGGGAGTTTTGCGGATGCCTGCAACGATTGAACGGATTGCTGCTGCGCCGAAGGGGGCTGTGGTTGGGGTGGATTTTCCGCGTGGGTATGCCCGCGACGACCATGCCCTGCCGTTACAGCCCCGGGGCGTGCGCACCCAGGACGAGCGGTTGGCGGAAGCCATAAACCTGGCGCAGGCGCTGGATATTGATGTGGTTTATAGCGAGAGTGTGACGCTTTCGAAAATTAACCCCGCCACCCTGCTGGGGGGTGGCGTGGTGGAGCGCTTGGCTGCCGTGGTGGCAGAGCAGAAGTTGGAGGTGGTGTTTGTGGATGCAAGCCTGAGCCCCCGCCAACAGCGCGAGCTGGAAGTGCAGCTGGCATGCAAAGTGGTGGACCGCACAGGCGTGATTTTGGATATTTTTGCGGCGCGGGCGCGGACGCGCGCCGGGCAATTGCAGGTGGAAGTGGCGCAGTTGGTTTACCAACAAAGCCGGTTGGTGCGCCTGTGGAGCCACTTGGAGCGCCAGCGCGGCGGCATGGGCAAAACCGGGGGCCCTGGTGAGCGCCAGCTGGAGCTGGACAAGCGCATGCTGAAAACCCGTTTGGCTAAAGTGCGTGGGGAATTACGCGATGTGGAGCAAACGCGCGGGCTGCAACGGATGGCGCGGCAGAAGGCGGATGTGCCCACCGTGGCGCTGGTGGGATATACGAACGCGGGGAAAAGCACGCTGTTTAATAAAATGGTGGATGCGGGCACCCTGATGGCGGATGCGCTGTTTGCGACCCTTGACCCGCTGATGCGCAGGCTGGAGCTGCCCGGCGGGCTGGATGTGGTGCTGGTGGATACGGTGGGGTTTATTGCCGACCTGCCGCATGAGCTGGTGGAAGCCTTTAAGGCGACCCTGGAAGAAGTGGTGATGGCCGATGTGCTGCTGCATGTGCACGACCTGAGCAGCCCGGAAATGGACGCCCAAGCCGCCGACGTGCGCAACGTGCTGGCGCAGATAGGCGCCGCCGACAAGCGCATGATTGAGGTTTATAACAAGCTGGATAAAGTGCCCGGCGCGCTGGTGCCCAAAGGTGGCGTGGCCGTGGCCGCCGCCAACGGGCAAGGTGTGGCCGAGCTGCTGGAAGTGCTGCGCCAGCGCCTGCAAGCCGATTGGGAAACCGCGACCGTGCAGGTGCACGCCAGCGACGGGCGCCGCCTGGCGTGGCTGCATGCGCATGGCGATGTTATGGAACAACACCTCGACAACGAAACATGGACACTGGTGGTTAAGTTGCGGGCCGCCGACCTAGCGGCTTGGCGCCAGATGGCATAGTTTAGTGAGCAGTGAACAGCTTCCGCTGATCGGTGACGCAGAGAATAATTATTGGGAAAAGAACAGCGTGCTGCCCTTGAAGAGCCTAAGCCAGAATGTTGATGATGCTGCCGCGCACGCTGTCGGTATAGCCGCCGCCGTTGGCCACCTGGCTGCTTGGGGTGGTGCGGGCTGCGCTGATGCTTTCTACCGCCGTGACCGGGCCGCTTTGGGCGGCGTTCTGCACATAAGCGGTGGCCATGGGGCTGCCAGCCTTGCTGAACGTGGAGACGTTGACGGGGCGGGCGGTGCCGGCGTTGTACGATGCGATGCGGATATCCATGCACGAACCTTAGACCCCCTGTGGCGCATGTGCAAGAGGGTTGCTTAATGCGTGAGCTGCTGCACCAATTTTGGGCAACCCTGATGGGGATATGGTGGCTGCCGATGGCCGCCATGGCCGTGGGTGCAAGCCTGCTGGCGCTGGTGGTGGGCTGGTGGTGGGCCGGGCGCGAGCTGCGGCGCAAGCTGAACCTGGCCGTAGAGCACCGCACGCGGAGGCTGGAAGATGTGAGCCGCCGCTTTAGGGTGATGGCCGACAATGCCTATGATCTGATTTGCATTTGCAACGCCGACGGGCGCATGGATTATTTGAACGCGGCGTTTACCCGAGTGCTTGGCTTTGGCAAAGAAGAATTGCGCGACGTGCGCCTGCCCGAATGGGTGCACCCCCGCAACCGCGAAGAGCTGGCGGATATTTTGCGCCGCGTGGTGGCGCAGGGGGGGACTGTGGAGGCGAATATGAAATTCCCCCACGTGGGGGGCGGTTGGGTGGATGTGGAGCTGGTGGCCAAAGGGCTGCCGGACAGCGACTGGGTGGTGCGCAGCGTGGTGCTGCACGCGCGTGACATTAGCCAGCGCCGCAAGATGCTGGATGAGCTGGCGCGCAACGAACAGCGGTTTAAGGATTTTGCAGGCAGCAGTGCCGACTGGCTGTGGGAAACGGATGTGGCAGGGGTGTTTAGGTATGTGAGCCCCGGCGTGACCAACGTGCTGGGGTATGAGCCCGAAGAGCTGATTGGCCAAAACCAGATGAACGTGCTGTATGCCAGCGACGACGACAGCGGCCGCGAGCTGGTGCAAAACCGTGTGGAGCGCCACCAGCCCTACCGCGAGCTGGAGCTGTGGACGAAGAGCAAGAATGGCGACCGGGTGTGTTTGCGGCTTTCTGGCATGCCGGTGTTTGATGTGATGCAGGAATTTGTGGGGTACCGGGGGGCGGCGAGCAATGTGACATCGAGCAAAGTGGAACGCGAGCATGTGTTTAGGCTGGCGACCACCGACCACCTGACCGGGTTGCTGAACGGTGCGCGTTTTAAAGAAGAGCTGGAGCGGGCGGTGGTGCTGGCGCGGCGCCATGGCACCAGCGGGGCGGTGCTGTTTATTGACCTTGACCGCTTTAAGGAAGTGAACGACACCCACGGCCACGAGGCTGGTGACCGGATTTTGCTGGGAGTGGCGGATATTTTGCGCGACAGCGTGCGCAGCACCGATATTGTGGCGCGGCGGGGCGGGGATGAATTTTCGATAATTATGCACAACATTGATGTGGACAGTGCGGCGGCCAAAGTGCAGCGCATGATTGAACGCATTAAGGCCTTTGGCGTGGATTACAACGGCACCCGCCTGACCGTGACGATGAGCGTGGGGATGGTGCAGTACCCGCAGGATGACCGTGGCGCCGACCACTTGATTATGAGTGCCGACCTTGCGATGTATCGGGCCAAAGACATGGGCCGTAACCGCCTGTTTGTGGATGCCACCGACGCCACCAGTGAGACCGTGGGCAGTGTGCGCGCCCAGCTGAAATGGGTGGATAGGCTGCGGTATTGCCTGGAGAATGATGAGTTCCAGATGTATTACCAGGCGATTTTGCCCGCGCACAAAACCGAGCGCCCGTTGTTTGAAGCGTTGCTGCGTATTTTTGATGAAGATGGCAAAGTGGCCAGCCCGGCGCTGTATATTGATGCGGCGGAGCACTTTGGGTTGATTCAGCAGCTTGACCTGGCGGTGGTGAAGCGCGTGTTTATTACGCAGCGCGCGCTGATGGATGAGGGCGTGAATGTGGATGTGAGTATTAATCTTTCTAGCCGCACTTTAGGCGACCCGGCAGTGGTGCCCAAGCTGCGGCAGCTGATGGAGGATTATCGGATTGACCCCGCGCGGATTATTTTTGAAGTGACGGAGACGATGGCGATCCATGACCCCGCCCAGATGCGCGATATTGAAGAGATTCGGGCGTTTATTGATAGTTTGCGGGCGATGGGGTTCCGGTTTGCGCTGGATGATTTTGGGACCGGGTTTACGAGCTTTAGGTACCTGAAAGTGCTGAACGTGGACATAGTGAAAATTGACGGTGAGTACGTAAAAGACCTGGTGCGCGACCCGGATGACCGCCTGTTTGTGCAAAGCATGGTGCAGCTGTGTGACGGCCTGGGCATTGGCACTATTGCCGAATTTGTGGAAGACACCGCGACACTGGCAGTGCTGAAAGAGCTGGGCGTGGGCGCGGGGCAGGGGTGGTTGTTTGCGAAGCCTCAGCCGGATTTGAGGGCGTTGGCGGCGGCGTATTCGGGCAAAACCATGGATGATTTTGATGATGCTTTGCCGTTGCTGGAAGTGGCGAAACATGCGGCGGCTGCGCTTGAGGTTGTTGCGGCTGAGGTGCCGGTGGCTGCGGGTGAGGTGGTGACGGCGGTGCGGAGCTCGGTAAAAGCGGCCAAGCTGAAAAAGGCGGGGAAAGCCACCCGCGCGGGCGAACGTGCGGCAGGCAAGAGCAAAGCCGGGGCGCAGGCTAAAGCCAAAGCGGCTGTGCAGTAGTTATTTGATGTAGGCGATGTAGATGAGGATTTCTATCAACAGCAGAATGCAGAGGCCGACACGGAGGGCCATGAGAAACGTGCCTTTGCCGTTGGCAGGGGCGCCGGTAGTGCCGGGATTGGACATGCCCGCCACGCCCATGAGCATGGTGGCGACCGCCGCCACGAAGGTGGCGACCATGATGTATGCGAAGGGATGTGTGAACATGGTGGCCAGAGTAGGCGGGTTTAAGGCGGCTGGCAAGAACATGGGGCGAGGGGGATAAGGTGCCGCGTGTGATGATACGATATAAGCAGGAAACCCATGAGGTGCAGGTTAGTGCGGGCCTGAGCGTGCTGATTGCGGCAAGCCTGGCCGGTTTGGAAGAGATGGGATTTGGTGATTGTGGTGGCAATTTAGTGTGCGCCACCTGCCACGTGCGCGTAAACAGTGGTACATTTGCGCCGATGAAACCCGATGAACAGTTAATGCTGGATACCCTGCCACGCACCCACCCCAACAGCCGCCTGGGCTGCCAGCTGCGCGTGAGCGACGACTGCGACGTGGAATGGATGGGAGCCCGCTAACCCCATGAGCCTGCCGCCGACCCTTGCCCACCAACAAGCTGCCCTGCGCGGCCTGCTGAAGGCAGGTGTGGGGTGCAGCTTGTTTAACCAACTGGGGTTGGGGCGGCTGGGGAGCTTTAAGGACTTTGATATATTGTACCAGAGCTATTGCCGCGCGGTGCCGGTGCAGGGGCCGCGTGTGTTTATGGACAGCCTGGCCAAAATGCTGCCGCAGCAGGGGCTGGCGCCTTTGCAGGTGTTGCAGAGCTCGAACTTAGTAAGCAAAGGTAAGCCGCCCGCCGCCAGCCTGTGGCGCGGCACGCCGCTGCCGGTGGCGCATGCGGCGCTGCGTGACCACCTGGCGGTGGAGGAGATACAACGCAAGCGGCTGTTGCAGCAGGGCGTGCAGGCGCGGGGGAATTTTTTCTATCTGTTTGAGCAGGAAGCGAACAAGCTGGAAGCCGCGGTAGGCCAGCCGTTGCCGGTGCCGCTGCGCGGATGGCACGACCTGGTGGAAATGGAAAGTGGGCGCGGGTTTAAGCTGCCCTGGGACAAGCGCCTGGCGCTGCCGCACTATGCCAGCTTGCCGCGTGGCGGCAGCCGCTGGCAGTGGTTTAATGCCATGCAAGACGTGCTGAAGGCCGAAGGCAAAAACGTGGATGTGCTGGTGAGCAACCCGCGCACGTTGATTGATTTTTGTTTGTATGTAAGCCAGCAGGCAGGCCGCTTTGTGGCGCTGCGCGAAATGCTGCCCAACCTGAAAGTGTTGGCGATGAACCATTATGATATTGGGTTGCAGCGCACCGAGCTTGGGTATTTGCTGCACGGCTTGCCCAATGTGCGCTGGATGCAATGGCTGTACCAGCCCAATGGCATGCAGGCGTGGCAGGATGATGTGAATATTCGGCAACGGTTGACGCTGCACACCGCCGGACAGATGTTTTATGAGTTTGTGCCCGTGGAGGATATTGATGCCGAGGGGCGGTTTGCGCGGAGTTATCGGCGCTTTTATGCGGGACAAATAGAAGCGGGCCATGAGTATTGCGTGGTGGTGAGCAGCAGCGCGGGGTTGCTGGGAGTTTCGACCGGCATGGTGGTGCGCGTGATGAACACCGAGCCGTTGCAAGTGGTGGCCAAAGGCCCGGTAGTGAAGCTGAACGGCCTGGGTGAAGCGGTGCGCGAAGAGGCGCTGCTGGAAGCATTGGCGAACATTAACAGTGCGTTGAACGGGCAGGGGGTGTTTATTCGGGAAGCCTTGCTGGGGCACGTGCTGAGCGAACGCCAACCCCTGTGGGTGCTGGAACTGAGCCGCCCGCTGGCCGAGCTGCCCGGCGCGGTGATGGAAAGTGTGGCCAAGCGGTTGCATGCGGAGTTGGATTTGCGCTCGGCGGGGTATCGGAGTTCGTTCCGGAGTGCAGCGTTTAGGCCGCCGCAGGTGCATTTTGTGCCGATGGGCACCTTTGCGGCGGCGTTTGCCACCAGCCCGGATTTTAGCCAGTTTGACCACTCGGTGGATGCCAGCTTGTGCCGGAAAGTGTTGGCAGCGGCTTGGGAGACGCAGGTTTTTGAGGCTGTTTGATTTAGAAGTTAGAAGTTAGAGGTTAGAGGTTAGACATTTGGGGTGGGGCCTGATTTTTTTTGAGTTGTGTTTGCGGAGTGGGAGGTTGCCTAAATAACTGGCAGCATGGAGTGTTAGGGGATTTTGTGGCGCAAATGCATAAGGTTGTTGTGAAGTTAACGCATGGACGGATGCGGAGAGGGGCGTAGACTGCCCTTACAGCATGCCGTGCTGACACCAACCAAGGAGGATGCCCATGGCTCACGCAAGACAGAACCATAATAACCACCCGCTGCCCGCAGAAATGTTGGAGAAAACCGCTGTAACCCGGCTGCTGACCCGCCACGCCGCGCTGGAAGAGGAATTGGCGGCACACACGGCCCGCCCGATGGTGGACTGGGACGGCGTGAAGCTGATTAAACGCCAAAAACTGGAAATTGCCGAACAGATTGAAGCGCTGAAGCGGCGCATGCAGTAGCTTTTGCTTTACTGAAACACCGAAGGCGGGGGTTGGGCCCCCGCCTTTGGTTTATCGTGTGGCGCCTTAGCGGCCGGGCGGGCCGAAGGCCCAGGCGCGGAGGCGGTCGCGGGCTTCCGAAAGCTTCAGTCCCAAAAACAGTGCCAGGGCGATCTGGAAGGCATCGGCTGTGATGAGAGGGAAGAAGCCGAATTCGAGCAACTGGCTTGCCGGGACATGCCCCCAGAGCCAGATGAGGCCGATGAAGTACGTCATGAACAGGATCACCAGCAGCTTGCCGGCGTCCGTCATCATCAGGATCGACGCGCATGCCGCGAACGTCATGCCGAGGACATAGCCGCCGGTGGGGCCACTGATGACCTGCACGGTGGTGAGGCCGGGCATGGCGTGCACCGGAGCCACGAAGCCGACGGCGAGCCAGAGCACCAGCGAGGTGATGACCAGGCGGCCGGGGAGGAACGTGACGATGAGGCCCATGGCGAGCAGCTGCAACGTCATCGGCACCGGGTTGAACGGGAGGCTCAGCTTGCTGCCGAGGGTGAGGGCGAGCGCGCCGATGACGCTGAGCAGGACGACGCGCTTGTAGGTTTCGTTAGAAAACGCATTGGTGTCGGGCGTGGCCATTGGAAACTCCTAAAATGGCGTTGCGGGTGCTGGAAATATGGCCTAGGCTCTGGAAATAGTCAAAGGGTAATTGTATGCAAAAAGCGTATAGGATAACGGGCGGCAAGCCGATTGTGGGGGAAATTACCTGCTACGGCGCCAAGAATTTTGCCACCAAAGCCATGGTGGCGGCCTGCCTTGGCACCACCGAAACCGTGCTGACCAACGTGCCGCCGATTGGCGACGTGGATATTACCGTAGGCCTGCTGCAAAGCGTGGGCGCCAAGGTAGAATGGCTGGACAGCAAAACCCTGCGCATTGACCCCACCAGCATTAACACCCACAAAGTGACCACCCCCGACAGCCGCAGCAACCGGATACCTATTTTGATGTTGCCGGTGCTGTTGCAGCGCTTTGGCAAAGCGGAAATTCCGCGCCTTGACGGGTGCGATTTGGGTACGCGGGCGCTGGACTTCCATGAAGCGGCCGTGGAAAGTTTTGGTGGCCTGGTGGAAGTTGACCGTGAGCACATGGCTGCCAGCATTAAGAAAAAGCTGAAAGGCACCCAATTTAGGTTGGATTACCCGAGTGTGGGGGCGACGGAGACGTGTTTGTTTCTGGCCGTGCTGGCACGCGGCACCAGCGTGATTAGCAACGCCGCGATTGAGCCGGAAATTGTGGGCCTGATTACGATGCTGCGGGCGATGGGGGCGGTGATATTCCTCTCGCCTAACCGTGAGATACGCGTGGAAGGGGTGGAGAGCCTGACGGGCACTACCATGGAATGCCTGGGCGACCGCATTGAAGCGGCGAGCTGGGCCAGTTTGGCGTGTGCCACGAGTGGGGACATTACGCTGCATGGGATATTACCCGACACGCTGAACAACTTTTTGGCCTATTACCGCAAGGTGGGGGGCGGGTTTGAACTGGTGGGGCCGCAGAGTATCCGGTTCTTCCGCGCCGGGACGCTGAGCCCGATTATGCTGGAGACGGATGTGTACCCGGGGTTCTCGACCGACTGGCAGCAGCCGTTTGCGGTGCTGCTGACGCAGGCGGAGGGGATAAGTGTAATTCATGAAACCGTGTATGACAGCCGTTTGGGCTATACGGCTGCGTTGAACCGGATGGGGGCGAAGATACAGCTTTCGACCGAGTGCATTGGCCAGCCCTGCCGCTTTTTGCACAAGGGGCACGCCCACAGTGCGCTGATTATGGGCGCGACACCCTTGCACGCCCTGCCGGAGCCCCTGGAAGTGCCCGACCTGCGCGGCGGGCTGGCCTATGTGATTGCCGCCGCCATGGCCGAAGGCACCAGCACCCTGACGCATATTGAGCGGATTGAGCGCGGCTATGGCGATATTGCCAAGCGGTTGGAGAATATGAGCTTTGATATTGCCCGTTTGTAAGGCAAGGCTGTAAGGAAATGAGGCTGCTTTAGGCAGCCTTTTTTGCGGCCGATGCTGCTTGTTTGCGGTTAAATGACTGATATTTGTTGTTGGGGAGACGCAGGGGGGTGGGGGTAAGTATGTTTAGCGTATACGGGTTGTTGTCAGACCGCTTCGGTGAGAGTAGGATAAAAATCAGCCAGGATGGCAAAGGGCTGCAATGTTTGAGGCGCCTTCTCTGTGGAAAGGGAAGGGAGGCTGAGTTGCAGGAATGAGAGAGTCAGGACGACGGAGATGGAGATACGTGCTTTGAACCAGCTGAGCGGGGGCTATGCCCAAGCCAGCGGTGTGGCGGTGCCGGGGGATTCTCGGGCGCTTATAATGGAAATTGCCGTGAGCACCCGGCTGAATGAGCGCGAGCGTAGCAGCCTGATTGCTGCCGTGGCCGCAGCCGACAACGGCCTGACCGGAATGAACCGGGCCGAGGCGTTGCAACAAGTGCAGAATTTAGGGCTCTATTTGCGTAATACGGGGAATGAGGGTTTTCCCCGCTGGACGATGATGACGGCGCTGCGGAGTTATGGGATGAATATCCAGCAGGATTTGGCCACGCCCGATGCGTTTACGAACATTTTGCAGAACATTGCGCAAATGCGGCAGGTGAGTGTGGAGTATGCGTTGAAGGTGGCGGCAACAGCGCAGCCGCAGCCGCAAGCGCCAGTGGCGGCCCAAGCGCCGGTGGCTGAGAGTGCTGCACCGCGCGTGGAGACGATTGCTTAACAGCGGGATGATGAGGCTTTAGGCGCTGGAGGGCCTATGAGGGCTTTTTTTTGTTGGAAGCCGGGTGATTTTGGCCTTTAATAAAAGGCATTAAGGGAAGATAAGGCCATGGTTAAATTTGCTGGGTTTGGGCCAATGTGGGCGGTTGGGGAAGTGTGTGTTTTGGTGTTTTCGTTTTTCGTGATTTCGTTTTTTTTTATTTATTGATTTGGAGATTTGAAGATGCAGAAGTTTTTTAATGATGGGCTGCTGATTGGTGACCCGCTGGTGCACGCCATTACGCAAAAAGAGCTGGGCCGCCAGCGCAAAGGCATTGAGCTGATTGCCAGCGAAAACTATGTGAGCCAGGCCGTGCTGGACGCCCAAGGCAACATTATGACCAACAAATATGCCGAAGGTTACCCGGGCAAGCGCTATTACGGCGGTTGCTGGGCGGTGGATGAAGTGGAGACGCTGGCGATTGAACGGGCCAAACAGTTGTTCGGGTGCGAATACGTGAATGTGCAGCCGCACAGCGGCAGCCAGGCCAACCAGGCGGTGTTTTTGGCGCTGCTGCAACCCGGCGACACGCTGCTGGGCCTGCGGCTTGACCAAGGCGGCCACTTGACCCACGGCAGCCCGGTGAACATGAGCGGCAAGTGGTTTAAGGCCGAGTTTTATGGGTTGAACAAAGAGACCGAAACCATCGATTATGACGAGCTGGAGGCTAAGGCGCGGGCGCTGAAGCCGAAGATTATCACCGCCGGGGCCAGTGCTTACCCGCGTGTGATTGATTTTGAGCGCATGGCGAAGATTGCCCGCGAAGTGGGGGCGTATTTTATGGCCGACATTGCCCACATTGCCGGGCTGGTGGCCACTGGTGCCCACCCCAGCCCCATGGCCTATGCCGACGTGGTGACCACCACAACGCACAAAACCCTGCGTGGGCCGCGCGGGGGGATGATTATGACGAATAACCCGGAGCTGGGGAAGAAGTTCAACAGTGCGGTATTCCCCGGCCTGCAAGGTGGGCCACTGATGCACGTGATTGCGGGCAAGGCGGTGGCCTTTGGTGAGGCGCTGCGCGACGACTATAAGGTATATATTAACAAAGTGGTGACGCACTGTGACGCCATGGGCGATGAGCTGACCAAAGCTGGGCTGCGGCTGGTGAGCGGCGGCACCGACAACCACCTGCTGCTGGTGGACCTGCGCCCCTACGGCTTGACCGGCGACGTGGCCGAAACCCTGCTGGAAGAAGCAGAGTTGACCTGCAACAAGAACATGGTGCCCTATGACACCCAGCCGCCTGCCAAGACAAGCGGGATACGGTTGGGCAGTGCCGCCGGGACAACGCGCGGCTTTGGTGAGCCGGAATTCAGGCAGATTGGCCGCTGGATTGCCGAAGTGCTGGGGGCGGCCCGCGACGGCGATGCCGCCGACACGGTGGTGAAGGTGCGCGGTGAGGTGGAGGAGCTGTGTGGGCGGTTCCCGATTTATGGGGGGTAGGGATGCGGAATGAACAAGCCCGGCTGTGCCGGGCTTTTTTTGGGGAATGGATAATGGCAAACCCCGGCTGGTGAGCCGGGGTTTGGGGGGCGGTGCGCTGGGGATGGCCTCAGCCGGCGGGCGTGTTCGCTGCTTCGACTTCGGCGAGGTAGTCGGCGATGAGGTCTTCGTCCACAGGCGGGGGCGTTTCTTCCAGTTCCAACTCGAAGGTGTTCTCCTCAGGATCGAGGACTAGCCTGAGTTTGTAGAAGATTCCGTCCTTCGTACGAATGAAATCCTCCTCGTCGGGGTTATCATCGTCCTCGGTGGAGAACTTGAAGGTGGAGCCGAGAGCGCGGATCTCGGCATCCGTGAGGTGCGATTGATGCACCCAGATTCCGGAGAGGCTGACGTCATTGCTGACGTCAAGTTTTACGGGTTCGGTGGACATTCGTAAATCCTCTTCTAAAAGACTAATGTGAGCCGCGGTGCGCGGGCGAGCGAATGCTGGCGGATTATATGTATACTAATGGTTTAGGTGAGGCAAGTTATATGATTTAATGAGATGCGCCCGGTGGTAAGGGAGTGCGTAAGGTACGAGGCCCGGCGGTGGTGGGCCTTTTTTATAAGGGTTTTTCGAGCAGAATGAGGTGGGGTTTGTCCGGGCGGGGACCGAGTTCTTGGTAGCCATGTTTTTTATAGAAAACTCTTGCTGATGCGTTGGCAGGGCTGGTGGTGAGCTGGACGCAGTGCATGCCTGCTTTGCGGAAGAGAGTATCGGTAAAGTTTACCAATTGGTGGCCTAGCCCTTGATGGCGTAGCTCTGGAATTAAATAATAGAAATTAACGTAACCCGAACCGGGTTTGAAGCGGGCGACGTCGCACTCGATTTGCCCGACAATTTGCTCATCTTGCCATATATGAAAGGCACAGTCGGGCCACGTGTGGCGCTTGTTTATAATAGCCTGTTTCATGTCTTCTGCGGATTGCCAAGGTATGACAGCGAGAGGGTCGACATCGGCGGCAATGCGCTCGGTGCGGAACTGCCAGGCTATGGCTACATCCGCCTCGTTTTCTGTGTTCAGGGGTAGAAACTGAAGAGAGGTGGGCATGGGGATAGGGGTATAGTTTAAAGGCGGCCGGTGGTGAGGTAATGTTCGAGGGAGTGGATGGTGTAGTCTCCCTTGAGGAAGGCGTTGGTGGCGACCAGTTTGCGGTGGAGGGGGATGTTGGTTTGGATGCCGCCGACGACGAATTCTTCTAGGGCGCGTTTGAGGCGGGCGACGCATTCTTCTCGCGTGCTGCCGTGGACGATGAGTTTGCCGACCGTGGCGTCGTAATACGGGGGCACGCTGTAGCCGGGATAGAGGGCGCTATCGACCCGTACTCCGGGGCCGCCGGGCGCGAAGTATTCGGTGACCTTGCCGGGGGAGGGGATGAATTTTTCGGGGTCTTCGGCGTTAATCCGGCACTCGATACTATGGCCGCGCGGGGTGACGCTGTGGACGGGGAGGCGGAGTTTTTCTCCGGCTGCGACGCGGATTTGCTCGGCGACGATGTCGATGCCTGTGACCATTTCGGTGACGGGGTGCTCGACCTGCAAACGGGTGTTCATTTCGATGAAGTAGAATTCGCCGTTTTCGTAGAGGAACTCGAACGTACCGGCACCCAGATAGCCCATTTTGGCGCAGGCTTCGGCCACTTTTTTGAAGAGGGGTTCGCGTTGGGCGTCTGTCACCGCCGGGGAGGGGGTTTCTTCGATGATTTTCTGGTGGCGGCGCTGGAGGGAGCAGTCGCGCTCGCCCAAAATGCTCACGTTGCCGTGGCTGTCGCACAGCACCTGCACCTCGATATGGCGGGGTTGCTGGAGGAATTTTTCCAGGTACACGCGGTTGTCGCCGAAGGCGGCTTGGGCCTCGTTCATGGCGATATGCAGGGCCTGGCGGAGGGCGGGGGCGCTGTGGGCGACCTTCATGCCCCGGCCACCGCCGCCTGCGGCGGCCTTGACGATGACGGGGTAGCCGATTTTTTCGGCGACTTCCAGCGCCTGGTCGGGGTCGCTCAGGGCGCCATCGGACCCCGGAATGGTGGGCAGGCCGAAGGTTTTGGCGGCAGTGATGGCCTCGATTTTGTCGCCCATCATGCGGATGTGCTCGGGCCGGGGGCCGATGAAGGTGAAGCCGAGTTTATTGGTAATTTCCGCAAATTTGGCGTTCTCGGCCAAAAAGCCGTAGCCGGGGTGGATGGCTTCGGCGTCGGTGACCTCGGCGGCGCTCAGCAGTGCCGGGATGTTGAGGTAGCTGTATTTGGATTGGGCGGGGCCGATGCAGACGGATTCGGTCGCCAATTTCACGTGCAGGGCGGAGGCGTCGGCCTCGGAATGCACGGCGACGGTGGCGATGCCCATTTCCCTACAGGTGCGGTGGATGCGGACGGCGATTTCTCCGCGATTGGCGATAAGGATTTTGTTAAACATACATATGTACCTTTTTGGTAAGGAAAAGCCTTTGGCTTTGGATTTTAAGGAAGCCTCCGGCGGGCCTCCCGGCGGGGGTGGGCCCCGGATAGGTGGCGGGTCCCGGCTTTTGTTCCAAAAGCCACCCGCCTACCTTCCGGGGTGACAGGGCCCCACCAATGTTGCTGCATGGCATAGTGCTCGCCAATATATACATTAAGATTGCTTACTGGATAATGAACAGGGGTTGGCCGTATTCGACCGCCTGGGCGTTTTGGGCCAGCACTTTGGTGACGGTTCCGGCGCGGTCGGACTCGATGGTGTTCATGGTTTTCATCGCCTCGATGATGGCCAGGGGTTGGCCTGCGGTGACTTTGTCGCCTTCCTGCACGAACGGGGCGGCATCTGGGCTGCCCGCGCGGTAGAAGGTGCCGACCATGGGGGATTTGAATTCGGCGGCGTTAGGTGTGGAGGGTTGGGCGTTGGGTGTGGTGTTTTCGGCAGCAGAGGCGGCTGGTGCGGGGGCTGCGGCAACCATGGTTGTGGCGGCGCCGGGTTTGCGCAGGCGCAGGCGGGTGCCGTGGGACTCGATTTCCACTTCTTCCAGCCCGGTGCCTTCCAGCCATTTGGCCAGTTCGTTCAGTTGCTTGAGGTCGAAAGCGGCGGGCGCGGGTTTTTTGGGTTCGGGCATGGTGTGTTCTCCTTTGGGGCTCTGGCAAGGTTGCGGGTGGGAGCCGTTATGATTTGGGAGTTATAAGGCGATTTGCAAGAATTTCAAGCTTATGCAGCTTCTGCATTTCGTCGTTGAGTTTGGAAAGCGTGTCTTTCCATTTTAATATCAGGGCTTTGCGCTCGCCTTCGGTGAGGTGGGCTGCGCGTTTTTCTAGCATGCCGACGGCCATGGTAAGGTCTGGGTAGGGGGAAAAGCTGCTTTTTTTGGCGCTTTGCGGGCCGGTGTGGCCTTGGGCGGCGAGGTCGGCTGAGATTTGCGGCAAGGCCTCGGCCAGCGGCAGCGGGCGCTTGGTGCTGCGGCGGGTGGAGGTTTTGAGCTTGAGGGGTTGGCGCGGGGGCATGGGCGGATTTTAAGCCAGATAGGTAGGTGGGGCAAGCAACCTGCCGGTTTGGCGGGCGGGGGTGTGGTTTATTTATAGCTGGAAGGTGATTTGATTATTTGCCTCCGGCGGGCCTCCCGGCGGGGGTGGGCCCCGGATAGGTAGCGGGGCCCGGCAAAAAATGGGATTTTTTGCCACCCACTAACCTTCCGGGGTGACGCCAACCCACGATTTGGTGCTTATTAGCTCGTAATTCTTAATAAATGGTTAGGTTTTATTTGAGGTTATCCAGGCGGGTTTGGAGGGCTGTGGCCCATTGTTCGGCGTCGGGGTTCGGGGTGGTGCGGAGGTATTGCTGGGCGAGGGCAAGGGATTGGCGGGCGGCCTCGGGATTGGGGGCAACCAGGAAGCCTTGGGCGCGGGCGAGATGGCTTTCGGCCAGGCGGCCCATTTTGCCATAGCAGAGGCCGAGGCCGAGCCAGGGTTCGGCCCACTCGGGCCACATGCGCGTGACGGCCTGGTAGTGGGCGATGGCGTCGGGGAAGCCGTCTTGGTTGCGCAGAATTTCGGCCAGTTGGTAGCGGAACATGATGTGGTCGGGGAACTCTGTCGCCAGGGCTTTGTAGATGGCGTAGGCGGCGGGGAGGTCTCCCCTTTGCAGGGCGATTTGGCCGGTGAGCTCGCGGTAGAAGGGGTCGGTGGGGTTTTCTTTCAGGATGGGGGCGAGGTTGCTTTCGGCGAAGTCGAGTTTGCCCTGCCGCGTGTAGGCGAGGGCGCGGGCGTAGCGGGAGACGGAGTCGAACGCGTTATATTTGCGCAAAACCGCGCCGGGTGAGGCGGTGAGCGCCATGACCTTGGCTTGCAGGCGCGGGAAGTTGATGGAGGACTCGGCTTTGGCGAGGCCGGAGGTGAGTTGGGCGGACTCGGACTGGGTGGCGCGGGTGAGGGAGGAGAGGCGCTCCGGCGGCAGAGGGTGGGTGACCAGCCAGGGGGGCGGGGCGTCGTAGCTGAGTTGGGACTCGGTGCGGAGGGTGGTGAACATATCGACCATGCCCTGGGCGGAGAGGCCTGCTTTGTGGAGGGCAGCGATGGCGCGGGAGTCGGCTTCGGCCTCTTGCGTGCGGGTGTGGGAGAGCATGGTTTGGATGGCGCCCGCCTGGCCGCCGACCATGAGCGCGGTGGCCGCCTGAGGCGCGCCCGCCGCCGCTGCGCCGATGCCCAGGGCAGCGCCTGCGAGGGCGCCGAGCATGGCTTGTTTGGCGTGGACCTCTTGCTGCAAAAGGTGGTTGGAGGCGATGTGCGCGAGTTCGTGCGCGATAACACCCTGCAAGGCGGCAGCGTTTTTGGCCTTTTGCACCAGGCCGCTGTGGATGAAGATGATGTTTTCGGATGTGACGAAGGCGTTGATGGCGGGGTCGTTCACCAGCACATAGTGCACGCGGGTTTGGGGCGTGAGTGAGGCGCGGAGGGGGGCGGCGAGGGTTTGGGCGGCTTGGGCGAATTCTTCATCGAGCACCAGTTGCTGCGCGTGGGGCGCCAGAACTGGTGCTGCTGCCCACATGCAGGCGGCCAGCAGAAGTAAACGATGCTTGGCCAACATGCCGGATTGCCCCCGCACTAGCGCGGCGCGCGGCGGCGCTGGCTGGAGGCGCGGCGAGCGACCACCGAACGGCGGGCGGCCGCTGCGGCAGAGCTGACGGTGCTGCCGGTGGCGGAGCGCATGACCGAGTTGGCCGTGCTGCTGATGATAGGTGTAACCGAGGTGCTGCTGGCTGCCGCCTGAGAGGTGGTGTGGGGTGCGGTGAGAGGCGCGGCGTTGGCGGTGGCCGGTGGTGTGGCGCTTGCTGTGGCGGGTGTGCCGGTGAACAGGGTTTGTTGGCTGCTGGCCGGGGTGGTTTTGGCCACAGGGGCCGCAGTGGGAGCCACTGTGGCAGGGGCCTGGGCCGCAGGTGCCGGGGTAGGCTGCACTGGAGCAGTTTTTTGTGCCGGGGTAGCCTGGGCCATGGTTTGGCCGTTGGTAACGCACTGTTGCCACATGGCCGCCAGTGCCGTGGGCGAAGGCATGGGCAACTGGCGCTGCCACTGCTGCCACAAATGCCCGCGCTGGGCCTGTGTGACGGTGTTAAGCGACAGCATGTTGTTGAGAATGGTGGAGTTGTAGCGTGAGACACATTCGACCCACTGAGGGTAGGTGGTGCACTGGAAAAGCTGAAGCATATACTGGGGTTGTTGCTGCCAGAACTGCGCAAAACTGCGGGCGCGGGCCGACTGGATGCCAGCGACTGTTTGCCAGTAGGCGGCGGGGGAGGCCCAGGCGGACTCGGTTGTGTGTTGCCACTGCTGGAGGGCGGTGTTCCAGTGATTTTGGCACTGGGATTGCCATAGGGCCTGCCAGTTTTGGGCGCAGGATTGAAGGGTGGATTGTGCACTTTGCTGCGTGCTGGATTGGCCGAGGGCGAGGAGCCAGGAGTCTTGGATCCATTTGCTGGACGGGTACATGGGTGCAACCTTCTGTTGTTGTTTTTAGAGTACGACAGGTGATGGTGCGGTGCAAGATAATGCTGGAATTTTAGCTGCGGGTTTGTGCAGGAAGATTGGTAAAAATTATATTTGTAATTGTATTATAATAAGTATACAATTAGGCCAGCCTCGTAAGGAGGAACATCTTCAGTCCGTTTAGGAGATAAACGATGCAAATATCAAACGTGGTGCCCGGATCGGCCTGGAATGCATTGAATAATACTAACTATAATCTCTTGCATAAGGTTGTAAAAGCATTTGGTGAAAATCCTTACCATGATACTTTTATGAATAATAAGCGGATGCATGTTTTTTGCCTTGCAGCAGAAAAGGGTAATTTGCGCGCCCTTTCGATCTTTCTTACGGAAGGGAAGTGGAATCCCAACGCTTTGTATGGCGATGTGTTTCCCCTGCATATGGCTGCATTCGGCGGGCAGACCAAGGCGGTTGAATTACTCGTTCAATTCGGTGCTGATATTCACATTCGGACTGCCAAAGGACGCAATGCTGTTTTTGCGGCGTCGATTGGTGGTGCTGCAGATACGCTGCGTGCGATCGTAGCTCTAGGTGGTGACATAAACACAAAGGATGCTGACGGAGGTTCGGCTTTGCTGGGAGCTGCCGCAATGGGGCATACTGAGGCTTTCCGAGTTATTGCGGAACTAGGTGGTGATATTAATGCGCGTACATTTAAATCCGGTATCTCGGCACTGTTTTTGGCTGCATTTGATGGTCACCTTGAGACCTTAAAAGCAGCTATTGAATTAGGGGGGGACATTAACTGCAAGGTTAATGATGGTAGAACGCCGGTATTGGCTGCACTCATTCAGGGGCACTTCGAATGCGTGTACTGGCTACTTGAGCAAGGTGCTGAAACGCATCATCGTACCGTTAAAGGTAACGACTTAAGAAAACTAGCTAATTTCCTCCGAGCCCGAGAATCTAATGATATGAGGATTCGATCTTACAGTCGAGTAATCGACTTATTAGATACGTTGGGTTCTTGACGAGTGGGCGGCAGAAGTAAAACCTCTGCCGCCGTTTTTTTGCTGTCTAGCGGCCGATGAGGCGGGAGATGATGCCTTTTTCTTTGGTAGGCTCTTGGGCCTCTTTGGGTTTGGTGCGTTGGGTGGCGGCGGAGTCGGCGCTCACTTTGGCGACGGCCAGGGGGGCGTCGGCGCGGTCGGTGTCGGCCTGTTTACGGATTTCTACCTTTTTGCGCGGGGCGGCCTTGATGGCAGGGGTGTCGTCGTTTTCCACGCTCACTTTTTGCACGGCCAAGGGTTGGTCTTCGGCCGGTTTGGCGGAAGGTTTGGCCTCTTTTTTGGTTTCCAGTTTGGCTTCCGGTTTGGCTTCGGGCTTCTTCTCGGGCTTATCGCTCCGGGGTTTGGCTTTGGGGGCCTGGGCGGGCGCTTCGGCTGTTACATCGGCGCTTGGAGTTGAGTCTCCGAGGCGTTGCGGGCGGCGTTGGGCGGAGCCGGATTTGTCCGGGCCACGGCTGGGTTTGTCGGCCCGTTTGCCGTTGCGGCCCTGAGAGCGACCTTCGGAGCGGCCTTCGGCGCGGGATTCTGTCCGGTCGTCGGCGCGGGGTTCGGTTTTTTCCGGTTTGTCGGATTTTTCGGTGGCTTCCCGGCGTGGTTGTTCGGGGCGTTCGTCGCGCTCACGCGGGGGGCGAGGGGTGCGTTGGCGGAGTTCCGGCGGGAGCTCGGGTTGCTCGCGCAGGACGACATCGATGGTGCGCGAGGTTTCGGTGCCGTCGGCCTTGAAGCTGACCAGTTCGATGCTGTGGTCGGGCGCGTGGAGGGCGTCGTCGGCGCGGAAGTGGAGCTGGTATTTGTAGCGTTCTTCCAAACTGCGGATGACGTCTCTCTTATGATTGAGCAGCCAGAGCACCAGCGGCGTGCTGGAGCTGACGATGACGCGGTCGGCATCGCGGACGTCGTCTTCTTCTAATTTGCGCAGCACCATGAGGGCGGCGGTGGCGGGGCTGTGCACCAGGCCGCTGCCGAGGCAGTGCGGGCAGGCGATGAAGTGGGATTCTCCGAAGCTGGGGCGCAGGCGCTGGCGGGAGATTTCCATGAGGCCGAAGTCGGAAATGTTGCCGGTTTGGATGCGCGCGCGGTCTCTCCGCAGCGCCTTGCGCATGGCATTTTCGACTTTGCGGTTGTTGCGGTGGTCTTCCATGTCGATGAAGTCGACCACGATCAGCCCGGCGAGGTCTCGGAGGCGGATTTGGCGGGCGAGTTCGTCGCAGGCTTCGAGGTTGGTTTTTAGCGCGGTTTCTTCGATGTTGCGCTCTTGCGTGGCGCGGCCGCTGTTGATGTCGACGGAGACGAGAGCCTCGGTGGGGTTGATGACCAGGTAGCCGCCGCTGGGCAGGGTGACGCGGGTGTGGTGCAGCATGTTGAGTTTTTGCTCGACACGGGCCTGGGCGAAGATGGGGGTTTCGTCTTTGTGTTGTTTGATCATGCTGACGGTGTCGGGCATGAAGTTTTTGGCGAAGTCCTTCGCGACCTTATAGGCGCGTTGGCCGGAGATGACGATTTCGTCGATGTCGTCGGAGGTCATGTCGCGCAGGGCGCGGATGATGACGGAGCCATCTTCGTGGACGCATTGGATGTCGTCGTGGGCGTCGAACTCCTTAATAATATGGTTCCAGAGGTTGGTGAGGTTTTCGTAGTCGTGCTTGATTTGCGGGATGGGCTGGCCGACACCGGCGGTGCGGATGATGAGGCCCATGGTGGCGGGCACGGCGAGCTCGGCGTAGGCATCGCGCAGTTGGCGGCGCTCGGCGGGGTCGGTTATTTTACGGCTGATGCCGCCTGCGTAAGGCGTGTTGGGCATGAGCACGGTGTAGCGGCCGGGCAGGCTGAAGTAGGTGGTGAGGGCGGCGCCTTTGGAGCCGCGTTCTTCCTTCACGACCTGTACCAGGATTTTCTGGCCTTCTTTGAGGACATCTTGAATGCGGTAGCGGCGGTGGATGGGGGGTTGGCTTTTGGTGCGGGGGCTTTCGGCGCGGGTGTCGGCACGGGTATCCGACTGGATGTCGTCGTCGGTGAGTGGCCCGGCAAGTTCCGGCAGGGGGGCTTCGGCGCGGGCTTCGGGGCGGACGGGGCGGCCACGGCTTTCCATGCGCGTGGGGGCGCGGCGCGGTTGGCGCGTTTGAGGGCGGCGGCGGGTGCGGCCTTCTTTGGCCGGTTGGGCGCCGGATTCGGCGGCGTCGGCCATGGCGGCGGCTTTGGCAGCTGCGGCGGCGTCGGCAATTTCGTCGGGCGTTAGGGCTTCGTGCTCGTTACCGGCTTCGGGCTTGGTGGGGGCGCTTTCGGCGTAGGCGACGGCTTCGGCGAAGGCTTCGGCGGTCTCGGAGGGAGCTTCGGGGGCGGCGTAGGTTGCCGAGGCCCTAGAGCTACGGGTTGAGGGGCGCGGGGCGGGGGTTTCGGCGTCGTCGTCGAAGTCGGCTCCGCGACGGCGGGCGGCGGCTTCGGCGACTTCTTTCAGCAGTTCGGCTTTTTCTGCCGGTTTGACCGCGAAGAATTGGGGGTGGACTTCTCCGAACGCCAAAAAGCCGTTGCGGTTGCCGCCGTAGGTGATGAAGGCGGCCTGGAGCGAGGGTTCGACCCGCGAGACATGGCCAATGTAAATGTTGCCTTTAAGCTGCTGCTTGCCTTGGGTTTCGATTTCGAAGTCGTCGATTTTGTTGCCGTCGAGGATGACGATGCGGGTTTCTTCGGTGTGTGCTGCATCTATGAGCATGCGTTTCATGGTGGGATACTCCCTTATTAATATGGCGGGAGCACGAGACGCTTGGATATGGCAGGAGGGGCCTAGGAGGCCCGGCGTGAATTACTTTGTGATGTTAATTCTTGCATATCAAAACTTTGTTGGCTTTTGTTAAAGCTGTATCGTGCGGCGGCGCCGGTTGTTGGTGGTGCCCTGGGCGGCCAGCCGGACTAACAGTGCGGCGGCGGCTTGCGGCGGAAACTTGGGTCTTGGTTTTGTCGGCCCTGTAAAGGCAGCGACATTTGTAACTTAGGATATTTGCGCCACGGGGGCAAGCTGCATTATGCCCCAAGGCTGTTTTGGGTGTTTTGATTTTGGGCAGGCCTTGCTAGGGTGGAATAATGAATACTGTTGCCATTGACCTGGGCCTGACTGTTGCGCGTCGCGTGGCCGCCATGCTGCCCACGCTGCTGCTGGTGGTGGGGCTGGTGTTTATGTTGATCCATTTAGTGCCCGGCGACCCGGTGGCGGCGCTGCTGGGCGACCGGGCGAGCCCGGCGGATTATATGGCACTGCGCGAGGCGCTGGGGCTGAACCAGCCGCTGTGGTGGCAATTTTGGAACTTTGTGACCGGGGTGCTGCGCGGTGACTGGGGCACCAGCCTGATTAGCCAGCGCCCCGTGCTGGGCACGATTATGGAGCGCCTGCCCGCCACCGGTGTGCTGGCGGCGGGTGCCATGGTGGTGGCGCTGGCGATTGGCGGGGCAGGGGGCTTTGCCATGGCCTTTGGCCGCAAGGCGGTGCGGCGTGGGGTGGATGGAGTGACGCTGGCGGTGATGGCGTCTCCGAGCTTTGTAATTGGGCCGCTGCTGATTGTGGGTGTGGCGGTAGGGTTGGGATGGTTGCCGGTGAGCGGCATGGATGGGTGGCAGAGCTTGGTTTTGCCAGCACTCACGCTGGGAGTAGGGCTGGGGGCGGTGATGGCGCGTATGTTGGCCGAAAGCCTGAAAGAAGAAATGCATAAAGATTATGTGCGCACCGCCCATGCCAAAGGCAGCCACGTGGGCCGTGTGCGATGGCATGTGCTGCGCAATGCGCTGCTGCCGACGGTGCAGATTATCTTTTTACAGATGGGCATGCTGCTGACCGGGGCGGTGCTAACTGAGGCCGTTTTTGGGTGGCCCGGGCTGGGGCATTTGCTGGTGGAGGCGTTGCACCAGCGCGATTACCCGGTGATACAGGGGTGTTTGTTGTTGATATCGGTAGTGTATATGCTGAGCGTGTTGCTGGCCGACGTGCTGAGCGCGCTGCTTGACCCCCGGGTGCGCCGATGAGTGCGACGCGGTGGGCGGCTTTGCTGGTGGCTGGGCTGGGGGGGATACAAGTGGCGGCATTGTTAGGTGCGCCCGGGCCGCTGGAAATGGACATTACACGCATGTATGAGCCCGCCAGCTGGGCCCACGTGCTGGGCACCGACGACCTGGGCCGCGATGTGCTGGCGAGGCTGGCGGAAGGCATGCGCACCAGCATAACCGTGGCGCTGGCGGTGTTGATGATTACTGCCGGGATTGGTGTTCCGCTGGGTTTTGCCGCCGGGTGGTTTGGCGGGTGGGTGGATGTGGTGGTGGGGAAGATGACGGAGGTGGTGTTGAGTTTTCCGGGACTGTTATTGGCGTTGGCATTGGCCGCGCTGGTGGGGCCGGGGCTTGGCAACGTGATTGTGGCGCTGGGGCTGCTGGGGTGGGTGGGGTTTTGCCGCTTGGCGCGCGTGGAAGTGATGAAGCTGCGGCACACGCCGTTTGTGCAGGCGGCGCAGCTGGGAGGTGCAGCGACACCGCGCATTTGGCTGCGGCACATTGTGCCCAACTGCACCGGGCCATTGCTGGTGGAAGCGTTGCTGGTGGTGGCGGGGACAATGGTGGCGGAAGCCGGCCTGAGCTTTTTAGGCTTGGGCATACCCGCGCCGCTGCCCAGCCTGGGCGGTATGCTGAGAGATGGCATGCGCGATGTGCTGGTGGCGCCGCTGTTGGTGGTGTATCCGGCGGTGGTGCTGATAAGCCTCAGTGTAGGGGCGAATATGCTGGCGCAAGCCTTACGGGCAAGGGTGATACGTGTTAGGGGTGCGGGCCATGAGGAGTGAGAATTTGGCAGCCTGGATACGTTGGCCCGTGATTTGCGGTGCCCTGTTGCTGATTATAGCCGTGGTGGTGCCACCGCTGAGCGGCAACACCGAAACCAGTGCCGATGCCCCAGGCCTGGTAACCAACATGCGTGTGGGCCAGGACGGTGGCCGCACCCGCGTGGTGTTTGAGTTTACGGAAAGCACCCGTGAGAGCGATTTTAATTACAGATGGTTTACGCTGCCCAAGCCTGCGCGGGTGGTGATTGATTTTGAAGATGATATTGCTTTTAAGGATTCGCCCAGCCTGTTGAAGCTGCCCGGAGACGGCTTGGCGGAGGGCCTGCGCGCAGGGCGCTTTAGGCCCGGCACGGTGCGGATGGTGCTGGATTTGCGGGCGCAGGGGCGCGTGAATGTGTTTAGTATACCTGCACGTGGCGGCATGGGCCCAAGGTTGGTGATTGACCTTGTGAAATTGAAGCCCGGCCAGAAGCCGACCGATGTGCCTCCGCCGCTGGATGTGGTGACGCAAGGTGAAGCCCCGGCTGTGCACCCCCAGACCTTGGATGAAGAACCCGCGCCCGTGGTGCCGCCGCAAGTGACGCGCGACATGAGCGGCAACAAACGCCAACACGCCGTGGTGGTGCTGGATGCCGGACACGGCGGTGTGGACCCCGGCGGGTGCAGCAAGGTGATTAACCTGTGCGAAAAAGGCCTGACGCTGGAAATGGTGAAGCTGGTGAGGGAGCGCCTGCGCAGCGACCGCATTGAAGTGGTGCTGACGCGCGAGACCGATGTGTTTATACCTTTGGCCGAGCGCCCGCGCATTGCCCAGCGCGCCGGTGCCGACCTTTTTGTGAGCCTGCATGCGGATATTCACCCCACCAAAACCGATGTGAAGGGGGCCACCGTATATATGGTGAGTGAAAAAGCCAGTGACCGCGAAGCCGCCCGCCTGGCCAACAGCGAAAACGACCGCGACGTGATGGCTGGTGTGGCATTGGCGAATGAAAGCCGCGAGGTGCAGAATATTTTGATTTCTCTGGTACAGCGCGACACGCTGAACAGCTCTACCTATTTAGCCAGAAGTATTCTGGACGACTTGGATAAGTTTACGGAAGTGCGCAAAAAGGATGTGCTGTATGCCGGGTTTAGAGTGCTGAAAAGCCCAGATGTGCCGAGTGTGCTGGTGGAGATGGGGTATTTGTCGAACCCGACGGAGGCGCGAAAACTTTCTAATGCATTATACCGTAAGCGCTTGGCCGATGCGATTGCCATGGGGATACGGAATTATGTGGAGAAGCATGTGCATTATTAGTGTTTAGTTTTTAGTGTTTGGTGTTTAGTTTTTTAGGGATTAGTAAGTGGTGATTGGTGGAAACGTTTTGCGCGCCCCTGAGGGGGCGCGCGGCGGTTAGGGGGTGTCGTTGATGACGAGGCGGAGGTGTGGCCGCTGGGCTGTATAATGAGTTGTCCGTTTCCGTTCAGACTGGCCCCATTTGTTGACGACGAGTTTGAGCTGTGGCCGCTGTGGGGTTGTCTGTTTAGATAGTCTCCGATCAGCCTGGCCTCTTTCGTAGGCGGCCTTCAGAAGAGGATGACTGATCTCAATCACGTCTGAATTCCCGCTTGGGTCTTCGACGTTTAATTGAAACTGCTGCCCTTGATATGAAGCATGTATTAGCCCCATCATCAGGTTGAGAGATGTCACCAGATACTGTTTCGGATCGGCGGCATTGCACAGGCGCATGGCCTCTTCAATTTCTCTCCAATTGTCGGCATTCAGGGTAAGGGTGACGCTGACACTGGGGATATTTTTCGGGTCGTCCGGCATGGGGAGTCTCCGTTTTTGCTTGGGGAAAAGGGGGTAGTGAGGGGAGTGTAGGCTTTGTGGGCGGGGCATGACAAGTATTGCTTACGGCAGTGATGCTTGGAGCGGCAGTTGCGGGTGGCTGCGCTTGTAAGGGGGCAGTGGGTTGTGTAGGCTGCGTGCATGGCCATGAACCGAAAGGGCAGTGCACGCCCGCAAAGCCGTGGAGGCGCCTCGAAGAGTCGTTCTCCGCACAAACTGCCCAAGGTGGTGGTGGTTTTGGCGTGGCTGGTGGCTTTGGGGTCTCTGGCCTTTGGGGCCTTGGTAGGTGGCGTGCTGGTGTATTATGATAGCCAGCTGCCGGATTTTCGGCAACTGAGCGAATATAAGCCCCCGCTGATAACCCGCGTGTATGACCGCAATGGCGAGATTGTGGCGGAATATGCCAATGAGCGCCGGATTTGGATGCCCTACCGTGAGATACCGAAGCCGGTGATTGAGAGTTTTCTGGCGGCTGAAGATACGCATTTTTATGAGCACGGCGGCTATGACCTGAAGGCGATTGTGCGCGCCGCGCTGATGAATGCCATGACCGACCGCACCCAAGGCGCCAGCACCATTACGCAACAGGTGGCCAAAACCTATTTGCTGAGCAGCGAGCGCACTTACACCCGCAAGATTAAGGAGCTGATTTTAAGCTGGCGGATTGAAAAGGCTTATATGAAGAATGAGATATTGGAGTTGTATCTTAACCGGATTTACCTGGGCAACGGCAGCTATGGTGTGGCGGCGGCGGCGCAGACTTATTTTAGCAAAACCCTGGATGAGCTGACCCTGCCCGAGCGTGCCATGATTGCCGGCATGCCCCAAGCCCCCAGCCGCTATAACCCCGTGCGCAACCCCAGCGCCGCCAAGGCCCGCCGCGATATAGTGCTGCGCCGCCTGGAAACGGAAGGATTTATTACCAAAGCCGAAGCCGATGCAGCCATTGCCATGCCCCTGGGCCTGAACATAAGCCCGCTGAAGCAAGGTGAAGATGCGCCGCACTTTGCGGAGTATATTCGGCAACTGGTGCTGAAGGAGTATGGCGAGAAGGCTTTGTATCAGGACGGGTTGAGTGTTTATACCACGCTGGACCTGCCGACCCAGCGGCGTGCTGAAGAGGCCGTATATAATGGATTGCGCGCCTATGACCGCAGGCATGGTTGGCGCGGGCCGCTGCAACACCTGAAAACGCTTGAGGGGTGGCAGAAGGAGGTTGATGCTCTGGCCGAGACCTATGCCCACAGTTGGCGGATTGGTGAGCCTGCCGTGGTGCTGAAAGTGAGTGCCGACAGTGCCCGTGTGGGCCTGAGTGATGGCCGCGAAGGCACCGTGGCGCGTACCACGGCCAAGTGGACGGGCAAGGGGGCGTTGAACGGATTTTTGAAAACCGGGGACGTGGTGTTTGTGAAAGCCGTGAAAGACGGTGGCAAGGATTACAGCCTGGAACAACTGCCTGCCGTGCAAGGGGCGCTGGTGGCGCTGGACGTGCGCACCGGCGAAGTGCTGGCGATGGTAGGTGGCTTGGGTGAAGGTGTTGGCTTTAACCGGGCGGTGATGGCGCGGCGCCAAGTGGGCAGTGCGTTTAAGCCGGTGGTGTATGCCGAGGCGCTGGAGAAGGGGTATACGCCCGCCAGCACGGTGCTGGATGCGCCGCTGGTGTTCAGCACCAATGGCAAAGAGTGGAAGCCGCATAACTATGACCATAAGTTTACCGGCATGACCACCCTGCGCCAGGGACTGGAGCAAAGCCGCAACCTGATGACCGTGCGCCTGGCCCAAGACCTGGGCATGCGCAGTGTGGCCGACCTGGGCCGCCGCATGGGGCTGAAGGGTGTGCCGATAACGGATCTTTCGGCCGTGTTGGGCAGCATTGACCATACGTTGATGGAAATGACGAGTGCTTACAGTGTCTTCCCCCGTGGTGGCGATTATATTGAGCCGACATATTTGCGGCGGGTGCAGGATTCTCAGGGGGTGACGCTGTTTAGGGCCCACCCGGCGTGCGAGAACTGCCTGGCGCAGCTGGGTGCAAGCCCGGAGAAGCCCCCAGTGCTGCCGAAAACCGAAGGCACCCAGGCGCTTGACCCGCAAACCGCTTACCTGATGACCAACATGCTGCAAGGTGTGGTGCTGCGAGGCACCGGCTATAGCCTGACCAGCCTGGGCAGGCCGCTGGGTGGCAAAACCGGAACGACCAACAATTATGTGGATGCCTGGTTTGTAGGGTTTAGCCCCAGCCTGGCTGTGGGCGTGTGGGTAGGCTATGACACGCCGAAGGGCTTGGGCCATGGTGAAACCGGAAGCCGTGCGGCCTTGCCGATTTGGAAGGATTTTGCGGAGGCGCAATTTAAGGGTGCGCCGATTGAAGGCTTTAGTGTGCCGCCGGGGATAGAGTTTGTGAGGGTAGATGCGCGTAGCGGCCTGCTGCCGGGCATGGCCACCGAAAAGGTGATAACCGAAGCCTTTAAGGAAGGCACCGCCCCGACCGAAGTGACGCCGAACTACGTGGAAGGCACAGGGTATGACATGTATATGAACGACAGCGGCAGTTACGACACGGAACAGCCGGGTGAGGCCCGCCCCGAAGGCCAGAGGCCCGCGCCGGTGAACCCGATTGAGAACCTGCTGCGGACGTTTGGGATATTCTAGGGGAAGGGGGCAAGACATGAGATTGCCCCCCAACCACCCCGCGCTGGAGTGGAGTTTTGTGACCGCCGGCGGCCCCGGCGGCCAGCATGTGAACAAGGTGGCCACCGCCGTGCAGCTGCGCGTGCATGTGGCCAAGCTGGGGCTGCCGGAGTGGGCGGAGGCGAAGCTGCTGGCCAAGGCGGGGAAGGAGGGGGTGCTGGTGATTTTGGCACGGCGGTTTAAATCTCAGATACTTAATCGGAATGATGCGTTAGCGCGTTTGGAAGTGATGATTGCGAAGGCGTTGCATGTGCCGAAGGTGCGGCGGGCGACCAAGCCGACGCGGGCGAGTGGGGAGCGGCGGTTGGTGGCGAAGACGGTGCGGGCGGGGGTGAAGAAGTTGCGGGGACGGGTGGTGGAGTAGTGTTTTGGTGTTTAGTCTTTAGTTTTTTTTAGGATTGGGGCTGATTTCCGGGAAGTGCTGGTGAGGGGTAGGGGGCGACGGTGCTTACCTGTCTGCTTTGGTATTCTCAAGTGACGGTTGTTAGAGGGTGCTTGTATTTTCCAGATCCCGGGTCTGGGCGGGGGCCCCAAATTTGTTCCAAATTTGACCCCGCCGCAGCCCGGGAAACGGTGCCGAGGAGAGAATGGTGATGTGTTAAACAGCTTTAGGTGGTAAGCAGGGTTTGGAGATAGGGGATGATGTTTGCGGCTTCGACCTGGGCTTGCTGGCGGGTGGCGAAGGTGCGGATGGTGGCGGAGTCGGGAGTATCGGCCACGATGCCGTAGAGAATGCCGCGTTTGTCGGCGGCCATGAAGTGTTGACCGGGGGATTTATCTCCCAACGCGAGTTCGCAAGCGATACCCGCCTTGCGGATTTGCTGGCAGAGGGCCGGGGCGGCGGCGCCGGTGACGATGAGCTGGGCGGGGGTGGCGGGCATGGCGTTGTAGGGCGGTTGGTCCATGAGCCAGGCGGCCAGGCGCGAAATGCCGATGCTGAGGCCGACGCCGGGAAGGTTGCGCTCGGAGAGAGAGGCGGCGAGGTTGTCGTAGCGGCCGCCGGAGCAGATGGAGCCGAGCTCTGGGGCGGTGTGGAGTTTGGTTTCTAATACCGTGCCGGTGTAGTAATCCAGCCCACGGGCGATGGCGAGGTCGGCCACAATGTTGCTGGTGCCGCCGGTGAGGCTGTCGAGGGTGGTGAGGACTTCTTTCAGCTCGTTCAGGCCGGTTTGGGCGAGGGGGGTGAGGCCGGTGAGTTCGTTCAGGTTGGTGGTGCGGGTTTGGTTTATCAGTTGTTGCACCTTGGCTTGCGGATTGATGGCGGTGAGGCGCGCGAGGGCGTCTTCGTCGCGGATTTTTTCGAGGTCGTCTATGACTTTAATGGCGGCGTAGGTTTGTGCGCCTTCGGTGAAGCCCGCGCCTTGCACGAGGCCGGTGAGCAGCTTGCGGTTGTTGACGCGCATGGTGAAGGGGGTGCCTTCCGGCAGGATGGCGACCAAAGCGTCGTGGGCGGCGGCGATGACTTCGGCGTCGGCTTCCAGCGGCAGGGAGGCGTCGCCGACGACATCGAGGTCGAACTGGTGGAATTGGCGGTAGCGGCCGAGTTGGGGGCGTTCTCCGCGCCAGACAGGTTGGCATTGATAGCGGCGGTAGGGAAAGCTGAGGCTGCCGTAATTTTGCGCGACGTAGCGGGCCATGGGGACGGTGAGGTCGAAGCGGAGGGCGATGTCTTTGTCGCCGTCGCCGTCTTCTGCTGCCAGGCGGCGGAGGCCGTAGACTTCTTTGCTGTCTATGCCTTTGGAAACGAGAGTTTCGATGCGTTCGACGGCGGCGGTCTCGAGCGGGACATAGCCGTAGGTTTGGTAAATGGCTTCTATGCTGCGGATGATGTGGTTGAAGGCCAGTTGCTCGGAGGGGAGGTACTCGGGGAAGCCGGAAATGTTGGTTTTCATGGGGGCGGGGGCCTTCGGGTGTTTAAATTACGGGCATAGTTATAGGAAGAGTGTTTAGCATAGGTTAGGTTGGCAGTGAAGGGGAGACGAAACGCCATGACCACGACCACCACCGAGAAACAGCCGCAGATTTTTGTCTATGATGACATTCACCCGGAAGATGGGGCGATGTTGCAGGCGTTGTATAGCCGCAGCCCCGACAGCGTGGTGAACCACCTGGAGAAGGTGAAGGCCGCCGGCAGCGGCAAGTTTATGAGCCAGTATTATGTGGGCTATGGCCACGCCAGCATTGGTGATTGCGGTGTGACGACGATTTTTATTGAGAATTATTCGATGCTGGCGGCCAAGGCGATACAGGATAATGCGTTGTATTCCGGGCAAGAGGCCAGCACGCGGTATTTGGATTTTGCCGCCCAGCCGCTGCATGACCCCTATGGCCACCACGCCAGCCGTGCGGTGCTGGATGGTTGGATGGCGCTGTATAACGGGGCTATGCCGAAGGTGAAAGAGGCGTTGAGCAAGCGCCACCCCTTTGATAGTAGCCAGTATAAAAGCGAGAAAATTTGGCAAAATGCGATTGCGGCGCGGGCGTTTGATGTTCTGCGAGGGTTTTTGCCGGTGGGCTGCACGACGTTGTTCAGCTGGACCACCAACCTGAGGCAGGCGCGTGACCGGTTGATGGCGTTGAAGAATCATCCTCTGTCCGAGATACGGGAGCTGGCGCAGGATTTGTTTAAGGTGCTTTATGCGAAGTATCCGAACAGTTTTACGGGCGAGGAAATGGGCGAGAATGAGCGGTATGCGGCGCGCCAGGCTTATTATGCGGCCCAAGCCGAGCGGGACAATTTTGTGAGTGTGCAGAACCTGCTGGATGAAGACCGGATTACGGAAGACGACCTGGAAGAGCTGGAAAACGGCGGCATGGTGATTAACAAAACCGAGCTGGACGTGGCCGGGCTGCATGACTTTGAGCAGAGTGCGCTGAATATGCGGCCGGAGGGGGCGGGCTTGAACCGGCGGCTGGGGGCTTATGGGGTTTATCAGTTAACCTTTTTGTTGGATTTTGGAAGCTACCGTGACCTGCAACGCCACCGCAACGGCGTGTGCCAGGTGCCGCTGATAGATGGCGGATTTGGGATATACCCCTGGTATATGAACGAGCTGAAAGGGTTGCTGGAGGCCGAGGATTATGCGGCATTTGAGACCGAGGCCACCCGCCTGCTGCAAGCGATTGAGGATTTGCCCGCCGATGTGCAGGCGACCCCGCTGCAAAACCAATATTTGTACCCCATGGGCACGGCGGTGATGTGCCAGCTGGCTTACACATTGCCGCAGATGGTGTATGTGGCTGAATTGCGCGCCCAGAAAACCGTGCACCCGAGTTTGCGGCCGATTGCGCAGGCGATGGGGCGGGTGCTGGGGGGGGACTTCCCCGACATGAAGCTTTATATTGACCATGAAGCGGATGGCTGGAGCGCGAAACGTGGCGAGCAGACGATTGAAGCCAAGGTAGCTTGATGCGCACGCGACTAGCGGTGTTGGGATTGTTGGTTGCCCCGGCCTGGGCCGATGATGTGGCGACGCTTGAGCCGGTGATTGCGGCCCAGAAGGATAAAGTGGGCGCCATATTGCTGCAACAACAGCGCGGGCTGGAGGACGGGTGCGGCGCCTTGGCCGTGCTGATGCCGAGTGCGGTGAGTGTGTTTGTGCCGCCGAGCAAGCAGGGCGAAGCTTTAGCCCAAGGCCACTGGCAGGTGCGCTATGCGGTGGATGCTTGTGGCGAAGCTAAATTGCGCAATGTGGACATGAAAGTTGTTAACGGTCAGGTTGCCTTGGAGCCGCTGGCGCCGGGTGACAGCTTGGCGGATGCGGCGTTGCAGGCTGATGTGCGGCGGAGTTTTAGCATGGCCGGGCAAGTGGCGATGCCGCAGTGTGCGGAGGCTGCGGTAATACGTGAAGCGACCGTGCGAGCCTACCCGAAAACGCCAACCGACCGTTGGCAGGAGCTGTGGATTGGGCGGATGTGCGGCCGCGATGTGGGGCAGGTGGTGGAGTTTTTGCCGACGAAGGGTGGCACGACGTTCAAGATGAGTTTGCCGACGGCGACGGCAGCGGAATAAAGGGAAATTACGATGGCGAATATGATACCGGGAGTGGCACGGGTGATTGCCGTGGCCAGTGGCAAGGGCGGTGTGGGTAAAAGCACTACGGCGATGAATTTGGCGGTGGCGTTGGGTTTGAAGGGGCTGAATGTGGGCCTGCTGGATGCGGATATTTATGGCCCCAGCCAGCCGCGGATGATGGGTGTGAAAGACGCCAAGCCCGATAGTGACGGGCAGTGGATTGAGCCGGTGGTGGCGCATGGCATTAAGTTGATGAGTATGGGGTTTATGGTGGATGAAGCCACACCCACCGTGTGGCGCGGGCCGATGGTGCAAAGTGCGCTGCTGCAAATGCTGCGGCAGGTGCGCTGGGGCACAGAGAAAAAGCCCCTGGATGTGCTGGTGCTGGATATGCCGCCGGGCACGGGGGACACGCAGTTGACGCTGACGCAGCAGGTGGCGTTGGCTGGGGCGGTGATTGTATCGACACCGCAAGATATTGCTTTAATAGATGCCCGCAAGGGGCTGGAGATGTTTAAGAAGGTGAATGTACCTGTGTTGGGGGTGGTGGAGAATATGAGTGTGTTCTGTTGCCCGAAATGTGGAGAGGAGAGCCGGATATTTGGTGCCCATGGGGCCCGGGATATGGCTGTAACGCTGGGTTATGACCTGTTGGCCGAAGTGCCGCTGGACATGCAGGTGCGTGAGATGACGGATAATGGAAACCCGTTGGTGATTGCGGCCCCGGACAGCAAGGCTGCGGCGGTTTATAGAGGGCTTGCAGACCAGGTGTGGCGCAAAGTTGAAACACCACAGCCCTCGGCGGGGGTAAAAATTGTTATTGAGTAAGAGCTGCCTGCGATTGCGGCAATTATTGATTAATGTGCGTAAATAACTTGACGCTGGGGATGGCTTGGGTATGCTTGGGTTTATGAAAACGGATACGACGATTTGGAACCGCTTGTTCTCTTGGGACAATGGCGATGGCCCATGGGGTAAACCGAAAACCAATGGGGGACGCACTGCGCCCAAGCGTGAGGCGGCACCGGGGCGCAGCAATGCAGGTTCTCAGCCCGACCTGGAAGATGTGGTGAACCAAATGGCCGAGCGGTTACGCGGATTTTGGCGCCAGAATGGGGGGAGTAATGGTGGTGGCGGCGGATTTTCTGGCACCGGGCCCTTTGGTGTGGGCTTTGAATGGTGGGTGCTGGTTGTTGTGGCTGTGTGGGCGTTGAGTGGCATTTATATTGTGGCGCCTGAGCAGCAGGGTGTGGTGACGCGGTTTGGGGCTTATGTGCGGACTGCGGATAGTGGACTAAATTACCATGCGCCTTGGCCAATTGAAAAGGTGGTGAAAATGCCTGTGACACGGGTTAACCAGCTGGAAATTGGTTTTAGAAGCAGTGAAGCTGGCGGGCGCCAGATGGATGTGCCCGAGGAAAGCATGATGTTGACCGGCGACCAGAATATTCTGGACTTGGATTTTGCCGTGAACTGGAAAATTGCTGACCCGGCGGCGTTTTTGTTCAATGTGGCTGACCCGCAAGGGACGTTGCGCGATGTGGCCGAAAGCGTGATGCGCGAAACGGTGGGGCGCCACCCGATTGATGATGCGCTGACGAGCAATAAGGCGGCGATTCAGCAGGAAGCCAAAGAACGCATGCAGCGTGTGCTGGATGGCTATGGCGTGGGGATTAGCATTGTGAATGTGGCGCTGCAAAAGGTGAACCCCCCGGGGGAAGTTATTGATGCGTTTAGGGACGTGCAGGCTGCCAATGCCGATAAGCAGCGCCTGATAAACGAAGCACTTGGTTACCGTAACCAAATTGTGCCGCGTGCGCGCGGGGAAGCCGCGCAAATGCTGGAGCAAGCTGCCGGATATAAGGCGGCCAAAGTTGCGGAAGCGACCGGTGCGGCGCAGCGCTTTAATGCGCAGGTGGGTGCCTACCAACAGGCGCCCGGCGTGACACGCGACCGGATGTATTTGGAAACCATGCAGGATGTGATGAAAAACGTGCCGAAGGTTATCACGACCAGCAAAAGCGCCAATGGAGTGTTGCCATTTTTACCGCTTGACCGGGTGATGAAACAAGCGCCAGCGCAAGGGGAGACAAGATAATGAACACGCCGAAATTGTGGATGTATGGCTTAGCTGCGCTGGTAACACTGGTGGTGCTGTGGAACGGCATATTTGTTGTGCGCCAGCAGGAACAGGCGATGGTTGTGGCGCTGGGGAAAGTAGTGCGTTTGGTGAATGAACCGGGCTTGCATGCGAAGATACCGTTTTATCATCAGCTTGTGTATTTTGATAAGCGTTTGCTGAACAATGAAAGCCCCACTGAGGAAGTGCAGACCCTGGATAAGGAACGTGTGCTGGTGGATAGCTTTACGCGGTGGCAGATTGTGGATGCCGGGATGTTTTACCGCAACGTGCGCACGGTTGGGACGGCGGTGCAGCGGTTGGACACGATTGTGAACTCGAATATCCGGGAAGAGGTGGCCCAGGTGAAATTGGGAGACTTGGTTGGTGAGCAGCGGGACGCGGTGATGCGGCGGATTTTTGTGCAGTCGGCAACAGAGGCTGCGCCGATGGGCATACGCATTGTGGATGTGCGCCTGAAGAGGACAGATTTGCCGCAGGCTAACAGTGAGGCGGTGTTCCGCCGCATGCGTGCTGAACGCCAAAAGGAAGCGAATGAGTTGCGGGCACAAGGTGAGGAAGAAGCGCAGAAAATACGTGCTGAAGCCGATAAGCAGCGGACGGTTATGCTGGCTGAGGCGCAGCGGGATTCTCAGAAACTGTGGGGGGAAGGTGAGGCTGAGGCTATACGTATAACGGGGGCGGCGTTTGCTAAGGATCCGGGGTATTATAAATTTTCTAAGAGTTTAGAGGTTTATAAGGCCGCTTTTGGGGGCGACAATACGATGATGGTGGTTGACCCTTCCAGTGAGTTTTTGGACACCCTTATAAACCCTTAGTGTGAAAGTGAGTGCTGTGGCTTTGCCCGAGGTTATCGTAATTTTCGGGCCGACGGCCAGTGGCAAAACCGGTGCGGCGATTGAAGTGGCGAAATGCTGCGGCTGCGAGGTGATTAATGCCGACAGCCGCCAGATTTATGCGCGTATGCCGATTTTAACGGCGGCGCCGACGGCTGCGGAGAAGGGGGATGTGCCGCACCATTTGTTTGAGATTTTAGACCCTGCCGAGCGCATGAGTGCGGCGCGGTGGGCGGAAATGGCGCTTGCCGAGATGGGGGAGATTGTGGCGCGGGGAAAAACTCCGCTGGTTGTAGGGGGCACGGGGCTTTATTTGCGCACCCTGATGGAAGGCTTGAGCGAAGTGCCTCATGTACCGCTTGAGGTGGAGGAGTTTTATCGGGGGCGGCCGGTGGATGAGCTTTATGCGGAGTTGCAAGTGGTTGACCCGGATTTGGCGGCCAAGTTGCATGCCACCGACACGCAGCGGATTACGCGCGGGCTTGTGGTGCATGCCCACACCGGCACGCCGCTGAGTGAATGGCAGGCCAAGCCTGCTAAGGCTCCGCCTTATGCTTTCCGGCGGTTGGCGATTTCTCCGGCACGTGAGGAGCTTTATGCCCGGATTGAAAAGCGTTGGGAGTTGATGGTGGAACAGGGCCTGGTGGAGGAAGTGCGTGCGCTAAAAGACGCTGGGTACACGCTGGATATGCCGGGCTTGCAGGGGTTGGGGGCGGAGGAGATTTATGATTTTATCGATGGGACATTGAGCTGGGAAGCGGCCAGCCACAGTGCTGTGCAAGGCACGCGGCATTATGCCAAGCGGCAGGTGACGTGGTTGCGGAATACTTATGGTGCGGAGGCTGTTTTTGAGACGGCGGGCGCTTTGGTTGAATTTGCAGATAATTTATAGGGAGAAACGTATATGGCTGATGTTTTATTGAATATTGTGGATGATAAAGATGAAATTGTTGGAGAAGCATTACGGTCGGTGATTCATCGGCAGGGATTGCTGCACAGGGAAGTGCATGTATGGTATGTGACGCCTTCTGGTGGGCTGATTTTTCAGCGGCGAAGTGCGAGTAAGGAGACGTACCCGAATTTTTTGGATGCCACTGCTGGAGGGCATGTTGAGCTTGGGCAGAGTTATGAGGAAGCCGCACTTGCTGAAGTTTTAGAGGAAACAGGATTGGTGCTTAAGAATGATGATTTAATCGAGCTTGGTAAAATTAGCCTTGTAAATGACGATAGCGAACGTGGCTTGGTGAACCGGGTGTTCCGGATGATTTATGCTTATCGGTACAGTGGCAAACTTGAAGATTTAGAAATTGAAGCCGAGGATGGCGCAGGCTTTGTGGTTTTACCTTATGCTGAGGCGCGAACAGGTGAAAGCGAGTTGGCGCGGCAGATTGTGCCAAGGATATTTGGTACTGATTATGCCCCTGCTTGGAACGCCTTGGAGAAGGAGTTGGGCATTTGAGGCAGGCGTTTATTCTGCATGGGGTTTGCGATGAGGAGGAGTATTTGCGGATGGAATTTCCATCGCCTTCTAACGCGCATTGGTTGCCATGGTTGCAGCAGAAGTTTTTAAGGGCAGGGGTTTTGGCGCAGTGCTTGGAAATGCCGAAGCCGTATAATCCGGATTATGCAGCGTGGTGCCAGGTGTGGGAGCGGCAGCGATTGGGGCCGGAGGATATTTTGGTAGGGCACAGTGCCGGAGGTGGGTTTTTGGTGAAATGGTTGAGTGCGAACCCCCAGGTTAAGGTAGGGCAAGTGGTGTTGGTGGCGCCTTGGATGGACCCTAAGCGCGAGTGCGGGGATTTTTTGCTGGGTGAATTGGATCCGGCTCTGCCCGAAAGAATTGGGGCTTTGCATGTGTTGATTGCGGACAATGAGGGTGTGGACGGGGTGCCGGAGACGGTGGCACGGCTGTGCAGGGACTACCCGCTGGCGCAGTTGCACCGTTTTGCGGGTATGGGGCATTTTTGTGAAAGTGATACGGGGGTAGCGTTTGAGCCTTTGTGGGATATTTGTTCGGTTCGAAAGGGTTCTTAAATGAAAATGTATATTATGCGGCATGGGGAGACGACGGGTGATGTTGAGGGGCGGTTTGGTGGGGCCTATGACGATGCGTTGAGTGAGGACGGGGTTGCTCAGGCGCGAGGGCTGGCGGATGAGCTGCGGGACAGATTGCGTGAGGATGGGATTGAGCGGATTTTGGCGAGCGACTTGGTGCGGGCGCAGCAGACGGCGGCGTTTTTGGGTTCGGCTTTGGGTATTGACGTGGACACCGAGCCACGCTGGCGCGAGCGCGACCAGTATGCTGGGTTGAGCGGGATGGTGAAGGCGGAGGCGCGGCGGGAGCATCCGGAATTGGTGGAGAAGCTGAAAGACAGGTTGTTTACGGCACCCGGGGCCGAGAGTTATGCGGATTTTGCTGCGCGGATTGCAGCGGTGTTTGACGACGTGGTGGCGGCGGGCAAGCCTGCGGTGCTGGTGGGGCATGGCGGGTGTTTGCGGGTGGTGTTCCGGGATATTTTGCGGATGGGCGAATTGACGGAGATTGGGGATTGCTGTTGGGTGGAGCTGATACGCGAGGAGGCGGGGTGGCGTGTGGGAGGTTCTCGGCGGATTGGGTTTGGGTTTAATCAGGAGGTATAATCATGGGCGGTAAATTTATTTGCAATGACACGCTACGCATATCCAAAGCACAGGGGTTTCCTGAGTTTCTCTCGTTGGAGAAACATTTGAATTCGCCCTATTCTTTGAACGATGTTGAAGGACAGCTTTTCACATTTACCAAACCAGATTTGCGCTTGTATCAGCCAGCCCCTATCAGGGTGAGTTGGGTAGAGGATATTGAGGGCAAGTGGGTGTATTGGGGAATGATTCATGTGCTCGAAACTACTTTAAATTTTGAGAAAAATACGACATCGGGAATTTATAAAGTTGTTAAGTTGTTTAATCCTCAGCAGATGCGCGATTATTTTGATATGAAGGACGGCGTTGTTGCCAATAATTATTTTTAGCCATGTCGCGTTTTCTTATCATTAATGCCGATGACTTTGGGCTAATGGTAGTGAGATACAAAGCTATGAATGTGTTGCAAAAGCGATAGGGGTGCTTAGGGAACGGGCTTGGTGGCTGGGTAGGGGGTTGCGGGGGGCTTTAGGCAGGCGTAGGGTTTTGCCTGATTTATATATAAGAAGAGGCCCATACCCTTATGTGCGCTGTTGCCGTATTTGATAGTTCCAGCTTGCCGCTGGTGGAAGACATGTATGCCAAATTTGTGGCCGACCCCGCGAGTGTTGACCCTGAGTGGAAAGCCTACTTTTTAGGTTGGCAGGCGGGTGGCCAGGAACCAGGAACCGAAGGATCCAGGAACCAGGGCGATGCCGGGGCGTGGCGTTTTGCTGAAGCATGGCGGACGCGGGGGCATTTGGTGGCGGATATCAACCCGTTGCGGGATGCGCCTGCGCTGCCGGATGAGCTGAAACCTGAGACTTATGGCCTGGATGCGGCGGCGGCCCGGGAGTTTGCCAAGGTTTATGGTGGGCGCCTTGGGGTGGAGTGCGGGGCGGTGCGTGTGCCCGCTGAGCGGGCGTGGGTGCAGGACTGGTGGGAAGGTGAAGCGGCCAAGGTTGCCCCTTGTGCCAAAACGCGGCTGGCGCTGTATGATGGATTGGTGCGCGCCAATGCGCTGGAGAAGTTTTTGCACACCAAGTTTGTGGGGGCCAAGCGGTTTAGTGTGGAGGGAAATGATGGGATTATCCCGCTGCTGCAAAGGCTGGTGGAAGACGCGGCGCAGGACGGGGTTCAGCATGTGGTGATGGGTATGGCGCACCGGGGGCGGTTGAATGTGCTGTGTAATATTCTGCACAAGCCGCTGGCCGAGCTGTTTGCGGCCTTTGCCGACAAGCTGGTGCAAGAAGGCGGGCCGAGCAGCGGGGATGTGAAGTATCACCTTGGCAAAACCTATGAGACCACCACGGCGGCGGGTAAGGTGGAGCTGCAATTGTTGTTTAACCCCAGCCATTTGGAAGCGGTGAATGCCATGGTGCTGGGCGCGGCGCGGGCGAAAGGCGATAAGCTGGAAGGCCGTGGTAAGGCGGTGCTGCCGATATTGATCCATGGTGACAGCGCGGTAGCCGGGCTTGGGAATGTGCCGGAGACGAATAATTTGATGGGATTGCGCGCCTATGATGTGGGCGGGACGTTGCACATTGTGCTGAACAACCAGGTGGGCTTTACGGCCAACCCGGAGGATGCGTTTGGCGGGGCGTATTGCACGGATATATTCAAGCAATTGGGCGTGCCGATTGTGCATGTGAATGCCGATGATATTGAGGCCTGCTGGCGTGCGATGCGCTTTGCGTGGGACTACCGCCGCACGTTTGACAAGGATGTGGTGGTGGATGTGGTGGGCTACCGCCGCTGGGGCCACAACGAGGGCGACGACCCGACGTTTACGCAGCCGAAGATGTATGAAGCGATACGCGCGCATGAGGTTCCGGCCGAGATTTATGCAGTCAAACTGAAGGCTGAGGGTGTGGCTGCGGCGGATTTGGCCAAGATTGAGGAGGCTTATGCGGCGGAGTTGGCGGCGGCTTTTGAGACGGCTCAGAAGGGTCTCAGGGTTTCAGGGTCTCAGGGTCTCAGGAGCTCAGGAAAAGAAAAACTGGACACTGTGGCTGAGGCGGGAGCCGTGCGTAACCTAGCTGCGGTGTGGCGTAAGCCGCCCAAGGGCTTTGAGCTGAATGAGAAGGTGGCGAAGGTTCTGGATGAGCGCGAGGCGATGCTGCTGGGTGAGAAGCCCCTCAACTGGGGTGCGGCGGAAACTGCCGCTTATGGCACGCTGCTGATGGAAGGCGTGAACGTGCGTTTGACCGGGCAGGATGCGCAGCGGGGGACGTTCAGCCACCGCCATGCCGTGGTGGTGAGCGCCAAGGATGGGGCGAAGTGGAATGTGTTGCAGGACGTGGCGGCGAAGGGGGCGGTGTGCGAGATTTATAACTCGGCCCTGAGTGAGAATGCCGTGATGGGCTTTGAGTATGGCTATGCGCTGGCGCGGCCTGATGGCCTTGTGGTGTGGGAAGGCCAGTTTGGCGACTTTGCCAACGGTGCGCAGGTGGTAATTGACCAGTTTTTGGCCAGTGCCGAAGCTAAATGGGGGCAATATAACCACCTGACGCTGTTGCTGCCGCATGGGTATGAAGGGCAGGGGCCGGAGCATTCTTCGGCACGGTTAGAGCGGTTTTTGCAGCTGTGTGCTGAGGATAATATGCGGGTGGCTTACCCGAGCACGCCGGGGCAGATGTTCCACCTGCTGCGGCGGCAGGCCAAGCGGGCCGAGAAGAAGCCGCTGGTGGTGATGACGCCCAAGAGCCTGCTGCGCAACCCGCTGGCGGTGAGCCCGGTGAGCGAGTTGCTGAAAGGTGGCTTTAAGCCTGTGCTGGCCGATGCCGACGTGGATGTGAAGGCTGCCAAGAAGGTGGTGATGTGCTCGGGTAAAATTTATTATGACCTGCTGGCGCGGCGCGAGGCCGATAAGCGCAGCGATGTGGCGCTGGTGCGGGTGGAAGAGCTTTACCCCTGGCCGGAAGCTGAGATTGGCAAGGCGCTGGCGGGGATAAAGGCCAAGCAGGTGGTGTGGGTTCAGGAAGAGCCGCGCAACATGGGTGCCTGGAGCTTTGTGCGCGAAAACTGGAGCAATGACTGGGGCTATTTGCATTATGTGGGGCGGGCTGCGGCGGCGTCTCCGGCATGTGGCACCACGGCCATGCACACGGCGCAGCAGAAGGCTGTGGTGGATGAGGTTTTTGGACATTAGAAGTTAGAGGTTAGAAGTTAGAAGTTAGATTGATTATGGCTAAATTTATGATTTATGCGGCGGCGTATGTGTTTTTAAAGCGCGAGGGGACGATTTACTTGATGCGGCGGGCGAATACGGGGTATCGGGATGGGATGTATAGCCTGCCCGCCGGGCATATTGAGGCCGGAGAGAGCCTGAAAGAGGCTGCGTTGCGTGAGCTGGAGGAGGAAGCTGGGGTTGTGGCCCAGGCTGAGGATTTGGTGCAGGCACATGCGATGTATCGGCGTTACCCGGAGCGCACCTATGCGGATTATTATTTTGTGTGTGACACTTGGGAGGGGGAACCCACCATATGTGAGCCCGAAAAATGTGACGATGCCAGGTGGGTGGATGGACAAAATTTACCGGAGAATACGGTGGAAGAAGTGCGCCATGCGTGGGCATGCATACGGCGCGGTGAAGCGTTTTCTGATATAACCCATGCCAACTAGGCATGCTAACTTAAGGATAGGATAGAGCGATGACTGTTCCGATTAAAGCCCCCGCGATGGGCGAAAGCATTGCCGAGGCCGTGGTGGCCAAATGGGTGGTGAAAGAAGGCGATTTTGTGACCGCCGACCAGATGGTGGCCGAGCTGGAAACCGACAAGGTGAACCTGGAAGTGACCGCGCCCGTAGCAGGCAAGATTGTGAAGATTGTGACCGCCAAAGGTGCCACCGTGAAGGTGGGTGAGGCGATGGCGGAGCTGGATGAGAAGGCGGAGGGGAGTGTGGCTTCGGTGAAGTCGGCTCCGCGCGGGATGGAGGCAGCGGGCGAAGGTAATGCGGGAAAGGGGGGCGAGGCCCTCGCATCCGCGAGGGCGGATTTGGTGAGCAAATCCGGCCCTGCTGTTCAGAAATTGGTGGCGGAGGGCAAGGATACGGCTGGGATTGCTGGGAGTGGGAAGGATGGGCGGTTGACGAAGGGGGACTTAGTGAACAGTGAACAGGTGACAGTGAACAGGACGGGGACTTCGGCTCCTGTGGCTGCTTCTGTACCTGTGGTTCCGCGTGCGGCGGGGGTGCTTGAAGAGAGAGTACCGATGACGCGGATACGGAAGACCATAGCCGGGCGGTTGAAGCAGGCGCAGAACACCGCGGCGATGCTGACGACTTATAATGAAGTTGACCTGAGCCGCGTGAACGAACTGCGCAAGTTGCACAAAGATGCTTTTGAGAAAAAGCATGGTGTGAAGCTGGGGTATATGGGCTTTTTTAGTAAAGCCGTGGTGGATGCGCTGAAGGCCTGGCCCGCGCTGAATGCCGAGATTGACGGCGATGATATTATTTATAAAAACCACTATGACCTTGGCATTGCCGTGAGCAGTGAGCGTGGGTTGGTGGTGCCGGTGGTGCGGGGTGCCGACGAGCTGAGCCTGGCCGAGATTGAAAAAGCGATTGCTGACTTTGGCGCCCGCGCCCGCAGCGGCGGGCTGAAGCCGGACGAGCTGAGTGGTGGGACGTTCAGTATTACCAACGGCGGCGTGTTTGGCAGCATGATGAGCATGCCGATTTTGAATTATCCGCAGGTAGGCATTTTGGGCATGCACGCGATTAAAGAGCGCCCGGTGGTGGTGGATGGGCAGATTGTGATACGCCCCATGATGTATTTGGCGCTGACCTATGACCACCGGATTGTGGATGGGCGGGAGGCTGTGAGTTTCTTAGTCCGAGTTAAGGATTGCCTTGAAGACCCGGCTAGGCTCGTATTAGGGGTGTAAGCGCGGGCCAAAACAGCCCCCCAGCACTTTGAGACTTGGCTTATGTACCCCATGTCCCGTACACTGCGCCAAGTCTCAAAGCACTGGGATGTCTGTTTGTGGCCTCGCGCGCAGGGGCTTCCGCCGAAGGTCATTTCTTCGGCGGTTGGCGCTAGGAGAACTATGAGCTTCGCTCATGTCTCGCGCCAAAAGGAATGCTACGCATGATAGGAAATGGAATGAAAATGGATTGGACGCAGGTTAAGCCTTTGAATGTGGAAGCGGTGAGGGCTTTGGCGGGCAAGGCTGTGGCGGAGGCGCGGCCTTTTGTGGCGGCGGAGGCGCGGATTAGCCATGTGGGGTTGCGGAGTGCATCTTTTGAGGAATGGAAGAGCCTGTTGGAGTTGCTGGAGCCGCTGGGGCAGGGGCATATGACATATAAGCCGGATGGGCGGCCGATACCCTTTATTAAGCTGGATAAGCCGATTACGGTTGGGGCGGATGTGCTGGAGTATTTGGAGATGCCTGCGCCGAAGAAGGTGCCGGAAGTGCAGCCGCAGGTTGTGGTGGTGTTTCAGTTAGCGGGTGCCGATGGTGCGGCGATGCTGCAAGGCGGGTATGATGTGCGCGAAAGTGCGCTGCATGCCGAAGATTATATTGCGCGTTCAGCCAACAAGGAGACTGCATGATGATACCGGTGACTTTGGTGGCGGCGGGGGTGCTGTGTGTGATGTTTGTGGGGTTGTCGTTTTTTGTGGTGAAGGGGCGTATGAAAACCCTGACGGCATTGGGCGACGGTGGCCATGAGCTGATGCAGCGGCGTATACGCGCGCAAGGCAACTTTGCGGAATATGTGCCCCTGGCGCTGATTGTGATGGGTTTGCTGGAAATGTATGGCGGTAACCCGACGCTATTGGCGATTTTAGCTGTGTTGCTGGTGATTGGGCGGGTGTTGCATGCCTATAGCCTGTTGCGCAGTGAGCCCGCCGGGCGTGGCATGCGCGGGCGGCAGGTGGGCATGATGCTGACCTTTGGCGTGCTGGGGGTTATGGGGGTTTGGGCTGTGGGGATGGGGTTGAGTTTTTAAAGTGAACCGAGTGATTTAAGAAGAAAGAGTGGATGATGGCTGAACAATTTGATGTGGTGGTGATTGGGGCGGGGCCGGCGGGGTATGTGGGTGCGATTCGGGCCGCGCAGCTGGGGATGAGCGTGTGTTTGGTGGAGAAGCATTCGGCGCTGGGCGGGACGTGTTTGAATGTGGGGTGTATTCCTTCTAAGGCCATGCTGGAGAGTAGCCACCGCTACCATATTGTGCAGCATAGCCTGCACGAGCATGGCATTGACGTGGGTAACGTGAAGCTGAACCTAAAAACCATGCTGGCGCGCAAAGATGCGGTGGTGAAGCAGCTGACCGGGGGCATTGGCCAGCTGATGAAGAAGAATAAGGTGGTGGTGAAGAACGGATGGGGCTCGTTAGGGCGGCAGGCACCAGGCACCAAGCACCTGGTGGTTCTCGATAATGGAGAAAAGCTTGAAGCTGCCAATGTGGTGATTGCGGCGGGGAGTGTTCCGGTGGAGTTGCCGTTTGCGAAGTTTGACCACAAGACGATTATTGACAGCACCGACGCGCTGGCGCTGGAAAAAGTGCCGGAGCACCTGATTGTGATTGGGGCCGGGGTGATTGGCCTGGAAATGGGCAGTGTGTGGCAGCGCCTGGGGGCCCGTGTGACCGTGATTGACGTGGCTGAGCGCCCGGTGGCGATTATGGATGAGGACTTGGGGAAAGAGGCGCAAAAGATATTTGAAAAGCAGGGCTTGGCGTTTGTTCTTAATGCCAAAGTTAAAGATGTAAGTGGCAGTGGCAAAGTGACGGTGGAGATGGCCGACGGTGCCGTGAAGGACTTTAAGGGCGACAAAGTGCTGGTGGCGGTGGGGCGCAAGGCCGCGACCGCTGGCATGGGGCTGGCCGAGGCCGGGGTGAAGATGACCGAGCGTGGCGTGATTGAGGTGGACAGCCATTACCAGACCAATGTGCCCGGCATTTATGCGGTGGGAGACTGCATACCCGGCCCGATGCTGGCGCACAAGGGCGAGGAAGAAGGTGTGGCGGTGGCGGAGCATTTGGCGGGGCAGAAGCCACACCTGAATTATGATGCCATACCCTGGGTGGTTTATACTCACCCGGAGTTGGCCGGTGTGGGCATGACTGAGGCCGAAGCGCGCAAGGCGCATGGTGAGGTGAAGGTGGGTAAGTTTAAATTTGCCGCCAACGGCCGCGCGCTGGCGGTGGATGAGGCTGCCGGGTTTGTGAAGGTGATTGCCCACCCGCAGACGGATGCGATTTTAGGCGTGCATATGATTGGCCACAACGTGAGTGAGCTGATTGCCGAGGCGGCGGTGCTGATGGAATTTAAGGCCAGTGCGGAAGATTTGGCGCGCTGCGTGCATGCCCACCCGACTATGGCCGAGGCGTTTAAGGAGGCGGGGTTGGCTGTGGATGGGCGGGCGATACATAGTTAGGGGTGAGGTTGGGGATGAGGATGTGAAAAAGGCCGCCGGGGCGGCCTGATTCGGGGTCGTTGGGGGTGGTCAGGTGACCAGCTCTTCTGTTTTCGCCAGTTTGAGGGCGGCGGCGCGGAGGTCGACCGTGGTGCGGACTTTGCACCAGGCGACTTTGCGGGAGGCGCGGGCGAGGGCGAGCTTTAGCCGCAGCTTGCGCAGCGGCTGGGTGGCGGATTTCAGCTGCTGGCGCAGGTTGTGCTCGTAAGTCAGAGCATCGTCCAGCTGGAAAGACAGTGCGTGGTTGCGCATCTGCCAGAGCGGCCACTCGTAGTCGGGGTGGGCGATGACGAAGGCGATGGCTTCGTCCGGCTCGTTGAGATGGCGGACGTAGTTTTTTGCCACCTTGTTGATGATCCGGGATATGTCCCAGTCTCCCTTCTTGTTTGCCGCTTGGAAGTCCTTGAAGGCCTTCTCCCAGGCTGTTTCGTCGCCCGGGTGGCACTTCCAGGCTTTGGACCTCTCCAGAACGCGGAGTTTGTTGCGACCTCTGGCGTAGAGCCAGAAGGGAGCTGTAGCGGCCGTTTCCGTCTCCACATAGAGGAGACTCTCTGCCGCCAGGTAGGTTAGCAACAGGTGATAGGCCGCGAAGCGGTCGAGGCCCTGGTAGGGGGGCAGTTGCATTGTGTCTCCTATGCCCGCTGGGGCCTGAAAGGAAGTGAAACGTGATTGCCGACGGTATTGTCGGCAAACTGTATGCACTATGTAGCGTGTTGGGGAAGAGTTGGCAAGAGGGAGCGGACGTTGGCTTGAAACAAGCCCCTTGCGGGGCTTGGGGTAGGGTAGGTAAGGCGGGTTATTTACGGTTGACCAGTTCGCTGACCATCAGCACGTTGTTGGCGATGTCGTTGGTGACGGCGGATTGTTCCTCGGTGGCTGCTGCGACGGTGTTGGCGCTTTCCATCACGCCTTCCACCAGGTTCTTGATGGAGCCCAGAGTGTGGGAGACGTTGCTGGTGATATCTTGCATGCCTTTGATTTCGGATACAATTTTCTCGGTTGACTGGTTGGTTTGGTTGGCGAGTTTTTTGACTTCGTCGGCCACCACGGAGAAGCCGCGGCCTGCGTCGCCCGCGCGGGCGGCTTCTATCGCCGCGTTGAGCGAGAGGAGGTTGATCTGGTTGGAGATGTCGTTGATCAGTTTGACGATTTCTCCCATGCTGGTGGCGGCTTTGAGCATGTCGTTGGTGTAGTTGGTGGCGACTGCCGTTTCGTTGGAGACATTCTGGATGTTGTCGCGCGTCATGGCCATGCTGCGGGCGATGTCTTGGATGGAGCCTGTCATCTCGTGCGTGGCGGCGGCGACGGATGCGGCGACCTCGGACGTTTGTTTGGCCAGTTGCTTTTGCTCGCTGATGTCGGTGGCGTATTTGGTGACCATGTAGGGTTTGCCATCGTTCCCGAACACCGGGTTGTAGCTGGCCTGAATCCAGACTTCTTTGCCGCCTTTGCCGATACGGAGGAATTCTCCGGCCTGGAAGTCTCCGCGTGCCAGCGAGACCCAGAAGTCTTTGTAGGCGGGGGTTTGGGCGTAGGAGGGCTCGACAAACATCCGGTGGTGCTGGCCTTTGATTTCGGCCATGGAATAGCCCAAGGCGCCGAGGAAGTTGCTGTTGGCTTCGAGAATGATGCCATCGAGTGAAAACGAAATGACGGCCTGGGTGCGGTCGAGGGCTTCTTTCATTTTCAGGGTTTTTACGGTGATGTCGGTGGCGAACTTGACGACTTTGACCGTTTTGCCGCTGGAGTCGTAAACCGGGTTGTAGGTGGCTTCGATATAAACATCGCGCCCGCCCTTGGCGATACGCTTGAACTGAGCGCTTTTGAATTTGCCGCCGGCGAGATCTTCCCAGAACGTGCGGTAGTCGGGGCTGGCGACGTAGTTGGGCTCGACAAACAGGCTGTGGTGCTTGTCGACGATTTCTTCCAGCCGGTAGCCCAGGCCTTTGCAGAAGTTCTCGTTCGCCCAGAGGATTTTGCCCTGCGGCGTAAAATGAATGATGGCGAGGGAACGGCCAAGGGCGTCGAGAATGGCGGCGTTGTCGGTTTGGAGACCCATACGGGAAAGCAGGCTCATGGTTATTACCTTTATTATTTTTGTTCATAGTGAAACGATTTTGCGGCGTGTAAAGGAGGGGCACCAAAATATATTCGGGGGGCATGCAAGGATGTCGCGCGGGGCGTTTTTTCATGTAGGATGTTTGCTATGATGAAGCTGCATGATTCTCCTGCTGACCAGGCGACAATCCTGTTGGATTTTGAGGCTCCGGCTGCCGTGGAGGTGATGCACCAGGTTTCGGAATGGCGGGGGTTCAGGTTGGAGCACTCGGCCATGCCCCTGCCTGCGGCGTATGAATTTAAAGGTGCGCATGTCGGACAACATTACCTAGCCTACCATGACCTGGTTTTAAAACAGGGGGATATGGAAATTGACGGCTATAAAGATGAACAGGGCAGGGCGCGTATACCCGGGCAAGACCTGCGCGGGCGCCTGACCTATATACCCAGTGGCCGCGCCTTTAGCGGGTGGGCCGTGCCGGAGGAGCGGGCGAACTCGTTTTCGACGCTCAGTTTTAGGCCGGAGCTGATGGGGGAGGAGCTGGAAATTGCGTTTAGCGGGCATGAACCCCAACCGCAGATTTATTTTGTAGATGAAGCCCTGAAAGCGGTAATGCTGAAGCTGGAACATGTGCTGAAAAGCAGCCACCCGCACACGGCGCTGTATGTGGAAAGCCTGGGCTTAGCCCTGGTGCTGGGGCTGAACGATAACCTGGTGCGTGCCTGCGGCGCCGCCCTGAAGCGCGGCGGGCTGGGCCGCAGGCAGCAAGAAGTGGTGCAAGCCTATATTATGGCCCACATTGGCAAAGACATGACGCTGGATGAGCTGGCCAAGTTGGTGGATATGAGCCGGTTCCATTTTTCCCGCGCGTTTAAGGTGTCGTTCGGAGAGTCTCCGGTGCGGTATGTGAACCGCGAGCGCTTCCGGCTGGCCCAGGCGCTGCTGAAAGACACCAGCCAACCCCTTGCCCAGATTGCCCTCCAGGTGGGTTTTGGCAGTGTGCAGCGGTTGCTGAAAGTGTTTAAGGATTTTGCGGGCGTGACGCCGGGGGAGTATCGGCGGTTGGTGTGAGGCTGCTTTGGTGGGGTTGGGGTTTCGTATAAAATTATGGCTTTGGAATGCCCGAAGAGATTGAGGCTTTGTATTTTTAATCTAGCGCTACGCGCACGAACTTTGAACGCCTCGTTCTCTTCGGGCGCGCCCATGAGTTTGTTTTTATAAGGAAAGCCCCTTGCGGGGCTTGGAATTAGTATAAAACTTATGGTGTTTATTGCCCGAAGAGATT
>DIUO01000031.1:86021-100170 GCA_002422365.1 Proteobacteria bacterium UBA6156
CCGAAGAGATTCGAACTCCTGACCCTCAGATTCGTAGTCTGAGAAATTACTAATTGTATGATTGTATCCAGTATTGAAACATATAAAAGTCAGTTAGATAGCTGACATATTGTATTGGAGACAGTTGGAAATCGTTGGCAACTATTGAAGCCATTTGGTACCTAATTTGGTACCTGTTTATTGCTCCAAAAACTTGAAAAATGCAAGCAAATACGGTAGATTTACTTCAATACGAACGAAGATAGTACGAAGAGAGCTGCTATGGCAACTATTGATAAAATGGTCGGTAAAGAGGGCGTAATCTATAAAGCCCGTATCAGAATCAGCGGCTACCCTACTCAAATTAAGCATTTCAAGAAAATCACCGAAGCCAAGGCTTGGGTTCTACAAGTTGAGACTTCAATACATAAAGGTGAGTTTGTCAGCGTCCTCAAGACGGCTAAAACCAAAACTCTAGGAGATGTTATCCAGCGTTATAAATCGGATATCCTCCCGCATAAAGCTCTCAGCACTCAAAGGGTTGAACAAAGCTATATCAAGTATTGGGACAGCCAATTTGGCAATTATGCCCTTACTTACCTCACGCCTGAGCTGATTGAGAAAAAGCTTAAAGAGCTAAGAGAGAAGGGGGATACGCGGTCTAAAATAAAGGATGCGGAAAAGACTGCACCTCCAAAGCCTATGGCAAAGCAGACAATGAAGCATTACCGCGACCACCTTGAGAAATTCCTTAACCACGCCCATCAATGGGGCTGGATGGGGGCTAACCCCGTAAACAAAGTGCAGCGGGTTATTAAGCTTAATAACGCCAGGGTACGATACTTGAGTGATAAGGAGCGTGAAAAGCTTCTTAAGGCCTGCCAGCAAAGTCTGAACCCCCAGCTTTATCCAATGGTGATCTTTGCACTCTCTACGGGTGCACGTTTGGGGGAAATCATGAATCTCGGCTTGGATGATGTGGACTTGAAGAAGCAAAAGGCCATTTTAAGGGAAACAAAGAACGGTGAAACGCGGGTCATTCCCATTGTGGGGCATCTTAATAAAATCCTGAATCAGCAGATTACCTACGCTTTGAGCCATTACAACGATAACCATGTTGGGAAAATGTTCTTATTCCCCCGGTCTGACGGATTGGCGGCAATGGATATGAGAAGTTCATGGCGTACCGCCCGTAAAACCGCAGGACTTCACGATTTTCGTTTCCATGACCTTCGCCACAGCGCCGCTAGCTATCTAGCCATGAACGGGGCAACCCTTTTAGAGATTGCGGCTGTTTTGGGCCATAAGACCTTAGATATGGTAAAAAGATACTCTCACCTGTCGGAAAGCCATACGGCAGGCATCGTTTCCAAGATGAACAACAAGATATTCAAATAAATTATATACTTAGTTATAACAAAAATGGTTATAACTAAGTTTTAAGGCATTTTCTTGGTTATAAAATGGTTTGTCAGAAATCAGTCTTGATTACCTTGTATCAAACACTATAATGTTCATAGATGAATAATTAGACTAAATAAGGAATACTATTGTGTTGCTAATAAGTCCGGTAAAAGCTCAAAGTGAGCTAGCTAAACAAGCCAAAGAGCGTAGGCTTGAGTTGGGCTACACTCAAAAAGCCTTGGCGGAGAGGGCAGGCTTAAGCTTTCCTACGCTTCGCAAATTCGAGCAAACCGGCAAAATCTCCCTAGGTTCTTTCCTCAAGATATTGGATGTATTGGACGCTATGGAGGGAGTTTTGAATGCTATGAAGTTTGAAAAGACACAAAATTTCAAAAGTATTTCCGATGTTATAGCGAGTGCAAATACCAAACGGCGGGTGAGGGGGTCTAAAGCATGACTTATGTACCAGTCACCAGCCTAAAGGTAAGTCTCGATTTTTCAGGAGAGCGGATAACAGTAGGCACACTCGCCGTAAATCAAGGCAAAGTTTACTTTGAATACGATGCTGAGTTTTTGAAACGAAACCTGCATATATCCCCCTTCAATCTTCAACTGCGCCCTGGAGTGGTGGAATTCGAGCGCGATGTCTTTGAAGGCTTGGCCGGGGTCTTCAATGATAGCCTCCCTGATGGATGGGGGCGCTTGTTGCTGGACCGCCTTTTGAGAAGCCAAGGTTTGATGCCGGAGCAGTTAAGCCCGTTGGATAGGCTTGCATATGTTGGTACGCACGGCATGGGGGCTTTGATCTATGAACCAGAAATGGAAAAGGACAAGCCTAACCCGACAGCATTAGACCTTAACCAGTTGGCGGATAATGCTCAGGAAGTAATGGATGGTGAAGCTAAAGAAGTGCTGGCGGAGCTGATAAAGCTGAATGGCTCATCCGCAGGGGCAAGGCCTAAAGCCATGATTGGCGTCAACGCCGACAAAAGCCATATTATCCACGGAGAACAAACCGTTCCTGATGGTTACGAGCCATGGTTGGTGAAGTTTGCCAACACCAGCGATGGCCGCGAAGCGGGCGCGATTGAATATATCTATTCGATGATGGCAGGAGAGGCTGGCGTGGAAATGACGCCTTGCCACCTTTTTCCCGCTAAAAAAGGGTTGGGCTATTTCGCAACCCAGCGTTTTGACCGCGAACATAATAATAGGCTTCATTTACACTCTCTGTGCGGAGTGCTTCATGACGACTTTAGGCACCCAAGTTTGGATTATGAGACCGTCATGCTGGCAACGCATAGGCTTACCAAAAACATGCAAGAGGTAAAAAAGGTTTTCCGCATGGCTGTTTTCAACGTGCTGGCGCATAACCGCGACGACCACAGCAAAAACTTCGCCTATCTCATGAATGCAGAGGGGGAATGGAGGCTGGCCCCAGCCTTCGATATCACTTTCTCTTCCGGCCCTGGGGGTTATCAAAGTATGTTGGTCATGGGCGAAGGCAAGAATCCAGGCATCAAACATTTGCTAGAATTAGGTGCTACAGCCAGCCTTGAGCCAGCATGGATGAATGAAGTCATAGAGCAAACAAAAGCGGCTATAAGCCGCTGGCCGGAACATGCCGCGCAGTTTGGCGTTAGTTCCGATACAATTCGTCTAGTAAAATCAAAGATTATAACAAATTCATAAACGAATATCGGGATGATTACCTTCCGGTGGCATGTTTAACCAAATCTGCTTGAGTATTTGCAGTTTCGTTTCGGCATCAAGAGCAATCCCATCACGCTCCACCCCAGCCACATACATATGCCAATCCTCTACGAAGAGGGTTTCGTGATTATCAAACAGTAGCCTTGCAATCTCTAACTCTGGGGCCGATGCCTTGATTAAGGTGGTCCATTTATCGAATCCGCCCATGAGCGCAATAATATGCTGCGCGTTCATTAGGCTAAAACCTTCTTCATCATACCCATATTCACAAATAACAAGGTATTCCGCATCAATCGGAAAATGCTTTTCCGTTTTGGTTTGGAAGTCTTTGAACAGGTTTTTGGCTTGGAGTTTGAAATACTCAACGTGGGTCATAATATAATCCTCATTATATTGCCCAAGTTATTATCTATGTATTTGTACGTTCGTAACTTTGGTCAGATAATAAGCTAGGCATAAGGTTTATATTATCTACTGGCTGATGAAATCTTTGCACGAACGAGCAGGCTTACCAATAAGCACACCTATGTTTAACTTTAATTGAAACCAAGTTGCAAGACACAATGCGTATTTTCTTATTACTTTGTATGATTATCCTGACTTGTTCAGCTTATGCAGAGAGTAAGAAGAGTATGTTTCCGCCGGTTTCTGATACTACGGTTAGGATGAAGGATGGGAACCTGGTCAGGTTTTTGGATCGCATCGGGGATAGCATGTACCCGATAGTCATGCCTGATGGTTTAAGAGTGGTCTATGTGGAGCGACCTTCTAAGGAAGGATTTCTGAAAACATACAAGAACTATGTTGCCAACAGAGAAGGGATGGAGCGAGCAGTTGCCTCGCATGAGAATGTTAAACCCCTTTGGCAGAAACTTGAGGACACTCAAAGAAACTTTAGTAAGCTGACCGATTATAGCTATGTAACAACGAGTGAGCAGTTGGGCGCTTATTACCGCAACCTTCTAGACTTTGAGCTGGATACTGATCGTTTTGTTGCTGAAGCTACAGCAGTCTGTTTTGAGTATCTTAATACCCAGCGGGAGAAGCTTGATGAAGAACATCTAATTCTGCCGGAGGATAGCATTGTTTGTAACAGATACTTTCTTGCAAAGACGCCCTTAAAAGATTCCCCTTTTAAGGAAGCATATAAGGTTAATTTCTCTGAATTAGCAGAATTGAACAAACAGAGGATTATGGATGAATTAAGCAAAGACGACTTCCTTAAGGAGTTTAAGAAATCCAACGACAAACTCTCTGAAAAGAATGTGGCAATGATTGATCGCCAGTTTTACGAACCCGCCAAGCAAAGGGTAATGAAGGGCGTAGTGGATAAGTTTGCTGCAAAACAGCAGGAGGAGCAGTTTGAAGCAAAGCGGATGGAAATACTGAAGCTAGGCTTATCCATGATGGCAAATGGCACATTCGATGGTAAACCCCGACCTGATACCTCTGCGAATAGTTCCCAACCGCTGAAATGCAATGCTGGCGATTATCCATGGACGGATGAATGGGGGAACCGTATCTGCAAATCGTTTGAGAACGGCAACACGCGGAGCGTAGAGGTTAAATCGGGCGAATGTCCGATTGGTAGTCACCCTTCTATGGACAAATGGGGAAATAAAACCTGTGATTCCTTTACCAAGAATGAAACTTATTACGACACCAGCAAAGGGTGCCCCGTTGGAATGCACCCAGGCATGGATAAATGGGGAACTCCCTCCTGTGTACCGTTCTAAAGAGATTAGAAACTATCTACCTGCCTTAAGTAGGAATCTACCCGCCTAAAGAAGCCGTCTACCTCTTAAAAAGAGGCGTCTACCGCCCCCAAAAGTCTGTCTACCTGAAGTCGGAGCCTATCTACCGCCCAATCTACCCGCTTTTGTAAGCTGAGTAAGGTATAGAGAGTAGTTATAGGTAGTTTTTCTATAGGCAGGATAGGGGTTTTGTACTCCAAACGTCGGGAGCGGCTATTGCTACCACCCATAATAACGGTGATGAGCAACCCAGTAAAGCAAATCAAGGAATCCCGCCTGCAAATCCGCATGGCGCCTGCCGACGTTGAAGGATTGTCGGCATGGATGGTCGAACAGAACTTCAATCCGCGCAGGGATACCAGCCGGTTTATCCGCTCCCTCATCCGTGGGCGAAACAAGGCTATATTCTTCTCTGACCAGTCCCTTGAAACCCTCAAATACAACTTCACCAACTTTGCCCGCGTGGGAGGGCTTCTGAACCAGCTTGTCTACAACCTCAACGTCAGCAGGTTGAAGTTTGAGGAGGGCGAGGCTCAGGATGTGCCGGTGAACCGGAAAGAGCTTGAGAAGGTCTGCCATGACCTGCACCGCGAAGTTGTCGAGGTTAAAAAGCTTCTCCTGCAAATGGCCTCTCAACGGGTGAGCTGATGGCTCACGTTTCCCATACCCGTGACCCGTCGCTTTGGGAGCAGCCCTGGTGGCGCAAGCAGCGCCGGGATGGATTGGAGGAAGAGGTTGCCCCCATCCTGAGTGCCATGCGGCTTAAAAGCCATGGTTATCACACGCAGGCCCGTTCCGGCCGCCCGGAGGTAGTGGTGAAGATTGTCAGCGGGGCCATGGGGAAGGGGGCGGTCAAGAACATCATGGACTATATCGCCCGCGACGCCGATTACATGCGTGAAGACGGGCAGCAGACTATCGAGCTTGAAACCCAGGACGGGCTGATTCTCACAACGGAAGCAGAGCGGGATGCGCTGATTCGGGATTGGGGACAGGATTTCGAGGCCCCGGAACGCTATAAACGGCAGGCTTGGAAGCGGGACTTGATCCAGCAACTTGAATACGAGCGCCGCCAATTAGGTTATCAGCAAATCCGCACCGGCCTTCCCGGCAAGGATGAGGCCAGACTGGCCGAACTCAACCTCTCTCTCAAAAGCCTCCGCTACAAACAGGGGGGCAAGGTCATAGACCTGAACATTAACGCCCCCAAAGATACCGTTCACATGCTCCTTTCCGTGGGAGGGCAGGGGCACAAGAATGAAGCCGCCAAGCAGGCAGTCCGCCAATTCCTGAATGATAACTTTGGCTCCAATGGCTATGAATATCTTATCGCCCAGCATACCGACACGGAAAATCTGCACTACCATGTCATTTTGAAGGCCCGGAACCGCATGACTGGGGAACGGCTGCAATTCGACAAGGAAGACCTGTTCAACCTCCGCCAGGAATTCACCTACCAGCTCACGATGTACGGGATTGAACGGGCGGCAACCCTCCGGCAAGACCGGGTGGCAACCTATGAAAGTGTCCGAAAACAGCGGGAAACCATGGAAACGAATCTGAACTGGTTTGAAAGCAAGGTAGCCAGGGCGCAGGCGGTGGATGCCTTCGGCGCCAAGGGGAATGCCCTGAAACAGACGGAACGCCTGTTGGGGATGGCAAAGGAAGCCTTAGCCAAGGCCTCCAAAGACGAGGCAAAGGGCCTCAAGCAGGAGGTTGTCGAACTAGAACAGCATAAGAAAGACCTTCTCACCCTCAAACCCGGCCAGTTTGAGAAGGAGCGGGAAGCGACGGTGAAGCAGATTAGCCAAGACCATGAGAAGATTATGGCAAAACGGGCGCTGAAGCCTATTGAACTGCCCCCGGCCCGCCGGCGCCGCAAGGAGCAGAATGAGCGGGTTTGGACTAAACGGCATCAAATCCGGATTGAACAGACTATCCAACAACTCAAACGGGCACATAAAGGGCTTGATTCCGCAGGGCAGAAGACCAATCAGGCAACGATAATGATGTTGCATGACTTAACGCGTGGACTCAAACAACGTCTTAAAATCTAGCTAGCGCCCTAGTTCAACTAAGAATTTATCAAGTTTATCGAACATGAAATCGCTGGGATCATCGCCTTTGTCGAAACCTCTAAGCATAATACAAAGATCATCGCGGCTAAGACATAGAATCAGTTTTCCATGTTCTCTTAAGGCGCCCTTTCTAGCTTGAAGCGAGCTTTTATCTTCACCTGTTCTAGCAATCATGATGGCGACTGATCTCATCGCAGTTAAGAATAGGTATTTCTCAGTTGTATAAATTTGATCTTGCTTGATGGGCTTCGCGTAGTTTTTGAATTCAAAAATGACATACCTCGTCCTGAAATCCTGAGCTAAGGCTAACCAAAACGAGTGCTGTGGTACGAGTCTGGCGATAAGGTCGAATCTATGGAAGCCACCTTCGTTTTGCGGTTGGTCTTGCCAACTGGTCATCTCCTTATCAAAGAGAAGTTTCAAAGCTTGCGTGCATAGAGCTTCAAAGGTTGAGGCAGCTTTTCCATTTTTACCGGCCACACTATTTTCAAGTTTTAGTGCGAGGTCGCTTCGTAGGCTGGTTTGTTTAGTTGATTTATTTTTGCGGGAGTGTGACTGGTGGGAGGATACGTTTGTTAAAAGCTGAAGTGCAGAGTCTTGTAGAGAACTCGTAGAATGACTTCTTGAGTAATGCAGAGGAGCTTCTAATGGAGGAAGCTCGGTATCAATGTGGTAAATTTTAATATCATTCAGGAAAGATATGAATCGCTCATTAAGATCAGGATCTTTGGATGACATTTCAAGGAGCTTACGTATCCCCCAAACTTCTATCCCCTCACCTATAACAATATGGCTGAGAGTTCCGAGATCGTAGGTTCCAATTAGTACACCACGGTCAGCACCAAGCCCTGTTTTATATCTGCTTACTTGGTTGACGCCGTTATTGATAAGACTCGGCTGGATACGGCTCGAACGGGAAAGCTTTAGTTCGAACACATATCGCTTGTTCTCGAATTCGGCAAAAATATCGGGTTCAATTAACTCAGGTCGATATGAAGCTTCTTTAACATTATAGCCATTGATTATTAAGATTTCTTTAACAAGCTCTTCAAATACTCGTCCTGGCGTTTGCATAGGGTGCATATCATAATTACTCGCTCTTAGTTTCGAGCGAATTATACCCAGCGATGCGAAACGTTACCAGCTATAATCGGAATACTGGGTTTTGTTGGGAATTATTGAGAATTAAGTGAGCCAGTTGGTAATCGTGGGAAATACCCAAAATCTTCTTAAGATTGTTGAAAATATCTAATTCTTTTTGCGTAAGATAAAATTTCTTTTGAAATTTTGGTGACAAATTTTGATTTAGTATGATGTTTATCGCTTCATCTGAGGGTGGTGATGCAATTATGTACATCATCGCGTCAGCGAAGTATTGCGGCGTAAATCCGGCATATTCGTCCATGACGAGGACGTTTTTAGAGGTCGTTTTATCGGTCATCATTAAATAATTGTGCTTGATACTTTCAAACTACATATGGTTGCATCTGTGAGAGGAAATTGACGGGGAAGCTGACAACAATGCATCGAAAAATGCCAACGGAGAAATTTATGAGAAAATCCTGCTTGATTCTTGTAGCTGGTATAACCCTTGCTGCTGGAACCTTCCTTTTATCGCCTGATTTGTTCGCTGCCAGTGCCGACCCCTTCAGCGAAATCGAATCGCGTGGCAATGACTTCCTCGACTTCCTGCTGGGGCCAATCAGCAAAATTGCCGCTGGCCTTTTCATCTTCGGCTATCTCATCAAATTCATGATTACCAAGAAGTTTGAAATCTCCGAAGCCGCCATTTATGGCGTGTGCGCCATATGCCTTGCCCTGGCGCGGGATATCGTCAACTTTTTCTTCCAGTCTTAAGGGCAGGGGCGACTATGCAGCATAAACACCCTGTCTTCAGGTCACTCACCGACCCGTTGCTTTTCCTGAAGGTGCCCTACCAGTTCTTCATCCTGAGTTGCATTGTGGGTGTGGTGTGCATCGTTATCCTGAATTTCCGGCTGATGGCGATTGGGTTGATGTTGGTACTGCACATTATCGGCATCATCATGACCCGCAAAGACCCGCGCTGGTTTGAAATCGTGCGCCTGCGCTTTGTCCGCAACGAAATGGACTTCAGCAGCAAGGGGAGGCGCTACCTTGCGTAACCTCATGCGTGAAAGCCAAAGCCGGTTACGGATTGCGGAGAAGTTTCCGCTAAGCCAGGTATTGAATGACCAGAAAACCATTCTGACCAACCGGGGCAGTCTCACGCAGGTTATCAAGATTGAGGGAAAGAACTATTCCGGCATCTCGGAAGACGAGCTGGCGGGCTTCTTCGATAAGCGCAAAGCCTTCTTTGATAACTTGGGCCAGAACGTGAGCGTAACCATCTATGCCCTCCGCAAGCGGGTGAGTGTGGAGCAAGACCTTGTGGACTTGGGGAATGATTATGCGAATGAGGTAAACCGCCTCCGTTATGACGACTTCAAGATTATCTACCGCACGGAGCTTTACCTCGCCGTAAAGCTGGCCTTGCCTACCGGCCTTACCGGCAAGTTGGGAATGACTTCAAAAGGGGGTGGCCTAGAATGGGAGAAAATCCACCTGAAGCGGGTAGAACTGGAATCCAAGGTATCCGAAATTTCCAAACTCCTTGAGAGCTACAGCCCCAAATTGCTGCTGCACCAGCCCCACTACAGCTACAACTTGTTGGATTTTTGGTCCTACCTCATCAATGCTGGGAAAAGTTTCCCGGTGCCAGCCCACAACCAGTTTTTGGGCCGCACGATTGGCCTGACCGACCTTGAATTCCGCCAGAATGACGGAGTGATTAAGGCTTACGACGTGGACGGAGAACGGTATGCGGCCATTCTCGGCATCAATATGTATCCGCAGGAAACTTACAGCGCCATGCTGGATATGCTCATGCAAATCCGCCACCCGTTCACCATCATGCAACAGGTGATTACGCAGGATCAGGAAGAAACGAAAGTAGGCATTCAGAAAAAGATCAATTCCATGCAGTCCATCGCGGAAACGCCCATTGTCGGCAGTACCTTCATGGGCCTGCGGATGGGCGAGTTATCCGAAATGGGGAATCTGGTGGAGGCGGGAGATATCCGCATTATCCAGCACAGCCTTAGCGTTATCGTTTACGGAACCAGCGAGGAAGACCTGGCCGAAGGTATCCGTAAAATCCGCTCCGCCCTGGCCCCACATGGTTTGAGCCTGATTGTCGAGAAGATGCACATGGAAAACGCCTTCTGGGCGCAATTCCCTGATAACGAACCTTTGAATGAACCCCGTCGCTACGAAGTGACAACCCACAACGTCAGCGACTTTATCACCTTCGCCACCAGCTATGAGGGATTGGATCGTTGTGCCTTTGGCAACCATGGCGTGGCCTTGTTCAAAACCCGCGAGGACACGCAATTTAGCTTTACCTTTCATGCCGCCCCCAGTGAACAGGCCCCCGGCCATACCATGCTGATAGGCCCAACTGGCGGCGGTAAAAGCGTTCTGGCAATGAGCCTCTTGATGAATTGCCTCAAATATCAGGATGAAACATTCGGCCAGCCTTTGCGGATGCTGATTTTTGACAGCGGGCAGGGGTTAGAAATCCCGGTACGCGCCTTCGGCGGGGAATATATCGACCTTCGGAACCCTGAAAGCCTGCCGATGAACCCGCTTATGCTGGACGACACCCCCGGCAACCGGCTTTTCCTGAACGAATGGATTGCCATGCTGGCCGGAGGGCTTGAAAGCCTCAGCGAGGACGACAAGAACCTTATCAACAAAGCCATTGAAGAAGTCCTGAACCTGCCCCGCGCCGAGCGTAGCTTGGGCGCAACCCGTTCCGTCCTGCTGGAAAGGGGCAAAAATGACCTCCAAACCCTCTATAACCGTGTCAAACGCTGGATGCCTTCCGAACAGGACGGTAAGTTTGATATGGCGTATGCGGCTTTCTTTAATGGCACAACCGATGCCCTGAAGTTCGATAAACGCATGGTGGCCTTCGATATGGCAAGCAGCCTCAAAAACAAGGATATCCTGGCCCCGATATCCGCCTACATCTTCCACGCCTTTAACAGCACCGTAGATCATGCCTCCGGCCCGCATATCTTTTTCGTGGATGAAATGCAGCAATACCTTCAGAACGAGATTTTCGCCCCGTTCATCCTGAAGGTCGTGCGGGAGGCCCGCAAACGTAACGGGGTCCTCTTCGGCGCCGTGCAGGAGCCAAGCATCCTTATCCACAACAAGAACGGCCAAGCCATCGCGGAAAACCTTGTGACCTTCATTGTGATGAAAAATTCAAGGGCGCGGGCAGAGGAGTATCAGACCTTGGGCTTTACCGACCGGGAAATTGACTGGATTAAGACGCCCACCGCTGGATATGAAGTTTTGGTAAAGCGGGCAGGGGGCGAAAGCGTCATTATCAATACCGACCTGAAATCCCTTGGCCACCATATCAATCTCTTCAGCGGCAAGCTGGACGACGTGTGGAAAGCCAACCAGTTCTTCAACTCTGACCCTCATACATGGGTTGAGCAGTTCCTTGGCTTCAAGCGGGAAAGGGCGCGGGCATGAAGCCGGTTCTACCCCTGATAGTGCTTCTGGCGACTTGCGCCATGCCCGCCCACGCCTTGGTCGTATCCGACCCCGGCGCTTACGCCCGCATGGCCCAGCAAATCCAGCAGATGCAGGATCAGCTCAAACAGATGGTCAACGTCGTAAGTGAGGCCAAGAAGATTAACGAGAACATCACCGGCAATCTTCAGCGAGGCCTAGGCACCGAAGAAGATATCCGCCGCCTAAAAGGCGCGGTGGAGAAGATGATTCCGACCTTTGCCATGCAAGGTGTGCCGAACCCCAGCCAAAGCGACATGGAGCGTATCGGCAATGAGCTGGACAAGATTTTTGTTTCTAAAGAGAGCCAGCCGGTAGAGGCCGAACTGACCAAGGACCAACGCGATGCCTACCGCAAAAAAGCTATCAGCAATGCGGTGCGTTATTCCGAATTCGTCATTACCGATACTGAAAAATCAATGAACCGACTGGAGGACTTATCGCAGGAAATCAACAAAACCCAAACCATGAAGGATTCCCAAGACCTCACCAACCGTTACATGCAGGAAATGATGGCAAACCAGGTCAAGTTGAACCTGTTGCTTGCTCAGCTAGTACGGGCGGAGAGTGCGACGAAAATGCAAGGCATATCAGCAAATGAGGGGGCAGAGGCTCGAAAATATACCTCGTCTGAGTACAATGAGATGATGAGTAAATACGGCTCTAAGTATTACTCGGTCAACCCTGACGCAGATCAACTCATGAAAGACCTCTCAAAATGAACAAGCATCTCTTTATAGCCCTCGCCCTCGTTGCCGTCGTTATCTCCGGCTGCAAGGAAAAGAAGAAAGAGGCGGGCGAAGCCTTATTGTGCGGAAGCCTGGAATACCGCGCTGAACACCCGCAAACCTGCAAGGATTGGGACAAATACTTCACGCCGAAGAAAGAAGCCGCAGACCTAATGAAAAAGTTGTCGAAATGAAACTGAGTATTTTCTTAATCTTTCTCGCCCTTTTTGGAATTACGGCGGCTATCACAGCCCCTAAAGCATTTGCAGTTACGGCGGAGGACTTGCGCGGTAGCGAAGCCCCCGCCGCGACTGCGGACATGGGAACGGGTGAAGTTTCCCAGAAAAGCATCATGTATGAGCTTATCTCGGAAAATATCTTCATCATGCACCGTTTCGTCCTGAAGCTGTTTGACGATATCGCCAGCCAGACACGCGGTATCTTCATTATTGGCGTTTTAACCTATCTCTTCTTCACAATCGCCAAATGGTGGCAAACTCGCCAAATTCAAATCGCCAACTTCGCCGCCATGATGGCTGGTATGATGTTTGCCTATTACACGGTTTACATTCCCGGCACGTTTGAAGCCTGGATTTATGCCCCTGTCATTAAAACAACAATGAAGCTCACCGCCTACATTCTGCAAAGCAGCGCCGGAGGCATCATTGGAGGCGGTGATCCCCTTCAAAACACCCTTGTCACGATGGAAGCCCAGATTGGCAAAATCATGAACATAGGAAATGTCCTAATGAGTAAAGGGCAGGATTCCGGCCTTCTCAACATTATCGAGGGCCTTCAATATACCCTTAAAGGCTTTGCTGTGAACGTCGTCTATATGGCGCTCATGCTGGTATTTGGCATCATGTATATGCTGGGGATTATCGCCATGCACTTCCTGTTGGTATTTGCCCCTATCAGCATTCTCATGGGTTCCATCCCAAGTATGCGTTGGTTACTGGTGAACTGGCTCAAAGCCTTATTCACCTACGCGCTGGTGCCGGTATTTGCGGGTGTTGCCATGGGCGCTACCCTATTTATCCTTCAGGATGTGAGCGCCCAAGCTGCAGCTTGGGCAACCTCCTCATCCGATGAGCCGCCACCATCTTTGTACACAAAAGTCATCATCGTCGGCCTGTTCAGTTTCTACTTCCACCTGAAGGCCTCAGAATTCGCGGCCATGATTATCGGGGGCACCAGCAGTAACTTCGGCAGCGTCTTCGCCGCCACCACATCCTTCGGCATTGCGGGCGGCAAGCTCATGCTTGGCCGCGCCGCCACCCCTGCCATGAGCCAAATCAGCAGGGGTGCCCGAAGTTTGACTGAACGAATCCGAAACAGATAGGAACCCCATGAAATCCCTTGTCATGCTGATACCAGTATTCCTTCTTGCGGCCTGCGCCAGCTTCGGGCCGCAGAAAAAGGACAATCTCGAAAAATCCCCCTGTGCCTGTGAGGAGCTTGTGAACCATGCAAGGCTTTCCTGAGAGAGGGCAGGGGCCGGATATCATCCTCGGCCTCGCCTACGACAAGGCCATACGGCTTAACCGGGTTCTTTACATGCTGATAGGCTTGCTCGGCGCGGTGGTGCTTTTGCTGGCGCTCAGCATCACCTTCATGTTGCCGCTGAAGCAGACCCAGCCATACTTCATTCCTATCGCGGAAGTGGGGCGTACCCATTATTACGACATCATCCCTGCCAGAAAGCTCACCCAGAGCCAACTTTATGAACTGACGCGGGATTACCTGCGGCGGTATGTGGTGAATCGCCATACCGTGGATGACGTGACCGAAAAGCCGCGTTTCCGACTGGTGAAGGCCCAAAGTGCCGATGACGTATTTGCCATGCTGAAGAAGGAATACCAGACCTTCAAGGACAAGATGCCGA
>DIUO01000031.1:100186-157564 GCA_002422365.1 Proteobacteria bacterium UBA6156
TTCAGGAAGGAATGGGTGGTGAACATCCGCTACGAACTGGCGGGCTTCAATGCCCCTGCCATGAAAATTGAAGCTTCAGAGATGGCCGATAACCCGAACCCCTTGGGTGTACGGGTGGTGGGCTACACCTGGACGGAACGCAAAGACACGAAGAAGGAACCCCAAGATGTTGAAGCATTCTAGTTTGCTGGTACTGACCTTGACCGTGTGCGCCAGCGCCCACGCCCAGATAGTGGACAAAAAGGTGCAGGGCATGGCCGAGGGCATCACACCTCCGAACCGGGCGGAGCGTGGGGAGGGGCCTATGACCAATACCGATCCCCTGAAGCTCAACCTGAAAGCCGTTCAGGAGGCTTTTGACGATTCTCCGAATGACGCCAACGTGGCGACATTTGAATACCGCCCCGAATACACCGCCAAAGTCCGCACCCGCGTTGGGGTTCGCACCATCATCAATTTCGATCCTACCGAAACCATCAAATCCTTTGTGGTCGGTAATCCTGAAATCTTCAACGTCATGCCCATTCAGAGCGGAGAATATAAAAAGGGCTTCATCCCCTACATGCTCACCGTCAAGGCCGCCTATGCGGGAACGGACACCAACCTGGCCGTGATTACCGAGAGTAATCGGATTTATAACTTCTACGTTCGGTCAGACCCCGTAAACAGCAAGTTTGTGCCGCATTTTACCGTCTATATGAAGATTCCCGATAAAGGCACCGAGAAGCAAATTACCCTCTCTACGATTGCACGGATTACCGATATTTCGGAAACCGCCATATCTCAGACAACTTCTCTTGAAGGCGATGAAGACAAACGGAAAGCCAAACCGAAGCTCTTCACCATCCAGCGGAGCGGTGATAACGATTACCTCAAAAGCCTGGAGGAATCGGACAACATCAATACCGATTATCGGATTAAGGGAGCCAAGGCCATAGCCCCCTACGCGGTCTATGACGATGGCAGCTTTACCTACTTCGATTACCGCGACCGGCTGGCCAGTGACCGTCTGCCAGTGGTTTACAAGGTGGTGGACGGATACGACACCCTCGTAAACTTCAATATCGTAAAAGGCTTTGTGGTAGCCGAAAGCCTTTCGCCGGAGGGTTGGACACTCCGCAACGGGCAGAAATACGCCTGCATCAAACCGACAAAGCCGGTAGGTGTCATCCAACGGGCGCCCCTGAAGGACGAACTGAACGATGAGTACAAGGCGGCAACCGAATGATTGCCTGGACTTCTCCCGTAGCTTACGCAGTTTTTGCGGGCACCGCCCTGTTGACCGTAGGCACGGGCACCTACTTCTACCTGTCCAAGCACAAGATAGACTTGCCGCTTCCCGGCAAGCCCTTTCTCATAGCCAATACCCAGCCACCGGCAGACTTCTTTGACACGGTTCCGGCCCCAGCTTTATCACCAACCATTCCGGCTACCATCCTTCAGCCGCCGCCCGTGGATAAGTCGAGAGAGACATTGTTGCCGCCGCCTAGCGAGATATTTGTGCCAGTCCAACCCCAGCCACCACAGATTCCGCCCGAAGAGCTGAAGCGCAATGAAATCCTGCGCCAATCGCTTTTTGCCTCGGAGAGCGCCAAGGAAATCCGCAGCTTTGACGACCTTCATAAGGAGTTTTACGAAAAGCCTTACTCAGCGGAAGAGCAAAGCTTTGATAAGGACTTCCGCGAACATGGCGTGAAAAGCGAAACCGCCACATACCCCGTCAAGCTGGAACGGGTTTTAACCATGAACAAGTACATTCCCGCCGTGCTGGAAACAGAGATCGAATCCGAAATCCCCAGCCAGAAGGTGATTGCCATGGTGGAACAGGACGTGGTGGGCTTCCATGGCCGCAAAGTCCTTATTCCCAAAGGCTCAAAGGCCATCGGGAAGTATGAGGCAGTTGCCTCGCCGGACAGTACCCGCCTTGGCATATCCTGGTATCGCATCATCACTCCGGACGGCATCAACATTAAATTGACCGCAGAGGCCGTGGATTCCCAAGGCTCCAGCGGCCTAACCGGCTATGTGGATAGCAAATGGAAGGACAAGTACGGCAGCGCCTTGCTCTTCAGCAGCATCAGCGCCTTGGCCCAGATGAGTGTGCCGGTGGAAAACAACAACGCCAAAGCCGCGGCTGATTCCTTCTCCAACGCCCTTACGCCAGTTGTGGCCGAGCAGCTCCGCCGCTCTCTCGACGTTATTCCTCGCATCAATATCCCCAAGGGTGAACGCATCATCATCTCCCCTCTGGTGGATATCTGGTTCAAGGAACCGAAAGACAACGAAATCGAAACCGAACCCTACAACAAGGAGCAATAATCATGAAATCCCCCCTGTTTGCCGCCCTCGCTTTCTGCGCCCTGGCCTTTCCAGCCATGGCGGAAACCGTCAGATCCACCATCAGCCCTACGGTAAGCGTTACGCCCACCGCACCCGTCACGGCGGCTATCGTCATATCAGGCACCAACATCCTTTTGCCTGTTGTGATTGATAAGACCGATGGGGAAAAGAAGCTGGAAGCCCGTTTGGTCAACCTGCAAAGCGCAGGGGTCGAACTCGGCATGGAAGCCATGATTTTAGAAGGGGAAGCCGCCGCCAGCGATTCCCCGGAAGGTGGCAAGGATTACGCTATTAGCTGGGGTACGGCCTCCCTCCGCACTAAGGCGGGCGGGAAAGTAAGTACCTATATCACCAAACCTCTCCAATCTAATGTGTCCGCCAATCCTGCCGTTAAGGGCGGAGACAGCTTTACCGCTGAAGGCGACCCAGCAGAGCTTTTGGCCGCGTGGAAACGCCTGCAGGAGAAATTGAAAGATGAGGACAAAGAGGCAAAGGAGGATGCCGAAAAGAAAACCGACGCCCCGGCGCCGACAAAGGACTTTGGCGAAAACGCCAAGGAACCTGAGCAAAAGGCCCAAACCCAAACACCCCAATTCCAGGTCAAGACCGACCCCGTAACCGTCAGCACCCGCGACGGATGCAGCATGAACGTGGATTTTGATCAGATGGTGGCGATTGTTCAGGAACGCACCCTGCAGGACGGCAAAGAGGTTGCCGCCTGCCAAGACACGCTCACCCGTTACCCGTTGGAAAAGAAGTACACGTCCTGCCCCAGCTTCGTGGATCTGGACGTCAAGAAAGTCTATAAGCAGTTTACCCTCAGCTATAACGACCCGGTTTCCGGAGGTGCTATCCAAGTCAAGGATTGCTCCAAGGATGTAGAGCAGGTCACGCCAATTACCTTAGACACTGCCAGTTGCAGCCTTCGTAACGACTTCACGGCGGGTAAATCCATCCAGCAGGGGCGGATGGTTTACACCGACAGCAACGGCACCATCCAAGAACTGCAATCCTGCACGGATACCGATATTACCTACCCGCACATCAAAACGGACGACACCTGCAATGACGTGGTGGACGAGGCCAATAAGCTTGTCACCCACCAGTACCGCTACAAGATCAATAAGGATGGTACGGACGAGTTTGTATCCCAATGTGAGCCGGACATGGCGACCTCCACCCCACTTCAGGAGGAAATCTGCACCAGCCCCCGCTATACAAACGACTTTGCGGCCAACACCAGCTACCTCAACAAATCCTATTTCTACAACAATACCCAAGGCGACCGCGTAGACGTGACCCACTGCCAAGCCAGCACAACGTCCTTCCAGCATAAGAAAGAGGAGGGGACTTGTACCGCCAGTAATGACGATAGCTCCCGCCAAACCACCATGTACGCCAAGACCTACATTGAAGAAACGGCTGGCGACAAGGTGTACCTCTCCGATTGCCAGCCCATCACACCCAAGGTGCCCTATGTGAACATCGGCCAGAAATGGATCAAGACCAGCGGCGCCACCCAAGGCTTCAAGCTGAACGCAGACGAAAGCGGGGCATTAGCTGATTGGCTCGGAACACTCATCCGCAACACTAATAGTCCCATGCCAATACAGACGCCAACCATGGCTCAAGTACCTTGGCGTACTCAAATTCAAATTGACTATTGGACGAACAAGCCGGGGTTAGCCATCAATGGGCAGGAATTCGTTATCAACACCCGAAACTGGTACTACTACACGGCGGATTCCTATGGCTACCAGCAGCAGAATATCCATGATTCGTCTTTTGGCGGAAGCATGAGCTGCCTCAAGCCCAAATCCCTGCCGTGGATCACGACAGGTGGACTTACGGTGGATTCAGCCAATTCCACGGAAACGCCTACCACCAACACGACCTATGCCTTGTCAAATTTCAGCATGAACTCCTCGGGCGGTAAGCTCAACTTCAACATGAACATCCCGACCAACCAGAACGGAACCGGGCAAATCAACTTCCAGTGCGGAGCGCCCACCTGCACCTTAAGCCAGTTTGCAGGGCGGAACGTCTACCGGCGCGGGGATAATTCGGAGTTTGTGGATACCAGCGTAAGCACTGGCACCCAGGCTGTTTGCGGCGACGGCTCAAACCTTGACGGGAAAACCATGTAGCCATGAAAGCCACCAAGCCGCCGCTTGATCCGCTTGAGCGCGACCCGCTCATGCGGAACAAGCTCCTGCACCTTAAACCCTACCTCAGCGCAAAGAATCTGGTGGAAATCCGCATTAACCAGCCGGGAATGGTCATTCAGACTTTTGCCGATGGAAAGAAGGTCACAAAGCCAGACCCCAAGCTCTCCTTCGATTACTTGGAGAACATGGGGAAGATTCTGGCGAATCTCACCTACCAGAGGTTCAGCGAGGATAAGCCCATTCTGGCCTGCAAGCTTCCGGGCGGGCACCGGGTTCAGATTGTGGCTTATGAGAGTGTCGCCAGCAGTTTTGCCATGGTTATCCGTATCAAACGGCAAGTGGTGTATAGCCTGGACGACTTTGGGCTGAGCCGAACCGAACAGAAGGGCGTTTTGAACGCTATAGCCAATAACAAAACCATTCTGGTGTCCGGCGGCACTGGCACGGGCAAAACTTCCCTCACCAACTGCCTTATCCCGCACATTCCGCTGGAACAGCGGATTTTGACGATTGAAGGGGTGGCGGAGCTGGTGGTGCCGCATGAGGATTGGTGCGCCTTAACTTATTCCGAGAATAAGTCCGGCATCTCCAGCAACGGCGCAGCGGAACTCCTGCGGGCTTCCTTGCGCCTCAGCCCCGACCGCATTCTGCTGGGGGAAATCCATACCGAGAATGCCGCTGTGTTCGCGTCCGCTATCAACACAGGGCATGAAGGCTCAATCGCCACCATCCATGCCAACAACCCCCGCGCCGCCATTGTGGCGCTCATCAGTAAAATGATTGTCAACGGCAGTATAGACAGTGGCAGCATCGGCATTGTCCAACGCCAGCTTTGCGAAGATATCCACGGCATCATCCAAATTGACAGGGATGCCAAAACCCACCGCCGCAAGGCGTACTTTGAAACGATGGACCGCCTTGCGGGCCTTGATCTCAAATCTGACGTGGACAGGGAGGTTCAGCAAAATGGGCATCCTTAGCCGCGTCCTCATGGCGGCGCCGGCAGGTTACTTCGTAGCCTCGGCCGGCGTCTGGTATCAGCAACCCAATTTGGTGACGCGGCCGGAGGGGCTTTACAAAGCGTGGGCGGCCCTTGGCCTTCACGCCCCGAACAGCATGTGGCTGGCGGCGTATGCCGCCGCCTTCGCCGTGGCCTTCATTCTTGTGCATCCCAGCCTTGAGCGCAGCAAGTACGGTAAGGCCAAGTGGGGTAATTGGCGCACGGCGCGGGAACTGAAGCTGAATGGCAAGCAGGGAATTTTCCTTGGCCTGCTGGACGGCAAACCTCTGCGCCTGGATGAAAGCCTGTCGGTTTTGATACTCGCCCCTCCCGGCACCGGCAAAACCTCCGCCATCGCTATTCCCACGCTTCTCACCAGCCGCAACAGCTTCATCATCAGCGACCTCAAGGGAGAGTTATTCGACCTCACGGCGCCCACACGCAGCACGTTCAGCCGGGTTTGGTACTTCAACCCCACCAGCAAAGGCACCGCTCGCTTCAATATCTTCGCCGCCAGCATGATGCCGAAGAGCATATTGGACTTTAGCGGCCATGTTTTGAACGCGGCCCACATCATCATTGAAACTCCGCAAAAGGGCGAAGACTACTTTACCAAGGCGGCGCGGGATGCCTTCGCCTTCTTCGCCCAATGGCTGATATGGAAAAACGGGGCAACCTCCCTCCCTGAAATCCGCAGCCAAATCCTGTCCAGCGAGGATATTGCCGGTACGGTGGAGGACATGATTGCCGACCTGGAAGGCGAGGGGGCGTTGAGTTCGCATAATGATTGGAGCGAGTACGGCCCCGGCATTATCCAAAAGCTTATCGAGGACGGGCGCAGCACGCTTGTTGCCGCCAGAAGCGAGGAACAATGGGCGGGTGTAATGGGAACACTCTCCACTTCCCTACAGCCGTTTTCCGATCCCCGGATTGCCGCTGCCACCAGCGGGCCATCCGACCTCAACGCTGAAGACCTGAAGAAGGAATGCACCAGCATTTACCTTGTCATTCCCGACAAAGACCTGGCCCGCCTCTCTCCCATCGTCACGCTCATTTTTGAAGCTTTAGGCTCCCAGCTTATCTCCGAAATGCCGAAACCCGCCCAAGTGCCGGTCACGTTCCTGCTGGATGAGTTTATACGCCTCGGCAAGCTGAAACAGGTCAAGGAGCTTCCCGCCATCTCACGCGGCTACCGCGTCAATGCGGTATTCATCGCCCAGGACTTCCAGCAGATAGCCGACAAATACGGGCGGGAAGCGGTAAGCATTTTCAACTCGACCTGCGCCTACAAGGTCATTTTCCGCCAGAACGACCTCAAGACCGCAAAGGATATCAGCGACACCATAGGCAACTTCACCACCACCAAACTCAGCACCAGCCGTTCCGCCAAAGGCATCCTCAAAACCGAGCGCAGCACCAGCGAAGCCGAAGAAGGCATAGCCCTAGTAAGCGCCCAAGAGATTCTCAACCTCAGCAAGGAGGAAAGCATAGTCATAGGGCAGGGGGAGCTTATGCACCCGCTGAAAGTGAAAAATGGATTTTGGTTCTCCCAGAAAGATATGATGTCCTTAATAAGAACTAATGCATTTCGGAGAGAGGTTTTGGGTTGATTTGAATTGTACGCAGATAGTGTTATATTACCGACCTTAAACAAAGAAAGTGAGTGATATGACCGAAAAGAAAGATGGCGGCCGCCAGTTTGTCACAGATCAGGCTTTATCATCCGCATCATTGCAAAATGGTATGACCACAGCGTCGTTACAAAAAAGCCTTACTTCTGCAAATTTGCAAGCTGCATTAACACCCACACCTGCACCAGCTCAAACAGGTGCAACATCTGCAACTGCCGCCACTGTTGCTCAAGCATCAACCACTACAACTACAAAATAATGTGCTTCATTGACTTTGCAGCACCCGTTGATTGGGAAGCGGTATCTTACATAGCAACGGCTATATCTACAGTGGTTGCTATTATTGGTTTCGGTGCTGTCACCTATCAAATCCTGCAAGCCAGAAAGAGTTCTGATTTAGAGGGGATTCAAAGTTTCTTTAGCGGCATAACTCTCCGAGAACATGAGTTTATTACTGCTACCATTTGCGATAATAAAACAAAGTCGTTTAATGAACTGGTTAATTATTTTGAAGTATATGCGCTGGCAATAAATAAGAAATTGTTGCCTAAAGCCAGCAGAGACTTAGTGATTGATAAATTGATCGAGGGCATTGCTCTTATTCATGTTGATGCAACATGGCTCACTAGCTATCAAAGTGCAAAAATTACACCTAATACATTTTGTGAACTTGAAAAGTTTACAAATAAATATAAGAAGAAAATTGAAGCTCATAAGCTGCGCTTTCAGCCACCTCTAACCGAAGTAAAGTCTTCCTAAACATGGCTGAAGTATCCGCTACAATTCGTTTACGTCCAACCAGAATTGGTTTTTTGGTTAGACCAAACGATCTAAAATCAATCCGCCGATTTATGCAATATTCCACCACAATATGGGGTGGCATGTATAATCCTATTATACCTGTATGCAAGATACCGCCAAAACATTGGAGGACAGGGTTTAAGAGAGATTCTCAAAATATTAGCCAAGGTTATGTAAAATTTTTTGAACCAGATGTGTTTGTAGAAGCTGAAAAAGGGCTTTTAGAAGAAGCGGGACTTGGCGCACTTCGGCCTAAACACGCTATTTACTCAAGCGTTATTACTCTCGATGAATTCTTAAAACCAGAGCGTGCTAAAAATTGGTCTGAGCCTGCATTTAGCGTAAGCATGAATGATGTTTATAACCACCTTTATGAAACCGAACAAAGGTTTGAGCAAAAGAAGAAAGCCAAAACCTTTCTCATTAAGCCCGATCCCAACAGTGGCATTACAGAAGCATTATTCGGCGTGTTCCCAAATCACCGCCATTGTGACTATTTTAAGAAAAATTATAAAAGCTTGTATGGTGCCGTTGAAAAAGAGCCTGACATTGAAACCTGGCTTGAAGTATTCAAGAAAAATGCGAGGGTTCCCTTATATATCACGAGCCATGATTTAGATACGAAGAGATCATGGCATCATGATTCTGTTATATTTGTCTTTAATCCTAAACTAGCTACTGACCTCATTGATCTTTGGAATATGAGACTTGAGCCGAAACCTATTCTTCCAATACCCGTTGAATGGTTTGAAAAGCTTATTCCAGAAATTTCAAAATTTATTAAAAGCGAACATAGGCCACTTCAAGGCAATGAACATGGGGTCATGCACCATTCAACTATTGAATTTAGTCGATCTATCAATGACGAGACTAGTAAATCTCTCATTAGCAAACTACCTAAATTTCCTTCCGGCGCGTTGGCCGTAAAAAACTGGCGCAACCGTATTTGGGTAGAGCATAAGGATGAATTCATTATGAGAGATAAACGGTTAGAAATAACCGTTGATGAGACACGGGCTAGTTTAGTCCTTAATCCAGAAAGAGATTCGCTATATGCAAATTTTGAAGCCCTCTATCCTAAGTTTGCCTCAACATATGGTGGACATGATTACCGTTGGGTAAATGCAGTTCGTATCAGTACCTATGGCTCAGAAGTTGTGGGAAGTGTTCTTCCCTTTAATACATTCCAACGGATATGGCCGAGATTGGAAACTCTTGGGGGGGAAGCAACGTTAATTGGAACTGAAGGCTGGATATATCCCCAACGCTTTAAAAAATCGGATCAAAGCATTCGTTTCCTCACTAAGGAAGACGCCATTATTGGGGCACTCAAGCAAATGGGGGTTGAAGCGAAGCTTTCCGATCCAGGCCATATTGCAAAGCAAATGCTTGAACATCTCGGAAGGCTTTGGAGCGTCAAGGCTCTTGCAGACTTAAAAACTATTGAGCTTTTGAACAAGATGGCTGGTGGGTTACGTCGGAAGTCAAATATGACAGACACTATTGAAGAGAGTTTTGAACGCCACTCCGTGCCTGTTAAAGATTGGGTAGATTTGATTGAGCGGAGAAAAAAGCAGGACTTCGGCCGGTTTGAGCTTGAAGATTTCACATCAAGAAATATCATTCGCTTAGGTTTGGAAACCTCTTGTCCTACCTGCAAGACAACAAACTGGCATAGCTTGACCGCTACAGATTATAAAATGTCATGTGAGCGCTGCCTGAATGAGTATGATTTTCCCCAAGCAAAGCTCCAACTCAATAACAAAAATTGGGCGTACAGGGTGGTGGGACCATTTTCAGTCCCCGATTACGGGCAAGGGGCTTATAGCTCGCTCTTGACACTCAGAGCCTTAAATTGCCTGCATGGTGCCAGCGATGAAATGACATTTTCAACATCACTTAATGTTGCATTTGATGGGGAAAATGCAGAGGTTGATTTCGTAGCGTTTCATAGGCGAGATACCCATGGTGATGAAACCATGCCAAATTTAGTGATTGGAGAAACCAAATCGCTTGGTAAAAGAGACCTCCTCAAACCTAAAGATATCTCCAAGCTTAAACTTGTAGGGGCTAAGTTACCCGGTGCCTTTATAGCCGTATCCGTTATGAGAGATCATTTTACGAAAAATGAGAAAAAACTTTTAACAAGTCTGGTTAAGTGGGGGAGGCGCATAGATCAAAATGGAATGCCGACAAACCCAGTAATCCTGATGACTGGTAAAGAACTGTTTGTTGACCATTTTATATCATCGACATGGAAAAGCCTTGGTGAACCGCATTCTAAGTTTGAAGATTATAACCACACACGAAACCTTCATGCATTTGCTGATTCCACACAGCAAATTTATTTGGGATTATCCCCTACATCACAAGTTCATAGGCAAAAATTTGAAGCTCGAAGAGCTAAGGTGTTGGCGAAAAGGGCGGCGGCGGCTTAGCTAAAAGTCAGGAAATACCGCTATCGAAAATTGCTGGAAATTGTTGACTTTTATTGGGACTATTTATCGGTATTAATATTTGAAATTATTGTCAGTATTCCCGAATCCATCACGCGCATAAGCCATCGTTGAGGGCAACCTCAGCTCGTATCAACAGATGGAGTATAAGCCAATGGCTACCAAAGCAATCAACCATGAAGAGGCAATCACGGAAGCCGTGAACAACCTCAGCAAGCGTGAGGTTCTTTTCTCTTACGCCGTTACCTTCGATAAGATCAGTAAGGACATCAGCGACAGCATCACCGCCCTTTCCCATAACAAGAAAGAGTTGGCTGGGCTGGATGAACGGGTGCTGAAGATTATCGGCAGTTCGTACACCAAGCCTGAAAAGGTGGTGGAGGATTTTAACAAAGCTCGCACCAGCCAACGTCTTGTGATGGTGGAAACCATGATGAGTGAACCTGAAAAGCTTGGGAACCTGAAAAAGGAACACACCCTGGACATACTCAAAACGCAGAAAATCGGCATGGACTATAAGTTCCAGGTTGACCGTCGCGTGGATAACACCATCAAGACCAAAACCGCCAAAGGCGAAATCAAGCGCCATGCCGACCAGGTGTGGAGTACCGCGCAAAAGTTTGCCCGCGACAACGAATATAACGAGTTTGTCCGTGCCAAGACCCCGGCGGACAAGTTGGACAGCCGCCTTGTGAAGGGCTACCTGACCGACCAAGAGGCTTTGAAGCAGCTTGTCGCTAATGCGCCGGTTGTCGCCTTGGATGCCTTGAAGGAAAAGAAAATCGACTTCAACGGCAAGCTTCGGCCCCACCAAACCGTGCGTAGCCTGCAAGATCGCGCCGGTCGTGAGCAGGAGCAATCCAAAACCCAAACCCGCCAGCGCACCCAAAGCCGCCAACGTGGATTGAACATCTAACAGGAAGCCCCTCAGGGGCTTCTTTTGAAGAAGGAGCAATGTAATGACTGTCAAAGCTGAAATCTACCTCGACTTCCATCACAAGCACGGCATCAGTCCTGCTGTTATCCTCTCGGCTATGGAGGATAACGGGGAAGAGGAGGGGGTTATCAAGGATGTGATTGGCCTGTTTGAGTATGAAGGCTATTCAGAAGCCGATATCCGTACCGCCATGCGGGAACTGGAATATTAAGGGATAATTCTGGAAAACCCGGTGAAGACCGGGTTTTTAATTAAAAAGTGCTTGATTCTCTAGTGGCTAGAGCGTGCATAGAAGCCTCATGGCTCTTAATAGAAGGCTCTTAAAACTTGAACGCGCACGCAACAACATGGTATGCATAGGCCAATGAAGAAGCTTTGGACTCTTTCTGTATTGGTAATGTGCGCGGCGCTGGCTATGGCTCAGTTCGCACACGCCGGTACGGCGGAGAATACCAACTGCGATGTTGTGAAATCTGAACAGCATATCCAATCTGCTGTTGAAAAGGTTTCTTCTATTCAGAATGAAGGCGACAAAGCCGCGCAGGAAAACTGCTGCGAGAGCTGCCACCTTCAACTTATATCCCTTCCTGAAATTGCCGTGGATCGCACGGCACCCGAAGGCGAGCCTATGGCCGCCGTTCCCGCGTCTCCGCGTGGAATCTTCCTGGATACGCTATCCGAACCTCCTCAGGCGTAATGCTCGGCTAGCATGACCGCAACGGCCTATGTAGGCACGTTCCGGCATGTGGATTCCTGCAAGTGCAGGCATCCCAATTCATCCAACCAATGAAGTATAGAGATATGAAATATACCCTGATGATGGGCGCCGTAGCCATGGCTATGACTGTGGGTGCCGTTATGAATGTGACCGCTGATGAACAGAACCACAGCAAACCCGGCCACCAGCACCGCTCGGAAAACTATGAACAAGGCAAAGTTGAGAAGGAAGTTACGAAAGTAGCTCAAATCTCTCCTGCTGAAGGTGCAACTGATGGCAAGAAACTGCCGGGCCGCGACTGCAAGCTTTATGAAGGTGGCACACGCCAGCACACTTTCCCGCAGTACGAAATCGGCAACCCGAACCGCCCGGAATGCCAATAACCACCATGGATACAGGGCCGGAATTCTCCGGCCCTGCTTCCCATGTTTGTGAAAGAAGTTTGTAATGAGAAATACCTTAACGGCCTGTTCAGCTCTGGCGATGCTCTTCTATATGAGTGCGTCCAATGCCACTGAGCAGAATGTGCCACCCGTCATTAGCCCGACGACACATACGAATCATCAACGCTATTTGGGGCTTGCTGAGGCTATTCAGAAGGCGATGGCGAACTCTCCCCGCATCAAGGCGGCGGAAGCTGTTTTAAGTGCCTCCCGAGGGGCGGAGCGTCAGGCCGGTGCCTGGGCAAACCCCGAAGTTGGCGTGGAGGTCGAGAACCTTGCCGGAAGCGGCCCCTATAAAGGCACCAAATCTGCTGAATTCACCTATAACCTTTCCCAAAAGGTGGAGCTTGGTAAGCGCCCCGCCCGTAGGCGTGTCGCCGGTGCCGAGCGGGAAACCGCCAGTATTGCCGTTTTGGCCGAGAAACTGGATATCGCCCGCGATGTGAAGATTGCTTACGCGGATGTGCTGGCCGCTGAGCGCACCTTACAATTAGCCGAGCAACAGGAAAAGCTGGCCGAAGATGTGCTGGCAAATGTCGCCAAGCGCGTAGGCGCGGCCCGCGACCCGTTGATTTACAAATCCCAAGCCGAAGTTTCACTGGCAACGGCCAGGATGGCCCGCGCCCAAGTTATGCGGGATGTGCAACTGACCCGCAAAAAATTGGCTGCCCTTTGGGGCGGGGAACCGCTGGCGCAAGGGTTGGACGAAAGTGTTTTGAACAGCGTTGAACAGCCAGCGCCTTTTGAAACCTATAAAGCCAGACTGGCGGAAAACCCGGACCTGACCCGCTTCATTTCCATGAAGCTTGCCAAGGCTGCCGCTATCAAGCTTGAGAAAGTCCAGAACATACCCGACCCCAGCGTGAATGTCGGCTTCCGCACGTTCCGCGAATCCAACGAGCAAGCGATGGTGGTTGGTGTTTCCATGCCGATCCCGGTGCTGGACCAGAACCAGGGCAACATCGCCAAGGCCCGTGCCGAACTAAACCAGGTCGAAAACGAAGGCCTCACCGCCGGACTGGATGCCGAGCAAGCCTTGCAGGAGGCTTGGCAGGAGTGGGAACTGGCCTACACGGAAGCCAAGCAACTGCATGACAGCATTATTCCGACTGCCGAGAAAGCCTTTACCTTATCCCGCGAAGGCTATGAACGCGGGCGCTTCTCCTATCTCGAAATCCTCAATGCCCAACGCACGCTTTACGAAGCAAGGGGCCAATACAACCAATCACTGCAACGTCAGGCCACGGCCAAGGCTCAGGTGCAACGCCTGACCGCCGAACCTGTCACCATTCTTAAGGGGGAAATCCAATGAATCTGAAAATCGCCATGTGGGCTTTAGCAGCCTTAGTCGTCCTGCTGGCAGGATATATCGTCATTGGCCGTGATTCGGCACCAGATGCCGCCGCCAATATCGCGCCACAGGAAGGCCCCGTCGAGGAAGGGCTTCACCAAGAAGGTGAAAACCATGCCGAGGAAGAGGAAGGGCACGATGAAGGCTCCCGCACCACCATTGAGGCGGAATCCGCCAAACAAAGCGGAATTGAAGTTGAAGAGGCTGGCAGCCATGCTCTGCGTGAAAGCCTGCCGCTTACTGGGAAAGTTATTCTCAATCCCAATGCCAGTGCGGAAATCAAGGCCCGCTTCCCCGGCGTTGTCCGCAAGGTGGAGAAGGCCGTGGGCCAGCCGGTTAAAAAAGGCGAGGCCTTAGCCTATGTGGAAAGCAACGACAGCCTTCAAACCTACGCCGTCACCAGCCCGCTAACCGGTGTGGTGCTAACCCGCCATTCCAGCGTTGGGGATACGGCTTCGGATGAAGCAATGTTCACCGTTGCCGACCTCAATACGGTCATGGGTGAATTCCACGTTTTCCCGAAAGACCTGGCGCGCATCCGCACCGGTCAGACTGTACAGGTGCAAAGCGTGGATGGTGCCGTGACGGCTGATGGTGAGGTGAAATCCCTCCTGCCGATAGCCGACGCCGACACGCAAACCGTCATGGCATGGGTGCAATTGGATAACAAGGATGACCGCTGGCGACCGGGAATGGCCGTGCATGGCGGTGCCGTGGTGAGCGAGCAGGAAGTGCCGCTGGCTGTGAAGAATTTAGCCATCCAAACCATGGAAGATGGTCCGGTGGTGTTCGTGCAGGAAGAGGGCAACGTGTATGAAGCCCGCCCGGTCAAGCTGGGCCGCAGCGACGGCCTCTGGACGGAAATAACGGACGGACTGACTGCCGGCGAGAAATACGTCAGCAAGAACAGCTTCGTGGTGAAAGCGGATATCGGCAAGGCCGGTGCCGAGCATGAAGACTAGGAAACGGAATCCGGAGAAAAATCATGCTTGAACGTATCATCCACCATTCCATCCAGCATCGCTGGCTGGTGTTAACAATCGTTCTGGGCCTGTGTGCCTTGGGCGCTTACAACTTCAAACAGCTTTCCATTGATGCCGTACCGGATATTACCAATGTGCAGGTGCAGATCAACACTGAAGCCGATGGCTATTCGCCGCTGGAGGCCGAGCAACGGGTCACGTTCCCGATTGAAACGGCGCTGGCAGGCTTACCGAGCCTTGAGAGCACCCGTTCCATTTCCCGTTATGGCCTGTCCCAAGTCACCGTGGTTTTCGATGAAGGCACCGACCTCTACTTTGCCCGCCAACTGATAGCCGAGCGGTTGCAACAGGTGCGTGCCCAATTGCCGCAAGACCTGGAGCCGACCATGGGGCCGGTCGCCACCGGCCTTGGCGAAATCTTTACCTATGTGGTGGAAGCCGACCCCAAGGCCAAAAAAGAAGACGGAACTGCTTATACACCCATGGACCTTGCCACCATGCAAGAATGGGTGGTGGTACCCCAATTGCGTAACCTCAAGGGCGTGACTGAAATCAACAGCATCGGCGGTTACGAAAAGCAGTACCATATCCAGCCCGACCCTGAACGCCTGCGGGCTTTCAAGCTCGGAATTGCCGATATCGCCAAGGCGCTTGAAAGCAACAACAGCAACGTCGGAGCCGGTTATATCGAGCGCAACGGGGAGCAATACCTGATCCGTGTGCCCGGTCAGGTCACGAATGAAGAGGATATCCGCAATATCATCGTTGCCAAACGGGACGACGTGACCCTGCGTATCCACGACCTCGCTACGGTATCCCTTGGTTCGCCCTTACGAACAGGTGCCGCCACCCAAAACGGGCGTGAAGTCGTTCTCGGAACAGCCATGATGCTGGTAGGTGAAAACAGCCAGCAAGTCTCCAAGCGCGTTGCGGAGAAGCTGGTGGAAGTGAACCGTAGCCTGCCGGAAGGTGTTACCGCACGTCCGGTTTATGACCGTAGCACGCTGGTGGAGCGCACCATCGCTACGGTGGAAAAGAACTTGCTGGAAGGTGCCTTGCTGGTCGTAGTCATTCTCTTCCTGCTGCTGGGAAATATCCGTGCGGCCCTGATTACCGCCGCCGTCATTCCCATTGCCATGCTCATGACGATTACCGGCATGGTGCAGAACAAGGTTTCCGGCAACCTCATGAGCCTGGGGGCGCTGGATTTCGGTCTGATTGTGGACGGGGCCGTGATTATCATTGAGAACTGCCTGCGCCGCTTCGGCATGGAGCAGCACAAGCTGGGCCGATTGCTGAACAAGCAGGAACGCTTCCATATGGCCGCCAAGGCCACAGCGGAAGTCATCCGCCCCAGCATCTTCGGCGTCATCATCATTACGGTTGTGTATCTGCCGATTTTCTCGCTCACCGGAGTTGAAGGAAAAATGTTCCACCCGATGGCCTTTACCGTTGTAGCGGCACTTCTCTCTGCACTTGTCTTGTCCCTGACCTTCGTACCCGCCGCCGTGGCACTCTTCGTTACCGGCAAAGTCGAGGAAAAGGAAAATGCGGCCATGCGTTATGCTGGAAAGGGGTATGAGCCGATGCTGAAATGGAGCATTGCCAATCCGTTAAAGATGGTTGCAATCGCTTTGGTTGCCATGTTGTTCAGTGGGCTGCTGGCAAGCCGGATGGGCACCGAGTTCATACCGAACTTGGACGAAGGCGATATTGCTCTCCAAGCCATGCGGATACCAGGCACCAGCCTCACGCAATCGGTTACGATGCAATTGGCAGTGGAACAGCGGATTCGCCAGTTCCCGGAAGTTAAGGAAGTGTTCAGCAGGATCGGTACGCCGGAAGTGGCAACCGACCCCATGCCGCCAAACGTGGCCGATACCTTCGTAATGCTGAAGCCGCCCAGAGAATGGCCCGAATCCTCCAAAACCAAGGCAGAACTCATCAAGGAAATGGAAGAAGCCTTGGAAAAGCTGCCGGGGAACAACTACGAGTTCACCCAGCCTATCCAAATGCGCTTCAACGAGCTAACTTCCGGTGTCCGCAGTGATGTGGGAGTAAAAATCTTCGGGGATGATTTGAACCTGATGATGCAGACTGCGCAGAATATCGCGGCCGTAGTCAGTAAAGTCCCCGGCGCGGCCGACGTGAAGACCGAGCAGGCCAGCGGCTTGCCGATGCTCACCATCCTCCCCAACCGCAAGGCGATGGATCGTTACGGCCTGAACATTACTGATGTTCAGGATGTGATTCAGGCCGCCATGGGCGGACGCGTAGCCGGTCAGGTATTTGAAGGCGACAGGCGCTTCGATATGGTAATCCGTCTGCCGGAACACTTGCGCACGGATATGCAGGCCTTGGAGAACCTGCCAATCCCATTGCCTGAAGCAGGGAAGGGGGGGATGACCTTTATTCCCCTCAAGGAAGTCGCTACGCTCAAATCCGAATACGGCCCCAACCAGATCAGCCGCGAAAACGGCAAGCGCAGTATCGTGGTTACGGCCAACGTGCGCGGTCGTGACCTCGGAGGCTTCGTGACCGAGGCCCAAAGCGCCATCCAGCAGCAGGTAAAAATCCCGACCGGCTACTGGCTGGATTACGGCGGCACCTTCGAGCAGCTCACCTCGGCCAAAACCCGGCTGATGATTGTAGTGCCAGTAGCGCTGCTGCTGATTGTCGGCCTGCTCTTCATGGCCTTTGGTTCCGGGCGAGATGCCCTGCTGGTATTTAGCGGCGTACCCCTGGCCCTGACGGGCGGGGTACTGGCGCTGTGGTTGAGGGATATCCCCATGTCCATTACCGCGGGCGTTGGCTTTATTGCCCTCTCCGGCGTCGCCGTGCTGAACGGTGTCGTCATGGTGAGCTTCATCAAGACGCTGCGTGAGCAAGGCAAGAAGTTGGAAGAAGCCGTGCTGGAAGGTGCCTTAACCCGCCTCCGGCCTGTCTTGATGACAGCCCTTGTCGCCAGCCTCGGCTTTGTGCCGATGGCCCTGAACACGGGCGCAGGCTCCGAAGTTCAGCGCCCGCTGGCAACGGTAGTGATAGGCGGGATTATCTCCTCAACCATCCTCACGCTGCTGGTATTGCCTGCCCTTTACCAAATGCTCAACCGTAAAAAACCTAAAAAAGAAGCTTGATACTCTAGTGACTAGAGGATTTAAGGTAAGATCAATGAAAGTGCCAAAATATGTCTAAGTCCTGCTGCGGAGGAGCCTGCGGTTCCAGTGAACTGCCTACGTTTGACGGTATGAACCCGCGTTATAAGCGGATTCTCTGGACGGTCATCGCCATCAACGGAGCCATGTTCCTCACCGAAATGGTGGCAGGGCACATGGCCGGGTCACAGGCCTTGCAGGCCGACGCCCTGGACTTTCTGGGCGATACTGTCACATACGGCCTCAGCTTGGCCGTGATTGGCGCGAGCCTGAAAGCACGATCTACAGCCGCCCTCTTCAAAGGCGTATCGCTGGCGCTTATGGCGATGTGGGTACTAGGTATGACCATCTACCGGACATTGATTCTCGGAGTTCCTAGTGCAGAAGTCATGGGCGTCATTGGCTTGCTTGCCCTAGCAGCCAACCTCGGCTCAGTCTTGCTTTTACTGCCTTATAAGGATGGCGACGCTAACGTGCGCTCAGTCTGGCTTTGCTCTCGCAACGATGCCATCGGCAACGTCGCCGTTATGATCGCTGCCCTTGGCGTCTGGGGAACCGCTACCAAATGGCCTGACCTTGCGGTAGCAGGCTTCATGGCCGTGATGTTCCTGACCTCTTCAACCCAAATTCTGCGGCAGGCCTGGGCCGAATACCGCAGCGAAAAAGGAAAGACTGCAAAATGAAAACATGGCTGATAGGCGTCCTTATGGCTGTGGCAATGCCCGTGCTGGCTGCCGAACCCATTGTTGGGAACTGGAAAACCGCCAGCGGCGAAACCGTGGAAGCCGCCCGCTGCGACAAACAGTTTTGCCTAACCCTCAAAACCGGCGAGTATGTCGGTAAACAAATCGGCGTACTGGTAGGCGATAGCATCCATTATAAAGGCAACGTCACCGACCCGAAGGAAAACAAAACCTATACCGGTTCCGCCGTCGTCACGTCCAACCTGACCAGCCCGGATACGTTAAAGCTGAAAGGTTGCGTGCTTAAACTCCTGTGCAAAACGCAGGAGTGGGAACGGATGAGCGCAAAATGAAAAAAGCTCTAACTCCAACAACGAATTTTACGATTGGTGAACTTTCCAAGGCCACCGGCACGAAAATTCCGACTATCCGCTTCTACGAAAGCATCGGCATCCTGCCGGAAGTACCGCGCACCGCCAGCAACCGCCGCCTTTACAACGAAAATGCCATCATGAAGCTCCGCTTTATCCGCCATGCGCGTGAGCTGGGCTTTGAACTAGACGCCATCCGCACCCTTCTTGCCATGCAGGAACAACCGGAAGCTTCATGCGAAGAAGCAGATATTTTGGCCCGTGCCCAACTGGCGGAAGTGGAAATGCGTCTAACCCGCCTTACTGCCATGCGGGAAGAGCTACAGCGTATGCTTTGCGAAAACACCCACAACAAAGTGGCTCAGTGCCGGATTATTGAAACGCTGGCCAGCTAGAGAAAAGGTGCCCGTAGGCACCTTGTTCAGAACAACAGCTTTGGCAGAACTATCGCCACGGTAAAGCCCGTAGCCCACAGAGCGGTAGCAATCCCCACCATCCACCACGAGAATACCCGCAGCCGTTGGCAGGCCAGCGCTAGCCGCTTATCGGCAGGGCAGGGGACATATCGCTGCCGCCACACCGAATACCAGCTCACGCCAATCATCAAGGCGGAGATACCAAACACCCACACTTTATGCGCGGAAAGCCACACCAACCAAGGCGCAGCACTCACCAGGCCGACCAAGGCGGCACCCATGCCGAGGCTCACGAACACCAGCGGCAATACGCAACACACCAAAGTCCCCATGCTGGTAAAAAGTCCCAGCATGGGCATCAGCGTGTCGCGCCAGTTCAAGGTTTCTTGGCGCGCCATGGTTATTGCACCTTGTAGGCGGTCATGTCGTAACCGGCATCCTTCAGCAGGCCCTTGAGGCGGGCTTCCTCAAGGGTGGCATCAGCTTTAAGGCCTACGGTGACGGTTTTGGCCGTAAGGTCAACCTTCACATCGGTTACACCATTCTCTTTCATCAGGGTTTTCTTGATGGCCTGGGCACAGAAATCACAGACAAGGCCGTTCACCTTGGCGATAATAACCTTGTCGCCCTGGGCTTGCTGTGCCGCAGTGGCGGGCTTATCCATGGAGGACATATCCATATCCTTCATCATACCGTCCGGCATCTTGTGCATATTTTCATGACTTTCCGCAGCGAAAGCCGGAAGGCTCAGGGCGGTAAGGGCAAGGGTAATGTATTGGAGTTTCATGTTCGTATCTTTCAATTTTACTTAGAAGGTTTTCATCAAATTCAGCATGACGCCGCCACGGGTACTGACCCCGGCTTCCCAGAGGTAATCCCCCCAGAATTGCCGCAGCATCGGCGTGGCACTCCACGTCTTGGCTTCACCGGGCGTATGGTCTACCTGAAGCATCAGCCAGCTATGCAGGCCTCCGGCTTCCGCAATGTACGGAGCAACCCCGACCCGCGCAGATTGCCAGAGGAAGTCCGGCCCGTTGGCCGTGGTTTGGAAATTAGTACCGGCCTGCGTATAAAACCGCCGGTCTTCCCAATCCACTGAGGCACCGCCCCAACCGCTCAAACGGGTCTTGTCGTCAATGAAGGTGGGGCCTGCCCCGCCACTCACATAGACATTCGCTTGGCTATCCGGGTAGTTCCAGCGCCAGCCCCGCGTCACCTGCGGGCCGTGGGTGTTGTAATCATCCTGCCGGTAATTGGTATCAGCCCAGCCGACAGCCCAGTTTTTGTTAATCGTATAGTCGGTATGAACCATATCCATTAAAGGATCATGGCCCACCATGACATTCACGCCTCCAGGGTAGGTAATGGGCCTCGCCCACACCGCCAAGGGCAGCGTCCCGGCCAAAAGGCCGGAGATCGCTGCAAGTTGATATGACGGACGCATGGCTACTTTCCTGCGGTTGTCGGGCTTGTCGTGGAAACGACAGCCTGAGGCCTCACGTTCCCGATGTCATAGGCCGCAAAGCGGTGCCAGATGCCATGCGCCTTACCACTTGTTGCTGTTTCGGCACTTGCCGCACTGGCAAGGCTCCATGAGGCTAATACAGCCATCATTATAACGATTTTCATAGGTAATATCCTTAATTCGTTTAACGCAAAGCCAACCAGCACCATGCTGGTAGCCTTAATCAGGCGTTAAGCGAAGTTGGGAGGAGGGGTTGGAACACTCTGGCCGCGGCTGAACATAAGCTGGCTGCCATGCTCAACCGGACCGTCAAAGGCAAGCGGAGCCTCAAAGAAAGCAGGAAGCGGCTCCAACAAAGCGGAAGTCGCCAGCCCGTAACAGGACAAAGCACACTTGCCGATATCCATTTTCATCATACTGGATTTGCTGGAAGGGCAATCGCTCATATTCATGCCTGGCATGTCCATGGAAGCCTGTTGGGAACTCATCATGGAAGCCTGCTGGCCTACTCCAACAGCAAAGGAACTGGACGCAAAACCAACCCAGGCCATAACAATGGCCATCGCAAGAAGGGCGAGTCGGGTTTGTTTCATTACCTATTATTATAGGAGCTGGCGAAAGCGATTGCAAACAGTGAATTTATCCATGGAATCATTAGTATGACCAATGTTTACCGGAAAGTGACAGGGGGCAACAAATGCAGGATATAGATTACGCCGAAAACTTGACAATCTTCGTTTAAGGTTCATGCTGACCCTATACATGAAAAAGCTGCTTGCCATTGCCGTGTTCTCATTGGGCCTCTTTGTAGGCCTGCCGAGCTTCGCCATGGCTCACGTAAATACCCCGCATGACGTTCAGCCAGCAGTTTCTTCTCCCATACAGACTTCCCAGCAAGCCCGCACGGAAAGCAAAAGCTTTGGCGTCATTGCGTCTGCCGATAAGCAGGTCCAGGAAAAAGCCAACCCCGGCAAGTGTCCCTGCGGCAAGGATTGTGCAAAATGTATGTGTTCCATGGCGACTTGCTGCCAGTTCATGGGCAAAACAGCCAGTAACCTTAATCTGCCTATTCTCAATAAAGAGGATAGCCAGGATATCGCTGAATTTTTGGTTTACGGCTTATCGCCGGAAACCTTGGCCGAACCTCCCCGAATTTCCTAACTCATCACCGCCTTGTGCGGCCCTTTGACGCGGCGTGGTGCCCGTCAGAGTATATGGCCGCATAAGTATCTCAATTCCAATGATGAATAGGAAACAATACTATGAAAACAATCTCTAAAATCAGCTTTGCCATACTTGCGCTGGGCTTTGTCACCGTCGCCAATGTTCATGCCGAAGAAGTCATGACTGTGGATGAAAAGCTGGAAGCCTTCCGTGATGGTAAGGCGGGCGTCTATGGCGTCAGCCCCGCTACCGATATCGGCAACGTCATTCACCATGAAAACGGCGAAAAGAAGAAGATGAACTGCGCCGACATGCCCCACAAAGGCATGAAGATGGACATGAAAGACTGCGAGAAGACGGAGAAAGCCAAATAAGCCTGAAAGCCGTAGGCTCTTTCCCATCCGGGCAGGAGCCTACCCCTTATATAGTTCAAAAAGGTCATTCTAATGCCAATTATCATAAAACGAACCATCGGTAGCATGGCGGCTGCCTGCCTGATGGCGGTATTCGCCTATTCATCCGCCCTGGCGGCAACTACCGAATATACGCTGAACATCGCCCGCCAGCCGGTCAACATCACCGGCAAGCCGATTGAAAAAGTTACCGTCAACGGCGGTATCCCGGCACCTACCCTAAGGTTTAGGGAAGGGGATGAAGCGGTGATCCACGTCACCAACACCATGAAGGAGGATTCCTCCATTCACTGGCACGGCCTTATCCTGCCGGGTGGGATGGACGGGGTTCCCGGCCTGAACGGTTTTGCCGGTATCAAACCCGGCAAGACTTTCACCTATCGCTTTCCGCTGAAGCAAACCGGCACCTACTGGTATCACGCCCACTCGGAAGGGCAGGAACAGGACGGCCTCTACGGCTCCATCATTGTTGATCCTAAGGGCAAAGACCCCATCAAGGCCGACCGCGATTACGTTGTAGTGGTGTCGGACTTCACACCTGAAAAATCAGGTGATGTGATGAAGAACCTGAAGATGGACTCCGAGTATTACGCCAACGCCCGCCGCACGATGGGAGACTTCTGGCGTGATGTGAAGGCCAAGGGCTTCAGCAAGGCATGGGAGAACTCCAAGATGTGGGGGCAGATGCGTATGGCGCAAACCGACCTCGCGGACGTGACCGGCTACACCTTCCTCATCAACGGCAAAAGCCCGGACCAGAACTGGACAGGCTTGTTCAAGCCGGGCGAGAAAGTGCGCCTGCGCTTTATCAACGCCTCCGCCATGTCGTTTTTCGACGTGCGGATACCGGACCTGAAAATGAGCGTGGTGCAGTCGGACGGCCAGAACGTGGAGCCGGTGGCGGTGGATGACTTCCGCTTTGCCCCTGCTGAAACCTATGACGTGGTGGTGACGCCAAAAGACGACAAGGCCTATACCATTGCCGCCGAGCCGATTGACCGTACCGGCTTTGCCTTGGCTACACTTGCGCCGCGTGAGGGGATGAAAGGTGAAGTTCCCGCCCAGCGTAAACGTGCGCTCCTAACCATGAGCGACATGGGCAGCATGGACGATATGGACATGGGCGACATGACCATGACCCCTGCAGACATGGTGAGCGGCTGGGCCAAAACCGGCGCACCGGCTGGCGACAAGGTGCTGGACTACGCCGACCTTCGTTACGCAGGTATCCAGAAGGATACGCGCGAACCGGGCCGTACCATCGACGTGCGCTTGGGCGGAAACATGGAGCGTTACATCTGGACGATCAACGGCAAGAAGTTTTCGGAAGCCGAACCCATCCGCCTGAAATACGGCGAACGGGTGAGGCTGAACTTCACCAACGAAACCATGATGGCGCACCCCATGCACCTGCACGGCATGTTTGTGCAGTTGGAGAACGGCCAGCCTGCCGAGAAGCTTCCCAACAAGCACACCGTCATTGTGCCTCCGGGGAAATCCTATTCGGTCTTGCTGACGGCGGATGAAGTGGGAGAGTGGGCGTTCCATTGCCACCTGCTGTACCACATGATGTCCGGCATGATGACTACGGCAGTTGTCGCCAAGCTGGATGCCGCCGACATGCCGCAGCAGGCAAAACCTCAACCCCAATCTATGAAAATGGAGGGCATGAATCATGGCAGCCACTAAACTTACCGTCACGGCAGCCCTGCTGGGCTTGGCGTTTACGGCTCAGGCCGAAGACATGAAGCACGACATGGCGATGGAACACGGCGGCAACGTCAACCATATGTTCCGGCTGGAAACCGATTATGGCGCCAGCGAGGAAGGTGGCCTTGCGACATGGGATCTCGACGGCTGGGTGGGAACCGATGAAAACAAGCTCTGGCTGAAAAGCGAGGGCACCCATACGGACGGTGAGCTGGAAGACGGTGAATTCTGGGGCATGTACAGCCGCAACATCGCCACCTTCTGGGACGCCCAAGCCGGTATCCGCATGGATGCAGGCCCGGATGCTGCCACCTACGGGGTTTTGGGGGTTACGGGGCTGGCTCCGTATTACTTTGAAACCGAGGCGCATATGTTCGTCAGCACCAAGGGGGACGTAACCGCCCGCCTGCGGGAGGAAAACGACTTCCTCCTTACGCAAAAGCTCATTCTCCAACCCTACGCGGAAGTGAACCTTGCCGCGCAGGATGTGCCGGAGCGTGACTTGGGCGCTGGCCTGACCGACGGCAAAATAGGCCTGCAAACCCGCTATGAGTTCACCAAGAAATTCGCGCCCTATGTGGATCTCCACTATGGCCGGAAGTTCGGGGAAACCTCATCCCTCGCCAAGCAACACGGCGAAGATGACAACGGATTCGTCGGCGCGGTCGGCCTGCGCCTGATGTTCTAACAACTATCCAACCTAACAAATCAAAACCAAAGGAAACTATAATGAAAAACGTAATGCTCACCTCCGCCTCCGTACTGGCCCTTACCCTCCTGGCAAGCCCCGCCTTCGCCAAGGAATATATCGTCAAGGAGGAAGGCGTAGCCTTCCAGCCCAGCAAGCTCACTATCCAGCCGGGAGACACCATGACCTTTGTGAACACCGAGGACAAAAAGCATGATGTCATGTTCGTCAGCGTCCCCAAGGGCGTGGACGAAATGATTATGAGTCCCATGCTGAAGAAGGATGAAAAGTTCTCCTACACCTTCACCGTTCCCGGCACCTACCAATTCCACTGCCACCCACATGAGGAAGCAGGCATGAAGGGCACCCTGATTGTCGGCGCACCGTCAAAGCCCGGTGAAACCGTAACCATGGATCACCATAAAATGGGTGTCAGCGCAGAAAAGGGTGCCCCCGCCAAGGTAGCTCCCGCCGCAGGTGCCAACGCCGCCGCAGGCCCGCAAGCCACCGGTACCGTGAACAGCGTGGATGCCGCAGGCCGCACCCTGAACGTCACCCATGATCCCATCAAAGCCCTCGGCTGGCCGAAGATGAAGATGCAGTTCACCGTGGATGCAGGCGTTGACCTCAGTACCGTCAAGGCGGGCGATAAGGTAGGCTTCACCCTCAAAGGCACAGGCGATGACTACACCATCTCCGAAGTCCACAAGCAATAAGGAGCCATGATGGGTTCAAACCTTAACCCCTCTCAACGCTACGATACCGTGAGCCAGTCCTTGCACTGGCTCATGGCCTTTCTTCTTATCGGTATGCTGGTCATGGGATTAACCTTTGAAACCATTCCCGACGAATGGCGCAAATCCGCAGTCACCACCCACAAGGCTACCGGTATCCTGTTGCTGGGTTTGGTGTTGATGCGTGTCCTCTGGCGGTTTATCAAGCCTGCGCCCGCCTTGCTACCCGCTCCGCGCCCGCAAAAGATCATGGCAACTCTCACCCATGGCATCCTCTATGGCTTGATGGTCATTATCCCCTTGCTGGGATTGCTGATGGTGTCGGCCAGAGGCCGTGCCGTGGACTTTTTCGGCCTTGTCCAAATCCCGCCACTGATTGCTGAAAGCGATACCGTGGGCGCCGCTTTTTATAAGTGGCATGTGCTTGGGGCGTATATTTTGATTGGCTTGATCTGCCTGCATATTGTTGGTGCGCTATATCACAGCTTCATCCTCAAGGATGGAACGCTACGGCGTATGACCGATGCCTAATGAAATATTCTGACGACTGTCAGGCTTTTTTACTTGCTGAAATATACCCTGTGGGGGTATATACCCCCACAGGGTATAAAGGAGATAGAATCATGACCCATAAGCATCCTTCGTATAAAGACAGCCTGCCGCTGCTAAACCGTATTTCCGGGCAGTTGAATGGAGCAGGTAAAATGATAGAGGAGGGGCGGTACTGTCCTGATATCCTTAACCAGCTCCGGGCATCACGAGCCGCGCTAAGGACGTTGGAAGGGCGTATTTTGGAACAGCATTTAAGGGCATGCGTCTGCGAAACATTTGAAGGTGGCGACAAGGCATCCAAAGACAGCAAGATTGAAGAATTGCTAGACCTCTTTCGCCGGTACGATAACGATGCACAAGGATAGGAAAAACACCATGGAACACCACCACGACCACACAAAACATTCTTGCTGCTCTCCTAAACCGGCGGAGAGCCATGATCACAAGGCATGTGAACATCATCATGCCAAGCCTGCACACGCGGTTGATAAAGAAGCAATCTACACCTGTCCCATGCACCCGCAAATTCGCCAGAAAGGCCCCGGCAGCTGCCCTATCTGCGGCATGACGCTGGAACCGGAGAACGCCGCCCAGGCAGCAGACGACGGCGAACTGCGCGACATGACCCGGCGCTTCTGGATATCCGCCGTTCTCTCGGCGCCGCTGGCGCTGGCAGTGATGGTGCTGCACTGGCCCGGATTTCCTTATGCTTGGCTGAGTCACAATACCGGCTATATGTGGGTTCAGTTGGCTTTGGCGACGCCTGTGGTGGCCTGGGGCGGCTGGCCGTTCTTCGTAAAAGGCGTGCAATCTTTCAAGACCTTGCGCTTCAATATGTTTACGCTGATCGCCTTGGGCGTAGGCGTTGCCTACGGCTATAGCCTGTTTGCCAGTTTCTTCCCGCAGATGGTGGCGACGAGTGGCATGGAAATGCCCGACCTCTACTACGAAGCCGCGGCAGTCATCATAACCCTGGTACTGCTGGGACAGGTGCTGGAACTGAAAGCCCGCAACCAGACCGGTGCCGCCGTGCGCGAACTGCTGGAGCTGGCGCCTGATATCGCCTACCTCATTCACCCGGATGGCCGGGAAGAGGAAGTTCCCCTGTCGCAGGTGCAAGTGGGCGACCTGCTGCGCGTGCGCCCCGGCGGGCGCGTGCCGGTGGATGGCATTGTGCAGGAAGGCTCCGCCAGCGTGGATCAATCCATGATGACTGGCGAACCGGTGCCGGTGGAGTGCAAGGCGGGCGATAAAGTCGTCGGCGGAACCATCCTGACGGGCGGCAGCTTCATCATGCGGGCGGAAAAGGTCGGCGGGGAAACCCTGCTGTCGCGCATCGTCGAATTGGTCGGCAAGGCCCAGCGCAGCCGCGCCCCCATCCAGAAGCTGGTGGATACTGTCTCCGCGTGGTTTGTGCCGCTGGTATTGGCGGTAGCACTGCTATCCGCATCGGCATGGTGGTATTTCGGGCCGGAGCCGCACCTTACCTATGCACTGTTGGCGGCGGTGGCAGTGCTTATCATTGCCTGCCCCTGCGCCTTGGGTTTGGCAACGCCCATGTCGATCATGGTCGGCACCGGGCGCGGTGCCAAATCCGGCGTCCTCATCCGCGATGCCGAGGCGCTGGAAGTGCTGGGCAAGGTGGATACCCTCCTTATCGACAAGACGGGTACCCTGACGCTGGGCAAGCCGGTGCTGGGAGACGTGGTGGCGCAAAAGGGATTCACGGAAGAAGAGGTGCTGACTCTTGCCGCCGCCTTGGAACAAAACAGCGAACACCCCATGTCCGCCGCCGTGGTGGCGGGGGCGCAGGCCAAGGGGCTGAAGCTACCCGCCGTGATGGACTTCAAGTCCGACTCCGGCAAAGGCATTCGCGGCACAGTCGGCAAAAAGCGCCTGGTGTTGGGCAACGCCATGCTGCTGGCGGAGGAAAAGATCGACCTAGGCCCGCTCACCAAGCACGCGGAAACCCTCCGCGCCGAAGGCAGTACGGTGGTGTTTCTGGGCGTGGACGGCAAGTTGGCCGGGCTACTGGCCGCCGCCGATCCCATCAAGGAAGATGCCGCCTCTGCTATTGAGCAACTCAAAGCGCTTGGCGTAAATGTCGTCATGGTGACGGGTGACAACCGTACCACCGCTCAGGCTGTTGCCGGAAAGTTGGGTATCTCGCAGGTGGAAGCAGATATCCTGCCCGATCAGAAAAATGCCATTGTCCAGAAATACCAGCAGCAGGGTCACACTGTCGCCATGTCCGGTGACGGTGTGAACGACGCCCCGGCACTGGCACAGGCCCACGTCGGCATAGCCATGGGTACGGGCACGGACATCGCCATGGAAAGCTCCGGCGTGACGCTGGTGAAGGGAGATGTGGCCGGGATTGTAAGGGCCATTCACCTCAGCCGCGCCACCATGGCCAACATCCGGCAGAACCTATTCCTGGCGTTCATCTACAATGGACTCAGCGTGCCGGTGGCGGCGGGGGTATTCTATCCGCTGTTCGGCTGGACACTCAGCCCAATCATAGCCAGCGCGGCCATGGCCCTGAGTTCGGTCTCGGTAATCGGTAACGCCATAAGGCTCAAATCGGTCAAACTGTAAAAGAAGGCCCTTTGGGCCTTCTTCATTTTTCGCATACAGGCCTCAGTATTTCTGAAGAATCGTCTTCATTTGCTCGATTTCACGATTCTGTGATTCGATGATCTGTTGGCAGAGGGGCACGATATCCGGGTCCGTGATATTCGCCTCACGACACATGAGAATTGCGCCGGAATGGTGGGGTATCATGGATTTCAGGAATTGCTCATTTCCAACCGCCAGTTGGCTCCGCATCCCGTAAAAGCTTATGCCGAAGATAATGACCGCAGCCACGATGATCCCAGTATTGACTGAACGGGAAGGGAACATCGAGCGCATGAACAGCAGCATAACAACAGCCATGGGCGCTACCATCATCAGGGTCATGTAGACGTTGTTGAGATTCAGGTAAAAATGGTCGAGGGTGGCGATCATCGTGTACATGACGAGATACATGATAACGAAATCAACGGCCAGTTCGATACCGAAGTGCATGTAGCTTTGCTTCGCCATCTTATGTTCATCGTGTTGCATGATGCTTTCCTTTCAAGATATGACACCATCTCAAAGTGAGAATTCTTGTGTAAAATATCAATTTGATACCGCAATAAATGTTTCCATTTTGTAGAAAATATCGTCGGCCTTGCCGGAGGAGAGTTGAAGCCCCATGCGGGGCTTAACCTGTTTGTCGGTGATCTGATGCCGGCCAGGAACCCGTCAAGCCTTTCCCCCAACCTTCCCCCTCCGGGGTGCAGGCTGGGTGGTCCCCCCTTGGCTTGACTGAACCCTGTCCTGCACCGGGGCGGGGAAACTGGCTCCGCCCAGTTTCCCCGAACCCCTTCAGGCTCGCCAGGTTAAGCGCCGCTTTTGTGTGGTGCCTTAATCAACAGGAGAGCATTCCCATGACCACCATACAGACCATAGCCCTCAACAAGCTTTTTCCTTCCAAGGCCAATGTACGCCGGACGGATAGCGGGGAGGGGCTTGCCGAGTTAGCCAACAGCATCGCCGTTCACGGCCTGCGCCAGAATTTGAACGTCAAGGCGACCGAAGGCGGCAAGTTTGAGGTAGTGGCGGGTGGGCGGCGGTTCCGTGCCTTGAAGCTGCTGGCGAAGCAGGGTGCGATGCCGAAAAACTTTGAGGTTCCCTGCAATGTGTTGGGTGAGGGGGATGATGCGGTGGAGATTTCCCTTGTGGAGAATACGATGCGGGTGGCGATGCACCCTGACGACCAGTTTGAGGCTTTCCAGCAGCTAGTGCAGGCAGGGAAGGGGGTTGAGGAGATTGCGGCCCGTTTCGGGGTGACGCCTTCGGTGGTGGAGCGGCGCTTGAAGCTGGCGAAGGTATCCCCCAAGTTGCGGGCGGTATTCCGTGCGGGTGAGTTGACCCTTGACCAGATGATGGCGTTTGCGGTGAGTGACGACCACGAGCAGCAGGAAGAAGCTTTCAAGAACCTTCAAAGCTGGAACAGCACGCCCCGCGATATTCGGGCGGTGTTGACCCAAGAGGCCGTGCCCCTCTCCCATCCGCTGGCGCGGTTCGTGACCGAGGCCAGCTATATAGCGGCGGGTGGGGTGATGCAACGCGACCTTTTTGACGAGCAAAACGAGGGCTACATGCCTGACCGTGGGTTAGTGTTGCAACTTGCCAGCCATAAGCTTGAAGCGGCGGTGAGTATGATTGAGGCCGAGGGCTGGAAATGGGTGAAGGCGGAAATGGAGCGCGACTACTCCACCAACTATGGGCGCATTCATCCCACCTATGAGGAAAACGAAGAAGGGGAGCGGGTGCCGCTGTACGACGAGGACGACAAGGCCCGTGGCGGAGCCATCATCCGCATAGGCCACGAGGGCGAACTGGACGTGACTAGGGGGCTTGTCCATCCTGACGATGTGAAGGCCATTAGCAGGGAGCCGGAAGAAGGCGAGAGCGCCCCCAAGGAGGCTGCAACCATTCCGGCCTCGGTCATTCGGGAACTGTCGGCACACCGTACCGCCGCCATCCGCCTTGCCATGGCGGAAAACCCCCAAGTTGCCTTGGCGGCAACCGTTCACGCCGTAGCCCTGCCGCTGTTTGGCAATCACGGCTATCACACCAGCCTAGACATAACCCTAAGAAGCCAGCGCGTGGCCGACATGGTGACGGTGAAAGCGGATTGCAAGGCACATGAGGCCATGGCTGACCATGCCGCCTATTGGGGGGAGCGCCTTCCCAGCCATCCGGCGGACTTGTTCGCATGGTGTCTTGAGCAACCGCAAGACGTGCTGTTGGCGCTTCTCGCCTATTGCACGGCCTCCAGCGTGAACGCTGTGCAAGACAAGTTCGACAATGGCAATTCTCCACGCCTCGCCCATGCCTCCGTCTTGGCGGAGTTCCTTGCATTAGATATGGCCTCCCAATGGCAACCGAGCGTTGAGGGCTTTTACAACAAGCTGTCCAAAGCCGCCTTGTTGATGCTGGCAAAGGATGCCGGAGCAACCTTGAGCCTTGTTGTGGGGAATGTGAAGAAGCTGGAAGCCGCCCGCGATGTGATGCAGGCCATTGCCCAGACCAACTGGCTCCCGCAGATTTTCCGCAACGCGGAGGCCCGTTAATGAAGACCATGGAGCAACTAGCGCAGGACTTGCGCCAAGACTTTGAGCGGCGTGAACGGGATAACGGGGAGGGGTTTTATTGCCTCCCCGATGTCGAACATCCGGCCAAGCCCATGGTGTACGAAGCCCATGACGGGGAGTGGGCCAATGATTTCGTATATGAAGCCATTGTGGACACTCTCGACAACATCGCAGGCGGGGCAGGGGAGGACGATTGCGCCCCTGCCGCCGATGTCTACCACAGCCGCCTGCTGGACTGGGTAGGGGAGAACCTCTACCGGATGGCGTATGTGGATGAAGCGATGAAAGAGTGGGGAGCCAAAACCCTTTCAGAGGCCCTAATATGGGGCCAAGCGCGACAACTGGAGCATATCGCCCGCACCGTTTGGAACTATCTGGAGGAAGCCTGCAATTCTCAACCCCTCAGCATGGAGGGCGCTTAAATGAGAGCCGGAAGCTGGACTTCCTTTGAGAAGAAGTTTGAACCCCAGCCCGCCCCCTCCCATGATTTTATATGGGAGAAGTGGGAGATGCCGAAAGACGTGGATTGGAATTACTGGTGGACAATGGTTGAAGGCGAAAATGGGCGCTGGTATGCCGCCCCCGGCTTTCACTTCGTCAACCGCATCGGCTACATCAACACTCGCCAAAAATGGACGGATGATATGAGGGATTACCTTTACGACTAAAAAAGGCACCCATAGGGTGCTTTTAAGTGGGTAGCTCTTTCAAACTCTCTAACCAGAGATTGAAAGCCTCCCTATCAAGGTAAATTCTCCCGCCAACCCTCACAATCGCCACTTTCAATCCATTCTTATCCGAGTTGTAAACCCACCAGCGGAGCTTGCCTTCGGTAAAAATGGGGGCCGCTTCGGCGGCCAGTTGTTTAATTGTGCGAAGGTTTTTGAAATCTACCATGTGTCTCTCCCAGTTCTCGATTCTAAATACTCAATACAATGTGTTTGTAATCTTCCCCGTCTTCAAATTCCAAGCAACGAAAAGATAAGGTAAAAGCCAAATTTACCGCTTAAACGGAGCCAATCGGCTTGTTGATAAGTCCGAAATCTGCCGATTTTCTATAAACTTATTACTCAAACTGTTGGAAATGTTGTTCAGTTTGAAATTTTTCCAAAGTCATACCTCATACTTATAAAACCAATAAAAACCAACAAAAGAGCCGCGATGTCAGAAACGGCTAAAAGCCCAAGAGCTTTTAACAAACCCTTTTTGGTACCTTTTTAGGCATTGGTACCTAATTTGGTACCTGTTAGCGATTTGAGACAAAAAATGGGGTTTAGGAAACTCCTAAACCCCTGTAATTCTTGGCGCGCCCGAAGAGATTCGAACTCCTGACCCTCAGATTCGTAGTCTGATACTCTATCCAGCTGAGCTACGGGCGCGTTGAGGTGGGAGTATCAAACCCTTTTACCTGCGTCAAGCGTTTCTGTATGATACCGCCATGAAGAAACCCCAAAAAGCTGCGGCGCCTGCCGCCGAAGTGCGTGAGCTGAATGCCGTTAACTGGGCTGTGACCAACCCTTTTGCGTTGATTATGGCCGGATTGTTGACCATGTGGGGTGGGGCGGCGGTGGGGCAGGTGGTGGCGCCCACGCTGGCGCTTTTTGTGCTGGCCGTGTTGCTGGCGCTGCTGACCGTGATTGACATTAAACACGGCATTTTGCCGCATGCGCTGACGGGAACGCTGGTGGCCCTGGGGGTTATGCTGGCGCCGATATTTGGCCGTGGCTATGGCGAAGCGTTGATGGCTGGGGGCTTAGCCTTTGGCGGATTGCTGCTGTGTGCAGGCCTGACGCGGCTGGCCACGGGCAAAGAGGCGCTGGGGGGAGGCGACCTGTGGCTGGTGCTGGGGCTTGGGGTGTGGATGGGCGCGGCTGCGTTGCCGATGTTTGTGATGATGGTGGCGGTGTTGGGGGCGCTGAGTGTGGCCTTGAAGCGATGGTTGACCCAAGGTTACCCGGTGTTGACCGAGCATGAGGCGCAGCGCTTTGCCTTTGGCCCGGCGCTGTGCGGGGCTGGGTGGCTGGCGGTGCTGTATGGAGATGCTTATTGGCGGGCGATTGATATGCTTATGCTTTTGGCAGCATAATTGCTTTTACAAAGCCTTGGCCGTAGGGTGGCAGCCTTATGAATGCCCTGCTTGACCGTGTGAAGCCGTTGCTGGACGCCCTGGAAGGGCTGGATGTGCGTTTGGTGGGGGGGGCGGTGCGCGCCTGGTTGCGCAAAGACCCGTTAACCAGCGTGGAAATTGACCTGGCGGTGGCTGCCCTGCCGGAGGATGTGGAAAAAGCGTTGCACGCCGCCGGGATTGTGACCACCGACGAGGGGAAGCGCTGGGGCACCGTAACCGCCCACCTGAACGGTGTGGCGTATGAACTGACCTGCTTGCGGACGGATAAGTATTTGCCGGGTTCGCGCTACCCCAGCGTGGCCTTTGGGGTGGACTGGGAAACCGACGCCGCGCGGCGCGATTTTAGCTTTAATGCCCTTTATTTAGGGCCGGATGAGGTGCTTTATGACCCCTTTGGCGGTGCGGAAGACCTTAAAAACGGCATTGTGCGCTTTATAGGTGACCCCGAAAAGCGGCTGGCGGAAGACCCGTTGCGGATGTACCGTTTTTGGCGGTTTTGCGCCTATTACGGCATGGGGGGCGTGACGCCGGAAGTGCTGGAGTGTTGCCGGAATGCGTTGCCGGGTGTGGTTTCGGCATCGCGCAGCCGCAGGGCTGAGGAATGGCGGAAGATTATGGAGGCGCCGCAGGGGCCAAGTGTGCTGGCGGAGATGGAGCGGCAGGGGCTGGCGGATGGGATGCGGGTGGAGTAGGTTTTGGGCGTTGGGTGGGGGCGGATTTACGGGGCGTGCTTTGGGTTAAACTGTGTAATTTCAATAAATTCGTGCTGGTATTTTCGAGATCCCGGATACGGGCGGGGGCCCCACATTTGTTCCAAATGTGACCCCGCCGCGTTCCGGGAAACGGTGCTGGAAGGGGATGGGATTGATATTTTTGAATGCCCAACGCCGGCCCCTTGTGGAGGGGGGCCGGCGTTGGGTTTCGTTACTGGGCGGCGAGGATGAGCTTGGCGAGCTCGTCTTTCCTCTCCGCCGGGCGGGGCAGGGGGCGGGGGGCCCGCCGGGGTAGCTTGACGCCATCCATGCGGTCCGCCTTTAGTGAGGCGGCGAGCGCCTGGGCGGAGCGGCATGCTGCACGCTCCTCCGCAGTCTCGACCGCAGCGTAGAAGAGGTGGTACGTGTCGGTCTTCATTTTGACCAACTCGCAGGTTTCCACCCCCTTTTTGGCCCAGCGGGGCGAGACGTAAGGCGCGTGATAGTTCATCGCGCCTTCGGTCAGCTCTCCGTGACGGTGGGCGGCGAGGATCTCGAAGGAGATCTTGCCCGCCGCCCGCCAGTCGGGGTGCCGCTTGTCCGGGGCCGGGCGGTTGTCGAAGATGTAGCTGTACATAGCTACCTTCTTGCCGTCCGACCGTTTCCTCACCTCGTTTACGACACCGCAGACGGTGTCGGGATATGACGGAGAATCGACGCGCGTCATGATGTTGCGCGCGATTTCTCGCATATCCTTCTCGTTGCGGCGCTGCGGCTCCCAGTACAGGGTGAGCTGCATGCAGGCCACTTCTTTGAGGAGCGCCTCGCGGCGGGCTTCGAAAGCGGCTTGCTCGCGGGCCTCGACGTACTCCTGGTAGCGCTGATGGATGTTCAGCGCTGCGAGGAGGAGGAGGGTGCCCACGATGAGGGCGGTGAGGAATTCTCCTCCCCAGAAGGCCTGACGGCGGGTGGGGAGGTACGACTTGTTACGCAGGTTACGCATTTCCCAAAACTCCTTACACGTTGGGAAATCAAAAAAAAGACATGGTGTCGCCTATCCGCAAACATACGGAACCGACATCATGTCGGTTTTTAGCTTAAGGACTTATATGGGGCAGCGCGAAGGGTTTGGGAAGGGGGCTGACAGGGGGATTTATTTTGTATTTACAGGAAGTACTGGGGATGGTTGGGGGTGGTGCCGGGACGGTGATATCGGGACAAAATGGGATTTTGTCTCCGATATCATCCGCCTGGCACGGTGGCAGAATTGAGGCTCTGGAATTCCTTTGTGGGCTTGGGTGTGAATAGTTTGGTTGTTTGTGCTTGTATATTCGAGATCCCGGGTCTGGGCGGGGGCCCGCGATTTCTTTGAAATCGGCAGCCCGCCGCAGCCTGGGAAACGTGCTGGGGAGAGAGTTTACAGTAAAGCTGTTTAAATAATAAATTGCAGTGCCTGCAAGCCTGCGGGCGGGCTAAAAAGGCATCTGGATTGCGTCGGCAAAACAGGAAAAGAGGGCCACTCTTACCCTGTTTTCCCACCACAACCAGCTGCCTTTTTATCTCCGCCATGCACCGCAATTTATTATTTAAACAGCTTTAGTGATGGTGGCCGCCGTTTTCGTGGATGTGGTGGAGGGCGACTTTAAGGCGGCGGAGGCATTCGTTTTGGCCCAGGGCGCCCATGATGCGGGACATATCTGGCCCGCCAAGTTGGGCGGTGAGGGCCACGCGCAGCGGGCGGCCCACGGTTTTGAAGCTGCCGCCGTGGTGCTGCACCTGGTTGGCGATGACCTCGTGCAGGATGTCGCCATTCCACTCGGTGACCGCGCTGAAGGTGTCGTAGAGCTCGTGCAGCAGGTGGTGGGCTTCTATCAGGATTTGGGTGTGTTCCGGCGTGTAGGTGGTGGTTGGGTCGGCGAGGAGGTAGCTGGCGGCGGTGGCGACCTCTGGCAGGGTTTGGGCGCGGGTGGTGAGGTCGGCCCAGAGGAGTTCCAGCTTTTTGAGGTCGGCGGGGTGGGTGTTCGTGCCTTCCGGCAGGAAGGGCATGAGGTGGGGCTTGACCTCGGCAAAGGGCAGGGCCTTGAGGTATTGGGCGTTGAACCAGTTGAGTTTGGCGGTGTCGAACCGGGCGGCGCCCTTGCTGACGTGGGAGATGTCGAACTTGCTGACGGCGTCGTCGCGGGTGAAGATTTCTTGCTCGGCAAAGCCCCAGCCCATGCGCAGCAGCACGTTGAAAATGGCTTGGGGGAGGTAGCCTGCGTCGCGGAGGTCTTGCACGCTGGCGGCACCGTGGCGTTTGGAGAGTTTTTCGCCGGATTCGGAGAGTATCAGCGGCAAGTGGCCAAACTGGGGCACGGCGGCACCCAGTGCGCGGTAGAGCAGGATTTGCTTGGGCGTGTTGTTGATGTGGTCGTCTCCGCGAATGATGTGGGTGACGCCTTGGGTGATGTCGTCGCAGACCACGCTGAGGTGGTAGGTGGGGGTGCCGTCGGAGCGGAGGAGCGCGAAGGGCTCGATTTGTTTGCTTTCTATGGTGATGTCGCCCTGAACGAGGTCGGCCCAGTGGACGGGGCCTTCGGGTACTTTGAAACGGATGACGCCGTCGCTGTCGGTAAAGGCGTGGCCGCTGGTGACGAGCTGATGGGCGATGGTTTTGTGATTTTCCAGCTGCGTGGACTGGATGAGGGGCTCGCGGTCGGAAGTGAGGCCGAGCCAGTCCATGGCTTCGAAGATGAAGGTGGTGTTTTCCGGCGTGGAGCGTTCGGCGTCGGTGTCTTCTATGCGGAGCAGGAATTGCCCGCCGGTGTGCTTGGCGTAAAGCCAGTTAAACAGTGCCGTGCGGGCACTGCCGATGTGCATTTTGCCGGTGGGCGATGGCGCGAATCTGACCACTGGCGCTGCGGTGGGCTGGGGCGTGGTGACTGACATGGCGAACCTCTTGTATTAGCTTAACGGCATGCAACCTAAACAGTTCCGGGCCGAGATGCAAGCGTGGCAGCGTGCGTTGGCGCCCCATGCCGTGCCGCTGTGTGCCGCTGCCGGGGCGATGGCGGGGGCGGGGCTTTATTTTGCCCTGCCGCAGGAGCCCGCCGCCTGGTGGGGCGGCTTGGTGGTGCTGCTGGGGCTGGGTGTGGCCGTGGCAGCGCGCACAAGGTGGCAATGGGCGCTGGCTGTGGCGCTGATTGTGGCCGCCGCAGGCTTTGTGCTGGGGCAAGTGCAGGTGAGGTTGGCGAAGCCTATCGATTACGCCGCCGCCCAAAAACCCCATTGGCTGGTGGGCACGGTAGATGAGGTGGCAGTGAAGCCCGACAACCCCAAGCGGGCGGTAGTGCGCCTGAGGGATGTGGAGCTTTATGGGTTAGGGGTGACTGAGGTGGCGCGGGCGAGTGTGGGGGTGTTTAGTAGCCAGGTGCGCGATGTGGAGGTGGGGCAGGGGTTGGCGATACAGGCGGTGCTGCTGCCCCCCGAGCCGCCGAAGGTGGAAGGCCAGCGGGATGGAAGAATTTGGCGCTTTTGGGATGATGCGCGCGTGAGCGGATATGCCAAAGGGGCGGTGGAAGTGACGGAACGAAGCCCTGAACAAGGGGTGTATGAACAAGGGTGGGCATGGCTGGAAGGCTTGCGCGACACGCTGAATGCACGAACGCACCACCTGGCCGGTGGCACCGTGACCGCCCTGCTGACCGGCGAAGAACGGTGGGTGGAGCCTGCGATACGCGATGCGTATCGGGATACGGGGTTGAGCCATTTGCTGGCGATATCTGGCATGCAATTGACGCTGGTGGGCTTGGGGATATTTGGGGTGGTGGTGTGGGTGCTGGGGTGGGTGCCCGACCTTGCACTGCGCGTGAACATAAGGCTGATTGCCGCGCTGGCGGCGATGGTGGGTGTGGTGTTTTATACGTTTTTGGCAGGGGCGAGCATTAGCCTGGTGCGCGCCATGGTGATGAGCCTGCTGGTGATGCTGGCGATTGTGGCAGGGCGCACTAGCAGCGGCCTGCGCGCCTGGTGTGTGGCGGTGGTGGTGATTTGTTTAGTGCACCCGGTGATGGTGCTGCGGGCGGGGTTTCAGTTAAGTGCGGCGGCGGTGCTGGGGTTGCTGTTGCTGGCCATGAAGCGCCGGGAAGCCGGAGATTTTGAGATAAAAGGTGCGCAGTGGGTAAAGCAACTGGCGCTGGCCACGGTGGTGGCCGGGGCGATGACGGCGCCGGTGGTGGTGATGCAATTTGGGCAATTTAGTATGGTGGGTTTGCTGGGCAACCTGGTGGCGGTGCCGCTGATGACCCTGGCGACCTATGCCGGGATGCTGGCGCTGGCGCTGTGGCCGCTGGGGCTGGAGCATGTGCCGTTGGTGGTGATGACGGAGGTTGTGGGGGTGGTAAATACCTGGGCGGCGTGGCTGGCGGGGTGGGAGCATGCGCGGCTGGATATACCCCGCGCCCTGGGGTGGGTGCTGGTGCCCTGCGCCGCCGCCGTGGTGGGCGCCGTGTTGCTGGGCCGCTGGCGGTGGGTGGGGGCGAGTGTGGCGGTGATGTCTTTAATAGCTTTTGGATTGGCCGAGCTGCGGCCCCAGCCGGAGGTGTGGGTGTGGGACGGCGGCAAAGTGGGGCTGGTGCGCCATGGCGAGGACTATAGGATTGCCTGGGCGGAAAGTGGGGTGGAGGATGTGCAGTGGATGGCACGCAACGCCAGTGTGGACGTGCAGATTGACGGCCCGGTAAGCCGGGTGGTGGATGAACGCCTGATGCCGGTGGTGGGCACCGAAGACTTTGCCTGGGCGCGGAAAACTGCTGGCCGCTGGCATGTGCAGCCTGTAGCATGCGGCAGGCCGTGGCACCTGCTTGCCGAGGCGTGTTTTGAGAAGTGAGGAGTGTTGTATGGGGTTGATGGTTGCGCCTTCGGTTTTAGCCGTATGGGACAAAAGTGGCGGCGATGTGAATGAAGTGGTGCGCATGGCCCGGATGGCGCGGGGGGCGGGGGCGGATTGGATTCATGTTGACGTGATGGACGGGCGCTTTGTGCCTGCCAAAACCTTTGGGCCGGAAATGGTGCAAGCGCTGCGCCATGTGGGCCCGCTGGATGTTCACCTTATGGTGGAGCGGCCGGAGGATGTGGTGGCGCGGTATGTGGAGGCGGGTGCGGATCGGGTGGTTTTCCACCCCCGCGCGAGCGACGATGTGGGGGGCACCTTGCGCAAAATTGCTGCGATGGGCGCTGTGGCAGGGTTAGCGCTGGATGTGGATGAAGACGTGAGCTGGCTGGAGCCCTGGGTGGAAGACCCCGAGCAAATGCTGGTGCAACAGGTGTTGGTGATGACCGTGAAGGCTGGGGCGGGGGGGCAGGGCTTCCGGGAGGATATGCTGGCGAAAATCAACCATGTGCGGCGGCTGGTGGGGCCGCGTGTGGCCGTGGTGGCCGATGGTGGCGTTACGCCCGAGCACGCTGCCAAGTGCCAGGTGGCGGGGGCGAGTTGTGTGGTGGCGGGGAGTGCGGTATTTAACGCACCGGATGTGGCGGCGGCGATTGCGGCGCTGCGCTGTGATGGTGCATAATTATAGGGCAGTTTTGATTTATGTTACGTTATTTTATTTGACAGGAATGATTTTTGTTTTTAAATTCTAACTAAGAGAAGGTTATTGATAATGAGCAAGGTTTGCGTTGTTGGGTTGGGGTATATGGGGTTGCCGATGGCGGCGATTTTGGCCCGTGCCGGGCATGATGTGGTGGGTGTGGACATTAACCCCAAGGTGGTGGAGCGCGTAAACCAAGGTGTGTGCCCCTTTAGCGAACCCGGAATGCCGGAACTGATTGCGGAAGCGCACAAAAGTGGGCGGTTGAAGGCTGTTGCTGTGCCGGAGGCAGCGGAGATTTATGTGCTGAGCCTGCCAACCCCCGTTGACCACACTACGCATGAGGCGGACATGAGCTATGTGGTGGCCGGGGCGCGCAGCCTGGCGCCCGTGCTGCAAGGGGGCGAGTTGGTGGTGCTGGAAAGCACAAGCCCGATTGGGGCTACCCGCCGCGATGTGAAAGACGTGATTGAAAAGTTGCGGCCGGAGCTGGCGGGGAAGGTGGAGTATGTGTTCTGCCCCGAGCGGGCCATACCCGGTAACACCTTGAAGGAAATGGTGGAGAATGATCGCTTGGTGGGAGGGCTGACGCCCGAAGCCACGGCGCGGGGTAAGGCGCTGTATGCCAGCTTTTGCAAGGGGGCGCTGCTGGAGGCCAGTGCGGAGGAGGCGGAGATGGTCAAGCTGGTGGAAAATGCCAGCCGCGACGTGCAACTGGCCTTTTGCAACGAATTGCACATGGTGTGCGACCGGTTGGGGTTGGACTTTTTTAAGGTGGTGGATTTGGCGAATCATCATCCGCGCGTGAATATTTTTAAGCCGAATTCGGCGGGAGTGGGAGGGCACTGTATTGCGGTTGACCCCTGGTTTATTATTAATGCCGTGGCGGGTTATGCGCCGCTGATGCGCGCTGCGCGGGGTGTTAATGATGCCAAGCCCGGTTGGGTGTTGGAGAAAGTGCAAGCCGTAGCCAAACCCGGTGCCGTGGTGGCGTGTTTGGGCCTTGCCTATAAGCCTGATGTGGATGATTTGCGCGAAAGCCCGGGTGTGGAGGTTGCGCGTGAACTTGTGAAACAGGGGTATGATGTGCGGGTGGTTGAGCCGCATTTGGATGAGTGGGAGATCCCGCTTGTTGGCTTGGAAGCTGCTGTGGGCGCGGCAGATGTGGTGGTGACGTTGACCGGGCACAGTGCTTTTAAGGGCTTGGACCGTAGCTTGCTGAAGGGTAAGGCGGTTGTGGATGCGGTGGGGTTGTGGCGGTAGGAGGGTTTCATAGTTTCACGGCCTGATTATAATTTAAGCAGTGTGAAAATGTGGAACATGAACCGGACGCTGCTTTATGCAGCGCTGCCGTGCCTGGCGCAGTGGCGGGTTGGGGGTGGGTGCGGTATGAGTAGGGTAATGGAATTCTGAACGCAATAAGGAGCTTTACCAGCGAGATGAAACAGGTTGTACAGAATTTGCGGAGCGGCAAAGTGGAATTGCGGGAGGTTCCGCAGCCGAGCGTGGGCAAAAACGAGGTGCTGGTGCGCACGCAGGCCAGTTTGATTAGTGCCGGCACCGAGCGGATGATGATGGACTTTGCGGGTAAGAGTTTGGTGGGGAAGGCGAAGGATCGGCCTGACCTGGCAAGCAAGGTGATTAACAAAATGCAGCGCGATGGCGTGGTGGACACGTTAAGCAGCGTGTTTGCGCGTTTGGATGAACCGATGCCGCTGGGTTATAGCGCGGCGGGCGAAGTGATTGCGGTAGGCACCGGTGTTGCCCATGAATTTACGGTAGGAGACCGGGTGGCTGTGGCCGGTGCGGGCCAAGCCAACCACGCCGAGGTGAATGCGGTGCCGCGTAACTTGTGCGTGAAGCTGCCCGAGGGCGTGGACTATGCGCAGGGGTGCTATGCCACGCTGGGTGCGATTGCCCTGCATGGTGTGCGCAATGCGGGAGTGGCGCTGGGTGACCGGGTTTTGGTAGTTGGTTTAGGGTTGGTAGGCCAATTGGTGAGCCAGTTGTGTGTGGCGGCAGGTGCGCGTGTGGCGGGAGTAGACCACAACCTGGAGCGCTGCATGCTGGCGCGGCAGGGTGGTGCCCATTGGGCGGTGGGGCCGCAAGGGCTGGCGGAAGGTTGGCGCACGTTTACGGATGGGCGCGGGTTTGATGCGATTTTGATATGCGCCGCCACCGACAGCGACGGGCCGATTGAACAGGCCGCCGAGTGGGCGCGTGACCGGGCGACGGTGATTTTGGTGGGGAAGGTGGGGACGCGGTTCCCCTATGCAACCTATATGAAAAAAGAGCTGACGGTGCGCGTGAGCCGGAGCTACGGGCCGGGCCGTTATGACCCGGCTTTTGAGGCGCAGGGGTTGAGTTATCCGATAGGTTTTGTGCCCTGGACAGAGCGTGAAAACCTGGGCGAGGTGGTGCGTTTGATTGGGAACGGGCGCCTTGATGTGAAGATGTTGACGACGCATACGTTTGGGCTGGAGGAGTCTCTCAAGGGTTATGAGATGATTGCCAAGGGCGTGCCTTGTTTGGGGGTGGTGTTACGGTATGGGGATGGCAAGGCCCAGGGGAGCAAACCTGCCCAGGCCGTAGGTGAAGCAAAGGTGGCGAAGACTGAGGGGAAGGTGGGGATTTCTCTGTTAGGGGTGGGGGGATTTGCACGGAGCGTGATTTTACCGGCTTTGGGTAAGCTGCGCGGTGTGGAATTGCGTGGTGTGGTGAGCAAGGGTGGCCTGAGCAGCGCCCATGTGACCACCAAATATGATGCGGCGTGGGCGGGCACCGATGCCGACACCGTGCTGCGCGATGGGGGCACGGATGCGGTGATGATTATGACCCGCCACAACCTGCATGCCCAGCAAGCGCTGGATGTGCTAAAAGCCGGGAAGCATGTGTGGGTGGAAAAACCGCTGGCGCTGACGCTGGCTGAGCTTGCGAAGATTGAGAAGGCTGCCGCCGGGGCCGGGCGGGCGGTGATGGTGGGGTTCAACCGCCGCTACAGTCCGGCGCTGCTGCCGCTGAAAGCCAAGCTGGATGCGGTGAGCGGGCCCAAGCAAGTGCTGGTGCGCATTAATGCTGGTCGGCTGGAGGAGGGCGGTTGGCAACAAAGCGATGAGGGCGGGGGCCGGTTGTTGGGGGAAGTGTGCCACTTTACCGATGTGTGCCTGTGGATGGTGGGAGCCAAGTTGACCGATGTGCATGCCGTGCAGGGGGCCGGGCAGGATGATTATGTGATTACGCTGCGGTTTGATGACGGCAGTGTGGCGACGGTGTTTTATTCCAGCGAGGGTGACCCGAGCCAGGCGAAGGAGCGCGTGGAAGTGTTTGGCGGCGGGGGAATAGGTGTGATGGATAATTATATGAGCACCACCTGGAGCGTGAAAGGGCGCAAGCGCAGCCTTTATAAGAAGCCGATGATGACCGGCCAGCAAAAGGGCCATGCGCCGGCGCTGGCGGCATGGGTGAGGGCGTGCCGGGGCGAGCTGGGGGTGATACCTACTGTGCAGGAATTGTGTTTGAGTTCTCGGGTTACGTTTTGGGCGGCGGAGAGTATTCAAACCGGCCACACTGTGCGCCTGTAAACGCAAATGGGCTTTGCGCGGCCCCTTTGCGGGCCGCGTTTTGTAAGGTAGGCTGGGTTATATTTAGTTTGAGATGCAACAGAAGAAAGTACTCCCCCTTATGAAAACGATGGTTATGGCTTTGGTTTTGGTGGCTGTGGCGGCGGGTTTGGCAGCCTGCGAGACGGTGAAAGGCGCCGGGCGCGATGTAACTCACAGCGCCGAGACAGTTCAGGGCTGGTTTTAAGGTTTAGGGCAGGGGGGAAGGGCGCGTGTGCGGCATTGCAGGGTATTTGGGGGCCAAGTTTGAGCCTGCCCTGTTGCAGGACATGCTGTGCCGCCTTGCCCACCGTGGCCCGGATGGGGAAGGGGAGTGGCACGATGCGGACGCCGGGGTGGGGCTGGGCCAGCGGCGGCTGAGTATTATTGACCTGAGCACGGCGGCGAGCCAGCCGATGCATGCGGTGGGGGGGCGATATACGATCACATTTAATGGAGAGATCTATAACTTCAAGGAGATTGTCAGGGAACTTAAAGCTAAAGGTTATAAGTTTAATGAGAACAGTGACACGGCGGTGCTGTGCCCGCTGTATGACCTTTATGGCGCCCGGATGTTGGACAAGCTGGAAGGCATGTTTGCCTTTGCGATTTGGGATGCCGAGGCGCGGGAGCTGTTTGTGGCCCGCGACCATGCGGGCATAAAGCCGCTGTATTATGCCGAAACGGCCGGTGGGGTGGTTTTTGCCAGCGAGCTGAAAAGCCTGCTGGGGGTGAAAGGCTTGCGCAAAGGCATTGATGGCACGGCGCTGGCTGAATATGCGACCTATTTGTGGACGCCGGGCGAGCGCACGCTGTTGCAGGGTGTGAAAAAGCTGCGCCCCGGGCACTTTATGCGCAGCAAGCTGGTGGGGAAAAAAGTGAATGTGGAGCACGCGCGCTGGTATGTGCCGCCGCAAGCGCCGCTGGTGGATGGCAAACCCCGCTATGACCGCCGCAAAACCCCGGCCCAGCTGCTGCACCTGCTGGACGATGTGGTGAATGAGCAGTGCGTGGCGGATGTTCCGCTGGGGGCCTTTTTGAGCGGTGGCGTGGACAGCAGCGCGATTGTGGCCAGCATGTGTGCCACCGGGCACAAGCCGGAGCAGACCTATTGCATTGCGTTTGAAGGGGCAGGCATGGCCAGCGAAGGGTTTGGTGAAGATATTGATTTTGCGAAGATAGTCGCCAAGCGTTACAATGTGAATTTGCAGGAAGTGCGGGTGGATGCCCATGGAATTTTAGCCCGCCTGCCGGGCCTGGCCCCCCTGCTGGATGAGCCCCAGGCCGACCCGGCGCCCCTGTTTGTGCAGGATATTTGTGCGCGGGCGCGCCACGACGGCATTAAGGTGCTGATGAGTGGCACCGGGGGAGATGATGTGTTTACGGGGTACAGGCGCCACCTGACTGCGCGGATGCGGCAGAAACTGGGGTTTTTGAGGGCTCCGGCAGGACATGCGGCCGGGGTGGCGGCGCAATTTTTAGATGGGGCGCGGAAGCGGCGTGCGGAGCGGCTTTCTGGCTTGTTGCTGGCCGATGAGCATGCGTTTTTGCGGTTGGCGTTTTCCACCAACAGTCAGCCGGATGCGTGGCGGTTGTTGAAGGGGGAATACAGGGCCCAAGTTGAGCAGGACTGGTTTAATGACCTGGACGTGGCGATTGCCGAGAGCGAGGGGCAAGATTTGGTGAACCGGGTGCTTTATGCGGAGTTGTTCGGGTTTTTGCCCGACCACAATTTGAATTACAGTGACAAGGCGAGCATGGCCAGCGGTGTGGAGGTGCGTGTGCCGCTGATTGACCGGCGGCTGATGGCTTTTATGGCCGATGTGAACCCGGCGGTGAAGCTGAACGGGACGCGGTTGAAGGCGTTTTTTAAGGACAGCCTGGCCACCCGTCTGAGCCCGGATGTGCTGGACCGCAGCAAGAGTGGCTTTGGTGCCCCGGTGCGCGGGTGGCTGACCGGCGAAGGGCGTGGGCTGGTGGAAGGGGCGTTATTTGATGGCGGCATTGCGGAAGAATGGTTTGATATACCTGCCGTGCAGACCTTTTGGGCGCAGACGCGGGCAGGCCGTGTGGATGGCGCCTACACCATGCTGGCGCTGTGCATGGCGGTGTGGTGGTATGAAGGGATGATGCGTTAGCATGGGCCCGGGGGATATTGCGCAGCCGTTTGTGGAGGTGGGGGTGTGGTTTGTGAAAAGTGTGGTGACGGTTTTGCAGTATGCGGTGGCGGGGTGGATTGGGAGGATTTAGGGATTTTTAATCAATTTTGTGATTAATTCCGGCTTGTTTAAGAATAGCGTTTGCCGTGTGGCGGCTTTTAACTGGCTTTGGCACTATTACTGTAAAGCCGAGGGGGCTTACCCATTTCTCATGGCTGCCCACGCAGGACTTATAAGTAAATCCGGCCTCCTTAAGAAGCCGGATGACGTCATGATAATAGCCCGTGACCATAGGTTAACAATGTGAGGGGTTGATGATGAATGGTTCAGGAATAATGTGGTAAGGAATGCCAGTTATATTCGTTACATTTTCCATGAATTTCGCGTTCTCGTGCAGAAGCTGGGGAGCAAGTTCTGATACGATTTTAACCAATTCTTGAAATGTATCGGCTTCTGCTACCAACCCAGGAACGTCGTCACTGCGTGCGGAATGAACCTGTGCTTCCGGGTCCCATGTCACGTAGACTCTGATTACTTTCATGTCCGTCATCTCCTGTACTCTAACATATAGAGTGCTGCACAAACAGCTTGTTCCTGACTATTCACTTGATACGTTATTTTTGTAGCACAGTTATCTGGTATTACCTATCCTGTAAGCCATATATGTAGGTTAAGCGTTAGCGGGGTAGGTGCCCATGAGACGGATGGAGGCGGTGAAGTGGGCGAGTTCGCTTAGGGCGTTTTGCATGGGGGCGGTTGCGGGGTGGCCTTCGATGTCGATGAAGAATTCGGCGGCTTGGAAGTCTCCGCCGACGAGATAACTTTCGAGCCGCGAGAGGTTGAGGCCGTTGGTGGCGAAGCCGCCGAGGGCTTTGTAGAGTGCGGCGGGGATATCTTTCACGCGGAAGAGCAGTGTGGTTTTGGTGGGTTCGGTGAGAGGCGGATTCCAGCCCTGGGGGCCGAGGAGGAGGAAGCGCGTGGTGTTGTTGGCTTGGTCGTTCATCGGTGATTTTAAGATGCTGAGGCCATAGGTGGTGGCGGCCAAGCTGCTGGCCAGGGCGGCTAAGGTGGGGTCGGCACGCTCGGCCACCATTTTGGCGGAGCCTGCGGTGTCGAGGTAGGATTCGTGGGCTAAGCCCATGGAAGAAAGCGTGTTTTGGCACTGCTGGATGGCGGGAAGTTGGCTGTAGACGGTACGGATTTGGCTGATTTCTGCGCCCGGAAGGCCCATGAGGCAGTGGGAAATGGGCAGGAAGTGCTCGGCAACGATGTGGAGGGAGGTTTGGGGGAGGAGGGCGTGGATATCGGCAATGCGGCCGGTGGTGGAATTTTCGACTGGAAGGATGGCGCCGGAGGCTTGGCCGGATTCGACGAGGTGGACAGCCTCGGCAAACGAGGGGCATGCCAGGGGTTGGGCATGTGGTGCGGCTTGTTGGGCGGCAATGTGTGCGTAGGCGCCGGGCACGCCTTGGAAGGCGATGGTTTGCCACTGAGTGACGGGGTTGGCGGTGTGAGGCTGAATGGGGCTGAAAAGGCTGTTCATGGAGAGGAGTTATGGTAGGTTTGGGAAGTGTGGTCAAGGCTGTGTGTAGAGCCCCCCTGCGGTTAGTTATTTACTTCGCATAATATATATTATGTTAAATTCAGAAATGGGCGGAATGGGTAGCATGTGGGGCATATGGGGGTGTGGTGGGTTCTTACCGGAGGTTTACTGAGGCTGTGGCCCCTGCCCGGTGTGAGGCTTGGGTGGGATTGATTCGGCGCTGAAACGGAGTAGGGTTGTGGAGTGAGTTCGGGCCCCTCTGGCGGTTTATGTGAAATCGTGATGTCGGATTTGCTGGTTTGTTGATTTGTACAAATGAGTGAAAGTTGATGGCTTTTATGGAGCTGCTGGATGGGCTGTTGCTGGCCGTGTTTATGGGCAAACCCGTATGGATGTGGTGCGTGTTTATGGCCATTGTGCTGGCCCTGCTGGTGTTTGACCTGGGTGTGTTGCACCGTAAGGCGCATGAGATTGAGGTTAAGGAAAGCCTGATGCTTTCGGCAGGTTATATAACCGCTGGTGTGGCCTATGGCGGCTGGGTGTGGTGGTATTTGGGTGCGACCAGCGGCATGCAGTATTTGACCGGGTTTGTGGTGGAAAAGACGCTGGCGATGGATAACGTGTTTATTATTGCGATGATATTTTCGTTTTTTGCCATACCCCGCCTGCACCAGCACCGTGTGCTGTTTTGGGGCATTTTGGGAGTGATTGTATTGCGTGCGCTGATGATTGGCCTGGGTGCCCCGCTGGTGGAGAACTTTGAGTGGCTGCTGTATGTGCTGGCGCTGTTTTTGATGGTGACAGGCGCGCGCATGCTGGTGATGGGCGATAAGGAACCGGATTTTTCTCGGAACAGGTTGCTGCTGTTTTTGAAGCGGCACTTCCGAATTACCGACACCCTGCATGGCGAGGCTTTTTTTGTGAAAAAGCGCCACCCGGCCACAGGCAAAATGGTGCGCTACATGACCCCCCTGATGCTGGCCCTGCTGATGATTGAAGTGGCGGATGTGGTGTTTGCGGTGGATAGTGTGCCGGCGATTTTTCTTATCACGACTGACCCGTTCTTGGTTTATACCTCGAACATCTTTGCTATTTTAGGGTTGCGTGCGCTGTATTTTGCGCTGGCTGCAATGGTGCACCGGTTTGCGTATTTGAGCTATGCGCTCTCGGTGTTGCTGATCTTTATCGGCAGCAAGATATTTGTGGCGTGGGCGATGGGTTGGGAGAAATTCCCGCCGATGTGGAGCCTGGGCCTTACGTTGCTGATTTTGATGAGTGGGGTTGGGTTTTCTCTCTGGAAAACGCGGCCTGCGGCGAAGGCGGCATAAGGCAATTGGGGTTGTTGCCCCCTGCCCTTGAACGGAATTAATTATCTTTATTTTGGAAGAGGTTAGCGAGGTTGGTGTTGCAGGTGATGAGGAGGTCGCGCTCGGGCACAAAAAGCATTTTGGCGGCGGCCTGGAGTGAGTTTTTGAGGAATTTGGGCTGGTTGAAGTGCCCGGAAAAGCCGTGCGGTGCCACCAGCGCGTTGCCGGAGCCGAGCAGGCGTTTTGCGGACGGGATGCTGCGGTAGAGGTGCGCGTGGGGAAAGTCTGGCGCTGTGAGCTCGGGCCGGATGATAACCGACATGTTGAAGCGGTTGACCAGTTCGGCGTCGGCCTCGGACGTGAGAACGTCCATCCAGATGAGTGGCGGGAGGTGTTCGGCCTGCCCCAGCACCTGCGCCATGTGCGGCAGGCTTTGGCGGTGCGTGAGGATGACCGGGAGGGCGAAGTCGGCGGCGATATCCAGCTGGAGGGCGAGTTGGTCCTTCTGCTGTTGCAGCTTATAGCTGGCGAAGGGTTCGTCTATCCCCAGCGGGCCCAGTGCGATGAGCTTGGGGTGGCTGTTAAGCAAGGTGGTGAGGGCTTCGTCGAGGGCATCCAGGCTGGGCCACAGCTGGCGCGGGCCTGCGCCGATGGCGCCGTAGACGCGGGGTTCATCCAGTGCTTTGAGGAGTGTGAGGAGGAGCATGTCTTCGGCGACCACCACACCCCCCTCGTCCAGCTCTTCTTCCAGCGGTGCTTGCAGCACCATGCCGAGGATGCCCATGGTGAAGGGGGCGGTGGACTCGGTGGCGACGGCGCGTTTGTAGCCCTCGATATCGGCGGTGGTGAGGGCGTGGTAGCAGGCGTCGCTGTGCAGGCGGGGCGAATAATCTGGGTTGCGAAGAGCGGCCCAGAGGTTGCCGGGGGGCAGGCCGAGCGGGGCAGCTTTTTTCGGGTCTTCCGGCCGGGTGGGGTCGGGCTCGGGTGGCAAGGGGGGGACGTCGGAATCGACGATGTTCTCAGACAAACCTGCTGTAGATTGACCGACGAGGCCCATGACGTTGCGGTTGCGGGCCTCTTGCTCGGCCTGCTTTTTCTTGTCGCCTTGGTCGGGCGGGGTCATGGCTTTGAGGTCGGCTTTGACCTCGTTCACCACGTCGTCGATGCCGTCGGTCACGGATTTGAAAAAGCCGCTGAGGCCGGAGGGCGGCTTTTTATCGGCGGGGCGGTTTTTATCGTTCGACATTGCCCCTACCCTAACCTGCGGCCATGCGGCTGAACAGCCGAAGGGTGTTGGTGGCGGTGATTTTGGCGGCATGTTCTGTGCTGCATTGCCACACCCCGGCCAGGGCGGCGCAGGTGTGCGGCAGCAGGTGCGGGGCGTTGCGTTTGCCACGGAAGGGATGTGGCGCCAGATAGGGGGCGTCGGTTTCGATCAGGACTTTCTCTTGCGGGAGGGAGGCGGCGATGGTGCGGAGGGTATCCGACTTTTTAAAGCTGAGGATGCCGCTGAAGGAGATGTAGCCGCCGAGCTGCACCCCCTGCCCGGCCAGCCAGGCGCTGCCGGTGAAGCAGTGGAGGACGAAGGGGACGCCCGGGTGTTCCTTCAGGATGGCGATGGTGTCTTCTTCGGCGTCGCGGGTGTGAATCACTGCCGGAAGGCCTGCCTTGGCGCAGGCTTGCAGGTGGGTGTGGAAGCTGGCGTGTTGGGCGGCTTTGGGGGAGTTTTCGTAGTAATAATCCAGCCCGGTTTCGCCTAGGGCGACGACTTGGGGGTGCTGGGCGATGGCGATGAGTTCGGCTTCGGTTATGGGGGCTTCTTCGGCGACGTCTTGCGGGTGCATTCCGGCAGCCATAGAGACTTGCGGGTGGGCTTGGCAGAATTGGAGGGCGGGTTGCCACTCCTTCCGCCTGCAGGCGATGGTGACGATGCGGGTGACGCCTGCGGCTTGGGCGGTGGTGAGGAGGAGTTCGGGTGTGAGGGCAGGTTCTTCCGATTGGAAGCGGGGGTGTTGGAGGTGGGTGTGGCTGTCGATCATTATCGTGTTTTAGTGTTTCGTGTTTTCGTGTTTAGTATTTTGGGATTGGGTTGTGGATTCGTAGATTGTGTGGGCGGTTTGGGCGATGAGGTGGGTGGGGAGGTTTTTGTCGGCGGCGTCTCGCTGGAGGGTGGCGAGTTTGAAGTAGGCCTCGGCCTGGGCCAGCCCCGGTTGCTGCTGCGCCAGGTGCTGCATGAGCAGCCCCACGAAGCCGGGGGTGGTGAGGTTGGGTGCCTGCCCCGCCTGCAACGCCAGAAGGGCGGTTGCGCGGGCCTTGGCCCCTGCCCCCAGCACGCTGCCGGGGGCGCCGGAGGCGACGGCGGCGAGGGTGGGATCTTCTTTCAGGGATTGGAGGACGAGTTGGGTTTCAGCCAAGCTGAGTGGTTGCAGCGGAATGAGGCGGCAGCGGCTGCGGATGGTGGGCAGTGTGGCGGAAAGTTGGTGCGCGATGAGCAGAAAAAAGATGCCGGGGCGCGGTTCTTCCAGCGTTTTAAGCAATGTGTTGGCGGCTTCGGGCGTCAGGTCTTCTAAGCTATCGACTATCACGGTGCGGGCGGTGTCGGCGGTGCGGAGGAGGGTTTCCAACAGCTCTTGCACTTGTTTGATGCCGATGGATTTTTTGCCGTCGAGCGGAGCGAGGATGTGGTAGTCCGGGCAGCTTTCGGCTTGGATTTGGGCGTATTGGGGGCTGGAGGTGTTGAATGCGAGGGGCCCTTGCTCGGGTGCAGCTTCGGTGGGGGTGCCGAACATGTCGACTTCGGTGCTTGCAGCCTGTGCCGGGCCGCAGATGAGGCGCAGCGCGAGGTGCTGCGCCAGCAGCCGCTTGCCGACGCCCTGCGGGCCGTGGAGCAGGATGGCGTGGGGGAAGCGGCCGGACTCCAGCAGCTTGGCCAGCTGGGTTTGGGTGGCGTGGTGGCCAATGAGGGGTGGGCAAAGAGACATGCCGCCATCTTAGCAGATGGCGGCATGGGGGGCGAGATGTTATGCGGCCATGAGTCGCTCGACGTGAGGGCGAATCTCGGCAAAAACATCGTTGGGCGGCTGGTTGCCATTGATGACGACGACGTTGGGAAGCTCTTTGTAGTAAAGATAGCCTTCGCGGATGCGCTTTTTTTCCTGCAAGTCCATGTCGTCGTAGCGGCGACCTTCACCACGGTCGGCACGGGTGCGGGCCAGCGAGACTTCCGGCGGGATGTCGAGCAGCAGAGTGAGGTCGGGCCAGGCAGGCCGCAGTACCGGCAACATCATATCTTCCATTTGCTGCCATTCGATCCATTCGGTTGGAGACCTAAGGGAGTAGCCCTGATAGGCAAAGATACCGAGATTGAAGCGGTCGCTGACAAGTGAGGTGCCACTTGCGAGAGTGGGCAGAATTACCTGTTCAATCATATCTACCTTGATGGCGGCGAAGAGCAGAAATTCGCTGCGGCGGGAGAGCCCGTTGGGGTAGGACTCTGGGTTTTTGAGTATGGGGCGCAGGTAGTGGCCGAGAGGCCCACTTTCGGGGTCCTTCGCTTGCCGCACCTTGTGACCTAAAGATTCGATAAGTTGTGTGACGCGAGGGGCTTGCGTGGTTTTACCCGCGCCGTTCATCCCCTCTAGGACGACAAATTTGCCTTTCATGGGATGTTCCTTTGCAGAGCATTGAAGATGTATTTGTATACTATGATACGGATTTGGTGGCAAGCCGAAAGGGCGGCACGGGGCCGCCCTTTGGGATTACGTTGGTGAGGGCTTAGAAGCCCCAAGCGGTGAGCCGCTGGTTGATGCGGCGGCGGCGGCGTTTATCGCGCTCTTGGATGTACATCATCCAGCGGTGCTCCCTTTTCTGGGGTAGCCACATGGTGAAGATGCAGAGGAATGTCCAAGACAACGTGGGCGGGACATAGAAGACGAGCCACAACAATGTGCGCAGCATGCGTTGGGGGCTGCTGCCCCACGCGATGAAGGCCCGGGTGTTGCGCCGGATGAACATGGCCAATGCCCGATAGAATACAGGCCAGCGGTTGTGGGCGCGCGGGAGGATGAGCAGAAGGAGAACACCTACAACGAACCATGCCATGCCGAGAGGTATGAAAAGACCCATATGCTCGGCCATAAACGGCATGTAGCCTGTTTGCCCCGGTGAGTATGGGGTGATTATGAGCGGAATATAGCTGATGGGATATAAAATGATACCGAACAGCACCAGCAGATTGGCAAGAATGCGCAGGCTGAGAGGGACTGTGTTGAAGCGTTTTTCAGAAGCGGGGGTCATACCGCAATCCTTTTCTGAAACGAGGAATGATGACTTAATTAACACGCTTAGCGGAAATTTTGCAAGGTGCTTGAGTAAGTTAGAGGCTGGGTTGGAGGTTGGTGCCGAAGCGGGTGTTGATGGCGGTGAGGATGGCGTTGTGGACAGTGGCTTTGTCGGCGTTGGCATCGATAATCTGGTAGGGTTTGCCCGTAAGCGAGACTTCTTTCAGCAATGCATTACGGACGCGCTCTTGCAGGGGCAGCCCTTCGCGTTCGAAGCGGTCAAGATTATCTTCGCCCTTCTGGATGGATTTGCGCGCCATGCCGACTTCCGGGGCGACATCGAGGATCAGGTAGAAGTCTGGCGCGCGTTCCATTGCCGCGTTTTGCATGGTACGGCAGAGGTCGATATCCATCCCCTTTCCGTAAGCCTGATAGGCAAGAGTGGTGAGTGGTGAACGGTGGGTGATGACCCAGCGCCCTTCCGCCAGCGCCGGTTGGGTATAGGTGATGTTGGCCTTGTTGCGGGCGGCTGTCCAAAGGCAGGCTTCGGCAAAGGCGGACCAACGGTTAGCGTCGCCTTTGGTGGCCATATCGTACAACACTTTGCCGTCATCGGTTGCGTGGGGTTCGTTGATGATTTGGCAGGGTATGTCGGCGGCAGCAAAGGCTTTGACGAGAAGGTCGGCCTGAAAGTCTTTGCCTGCTCCGTCGGCGCTGTCGATGGCGATGTAAGCTGCTTTCATGCCCCCGGCCCTAGAAACCAAAGTTGCTGGCGAGGGTTTGGACGAAGCGGCCGAGGAAGCCTGCGCGCGCGACGGGGTGTTGCACGACAAGAGCCTCGGTGAAGGTTTGGCCGGATGGCAGGGTGACTTTGAGCTCGCCCACGGGTTGGTCGGCGGCCAAAGGTGCCACCAAAGGCTTGTTGTAGGTGATGCTGGCGGTGATTTGGCCGGGGCTGGTGCGGCTGAGGAAGACATTCAGCGGCTTGGCAACGGTGAGATTAACCCGGCCTGCGCTGCCGTGCCAGACGGGGATGTTTTCGGCCAGCACGTCTCCTGGCTGGAACAGCGTGCGGGTGGCGTGGGTGGCGTAGAAGGTGCGGTAGGCTTGGAGGGATTGGCCCTCCCGCGCGCTGAAGCCGTTGGTGCCCATGACGACGACGACGAGGCGCTCGCCGTTTTGCTCGGCAGTGGAGGCGAGGTGGTAGCCGCTCTCTTCCGTGTGGCCGGTTTTACCGGCGTCGATACCGATACCCGCGTGCAGCAGGCCGTTGCGGTTTTGCTGGCGGATGTTGTTCCAGGTGAATTCTTCTTCGGCCAGGAAGTGCTTGTATTGCGGGAAGTCTCGGAAAATGGCGGTGAGGAGCATGGCGATGTCGTGAGCGGTGGTGCGTTGCGCCGGGTGCGGCATGCCGCTGGCGTTGCGGAAGGTGGTGTTGACCATGCCGAGTTGCTTGGCTTTGGTGTTCATCATTTCGGCGAAGCCGTCTTCGGTGCCGCCAAGTTTTTCGGCCATGGCCACGCAGGCGTCATTCCCGCTGACAATGGAGATGCCTTTGATGAGCATTTCGACGGGGACTTCTTTGCCGACCTCGATAAACATTTTGCTGCCGCCGGTGCGCCAGGCTTTCTCGGACACTGTGACGGGGGTGGTGAGTTGGAGGCGGTCTTCTTGCAGAGCCTCGAACGTGAGGTAGAGAGTCATCAGCTTGGTGAGGCTGGCGGGGCCTGCGAGGGTATCGGCATTGACGCTGGAGAGCACCGTGCCGGTGGCGGGGTGGTAGACGAATTGGGCCTGGGTGTAGGTGGGCTGGGCTTCGGCCTCTGGCTGGGTGGGTGAGGTTTGCGCCAGGGCGGCGTGGGTGAAAGTGAGGGCCAGGAGCGTGAAGAGGATGCGTGTCATGGGGGGTAAGGTACGGGAAAAGGGGGTGGGTAACAAGTTGGAAGCCGCTTGTGAGGCTTAAGGTTTGGGCAGTGGTGGGGGGGGTGGGCGTTGGAAGGGGGATCTTTGATTTCCAGGAAGTGCCTGGGATGGGTAGGGGTGGTGCCTGGTCGGACATAGGCACCAAGAAACGGGGCCCCTACCCCGTTTGCTTGGGCCTCTGTTCCCGCAAGGCACGGTTTCCCGCTAGTTTATTGGGGCCGGGTTGTTGGGTGGGTTAGTCGTCGACTTTGAGTTGGGCTTCGGGGAAGCCGGCTTCCAGTGCTTTTTGGAGGGCGGCGTCGGCGTCGGCAACGCTGTGGAAGGGGCCGGCGCGGACGCGGAGGAGGCTTTGGCCGCCAGCTTCGAATTGGCTGAGGGCGGCGGTGTCGAAGGTTTCGCTTAACTTTTGCATTTGCGCGGTGGCGTTGGTTTGGCTGCTGTAGGCCCCCACTTGCACGTAGACGAAGGTTTTGTTGAGGGGTTTGGTGTTGGTGACGACGCGTTTTTCGAACGGGGGTGGCTTGGGCAGGCTGGTGGCCGGGGGCGGTGCGGCCTGCGCCAGATGGGGTTGGGGCGTGAAGGTGCCGAGGGTTTCTTCCTCGACACTGCCGGTACCGACGCTGGGGAGGCGTTCGGCGCGGATGTCGTTCCCCACCAGTTGCGGCGCCTTATAGTAGCCGCCACGGTAGCCGCCTGCTACGTGGTGGGGGCCGCCGATGGCCTCGACCTGCACGGGGGCGGTGCCGTAGCGCACCATATCCAGCGATTGGGCGGCGGCGTAGGAGAGGTCGATAATGCGGCCACGGACGAAGGGGCCGCGATCGTTGATTTTGACGACTACGCTTTTGCCGTTTTCTAAGTTAGTCACCCGCGCGATGGTGGGTAGGGGGAGGGTTTTGTGGGCGGCGGTGAAAGCGTACATGTTGTAGCACTCGCCGTTGGCGGAGGGCTTGCTGTGGAAGTCTTCTCCGTACCAGCTGGCGATGCCTTTTTCCGAGTAGTCGAGGCTTTCTTTCTGGGGGCTGTAGCGGATGCCATCGACAATGTAGGGATTGCCGACTTTGAGGTGGCCTTCGGCGACGCAGGTGGGGGCGTCGGCTTTTTTCAGCAAATGGCTGCCGACCTGCACCTGGGTGCAACCGGCTACGAGGTAAGAGGCTATGAGGGTAAGAGGTAGGAGGTAGCTGCGCATGGGGTTTGCTTTGTGAGGTTATTCGGTTTCGAGGGAGTCGGCCAGGGCGAGGACAGACCAGGCGAAGTAGGAGGAGTTGTTCCAGCTGAGAATGACGCTGAAGTTGGGGCCGAGGAGGTGTGCGGGGGCGTCTTCCTGCGGTTTGTAATAGCGCAGTTTGGTGCTGGCGGGCAGGTTGGCGGGGGCTTTGAAGCCGCGCTTCTTCCAATACGACAGCGGGTGCTGGGGGGAGAGGCCGCGGGAGTTGAGGTCCAGCCCTTCGGCCTTGAATGTGGTGGGTAACGTGTAGCGCCAGGCTTGGCCGGATTGCCAGCCGCGTTTGGAGAGATAGGTGGCGGCGGAAGCGAAGACGTCGGCCTCGTTGCTCCAGATATCGGCGATACCGTCGCCGTCGCCGTCTGCCCCGTAGGCCAGCCAGCTGCTGGGCATAAACTGGCATTGGCCCATGGCCCCTGCCCAGCTGCCGAGGAGTTTATCGGGCTCCTTTCCGGTTTGCTCCACGACCTTTAACGCAGCGAAGGTTTCTTTGCGGAAGTAGTCGGGGCGGTGGGACTTCCAGGCCAGGGTGGCGAGGGCGGGGATGACCGGGTGGGAGCCCTGGACTTCGCCGAAGCGGGATTCGATCCCCCACAAAGCCACCACTACGCTTGCCGAGACGCCGGTGCGGGCGGCGGTGGCGGAGAGGTCTTGTGCGTGGGCGGCCAAATTGGCGCGGCCGCGCATAATGCGGGTGCTGGTGAGCATGCTGCCGGTGTATTCGGCGAAGGTGCGGACGGATTCCGGTTGGGATTTTTCCGACTGCAAAACCTGGGGCACGGGGGCGATGGTGCCGCTGAAGGCGGCGTCCAACATGGCGGGGCTGTGGCCTTTTTGGGCGGCTTCTTTACGGAGTTGGGCGTAGAAGCGTTGGAAGTCAGGGTTTGTTTTGGCTTGGGCTGGAACGGGCGCACTGGTGGTAGCACAGGCCGCCAGGGCCAGGGCTGCGAGAGTGAGGGCGGAGTTACGGAGAGTCATGTTCACCATGCTACCAAATGAGAGCGGTTTGGCGAGGGGCGAGTGAGGCCCCCTGCCCTTTTTAAGGGATTTTTGAGGGGCCAGAGCGCGCTTTAGGGGTGGGGGTGGTGCAGTTTTGCGGCTTGGGGCGCTGTGGGAGTGATGGGATTGTCATCAGCCCCCGTTTAGAAACCCTTGGCGGCTGGCGCGTGTTGTTGTATGTCAGCAGGTGGAAGCGTGGCAGAGTGGTCTAATGCGCCGGTCTCGAAAACCGGTTGGGTGCAAGCCCTCGGGGGTTCGAATCCCCCCGCTTCCGCCAAATGCGGAGGAATGGCAGAGTGGTCGAATGCGTCGGTCTTGAAAACCGAAGAACCGCAAGGTTCCGTGGGTTCGAATCCTACTTCCTCCGCCATTTATTTTAGCGTTACTTCTGGACAGACTGGGCTATTGCTATTACAAACGCCGCAGTTCGGGGAGTAGCGCAGCCTGGTAGCGCATCTGGTTTGGGACCAGAGGGTCGAAGGGTCGAATCCTTTCGCTCCGACCATTATTTCAAGGCTTGTCGGTTTTTGACCGACAAGCCTTTGCTTTTTGCGCTCAGCCCGCCAATTTGTTCCCGGCATG
>DIUO01000024.1 GCA_002422365.1 Proteobacteria bacterium UBA6156
AGGACAAGAATGCCAAGCATTTGGCGGACATTAGCTATAAAGACGTGCTGGTGGACGATTTGCAGGTGATGGACGGGGCGGCGATAGCGCTGTGCCGGGATAATAAGTTGCCGCTGATGGTATGCCGCGTGGGTGAGGTGCGGAAAGCGTTGCGAGGTGAGGCTAAGTGCACGGTGGTGCACGAGTAGAAAAAGGGCTGTGGGCCCTTTTTTATGGCGGCTGGGTTGTGAGGCTTCGCTTGGGGGCGTACAAGAGTGGGTATGGTGAGAACGCGCGCGGAGAGAGAGGCCAATAGGGCGGCTGGCAAGGCCATGGACAAGGCCACCCAGCGGCGCACGCAGGCGTTTTTGTGGCGGTTGGTGAAGCCTTACCGCTGGCGGTTGCTGGGCGGGAGCCTGATGCTGGTGCTGAGTGCCGCCGCTATGCTGGCGTTGCCGCAGTATTTGAAGCATATGTTTGATACGGCTTTGAGGACGGGGGACGCCGGGCAGTTAGCGGTGCTGGCGGGGATGATGTTTGGCACCGTGCTGGTGATGGTAGGGAGCATTTTTGCGCGCAATAAGCTGATTGCGGTGAGTGCCTTTGAAATGCTGGCCGACCTGCGCAACCAGCTGAACGCCCACCTGCTGCGGCAGGATGTTCATTTTTTTGAACGGCGGAGTTCGGGTGAGCTTATCAGCCGGTTGACGGCGGATACTTATACGTTGCGGGAGTTTGTGCATCTTTCTGCCCCGCAACTGGTGAGGGGGATGTTTGTGGGCGTGGGCACGGTGTTTGCTCTGTTTTATACCAGCGCCAGCTTGACGTTGTTGCTGCTGCTGGCTGCCGGGCCGATTGCGCTGGCGGCGAAGATACTCGGCAAAAAACTGCGCGAGAGTTCTCGGGCGCAGATGGATAATCGGGCGGAGTTTTCGGCAGCGCTGGAGGAGGCGATTGCGAATATTCGCACCGTGATGGCGTTTAACCAGCAGCCGCCGCTGATGGCCAAATTTGAAGAGCAGACGCGCGAAATTACGCGCTTGAGCAACCAGCGCGCCATGCTGGGGGCCAGCTTTGTGGCGGCCAACGTGGTGATAGGCTTTACGGCTTTGATAGGTGTGGTGTGGCTGGGCGGGGTGCGCGTGATGGAAGGCGCCATGACGCTGGGCGATATGATGGCGTTTTTGCTGTACCTTGCGTTTGCGGCGGATGCGGTGGGGAATGTTTCTAACTTCTGGCCAGCTTGGCAGGGGACGTTGGGCTCGACCGAGCGGGTGGTGGCGTTGCTGGATGAAAAGCCCCAGATTGCTGGGCCGAAGACGGCGAAAGCGTTGCCTGCGGCCAAGGGCGGGCGGGAGATTGTGTTGCGCGGGGTGCGGTATGTTTACCCCGCCCGGCCGGAGGTGGCGGCGCTGGACGGGGTGGAGATGCGGGTGCAACCGGGCCAGAAGGTGGCGGTGGTGGGGCCGAGCGGGGCGGGGAAGTCGACGTTGTTTAGGTTGTTACTGAGATTGGATGATGTGGCGGAAGGCCAGGTTTTGGTGGACGGGGTGGATGTGCGTGAGGCGGGGTTGGCTGAGCTTAGGCGGCAGTTTGCGCTGGTGGCGCAGGACAGCCCGCTGTTTAGCGGCACAGTGGGCTTTAACGTGCGCTTTGCGCGGCCGGAGGCGACGGATGACGAGGTGTGGGCGGCGTTGAAAGCGGCGCATGCGGATGGGTTTGTGAAGGCGTTGCCGAAGGGGTTAAAGACGGCGGTGGGGGAGAAGGGGGTGCAGCTTTCCGGCGGGCAAAAGCAGCGGCTGGCGATTGCGCGGGCGGTGCTGGCGGATGCGCCTGTGCTGCTGCTGGACGAAGCCACGGCGCATTTGGATAGCGAGAGTGAGGCGGCGATACAGGCGGCGTTGGCGACGGTGGGCAAGGGGCGGACGGTGGTGACGATTGCGCACAGGTTATCGACCGTTAAGAATGCGGATGTGATTTTTGTGATGGATAAGGGGCGGGTGGTGGCTAGTGGCAGCCATGGGGAGTTGATGAAGACGTCTTCGCTTTATAAGGCTTTGGCGGCTTTGCAGTTGGGGTGAGTTTAAATTTTGGCCTTGCTCTCTTAAGACTGATAGAGGTGTTCGATTTTTAATAAGCCTCCGGCGGGCCTCCCGGCGGGGGTGGATCCCGGACAGGTAGCGGGGCCCGGCAAAAAATGGGATTTTTTGCCACCCACTAACCTTCCGGGATGACACCAGCCCCCTGGACTGGTGGCTCATCATCTTTTTTTAAGTAGCAAGGCCTCATTTTTTTTGATTTTTAAGGTTGGCTTCGAATTTACAGGAAGTGCCTGAGAGGGGGAGGGGTGGTGCCTGGTGGGAGGTTTGCACCAAAAATGGGATTTTTGGGCAAACCTGACCCCAAGGCACGGTTTCCCGCATGAATGGTGGAGCCGAAATGGGGGGGCTTAATAAAAGTGCACCCCGCCGGAGATTGCTCTCGGGCGGGGTGGGTCGTTGGTCAAGTGAGGGCTCTGAGAGGGAGTATCACACTCCTCTCCATCTGGCTCGCGAGCTGCAGAAGGCTGTCTTCATGCCTTTTTGCAATCTTCTCGCATGCCAGTTTCCTCACAGCCTCGGAGGGAGTGTGGCCGGTGGCCACGAAGGGGATGCGGAATGATCCCTGTACTTCGTGGGTGAACAGCTTGGCCGTGAACCCGAGGTTATGGGCACGGTAGTCGCTGATGACCACGTTGGCGCCTCCCTCGAGGCAAGTCTTAGCGAATATAGTCATTTTGGCGTCTCCGTTTAGAAATTTTTAAAGGGACGCCTCCCAAGCATTTTTGATTAAACGTTTTCTTATGGCTCTCATATAGACTTTCGGGGTGGGGATTGCAAGGGGGGTGAGTGGGGCCCGCCTTGTGGCTCTGTCGCGCCTTTCTGCGAAAGGCTTGCAGGCCACGACGGCGAGGCGCTCGCGCTGCCGAACCGTGCGCTGCGCTTACGGGGCAGCGCGGCGGGGGCCGGATTCGGCGAGGAGGGTGAAGCCGAGGACGGAGAGGATGATGGCGAGGCCGGGGAAGGTGATGAGCCACCAGGCGGCTTCGATCACCGCTTTGCCTTCGGTCAGCATGGCGCCCCAGCTGGCGGTGGGGGGCTGGACGCCGAGGCCCAGATAGCTGAGGCCGGTTTCGGTCAGGATGGCGGCGGCCAAACCGAGGCTCATGCTGGTGACCACCGGCGGCAGGGCGTTGGGGAGGATGTGGCGCAGGGCTTTGCGGGGGGTGGAGGTGCCTGCGAGAGTCGCGGCCTCGACAAAGCTGCGGCTGCGGAGGGTGAGGACTTCGGCGCGGACGAGGCGGGCAATGCCCATCCAGCCCGTGGCACCGATGACGACCATGACGTTCATGAGGTTGGGTGTGAGGAACGCGATGACGGCGAGAATGAGGAAAATGGTGGGGAAGCAGAGCATGACGTCGGTGAGGCGCATGAGGAAGCTATCGAGCCAGCGGGGGCCCATGCCCGCCGCCGTGCCGACCAAAATGCCTAGCGCAGTGGCGAGGCCCACCGCCACGAGACCCACGCTGAGACTGGTGCGTGCGCCGTAGAGGAGGCGGGTGAGGACGTCGCGGCCGAGGCCATCGGTGCCGAGCCAGAACTGGGGATTAGGCGATTCCAGCACATTATAAAGATGGATTTGGGTGGGGCCGTAGGGGGTGAGCAAGGGTGCCAACAGCGCCGCCAGCACGGTGAGTGCCACAAGGATAAGTCCTGCGGTGCGCCAGGGGTTCATGCGCCCCAGCATAGCCGCTTGGCGGCGGGCTGGCCAGTGGCTTGCAGCAGCTGCCGCAGGGCGAGATTTGGGTGGTGATTTGGTGGGCAGGGGGGTTTGTATATCGTTAGTTGTTTGTGTGATGATTCGGGTGAGATCCCCTGCAGTCCTTTTCGTGAGGTGTAATATGCCGCCGGACTCTTCTCACTTACCCCCTGATACACCCCCTGACCGAAGTACGCTGCGGCCCGGGGCCTACCGCACCCACCTGACCCTGGTGCTGGGACGCGATAACAAGCCGATGGCTTACCCGCTGACGCTGCTGAATACACAGGCTACCGTGAGCACTCTTGTGACGAATCGGGCCGAAGTTTTGGAGTGGAGCGGGACGTATGTGTTGCGCGGCGAGCAAGACCCGTTCCGGTTGCCCATGGTTATGCGGTTGCGGAATTACCGGCAGGATGTGTCGCTTGGTATGCCCGTGGCTTATACCGCATATAACCTGTACATCCGCGATGAAGGCCGTTGCCAGTACACGGGTCGGCGACTGAGCTGGCATAACCCCGACCCGCGCTATTGCGCCACACAGGATCATGTCGTGCCGCAATGGTTCGGCGGGAAAACTGAGTGGTTGAACATGGTGCTGGCCTCGGCGAGCAGCAACAACCGCAAGGGCCACCGCACATTGGCCGAGTGTGGCTTGACGTTGCAACGCAAGCCCTGGGTACCTACCGCGGGCGACATGCTCGGCCTGTGGCTGACCAGCGGGGTGCTGGATGAGCTGCCGGAGGCTTTTCAGCCCTTTTTGCGAGGTGTGACGCTGACGGAACGGGTAAAGCGCATCCGTGATGGAGCGTTGTATTCGGCGGCTTAGGCTGTCTGACGCATTTCTGCCGCATGTTATATTCCTCCCATGCCATGCGGTTCTTGGCCGGTCTCCCTTTGGGATGACCGGCCTTTTCTTGTTTTGTTGAAAGCCCGCCTTGTGGCTCTGTCGCGCCTTTCTGCGAAAGGCTTGCAGGCCACGACGGCGAGGCGCCAAGGTCGCTTACCAAAAATGGGATTTATGGAGCGACCTTAGGCGGTGGTGCGGGGGTCGGCGGCGGCGTAGGCGAGGTCGGCGATCAGGTTACCGATGAGGGTGAGGGCGGCGCCGAGGGTGAGGAGGGCCATGATGGTGGGGTAGTCGCGCATCATCACCGACGTGAAGAACAGTTGGCCGAGGCCGGGGAGGGCGAAGAGGCTCTCGAGAATTACGCTGCCGCCGATAAGGCCGGGCACGCTGAGGCCCAAGATGGTGATGAGCGGCAGCAGGGCATTGCGCAGGGCATGGATGAGAGTGCGGGTGGCGCTGGCACCTTTGGCGCGGGCGGTGAGGATGTAGTCTTGCTGCAAAGATTCGATGGTGCTGGCGCGCACAAAGCGCGTGATGCCCGCAGTGCTGCCGAGCACGCCGACGGCCAGCGGCAGGGCGAGGTGGTGCAAGAGGTCGAGCGTGCGGGGGAGGAAAGACCAGTTTTCCGCCCCAAAGCTACGCAGCCCGGAAAGCGGCACCCAGCCCAGCGTGATGCCGAAGAATTGCATGCCGAGCAAAGCCAGCCACACGCCGGGGGCAGCGAGAAAGAGGTAGAGGAGGAGGGTGGTGATGCCGTCCCTCCAGCCGAATGGTTTGGCCGCCACCCACACCCCCAGCGGAATGGCGGGGAGGAGGGTGAGCAGGAGGCCTGTGATGTTCAGCCAGAGGGTGAGGGGCAGGGCGGCGGTGATTTTGTCCCAGACGGGTAACCCATCCGGCGCTAAAGATGTGCCGAGGTTGCCTTGGAGGAGGTTGCCGAGCCAGGAGAGATATTGCTGCCAGATGGGTTTATCCAGCCCGTAGGCCGCTTGCATGGCGGCGTTGGATTTGGCTTTGGGGTCGAGGTCTCCCATGAGTTGGGTGGGGTCTCCTGGCGCCAAATGCATGACCGCAAAGCACAGGATGGTGACCCCCAGCAGCAACG
>DIUO01000016.1 GCA_002422365.1 Proteobacteria bacterium UBA6156
AGGGTATAGGTGCTGCCGGAGACGTTGGCGGCGCCTGCCTGGGCGATTTCTCCGAGTGAGGGGATGCTGAGGCGGAGTTGCTCCAGCGCGCCTTGCTGGAGGTCGCCGGTCAGGTTGAGGGACTGGACGTGGAGGGTGGTGCCGTCGGCATGTTGCAGGCGCACGTTGCCGTTGGCGGTGACGGTGCTGGCGGCCAGATTGTAGTGGACGGTGTCGGCCCAGACCTGGCCGTTGTCGCTGGTGATGTGCACCTGTTTGCCGGGTTCGGCGGTGGCGGTGATGCGGCTGCCGGAGATATCGTAGGCGATGTTACCGGCTGTGAGGTTGAACGGCATATCTTGTCCATGCGCAGGAACGATAAACGAGCTTGCGAAGAAGGAAGCGACGACGAAAAAAATGGCAAAGAAGCGCATGGGGGGCTTTGTTCGTTATTGGTTGGCACAGTTTTGCCTAAAGCCTGCGGGGCGTCAATGTAACGTTCGGGTAAGTTATATGTTTGTGGCTTATTCTTCGCGCAGCTGAAGCATAAGTGCCATAGCCAGCAGGGTGGCCATGGCGGCGGGGAGCCAGGCGGCGAGCCGGACATCGAGCCGCCCGGAGAGGCCGAACGTGGCCATGAGGTTGCCGAAGAAGTAGAACGCAAAGCCCATGACCACCCCGGCCACGATAACCATGCCCAGGCCGCGCACGCGGGTGTAGCGCAGGCCGAAGGGCACCGCCACCAGCAACATGGCCATGCACATGAACGGCAAGGCCAGCAGCCGTTGCAGTGCCATGGCGTGGCGGTTGGTTTTGAAGCCGCTTTCTTCGAGTGTCGCAATGAATTCGCGGAGTTCGAAGATGTTCAGGGTGCCGGGGGCGTTGAAGCTGGCTTGGATTTCTTCTGGCGTGAGGCTGGTGGGGAGGGTGAGCTCCGGCTTGCGGATGATATCTTGTCGGGGGGTGAGCATGATGGCGCCTTTGAGGCTCCAGTAGCCCTCGGTGGTGGCGGTGGGGGGCATGAGGACGGCTTGGTCGGCATCTATCCGCGCCAGGAAGTTCTTTTTGACATCGAAGATGAAGACGGTGGCCTGACCGAGGGAGTCTCCGCCCGGGGAGACCTTGCGGCCGTGGATGAAGTAGTCTCGGCCGGAGGCTTGCGATGTGGCGGTGGCGGGGAACTCGCTTTGCTTGAGCCAGATGCTGCCGCCTGCGGTGACCAGGCCTTTGGTGCTGCCGGGGAAGACGGAGTTGTTCCAGTTTTCGTAGCGCTTGAGCATGGCGGCGGAGATGGGGTTGCCCACCGCAACCGACAAACCACCCAAAATAAGGCAGGCGATAAGGGGGCCCATGAGGAAACGGCGCGCGGGGAGGCCGATGGCGCGCAGGGCGACGAGCTCTTGCCGCCGGTTGAGCTGGTTGAGCCACACCAGGCTGCCGATGAGCACGGCGAAGGGGAGAAGCTGGAGGAGGAGGTCGGGCGTTTTGGCGAGGCTCATGAGCAGTGTTGTGCCCATGCCGACGTTGCGGCTGGAGACGTTTTGCCAGAGTTCGATAATATCGATGAGATAAATGATGCCGCCGAGGCCGAAAATGGTGAGCATGACGGTGGTGAGCCACATGCCGCCGAGGTAAAGCCCCAGAATGGGCGAATAGCCCCGGGTGGTGGCAGTGCGCGCCGAAGGGGCGAGCAAGCGCGAGACAGCCTGGGAGGGAACTTTAGCCATGAATGCGCCCCTTGCTGGCGACAAACCAGGCCAAGCCCGCGCCCGCCAGCGGCAGCAGCCATTGGCCGTAGAGGGCTGCGAGAGTGCCGTTTTGGGCCATGCCGTTGAGGGTCATCATGACCCCCAGATAAGCAAAGCCGGAGAGGGTGGAGGCCACCAGCAGGCGCCAGGGGCTTTGCTGGCGGCGCGGGGGGCGCAGCAGCCAGCCGCAGGCAATGAGGACGAGTGGCAGGGGGGTGAGCGGCCAGAGCAGGCGTTTGTGGAACTCGGCCGTGAGCTCTGCCGCGCGGGAGGGATTGCTGGTTGTGGCTTGTTGGCGGAGTTCGGAGAGGGAGTATTCTTCGTACTCCGGCATGCGCGGCGCCATGACTTGCTGGCCGAGGCTTTGGCGGATGTCGAGATTGTAGCGTTCGAATTCCAGCATCGAGACTTGTTTGGGCCCGACCTCTTGCCGCAGGCCCTTTTGCAGGGCGAGTTTGGGGTAGCCGTCGGCATCCAGGGTGATTTCTCCGCGTTGGGCATACCAGGTGACGGGTTGGGTGGGGATGCGGGTATCGTGGACCAGAATTTGTTCCAGCGTGGTGGCGCTGGTGCGGTTGCGGAGGTAGATCATCAGGTTTTTGCCGAGCTGGTTGAAGGTGCCTTCTTCTAACAGCACCTGCGCGTTTTGGGTGCGGATTTGGTATTGCAGGTTTTTGAAGGCGCTTGTGCTGGCGGGGAGGATAGAGAGGAACAACGCGTAGCCGAAGATAACAGCCAGCAAAGCCGCTGCCAGCAAGGGGCGGAGGATGTGCGCGGGGCTGCGGCCGAGGGCGAAGGCGGCGGTGAGTTCGGTGTCCTCTTGCCAGCGGCGCAGCATGACGCTGGTGCCGATGAACACTCCGAATGGCAGGATAACGGTAAGTAATTGCGGGATGAGCAGCAGCGTGAGGTGGAGGAAGGTGCCGAGGCCGAGGCCTTTGTTGATGACGAGGTCGAGGAACCGGAGGCTTTGCAGCAGCCACACCAGCCCCAGCAGCACCCCAATGCCGAGCAATGCGGGCTTGAGGGCGTCGCGCATGACATAGGTGGGAAGTGTCATCATTCCGGTTGTTTTAGCAGTTTTGAGGGACATCATCCAAATGAATTTTGCGCAGGCGCTTGCGCGGGTGGTGCGGATTGTGGCAATTTATGCGGGTTATGGCGCTTTAAGGTGCCTGCTGGGAAATAATCAAGAAAAGAGATGTGAAAATGCCTGCCTTTATTTTGGAAGCTGCCCGTTTGACGGGGAAATCGGCCCGGAAACATGTGGTTGTGTTTGCTGAGAATAAGGGGAAACTGGCGGACTCGGCCCAGATTGTGGATGAAGGTTTGAACGGTGTGATTAAAAGCAGCCTGCGCGGTAGCCGCTTTTATGGCGGTGCGGGCGAGTTTTTTAAGGTGACGGTGCAAGAGGGAGCCGTGGCCAGCGTGCTGGTGGCAGGCTTGGGCAAAGAGCCCAGTGAGCGGCGCGACTGGTGGAAAGCAGGCCTGGGCATTGGCAAACAACTGGATGCGATGGGTGTGAAGGAAGCCAGCCTGGCGCTAGGCGAGCTGGGCAGCCCGGACGAGGCCTTTGCCGCCGCGACCGCGCTGGTGGAAGGGATTGGCATGGCGCTTTACCGTTTTGACCAATTTAAGGACATGAAAGAGCACAAGCTGCCGCGTTTTGAAAAGCTGACCGTGCTGACCAGCACCCGTGCGGCGCGCATGCTGGAAGAGGAAGCGCCCAAGCTGATGGCGCTGCTGGCCGCCACCGACAGTGCGCGCACGGCGGGGAATTTGCCGCCGAACATTGCCAACCCCGAATATATGGCCGAGCAAGCCCGTAAGCTGGAAAAGCATGGGGTGAAGGTGGAGGTGATTGACGAAAAGCAGATGAAGAAGCTGGGGCTGAACCTGATTTTGGCCGTGGGCGGCAATGCCGCGCCGGAAGACCAGCCGCGCCTGATTTTGATGCATTATAACGGTGGCAAGAAGGGCGATGCGCCGAGTGCGATTGTGGGCAAGGGCATTATGTTTGATACGGGTGGGTATAATATAAAGATTCAGAAGAGCATGGCCGGCATGAAATATGACATGTGTGGTGCCGCCGCTGTGCTGGGGGCCATGGAAGCCTTGGCCAAGCGCAAGGCCCTGGTGAACGTGATTGGTGTGATGACCTGCGCGATGAACATGGTGGGGCAGCAGGCATTTGTGCCCGACAGCATTTATAAGAGTTATAAGGGCCTGCATGTGGAGATTGGTAATACGGATGCTGAAGGTCGGTTGGTGCTGGCGGATGCGATGGCCTATACCATAGATAAGCATAACCCGGCGCAAGTGGTGGATTTAGCTACCCTGACCGGCGCGATTGTGGCGGCACTGGGAGGGGCTTATGCGGGCTTGTTTGCCAACAATAACCCGCTGGCCAATGCCCTGCAAAAGGCGGGGGATGATGTAGGCGAGCGTTTGTGGCGTATGCCGGTGGATGACTGCTATGCGGCTCCGGTTAAATATGCCGACGTGAATAATGACGGCATACCTTATGGTGGGGCCAATGCGGCGGCGGTGTTTTTGAAAAAATTTGCCGACAAAACCCCCTGGGCGCACCTGGACATTGCCGGTGTGGCGTGGGTGGATGGTGCCGCCGGTGAGCATAAGGAACTGGGTCATGCGACTGGGTTTGGTACGCGGTTGTTGGTCAACTGGTTGGAGAACAGTGCCCCGGTGGTTGCCGAAGGTGCTGTGCTCGCGCGGCGGCGGGGGAGACCTGCCAAGGTGGCTACGGCGGCGGCTGGCGGCGTGAAGCGCGGACGCGGGCGGCCACGCAAAGTTGCTTAGGCAGCGTGGACGTTGAACACAATTCTATAACAAGCGTATAACAAGAAGAGATCCAGATGGCCAAAACGACCGCTGCCAAGGCAGCACCCAAAACCAGTAAAACGACCAAAAAACCGCTGAGCCCGGCGATGAAGGCAGCGCTGCTGCACACGCGCGCGCTGCTGGGCATACCCAGTGCCACCAACCGCATAACCGATGTGGCCGACTATGTGGAAAAGCACGCCAAGAAGTTGGGTTATAAAGTAGAGCGCCAGTGGGATGACACCCTGCGCGTGACCGTGGCGGGTAAGGACACCAAGCGGGTGGTGGGTTACGGCGCCCACCTGGACCGCATTGGGCTGATGGTGGATGAGCTGTGTGAGGATGGGACGGTGCGGATTTCGAGCATTGGTGGCCTGTACCCCGGCCATGTGATGGACGGGGTGACGGCGAGTGTGCTGACCAAGAGTGGTGCGCTGCTGGAGGGGGTGGTTTTCCATACGGATACGCCGATCCACAAAATGGGTTTGGAAGGGTTTGAGAAGCGTCCGCAGAAGTGGAAGCATGTGCGGTTGCGCCCCGACGCCTGCATTGGCTGCACCAAAAAGAACGGCAAGGACAAGCTGAAAGAACTGGGTGTGCAAGTGGGGCAGCTGGTGTGGCTGGACCCGATGCTGCGCATTGATGAGGTGAACGGGACGATGCGTGGCCGCTGGATGGACAACACCCTGGGCTGCGTGGTGCTGCTGGCGCTGCTGGAGCGTTGGGCTGCCGCTAAAACCAAGCCGCAGTTTACGGTGGATGTGCTGTTTAGTGCGGCGGAAGAGGCCGGGTTGGGCGGGACGTCGGTTATCCGCAGCGATATGACCGACTTTGTGGCCGTGGACACCAGTGTGGGTGAGGAAATGGAGGATATGAACAACTGCGCGATTAAGCAAAAAGCCGGGCGTTACCCCTACACCCAAAGCCTGGTGCGCGAGCTGGAAGTCGCCGCCGACAAGGCCAAAGTGGGCTTTGAGCGCAAGTGCTTTGAAGGTGGCGGCACCGATGCCGAGCAGGCCAAGGGTGCTGGTTTTAAGGGCCGGGTGGCTTGCATTGTGGCGCCGGTTTTTAATTTGCATTCGATTGAAGCGGCGACCTTTGGTGCGGTGGAGGGTGTGATTGAAACCCTGCACGCGCATGCAACCGGGCGCTAACGGACGGTGGGGGTGCAGGTAGGGTTTTACCACACGGCGGGCGATAACCCCGCCGCTGTGGATGCCGTGCTGCCTGCGCTGCTGGAGAAAGCGGTTGGGGCCGGGAACCGGATTTTGCTGGTGGCACCCACGGCGGCGCGGCAACAGCGGCTGGATGAGGCGCTGTGGAGCTACCGTGA
>DIUO01000013.1 GCA_002422365.1 Proteobacteria bacterium UBA6156
TGCGGGTGGAGCAGCTGGTGCCGGTGCTGGCCACCAAAGGTGTGCGCCTGCCGCTGGACGTGAACGCCCAATTTGCCAGCCGTGGCGACACCACCCGCAAGCTGGCCCAGAACCTGGACGGCACCCTGACCGCCACCGCCAATGAAGGTAAGCTGCCCTATGGCAACCTGTTGGGTGCGGCGAGCAATATTGCCCGGCTGGTGCAGGGCACCAGCGCCACCGCCCCCACCAACGGCGAGGGCGATGTTGACCTGCTGAATGCCCGCTTTACGGTGCGGCAAGGTGTAGCCACCACCGACGAGCTGAACGTGACCACCAGCAACGGCGCGATGGTGCTGACCGGGGAAGGGGCGGTGGATTTGCCGGCGTGGATTATCAATTACAAACTGACGCCGAGCCTGAAAGCCGGAGACAACATGCTGGCCATACCGGTGGTGATTAAGGGCCCGCTGACCGCGCCGAGCATAGGGGCTGCGCCGGATTATGTGGCGCGGACGAGTGGCCGGTTGGTTGGCGAAGCGCTGGAAGGGGCTTTGGGCAAGGACAAAAGCCAGGCGGTGGGGGGTGTGTTGGGGGGCGTGATATCTGGCCAGGGCCTTAGCCGTGAAGGGGTTGGCGCGCTGCTGGGGGCCTTTGGCAAGAAGCCGGAGGCGGCCAGCCCGACGAGCCCGGCCAGCCCGAGTGAGGCGGTGAGCCCGACGGAGGGTGCGGCACCTGCGGCGCCGACGTTGCAGGACGTGTTTAAGGCGTTTGGGCGGTAGGGTTAGCTACGGCGGAGAGACTTTGCTGATAAGGAAAGCCTGCGGCTTAGGATGACAGCTGCGCTGGGTGAGGGCTGCGCCCCTCAGCCCTGGGTGGGGTATGTTTGTGTTGTGCTTGTATATTCGAGATCCCGGGTCTGGGCGGGGGCCCGCGTTTTGAAACAAAACGCACCCCGCCACAGCCCGGGAAGCGGTGCGGGGGAGATATACTTTAACGAGCTTTAGTAGTTTTGTGCGTTGGTGGGGCCGGTGATTTGGCGGCAGACGGCGAGTTGTTTCTCGTAAACATAAGTGGGTTGGGTGGCCGATTTTGCGGTGGTGAAGAGGATGGCGTTGGCGGGCGTTTCGGTCCAGATATAATGCCCCGGTACAGGGGTGGCGCTGCGGCTGGTGCTGTAGCGCGTGCCGACGGCGGCGGCGGTGCGGTGGAGGGTGTAGGTGGTGCGGGTGTCTTCGGTTTGCAGAGTAACCACGGCGGTGCGCGCGTTGGGGTAGCTGACCCCCACCAAGGGAATGCCGCCGTTGCAGGCGAAGGTGCGGGTGGGTGGTGTGGTGGCCGGTTGGCTGGCGCAGGCGGCCAGCAGGAGAGGCAGGGCGAGGTATTTCATGGGAATTTCCTTTATAATTTAACTGCAGTGCCTTGGGATTGTTGCGAGTATGGTGCGAAATTTTTGCGCTGCAAGCGCCACAGGACCCCTCTTAGAAGAGGGGCCCTGTGAAGGGTGATTGTAACTCCCATTTAAAGGTGTTTGCCGACCCAGCTGTCGGTGATCGTGAAATTCTCCACGTAGTAGAGCAGGGGCGGTTTGTTCGGCCTGCGCATGAGGCTGTAGACGAGACAGTCGCCGCGATTGTCGCGCAGCATAACCGGATACTCATAGTTCTTCTCGGAGTTCGTTTTCGCATCGAAGATGAGGGCTTCGATGGGGTGGCCGGCGTGTTCGAAGAAGCCAAGACGTGGCTGGCCTTCGGAATCGTAGAGAATCCGAAGCATTTTGTGGACGTCATCGTGGAGGTGGACGTCTCTTTGTCCGCGTTTGAGGTACAGCACGGCCTTTTTGAACTTGAGGCGTGTGACCGTGAAGGTAGGCAGGGCAAGCATGTGGAGATTCATGGCGCTTCTCCTTTTTTGAGCCATGCGGAAAGGGACGGGCCGCGTGAAGCGGCATATGGGGTGAGTGTAAATGAAATGTATGCACTACGCAAGGGGATAAAATGAGGCCGCCGCCCGGTGGGGTGGCGGCGGTTATTTAAGCTCGATGCGGTTTTGGGCGAGGTTTTCGACTACCGTGGGGTCGGCGAGGGTGGAGGTGTCGCCGAGGCTTTCGAGGTCGTTCGTGGTGATTTTACGCAGGATGCGCCGCATGATTTTGCCGCTGCGGGTTTTGGGCAGGGCAGGGGCCCATTGGATGGCATCCGGCGCCGCCAAGGCGCCGATTTGCTTGCGGACGAGCTGGATGAGTTCGGCCTTCAGGGCGTCTGTCGGCGTGGTGCTGACGGTGAGGGTGACGAAGGCGTAGATGGCTTCGCCTTTGATTTTGTGGGGCACACCGACGACGGCGGCTTCCGCCACGTTCGGGTGCAGCACCAGGGCGCTTTCGACCTCGGCAGACCCAATGCGGTGGCCGGAGACGTTGATGACGTCGTCGACACGGCCGGTTATCCAGTAGTCGCCGTGAGCGTCGCGCGTGGCGCCGTCTCCGGAGAAATAATAACCGGGGAAGCGGGAGAAGTAGGCTTCGTGAAAGCGGGCGTGGTCGTTCCAGAGTGTTTGCATTTGGCCGGGCCAGCTGCGGGCCATGCAGAGGTAGCCTTTGGCGGGGCCGGTTTGGACTTCGGCCTGTTCGTTCAGGAGGACAGGTTCTATACCCAAAAACGGGTTGGTGGCGCAGCCGGGCTTAAGCGGGGTGGCGCCGGGGAAGGGGCTGATGAGGAAGCCGCCGGTTTCGGTCTGCCACCAGGTATCGACAACCGGGCAGCGGGCGTTGCCGACGGTGTGGTAGTACCAGTCCCAGGCCTCCGGGTTGATGGGTTCGCCCACGCTGCCCATGATGCGAAGGGACGCGCGTGAGGTGGCGTGGACGAAGCTGTCGCCTTGCGCCTGGATGGCGCGGATGGCGGTGGGGGCGGTGTAGAAAAGGCTGACCTTGTGTTTATCTATCACCTGCCAGAAGCGTGACCAGGTGGGGTATTGGGGCACGCCCTCGAACATAAGGGTGGTGGCACCGTTGGCCAGCGGGCCGTAGACGACGTAGCTGTGGCCGGTGATCCAGCCGACATCGGCCGTGCACCAGAAGATGTCGT
>DIUO01000033.1 GCA_002422365.1 Proteobacteria bacterium UBA6156
CCCCTAAGACCCCCTCCTTCTGCCTCCGTGAGAGAGGGTGGAGGGGGATTCGCCAGGCGCTTCGTGAGAGGGGGCGGAGGTAGTTTCGGCAGGAACTTCGTGAGAGGGGGAGGGGGTGAATTTGGTGGGGGCTTCGGGGGAAAATCCTGCTTTTTTGAAAAATAAGATGGGGCCCTTGGGCCCCATAGTCTCCTCTGCACGTATAAGCCGGGTTCTGTGCTCCCTTGCGGGAGTGGTCACCATTCATCTGCGCGCTGATTTGCATCAGGCGTCGAGCTGCCAACCCGGACTCTCCTCGGCGTTTCCGCGTCGGACGCAAGCCGCGTCGCTGGGAGTCCCTATTCGGTATTGCACCCTCCGGCAGGTTACCTTCGAGGCGATGTTGCCATCTCCTCTCGCCCGTCTCATTGCTGAGAGCGGCGGTGGGCTTTTACCCCACCTTTTCACCCGTTCCTGCTTGCGCAGGTGGTTCTTTTCTGTGGCCCTGTTGGTCTGGCTGGAGCGGCCAGCCCGGATATTCTCCGGCCGGTGGCTTGGGGGTGCCCGGACTTTCCTCGAGAGGGTTACTCTCGCGGTGACCCCGTGCAGGGGGGTTATAGGGAATGCCTTGGAAATGGGCAAGGGCGTGCAAGGTTTTGCATGGGAATTTTTGGGATGAAGGGGTGTTGCGGCCTGGATTTTAGGGGTGCGCAGGGTTTTGCCCCCAGAGTTATCCACAGGCTAAGGTGAGACTCTCTGCGGAAGATGTCACTTTTTCTCTTGCGTTGTCCCATAAGATCCCATAGATTCCCAGTGTCGCCCAAATAACACCATGGGTGATCCAAAAGGTTCCAAGGGAGCGGGCGGTTCATGGGGGACCGCCTACGAGGGACCAAGGCCGGGAGTGCTTGCAAAAGTGCTAGGGCGACCCCGGCCACAAGATTAACCGGCAGACCAAGGAATGGAATGCCACAACGGAAAGGCGCTGCTCGATGACCGTCTTTTTGTCCTCGTATCTGAATGGCGTGGACAAAAAGGGCCGGGTGTCGGTGCCGGCGTCTTTCCGCCACGAAATGGCCACGCACACCCGCCAGCAGATTGTGGTGTACGCGGCCCCGGACGCAGGACGCGAAGGAGGATATTTATATGGATGGGCTTATGACGATTTTATCAAACTGGCAGAAAAAATTCAGCAGCTTCCGGCACTCAGCCCGGTACGCCAACGGCTGGCGCGGGCCATTCTTGCAGCTGCTCGGCCACTGAACTTTGACGACGCCGGCCGCGTAACCCTGCCCACCGAGCTTGCCGCCTTTGCGGGACTGGGCGAGGAGATTATGTTTGCCGGGCAAGGAGAGTACTTCACTATTTGGAACCCGACCCGCTTTGACGCGCAAATGGCTGATGACGGCGCGCTGACAGCGGAAGACCTGGCGGTGATGGAGGGGCTGTGGAAGTAAGCCACACCCGCGATGTACAAGGGCCTTTTGGGGCCCTTTTTTGTATTATGTATTTGATGGATATACATTATTTATTATGTATGCCGGCATTTTATGCTTGGGGTATACGCCCTTTTGGAGTAGAGAAGATGCGCAAGAGGGAACCCGAGGGGGGTGAGCCCGTACCAAGCCAACAGGGGAATGGGGCATGAGTGCACATACTACGGATGCCGTGACGGTGCATGTTCCGGTGATGTTTGACGAGGTTATGGCCGCGCTTGAGCCCGCGCCAGGCCTGCTGATGGTGGACGGCACGTTGGGGGGTGGCGGGCATGCCCGTGGCCTGCTGGAGCGCGGCGCCGACGTGGTGGGGCTGGACTGGGACAGCCGGGCGCTGCTGCGCTGTGCTCCGCTAGTAGAAGATTTTGGCGACCGCGTGCACCTGGTGCGCGCGCCCTATGACACGATTGCCGATGTGCTGGCCGGGCCGGTGCTGCACAATGGTGTGGCCAACGGCAAGCGCGCGGTGGGCGAGCTGCCGCCGCAGGCCGATGGGATTTTGCTGGATTTGGGATTCAGCAGCGACCAGTTGGATGATGCCCAGCGTGGCCTGAGCTACCACCACGATGGCCCGCTGGACATGCGCCTGAACAGCAACCTGAAAAAAACCGCCGCCGACCTGCTGAACAGCTGCCGCGAGGCCGAACTGGCCGATATGTTTTATGTGTATGGCGAAGAGCCGAAAAGCCGGGTGCTGGCAAGGGCGGTGGTGAAGCAGCGGAAGATAGCGCCCCTGGCCACCACCCGCGACCTGCTGGCGCTGGTGGAGCAAGTTTACCCGCCCCGACCGGGGCTGAAGCGGGCGCACCCGGCGGCGCGGGTTTTCCAGGCCCTGAGGGTGGCGGTGAATGATGAGTTTGACGTGCTGGAGCGGGCGCTGCCGGAGGCGGCTTGGTGCCTGAAGCGCGGGGGGCGGTTGGCGGTTATTAGTTTTCAGCCGCTGGAAGAGCGGGCGGTGAAGGCGGCGTTCCGGCGGTTGTGTGCCGACGAGTTGGATGAGGTGGGGCGGGTGAAGACCCCGGCCAAGTTTAAAATGGGCAAGAAGGTGGTGCCGAGTGATGCGGAGATCGAGCGGAACCCGCGGGCGCGGAGTGCGATATTGCGGGTTTTGGAGCGGGTGGGGTAAGGTTATTTTTTAGCGAGAACTGATGTGCTTCTTAACTTTGTACGGCGTATGGGGAGAAATTGAGATTCCTTTAATTACTTGCTCAATAAGACTTTGATTAACATCTTTAAGTTGTTTGAATATGCCTTGAGCTAAGCCTTTTTCAATTGCAGAAGCAAATTCTATACGGCACTTCCTATATAGAATATGGCTGTCTCTTGTGACAAATGGATGGCATCCTATTGCTAATTTACAGGTTCCATCTGAGAGATTGTTCTTCCAAGAAGATACTGGTGCAAGAACAACATTGCCATGTTGATCTATATTAGTGCACACCATAAACATATGTTTTATATTGGGATCATGGTAAGTCCCTGAAGGCATAAGAAATGACATGCCTTTATAAATCAAAATTATACTTTCAGTTGAGAGAAGGTAATATCAATGTGTCTCTCAGATTCTGTTTCAGATGCAAGATCAGTGGCATGTTGAAGTCCGAGGTATTTGAGTACTCTTTCGTGAGGTATGGGTATACAGCTTCCTTTAGGGTCTTCCCATTCAGGGCAGTGTTCATGAGTCCAGTCGCGAATTTCCCAACGGTCCATCTTTCCGAATTTTTTCCACACATCTTCTAAAATGGTGATGTCAAAATCTGACAGTTCGTCTAGGTCATCGCGTGTGATTGTTTTTGAGAGTCCTACCATATGGTTGGCGCGGTCGGAAATCAATGCGCTCCAATTTGAAGACTGGCAGTGACCATCAATAAAATTTAACGTCAACGAGTTGACCGGCCCATGAGGCATGGATACAAATTGGTCATTAGTGATCGGATAGCCTGTTTTTGACATACTTTCGCGGTCAGATAGGTAAACTAATTTGACGAGCTTAAGTACAGGGATCTCACCACCGCTGCGTTCAATAAAAAACGCAGCGACTTGAGCAGCTAAAGCCTCGTTAAATCCATCTTGCATAAGATTACTGTATCATAAATTATTATAGTAGTCATTGTATGAATAGAAAAATTTACTATAAATCAAAAAGGCCCTTGCGGGCCTTGGTTTTTGCCTACTTGGGGAGGCGGATTATTTTACGGCGGCGATGCCTTGGGTGATGATTTTGCGCGCGTCTTCGGCATTGGCCCAGCCGCTGATTTTGACCCATTTGCCGGGTTCTAGGTTTTTATAGTGGGTGTAGAACTGCTCCAGTTGGTCGCGGAACATCTGGGGGAGGTCGGTGTAGTCCTGGATGTTCTCGAAGCGGGGGTCCAGCTTTTTGTGCGGCACGCAGACGAGTTTGGCGTCTTCGCCGGATTCGTCGGTGGTGAGCAGTACGCCGACCGGGCGGGCGCGGATGACGCTGCCCGGCACCACGCCGATGTCGGTGTAGACGAAGGCGTCGACGGGGTCGCCGTCTCCGCCCAGGGTGTTGTTAATAAAGCCGTAATGGGCGGGGAAGACCATCGGCATGGGGGCGAATCGGTCTACAAACAGCAGGCCGGTGTCTTTGTCGACTTCGTATTTGATGTGCGGCGTGTGCTTGGGGTTTTCGATCACGACGTAGATATCGTGCGGGGGCTCTTTGCCGGCGGGCAGGGCTTTGAGGGTCATGGGGGTGTCCTTTCGTTTTACGGAGGGGAATTTAGCGCCATGGCACGCGAAAAACAAGAAAAACCCGCCCTAGGTATGGTGGCGGGGTTTTCTTGAGGGGGTGAACGTGACCTTCGTCCAGACGGGCGTGGCCGGTTCGTCGAGTGCGAGCGGCAGGTAGACCCGGTAGCCGGTGACGCGCGTGCCTTGAGGCAGCGTTGCGACGAGCCGTGCCATGACGTCGCGGATTTGCAGCCGCGATTTCTGCCTCATGGAGTTGGTGTCGCCGGTCTTGAACTCCAGCACCTGCCATTCCTCGCGGAGGCGGCGCGTCATGTCGGGTCGCAGGCCGGTAGGGCCGCTTTTCTCGAACCACACGCCGTTTGACTCGGTATAAAGGCTGGCGATGGCGTGCCAGTGGATGCGGATGCGCTGCTGATAGGCGACCGGAAAGGTTAGCCAGTGCTCGGTTGTAGCTTCCAGCCGAGTGAGCCGGTTTTCGAATGGTTCGTCGAAACCCAGCGGGTGCTGGGCCAGATGGACCAGCACGTTGTGGACGGCGTCTCCCATCTGGGAGGCGTTGGGAGAAAGGTCGGGCATGATGGTGCTCCTGAAGTGGACTTTTGCGTTTCTTGTATACTTCAAAAAAGATGCGGGCAAGGGGATTTTGGGGTATAGGGTTGGTATGTCGTTTTTGACCGATTTGATAAGGCCGAGCATTAAGACCACCAAGAAGCGCGAGGTGGCGGCGGATGTATGGGAAAAATGCCCCGGCTGCGGGCAGTTGATTTATGACGCCGAGCTGCCGCAGCATTTGTATTGCTGCACCCACTGCGGCCACCACTTGCGCTGGAATGTGGATGAGCGATTGGCGTATTTGCTGGACCAAGGCGAGGAACAAGGTAGCCAGGAGCCAGGAACCAAAGTGGGGCCTGCGCCGGTGGCGATTGAGGTGAGGGTTCCGGCCGATGACCCGCTGCAATTTAAAGACCGCAAGGCCTACAAGGCGCGGCTGAAAGAGGCGCGGGCGGTGAGCGGGCATAATGATGCCTTCCGGGCCCTGCACGGCCACATTGAGGGGCAGCCTGTGGCGGTGTGTGCGCTGGATTTTGATTTTATGGCCGGGAGCATGAGCCGCGGCGTGGGCGAGGCGCTGGTGGCTGTGGCGCAGTATGCGCTGGAGCACCGCCTGCCGATGCTGGCGATTACGGCCAGCGGTGGGGCGCGCATGCAGGAAAGCACGTTGAGTTTGATGCAGATGGCGCGGAGTACAGCGGCAATTAGCATGCTGAAAGAGGCGGGGCTGCCGTATATTGTGCTGCTAACCGACCCGACCACGGGTGGGGTGACGGCCAGTTTTGCGATGACCGGGGATGTGCACATGGCCGAGCCCGGCGCGCTGATTGGGTTTGCGGGGGCCAGGGTGATTGAGCAGACGATTCGGCAGACGCTGCCGGAGGGGTTCCAGCGGGCGGAGTATTTGTTGGAGCATGGGATGGTGGATATGGTGACCCCTCGGGCTGAGCAGAAAGCGGTGTTAGCCAGGTTGTTGGGGATGATGACGTCTGGGGTTCGTGCGGGCTAACACCGCTTACTTCAAGGCGCGAACTCAAACGCTTCCCCAGCACTTTTTGGCGTGGCTTATGTACCCTTTTGCCGTACACGGCGCCCCGCCAAAAAAGCACTGGGATAAGCGTTTGAGCCTCGCGTGTGGGGCCTGACCTTTCCGCCTGCGGCGGTTGGCGCTTGGCGAGGTATGCGCTGCGCGCATGGCTCGCGCCAAATGGAATGCCTGCGGCATGGGTATTTCATGATTAGGGATAAGTGGGCGAATATTTTCAGGAAATGCGGGGGATGGCTAGGGGTGGTGTCGGGACGGTGCTAGGGGATAGGCTCTGGCGTTCCGTAGTGCGGTTCTGGGGGTGGGTTAGGTTTGGGTTTTTGTGCTGGTATTTTCCAGATCCCGGATACGGGCGGGGGCCCGCGATTTGTTCCAAATCGCACCCCGCCGCGTTCCGGGAAACGGTGCCGGGGTTGGGTTAGGCTTTGGGGAGTTCGAAGTCGTCGCCGAGGTAGACGCGGCGGACGTCGGGGTTTTTGACGATTTGTGCCGGGGTGCCGTGGGCGAGGACCTGGCCTTCCGCCATGATGTAGGCGTAGTCGACTAAACTTAGGGTGTCGCGGACGTTGTGGTCGGTGATGAGCACGCCCATGCCGCGGGTTTTGAGGTGCAGCACCAGGTTTTTCACATCGCGGATGGCGAGGGGATCGACGCCGGCGAAGGGTTCGTCGAGCATCATGAACTGGGGGTTGGCGGCGAGGGCGCGGGCGATTTCGACGCGGCGGCGTTCTCCGCCCGACAAGGCCGGGGCCGGGCTGTGGCGCACTTTGGTGAGGCCGAATTCGGTGAGGAGTTCTTCGAGGCGGGTGGATTGCTCGGCGTGGGTGGCGCTGACCATTTCCAGCACTGCCAGCAGGTTTTTTTCCACCGTGAGGCCACGGAAGATGCTGGCCTCTTGCGGCAGGTAGCCGAGGCCGAGGCGGGCGCGGCGGTACATGGGGAGGTGGGTGAGGTCGGTGCCGTCGAGGGTGATGGTGCCGCTGTCGACATGCGTAAGCCCGATGATGGCCTGGAAACTGCTGGTTTTGCCCGCGCCGTTAGGCCCCAGCAGTGCCACCACCTGACCGCGCTGCATGCTGAGCGAGACGTTGCGGAGGATTTGGCGGGCGCCTGCGCGTTTGTGCAGGCTTTGGACGTGGAGGCCCTGGGTTGGGGTGGTGGCGGGTTGGGCGTTCATGGGTGGATTTTTAGCATAGGTGCAGGGGGTTGGCTATGGCGCTAGTTCTGCGGAACGAAGCGGGCTTTGACCGGGCCCTGGCTGTTGGTGACCACGGCGTTGCCGGTTTGGAGGTTGTAGACGAGTTTGTCGCCGGAGAGCTCGCTGGGGCCGCGTGTGAGGGTGACCGCGCCGGTGAGGGTGAGTGTGCCCGCCTGCGGGTTGTAGGTGGCGGTGGTGCCGGTGGCTTTTTCGGAGATTCCGGCCGTGCCGGGGCGGGTGATGGTGACCCCGCCGCTGGCGGTGATGGCGGTGACCCCGCCCGCCGCTGCCGAGGCTGCCACCACGCGTGGGGCATTCAGGGTGAGGCTGCCCTGGGTAACCACCACGTTGCCGCTGAAGGTGGCGGTGTTGGCGGCTTGGTCGACCTCGAGCTTTTGGGAGGTGATATCGACCGGTTGGCCACTTTGGGCCCAGGCCGGGGCGAAGGCGGCGAGGCTGAAGGTGAGGAGGGTGAGCAGGGTCTTCATGGCTAAGTTACCTTGTTGGGGTGAGTTGGGCACGGACGCCGCCGCTGAACAGCAGCGTGCCGGAGGCCGGGTTGGCGCGGAGAAGGGGGGCGGTGATGGACGCCTGCCACCGCCCGAGCGGGCCGGTGACCTGGCTGCCTTGGGGGGCGGTGAGGATGCGGGTGGTGAGGTCGGCCTGGAGCACCGGCGCGGAGAGGGTGAAATTAAGCCCCGTGGCCCGCACGCTGCCGGTGAGCTGGAGCGTGCTGGAGGTGGGGGTGTAGTAGCCTTCGGTTGCCGTGAGGCGGAAGGGGGCGGGGCGGGCAGGGTCGGCCCACTCGGCCGCCACGTGTTGCAGAATGTAGGTGCTGCTGGCGGCGGTGCCGCCTTGCAGGGCGGTTTCGGCTTCGACCGTCCAGGTGCGGCCGAGGGTGTCTTGGCCGGTGTAGCGGGGGTTTTCGAGCAGCGTGGTGCCGGAGACCTGAGCCAACGGCCCGGTGAGAGTGGGTGTTGCGGCCGGGTTGACGGGCGCGGGAGGTGCCACCGGGGCGAGAATGCTGAACATGGTGCTGGGTTGCACACTGCTGAACAGCACCACACCCAACACCGCGACGGTGCCGAGCAGGAGCAGGGTGTAGGCGCGGCGGCGGTGGCGCATGGCGGGCTTTCGGTTGGTAACGTTAAGTTATAAATTAGATGACGTTGGCGTGGAGGCAATCTTGAATGCGCAGGAGGCCGACCGGTTTGTTGCCTTTGATGACCCAAAGGCTGGTGACGTTGGTTTGTTCCATATGCGCGACCGCCGCCGTGGCCAGCGCGGTGGGGGCGATGGTTTTGGGCGAGCGGGTCATGATGTCTGCCGCGGTTTGGGACAAGAGGGTGGGGGTGAGGCGGCGCTTGAGGTCGCCATCGGTAAAGATACCGACCAGATTGCCTTTGGAATCTGTCAGCCCCACGCAGCCGAGGTTGCGGGCGGTGAGGGTGACCAGCACTTCGGACATCGGGGCGGTTTGGGGTTGGAGGGGGAGGTCTTGGTCGACCATGACCTCGGATACCCGCAGCAGTTGCGCGCCAAGCTTGCCGCCGGGGTGGAAGACGGCGAAATCTTCTTTTTGGAAGCCACGGGCGGTCATCAGCGCGATGGCGAGGGCATCGCACAGCGCCAGCGCCACGGTGGTGCTGGTGGTGGGGGCGAGGTTGAGGGGGCAGGCTTCTTTCTCGACCCGGGTGTTGAGCACCACGGTGGCGGCTTTAGCCAACGTGCTGGCCGGTTTGCCGGTGACGGCGATGAGCGGGATGGAAAAGCGTGTGGCGTAGGTGACGACGGCGGCGAGTTCTTTGCTTTCTCCGCTGTGGGAGAGGGCGATGAGGATGTCGGACTGAGTTATCATGCCGAGGTCGCCGTGGAGGGCCTCGGTGGGGTGCACAAAGAAGGCGGGCGTGCCGGTGCTGGCCAGAGTGGCGGCGATTTTACCGCCGATGTGACCGGACTTGCCGACGCCGGTGACGATGACCCGGCCCCGGCAGTTTTGCATGAGGGTGAGGGCGGCGGGAAGGGCGGGGTCGGACGCGAGGGCCTTGGCTAAGGTTTGCAGGGCGGCGGCTTCGGCGCGGAGGGTTTCTTGGGCGGCTGTGATGGCGTTTTGCATGGGTGTTGCCTTGATTGATGTTACCAGACGGAGTTACCAGCCTGTATGGCTGAAGAGGTCGGTTTCCGGGTAGCCGCGGAGGTCGAGGGCGACGCGGGTGGTGAGGAAGCCCAGCGCCGTGTGCATGGCGTGGTTGAGGGTGTTCTCGGTAAGTTTGTTGGTGAGGATCTGGTAGAGCTGGTGGAGGTAGAGGACGTCCGACGCGGCGTAGGCGATTTGGCTTTCGGTGAGCTCGGGCGCGGCCCAGTCGGAGATTTGTTCGGTTTTGTCGAGTTCGATACCCAGATACTGCTGGCACAGCGTGCGCAGGTTGTGTTTGCCGGGGCCGGGCTGCACCAGTTTGCTGGCGATTTTGGTGCAGAAGACGGGGTGGATGTCGGGCAGGTTCAGCCACTTTTGCAGCATGGCGAGGTCGAACCGGGCAAAGTGAAAGAGCTTGGTGAGGCGGGGGTCTTCCAGCACCGCGCGCAGGTTGGGGGCGCTGTAGCTGGAGCCGTCGAACTTGACCAGCCAGACGTTGCCCTGGCCGTCGGCGACTTGCACCAGGCAGAGGCGGTCGGTGGTGAGGGAGAGGCCGGTGGTTTCGGTGTCGATTGCCACCATGCCGCCCGCGAAGGTGAGGCCGGAGGGGAGGTCGTTGTGCAGGAGCTGGATGTGGGGGGATGTCATGGTGAGCCACCGTAGGCGATTGGGGGTGATTTGGCAAGAAATCGGGTATTGATTTTTGTGCGGTAAAAAGAGGATGAAAAAAACCTGACGAAGCGGTGAACCAAATGGCTGCCGATGCGTTAGGATGCTGACGTGGCCCCGAAGACTGGGAGCCCGCACATGCCCTAAGAACGGCCAAGCCAAAGGAGAAAAGCGATGAAAAACGTAATGACGATGACCGCTGCCGCACTGTTGCTGACGGCTGCTGCCCATGCCCAAATGACCGTGACACAAACCCAAACGCACACCCAAACCCATGTGCAAGGCACCGTGCCCAGCCAAGGTGCCAACGGTATAACCTGGGACAACCCGGTACAGGCCACCGAAAGCACCGTAACCCGCACCGAAAGCACCACCGTGGGGGCCGCGCCGACGGTTGACCCGGGTGCTTTTGCGACCGTGAAGCTGGAGAGTGGCGAGATGGTGCGCTTTCCGGACACCGGCGACAAAAGCTGGCAGGATTACGCCCGTGAAAAAGGTTACAACCGGTTTACCTTTGACCCCGTAAGCGGCCTGTTTGTGGTGGGGAAAGGCGAAGCCCGTTATGAAGGCCGCTGGCAGACCTACGGCGAAACCGGGAACAGCACCGGCGGTAACGCGGGCGCTGGTATGTAAGCCACCTGAGCAGGCGCACGCGAGTGCCTTGCGAAGTGACCGGCCCGGTGGGGCCGGTCTTGTTTTGGGTGGCGGACGTGCTAGGTTGGGGCTTATGAAGAACAGTCTCATTTTGCTGGCGGTGGTGCTGACGGTGGCGGCCTTTGCCGGCATGATGCGGATAAAGACCGACGTGCAGACCATGGACCGCCAGCGTTTGCAGCTGGTGCGCGAGCGTGCGGAGCTGCGCGAAACCAAGCGCGTGCTGGAAGCCGAATGGGCACTGCTGGCCAGCCCCAACCGCATGGAGCGTGTGGTGAAAGGTGAGCCCTACCGCACCGCTACGGCGCTGGATGTTATCCCGCTGGCGGAGGCGCTGGAGGTGAGTGCGACGGCGGCGGTGGCGGGCTCGGCCGTGATGGCCGCCGTGCAGGCCGGGCTGGTGAGTGTGACCGAGGCAAGCACGGCCGAAGCTGCGGCCACGAGTGCCGAATAATCGCGCGGGAACAGCGCCGCAGGCCTTGTGATGCGCCCGGTTTGGACGCATGATGCCCCTGATTAACGGCCTGAGCACGCATGACACGCATAAAAAAACCCTGGGATAGCCTGCGCGCCGGACGCGCACGTGAGGCCGCGCCGGTGTTTACGCCCAAGCGCACCCCGGTGCAAAAGCGCCGCGTAAAAACCCATGCGGCCCGAGGCTTTATGCCCAGCCGTGCCGATGTGATGGAAAACGGCGCCGCCACGCATTTTAGGGCGATGTGCGTGATGGCGCTGCTGACGCTGATGTTTGGTGGAGTGGCCGCCAAGTTGGCTTATGTGGGGCTGATGCCGCCCGCTGAGCCGCGCCCGAGTATTCGGGAAATGCCGAAGGAAAGCCTGCGGCGGGGGAATATTTATGACCGCAACGGCGTGCTGCTGGCGGCGACGTTGAAGGTTTACAGCCTGTATGCCGACCCCAAGCGGATTTTGGACGCCGAGGAAGTGGTGCGGCGGCTGCCGGGCGTGCTGCCGGATGTGGATATGGAGCGCCTGAAAGGGCAGTTGAACGACCCGACCCGGCGGTTTGTGTGGATTAAGCGCCGCCTGACGCCGGACGAGGCCCAACAGGTGCATGCGCTGGGGCTGCCGGGGCTGGAATTTAGGGAAGAATTTGTGCGCGTGTACCCCCACCGCAACCTGGCCAGCCATGTGCTGGGTGCGGTGGACGTGGACAACAACGGCCTGGCCGGAGTGGAACGTGGGTTTAATGACCCGCTGGCCGCCGGGGACGACCTGCACCTGGCGCTGGATGTGCGCTTGCAGGAAATGCTGCGACGCCGCCTGATGGACATGCAGGCGAAAAGCGAAAGCAAAGCCGCCTGGGCGCTGGTGATGAAAGCCCCCACGCGCGAGATTGTGGCGCTGGTGAGCCTGCCTGACTATGACCCCAACCATTTGGGTAAGGCGACGCCTGCCGAGATGTTCAATAACGTGACGCTGGGCAGCTATGAGATGGGGAGTACCTTTAAGTTGTTCACGCTGGCGCAGGGGCTGGTGGAGAAGAAGATTACGCCGGATACGCTGATTGATGCGCGTCAGCCGATTAGCATCGGGCGGTTTACGATACGGGATTACCACGCCAAAAAGAGTATTCTGACGGCGAATGAAGTGCTGCGGTATTCGTCGAACATCGGGGCGGCCAAAATTGCCGATATGAGCGGGCCGGAAGCCCAAAAAGACTTTATGGGCAAGCTGGGTATGCTGGCGCCGATTGATACGGGGATTCCGGAGATTGGTAATGTGCGGTACCCGAGCAACTGGGGGCGGATACAGACGTTTACCATTTCTTATGGTCACGGCATGAGCGTGACGCCGGTGCACCTGGTGAACGCCGTAGCGACCTTGGCCGACGGTTATGTGAAGCACCCCAGTGTGCTGCTGGGCGGCGTGAGCACCACCGAGCCCGTGCGGTTGATTGATGAGGGGACGCTGGAGCAGATCCATGTGCTGATGCGCGATGTGGTGCTGAACGGCAGTGGCCGCAGCAGCCAGGTGGTGGGCTATGACATTGGCGGCAAAACCGGCACGGCGGAGAAGATTAGCGGCCGGGGCTATGCCAAGGACAAGAACCTGGTGAGTTTTGTGGGGGTGCTGCCAATGAAAAACCCCGAATATATTACGCTGGTGATGCTGGATGAGCCGAAGAAAGGCTTTGAGACCGGCGGGCGGAGTGCCGCGCCCGTGGTGGGAGATTTTTACCGTGACCTGACCCAGTTGGCGGCGTTGCCGCCGGACATGGATGAGGTGGAGGCTTACCGCAAGCTGCTGGAGCGCACCAAGCGCAAGTATGACGACCCCTGGCAGGTGTATGCCTTGAGTGAGTTTAGGGCCCGGCGCGGCAGTGCCGGGGGCGTGCTGCTGAAGCCCGAGGCCGAGGCCGGTGGCGTGGATTAAGGTTGGAAGTGTAAGGAAAGGGATGGGGATGCGGTTTACGGACTTGATACAGGCGCCGGTGGCGGCGGACTTTGAGGTGCAAGGTTTATGCGATGACAGCCGCAAGGTGCAGCCGGGTGAGGTGTTTGTGTGGGACAGCCGTGTGGCGCCCAAGCTGGATGTGGCGGCGATGGCGGCGGACGCACGTGCACGTGGAGCTGCGGCTATGGTGAGTGATGTGGCGGTGGACGGTGCGGTGCAGGTGGCCAATGCGGGCGAGGTGATGGCGCGTTATGCCGCTGCGCGCTGGCCCGCGCAACCGCCGGTGATGCTGGGTGTGACCGGCACCAGCGGCAAGACAAGTGTGGTGTGGTTTGGGCGTCAGTTAGCGCAGCTAACTGGCCAGGCGGCGGCCAGTGTGGGCACGCTGGGTGTGATGCGGCAGGACGGCGATGTGGAGACCGAATATACGGGATTTACGAGCCCGACCGCGCTGAAACTGGGGCCGATTTTGGAGACGCTGGCGGCTGAGCACGTGCGCACCTGCCTGCTGGAAGTGAGCAGCCACGCGCTGGTGCTGAACCGGGTGGATGCGGTGCGTTTTAAGGCGGCGGGGTTGACGAATATTACGCAGGACCATTTGGATTTCCATGGTGACTTGGCGGCCTACCACGCCGCCAAGTTACGGCTGTTTGCGGAGGTTCTGCCCGAAGGTGGCATAGCCGTGCTGAACATGGCCCGGCGCGAGGCGCTGCCCGCCGCAAGTGTGGCCAAGCAGCGCGGTTGCCCGGTGATGAGTGTGGGCACCAGCAACGCCGAGCTGGTGGCCGAGGTGGTGGAGGCCAGTGCGCGCGGGCTGCGGCTGAACCTGAAGTATGACGCGGTGCCGGTGCCGGTGGACGTGCCGCTGATTGGGGGTTTTCAGGCCGAGAACCTGGCGGTGGCGTTGGGCCTGTTGGTGGCGGGCGGGTATAACTGGAAAAGCCTTGCCGCTGCGGTGGCACAGATGACGGCGGTGCCGGGGCGGATGGAAGTGGTGCCCAGCAGGCCCGACCAGCCGAGCGTGGTGGTGGATTATGCCCATAAGCCGGATGCGCTGGAGCGGGCGCTGGAGAGTTTGAGGCCGCTGGTGAAGGCGGGTGGCAAGCTGCAGGTGGTGTTTGGGTGCGGCGGCAACCGCGATGCGCTGAAGCGGCCGATAATGGGGCGGATTGCCGCCGAGCTTGCGGATGTGGTGTATGTGACCGATGACAACCCTCGCCGCGAAGATGCGGCGGAGGTGCGGCGGCAGGTGGTGGCTGGGGTTGCGGACGCCGGGGGCAAGGCCATTGAGATTGGTGACCGCCGTGCGGCGATTGAAGCCGCGCTAAGTGACTGCGGTGCGGATGATGTGGTGCTGATTGCCGGGAAGGGGCATGAAAGCGGGCAGATTGTGGGAGACGAGGTGCTGCCGTTTGATGACCGGGTGGTGGCGCGGGAGATTTTGGCGGGGGTGTAGGCAAACAGCAAGGGCCCCCGGTGGGGGCCCTTGGGCGTTGGCGGGGGGAGCAGTTTAGAACTGCAATTCTTCTAAGGGGATTCCCTGGACGCGGATAGATCCGAGATTCTCGCACTGCCATGCCTTGTCCGTATTCTCCGGATAGAGAATCGCGGAGAAGGCGATTTCGACATTGTAGGTCGAAGTTGCCAGATCCGGGAACGGGATAACCCGGGCGATGACCAGATTTCGCTCTACACTGCGCTGGAAGGCGCCGTCAGCGAGGTAGTCGATATCCTCCAGTATTGTTGTACTGATAGTTCCTTCCATATTGCCTAGCCGGAAGGTGAGCTTTTTGTTGGCGTAGCTGGCCTCGGTCACCATGTAGAAGATGGTGCCGGGGATGAACTGCTCGGCGACGTAGGCGGCACCGCAGGCCGTAGCGGCCTTGAGCCCGGTGACCAGCGTTTTCAGGACCGGCGGCAACTGAGCGTGCTGGGCCTGCGGCATGGCGGTGGGGGCCGAGACGTAGGTGCATTCGTCTCCCCAACGGGTGGGGGTGGCGATGACCACGGTGTAGTCGAGCACCGTGCCCTGCGGAGTTTGGCGCTCGGGGTCGGTGGGGTCACCATCTCCGGGCCGGGTGAACAGTACGAAAGCGGTGCCGTTGCGCAGGGCGGTGTTGAGGTCGCGCTGTTGGTCGGCATCGGTGCGCAGGGTTACCTTGAGCGGCATGGCCGGTGCGTCATCGATGGTGAAGCGCATGGCGTTGCCGACGAACTGGGGCGTGCGCACGGTGTATACTGCCACCAGGCTGGAGAAGAGGTTGTCGTCCATGGCTTCCTGGTAGCAGGCCTGCGCCTGGTTCTGGAACTTGGTGGGAATGACCTCGAGCAGGTTGCCGGCGAAGGCGCTGGTGGTGAGGAAGAGGGCCGCCAGGGTGGCGATGAAGGTTTTGAACATGGCATGCTCCTTTTTTTGATGCCAAGGGAATGGGAAGGGTGGTTCTTGTTTCAGTTGCGTATACGCTAGCATGGCTGGGGCGGTGGCACAAGGGTTGCCGGAATTTGCGGCGGTTGCGTGGTGCGGGTGCTGGCGTTTTGCGGCAAACGGGGCGATAGTGGGGCATGATACCCGCCCTGCTGTTGAATTTTGTGGATTATGTGAACTGGCTGAACGTGCTGCAGTACCAGACCGTGCGCGCCGGGGCCGCCATGCTGACCGCCTTTACGCTATGGTTGCTGTTTGGCGGGCGGTTGGTTGCCGCGTTTAAGCTGTGGCAAAAGGGGGGGGATACGGTCAAGGCGATTTTGCCCCACCAAGGCAAGGCCGGAACCCCCAGCATGGGCGGGCTTGGTGTGGTGGGGGCGGTGACCGCCGCGACCCTGCTGTGGGCCAACCCCGCCAACGGCTATGTGTGGTTGCTGCTGTTTTTGATGCTGGGCTACGGCGCCATTGGCTTTATGGATGATTATTTGAACCTGACCCGCCGCTGGAAACGCGGCCTGCCGGGCAAGTTGCGGCTGGCGCTGGGAGGGCTGGTGAGCACGGTGTTTTTGCTGTGCTACATTTACATGAACGGTACGGCGGTGGCGACGGAGATTTATTTTCCGTTTTTAAAAGAGCTGGTAGTGGGTGTGGGCATTTGGGGGTTTGTGGTGTTTGGGGTGCTGGTGATGGTGGGCACCGCCAACGCCGTGAACCTGACCGACGGGCTGGACGGCCTGGTGAGCATGCCGGTGGTGCTGGTGGCGACCAGCATGGCGATTTTGGCCTATGTGATGGGCCGCGTGGATTACACCGCCTATTTGCACTTGCCGCACATTGCCGGGGCCGGGGAGATTGCCGTGATGTGTGCGGCCTTAGCCGGGGCGATGCTGGGGTTTTTGTGGTTTAATGCCCCGCCCGCGAGGATTTTTTTGGGTGACAGCGGCAGCCTGCCGGTGGGTGCGTTTTTGGGCGGTGTGGCGGTGATGATAAAACAGGAATTTGCGCTGCTGATTATCGGCGGGTTGTTTGTGGTGGAGACGCTGAGTGTGATGATCCAGGTGGCCGGGTATAAGCTGACCCGCAAGCGGATATTTAAGATGGCGCCGCTGCACCACCATTTTGAGCAGCTGGGATGGCCGGAGAGTACGATTGTGATTCGGTTTTGGATTGTAAGTGTGGTGATGGCGCTGATTGGCCTGGCCACCCTGAAGCTGCGCTAGGGGAGCGGGCCGATGCAGCGCGATGTGTATGGGTTTGGCCACAAGGCAGTGGTGGTGTATGGGCTGGGTGCCAGTGGCCGTGCCACGGCGCAGGCGCTGCAAGATGCCGGAACCGAGGTGTTTGTGTGGGATGATAACGAGCTGCCCGATGCCGTGGCCTTTAACGTGCGCCCGCCCGACATGCTGGACTGGGCCCGCATTGGTGCCGTGGTGAAAAGCCCCGGCATTGCCTTGCAAACCCCGTTGATTAGAGCTGCTGAAGCCCACAAGGTGCCGGTGATGACGGATGTGGATTTGCTGTACCGCCGGGATGGCGACAACGGGGCCGGGTTTATAGGCATAACCGGCACCAACGGCAAAAGCACCACCACCGCACTGGTGGGCCATGTGCTGCGCTGCTGCGGCTACAAGGTGGCGGTGGGCGGCAATTTTGGCACGCCCGCGCTGGCGTTGCCGGAGCTGCCACGGAATGGGGTGTATGTGCTGGAGCTTTCGAGTTATCAGTTGGAAACCCTGAACGATTTGCAGGTGGATGGGGCGGTGTTGCTGAACCTGACCCCTGACCATTTGGCGCGGCACGGCACGATGGAAGCCTATTTGGAGGCCAAACTCAAATTGTTTGACCATGCCAAGGCCGGGGGCGCCCAGGTGATGGGTGTGGACCAGCCGCTGCTGCGCGGGCAGGCCGAACGGCGCGGTGTGACCACCGTGAGTATGACCGGGAGCGGGGATTATACGGTTGCCGAAGGCCACCTGATGCGCGGCATGGAGCGCCTGATGCGGCTGGATAACCTGGAGCACCTGCCGGGGCCGCACAATGCCCAGAACGTGGCCTGCGCCTATGCGCTGATGGTGCCGCGCTGGTGCACGGCGGCGGAGTTTGAAGCGGCCTGCCAGAGCTTTAAGGGCCTGCCGCACCGGCTGGAGAAAGTGGGCCGTGTGGGCGAGGTGATGTTTGTGAACGACAGCAAAGCCACCAACGGCGACAGCACCGTGTATGCGTTGCAGAGCTTTGCGAATATTTATTGGATATGCGGCGGACTGCCGAAAACCGATGGGCTGGGAGCCTGTGTGAAGCACCTGGACGCCGTGCGGGCGGCCTTTACGATTGGTGCGGCCACCGAGGATTTTGCCGAGGAGCTGGCCCGCTACAACGTGCCGAGCTTTAAGTGCCGCACGCTGGATGTGGCGGTGCGGGAAGCCTTTGCCGCCGCCCGCAGTGAGGGGCTGGAGGATGCGGTGGTGTTGCTGAGCCCTTCCGCTGCCAGTATGGACCAATTTCGGAACTTTGAGCACCGGGGGGACACATTTGTGAATTTGGTGCAGGGGTTGGTGACGATGGAGCAGGTGGAGCGGAGGGTTACGGGGAAGAGCGCTGTCTAAAATGCACCGGGATGACCGTTTGTAGCACCGCGCGGGGGCGGCGGCGCTGCGCGCTGGGGTAAAGGTTGGGTTGCCGCTCTTTTTTATGGCGGGGGAATGGTGGTGGGGCGGGATTCGGGTTACATAGGATTATGAGCATTTACCGGCAGAGCAGGCACCCCCTTGTGCGGTGGTGGTGGGAGATGGACCGCGTGGCGGTGGCCGTGATTGTGGTGATTATGCTGTGTGGCGCCGTGGCCGTGACCACCGCCAGTGTGGCGGCGGCCAAAACCTATGGCGTGGGGCCTTATTATTTTGCGGTGAGGCATTATCTGTTTTTAGCCATGGCGCTGGCGCTGATGCTGGGCATGACCACCCTGAAGCCGGAAGGGGTGAAGCGCGTGGGCGTGCTGCTGTTTGCGGCGGCGTTTACGGGGATTTTGCTGACGTTTGTGATTGGGGCGGAAGTGAAGGGTGCGCGGCGCTGGATTGATGTGGCCGGGCAGAGTATTCAGCCCACCGAATTTATGAAGCCCGCGCTGATTGTGATGACCGCGGCCCTGCTGGCACCGCTGGACAAACGGCGGCAGCTGATGGGGTATTTTATCAGTATTGGGATGATGGCGGCGGTGGGATTGCCGGTGCTGCTGCAACCGAACTTTGGCATGGCGCTGGCGATGGGGCTGGTGTGGTTTTTGCAGGTGTTTATGGCGGGGCTGCCGGTGCTGTGGCTGGCGCCGATTGTGGCGGCGGGCCTGTGCGTGGTGGTGGGTGCCTACACGTTGCTGCCGCACGTGCGCGACCGGCTGGAGCGGTTTATTAACCCGGAGAGCTCGGATACTTATCAAGTAGACCAGGCCAATGAAGCGATTATGATGGGCCACCTGTGGGGCCGTGGCGCCGGGGAAGGGGTGGTGAAGCACCAGCTGCCGGATGCGCACACGGATTTTATTTTTGCGGTGGTGGCGGAGGAATTTGGCATTGTGGTGGGGCTGTTGCTGATGGGGTTGTTTTTAACCCTGGTGCTGCGCGGCTTTGCCCGTGTGCTGGGGCAGGATGACCGTTTTGTGGTGCTGGCCGCCGGTGGCCTGCTGACGTTGATTACCGTGCATGTGTGCGTGAATATTGGCGTGGCCTTGCACATTATGCCGACCACGGGTATGACGTTGCCGTTTATCAGTTATGGTGGAAGCTCGACCCTGGCGATGGCCGTGGTGCTGGGGTTTTTGCTGGCGCTGCTGCGTAAGCAGGGTAAGCGGATTTAGTGGGTAGTGGGTAGTGGGCAGTGGTCAGTTGTCAGAGTTACGAGGTGCAAGCATGAGTGAAAAACGGACGGTATTGGTGGCGAGTGGGGCGAGCGGGGGGCATTTGTTCCCGGCGCTAGCGGTGGCCGAGGCGTTGCGCGCGCGGTTTGAGGTCAAGGTGATTTTGGGCGGCAGCAAGTTTCTCGACGTGGTGGAGCGCACCGGGTTGCCCTATGTGCGGCTGCCGGCGGCGGCGTTTAATGACCGGGGGCCGATACGTTTGCTGTGGGCGGTGGCGAAGTTGGGGCAGGGGTTTTTCAAGGCGTTGCGGCTGGTGGTGAAGGAGCGGCCTGCGGTGGTGTTCGGTACCGGCGGCTATGCCACCGTGGCGCTGATGCTGGCGGCGAAGTTGCGGGGCGTGCCGACGGTTATCCATGAACAGAACGTGTTGCCGGGGCGGGCCAACCGCTTTTTGGCGCGCTATGCCGATGTGGTGGTACTGACCTTTGAAGACAGCCTGCGCTACCTGCCGCGTGTGAGGGGCCGGGTGGTGGTGGCCGGGACACCGCTGCGTGATGAGATTTTGGACGCTGCCGGGATGCCGGTGCGGCGCGAAGAAGGAATGTTTAACCTGCTGGTGCTGGGCGGCAGCCAAGGGGCGAGGATTTTGAGCGAAGTGGTGCCGGAGATGGTGGCGATGCTGCCGGACGCCGAGCGGGCCCGCCTGCGGGTGGTGCAACAGGTGCGTGCCGATGATTTTGAGCGTGTGACGCTGCAATATGCGGCGCAAGGCTTGGCCGGGGTGACGGTGGAGACGTTTTTTAATGACATGCCGCGCCGCTACGCCGAAGCCGACCTGGTGATTGGCCGCAGTGGGGTGGGCACCGTGCTGGAATGTGCGACCATGGGCGTGCCTGCGGTGTATGTTCCGCTGGAATTGGCCGACGGGCACCAGAAGCTGAACGCCAGTGTGGCCGAGCGCGCCGGGGCGGCCGTGGTGGTGGAGCAGGCTTATTTTACCCCCGCCAATTTACTTGTGCATGTGCGGGCGTTGATGCATGACACCGTGAGGCGCGAGGCCATGAGCACCGCCGCGCGCGCCTTGGCGAGGCCCGATGCCACCGCCGTGGTGGCGCAGGTGGTGGTGGAGAGTATCAGGCATTAGGAATGAGGAGATGGGAATGAAGTTATTCGGTGCGGATGTGAAGGGGTTGGTGCTGCATTTTATTGGTGTGGGGGGCAGCGGCATGTGCGGGCTGGCGGACGTGCTGGCGCGGCAGGGTGCGGTGGTGAGCGGGAGTGATGGCGGCGGCAAAGGCGATTATGCCGCGTTGGAAGCCGCCGGGGTGACGGTGTACCGGGGGCATGCGGCGGAGCAGGTATCCGCAGGGGCGACAGTGGTGGTGAGCACCGCCATACCGGCGGATAACCCGGAGCGCCTGGCGGCGGAACAGGCCGGGCTGAAGATTGTGCATCGGGCTGAGATTTTGGCGGAGATGATGGGGAATTATCAGAGCATTGCAGTGAGCGGTACTCATGGTAAAACCAGCACCACGGCGCTGATTTATACGGCGCTGAAAGCTGCGGGTGTGGATGTGGGGATTATTAACGGCGGGCGGGTGCAGGCCCTTGGCGGCAACGCCCTGCTGCCGCGCAGCGCCAAAGGTTGGCTGGTGGTGGAAGCCGATGAGAGTGATGCGAGCTTTTTGAAACTGAAGCCCACCGTGGCGGTGATTACCAACATTGAGCCTGAGCACATGGCGACCTATGGCAGTGAAGTGGCACTGGTGGATGCGTTTGTTAAATTTGCGGATAGTGCCGAGCTGGTGGTGATTGGCCATGATGACCCCAACGCCGCGATTGTGGCGGCGCGCACGGAAGCTGATGTGCTGACTTATGGCATGGACGACGGTGCGGATGTTTATACTGACACCTATAGCCCCACCCGCGCGGGCGGCACGCTGCCCCACGGCGGCATGGGCATGGCGTTTGATGTGAATGTGCGTGGCGGTGTGCTGGAAGATGTGGTGGTGGCGTTGCCGGGTGCACATTATGTGCAGAACAGCCTGGCGGCGCTGGCGGTGGCCAGTGTGGTGAAGGCCGATGTGGTGAAGGCGGCGGAAGGGCTGGCGCAGTTTGAAGGCGTTGACCGCCGCTTTACGCGCGTGGGCACGTGGCATGGCGCGGATGTGATTGATGATTACGGCCACCACCCGACCGAGATTGCGGCGACACTGGCGGCGGCCAAGCAGGTGTATGCGGGTAAGGTGATTGCGGTGATTGAGCCGCACCGCTACAGCCGCCTGGGCGACCTGTTGGAGGCGTTTGCGGGCTGTGCGAAGGTGGCTGATGCGGCGGTGATTTTGCCGGTGTATGCCGCAGGGGAGGCCCCGGTGGAGGGGGTGAACCATGAGGTGCTGGCGGCCAAAATGCAGGAGGTGGGAATGCCCGCCGAGGTGCATGCGGCGGCGGATGAGGGGGTTTTGAATAAGATACTCCACCACCTGCACCCGCACGCGGGCGATGTGATTGTGTGTTTGGGGGCGGGGAGTATTACGGACATTGCGCGGCGGCTGGCGGCGCATAGTCATCATTAATAGGAGTAGTGTTGTGAGAGAATGGCCGGTGCCGGAGTGGTTGGGGGAGTTGCCTGAGGGGCCGGTATATAGCTGCAATGTGCCGTTGGCAGATTATACGACGATTAAGGTGGGTGGGCCTGCCGAAGTGCTGGCCGAGGTGAGCGACTGGGCGCAGATGGCCGAGCTGGTGCGCTGGTGCAATGCCCGTGCCGTGCCGCTGACGCCGGTGGGTAAAGGCAGCAACATGGTGATACGTGACGGCGGCCTGCCCGGAGTGGTGGTGCCGCTGGGCAAGGGGCTGGATGCGGTGCGGGTGGAGGGGACAACCCTGTATGCCGAGGCCGGGGCGGCCAACGGCACTGCGGCACGGGCGGCGCGGGAAGCGGGACTGGAAGGGATTGCGTTTTTTGGGGGGATACCGGGGAGCATCGGTGGGGCGCTACGGATGAATGCGGGGGCTTATGGCTTTGAGACCTTTGATAAGCTGGTGCGGCTGTGGGTGCTGGATGCGGACGGGGAGGAGCGTGAGGTGGAGCCTGCGTTTGTGGCGCCGCGCTACCGCGGCACAGCGCTGCCTGCCGGGTGGCTTTATAAGGCCGGGGAATGGCAGTTGGTGCCGGGGGATAAGGAAGATATTCGGAAACAGATGCAGGAGATTAACCGCGCGCGGAGCAGCAGCCAGCCGCTGCACATGCCGAGCAGCGGGAGTTGGTTTAAGAATGTGGAGCGCAACGGGGAAAAGGTGAATGCGTGGCGGATTGTGGACGAAGCCGGGTGCCGGGGGATGCGCGTGGGCGGGGCGCAAGTGAGCGAGCAGCATGCGAACTTTTTTGTGAATGCGGGGGCGAAGGAGGGGGTGAGTGCGACAGCGGTGGAGTTTGAAGCCTTGAGCCAAGCTGTGGAGGCGCAGGTGCTGGCGCGGTTGGGGATTGTGATGGAGCGAGAAGTGCGGTTTGTGGGGGTGGAGTGATGTATGCATTAAGAATTGTTAAAGCCGAAGATTGGTCTTTTTGGAGAGCCTTGCACCGGGAAGGCTATGAGGCCCGTGTGGTTGAGATATGGGGGACTTGGGATGAGCACCTCCAGGAAGGTTTTGCTCGGAACGAGTTTGATGCGGCCCATGATGGGCAGTTTATCATTGTTCAGGACGGGCGGGATGCCGGCTATGTGAGCTGGGGGTGGCGGGAGGCAAATCTGTTTCTCTTCAACCTAATGGTGTGCAAGGATTTTCGGGGTGAAGGCTTGGGGGGACAGGTGCTTTCGGATGTGATTGCCATGGCAGAACGGCGTAATATGCCCGTGGAACTGCGCACGCTTGTGAATAACCCGGCCCGGAGGCTTTATGAGCGACTTTGGTTTAAGGTGGTTGGGGATGATGGTCAACATGTGACTATGGAGCGGGAAGTACGGTTTGTGGGGGTGGAATGATGAAAAAGATTTATGTGGCCAGCAGGGCCGGAGTGCCGGAACGGGTGGCAATGTGGCTGGAGTTGCGGCGGCGGGGGATGGTGATAACGTCCAGCTGGATTGATGAGCCGTATGAGAATGTTCAGGATTTAGGTGCGTTGTGGTTGAAGATTGTTGAGGAAGTGCAGGGGGCGGATGCGGTGTTGGTGTATGCTGCGTTGGAGGATTTCCCCGTACGGGGGGTTTTGGTGGAGGCGGGAATTGCTTTGGGTAAGGGGATACCGGTGCATGTCGTTGTGCCGGGTGGAGGTTTGACTGGGCCGAGTTTGCGTCCGCTGGGGGCTTGGGCGAACCACCCGTTGGTGACACGTTATGAGGTACTGGATAAGGCATTGGATGCTTTAGGATATGGTGATTTAAGAGAGAGTGTCGTGTGATGAAAACAGCGAAGTTGATTGAAACACGGCAGGCCGATGTGGGCGGGCGGAGCCGCTTGCGGATGGAGGTTTATGAGTTTGAGGATGGGGCACGGCAGGGGTATGACCTGTATGACGTGCGGGCGAGCATGCAGGGCAGTGCCGGGGTGTTGGTGCTGGATGATGCGGAGAATGTGTATCTGATTGAGGAATTTTTGCCTGCGCTGGGCACGTGGGGTTTGAGTTTGCCGCGCGGTGGGATTGAAGTGGGGGAAAACCCGGAAGATGTGGCGCGACGCGAACTGAAGGAAGAAGCCGGGCTGGTGTGTGATGTGCTGGAGCCGTTGTGGCAAGGGTTGGTAATGCCGAATGCCAGCAGCTGGCATGTGCACCTGTATGTTGGCCGTGGCGTGCGCGAGGTTGTGCGCGAAGGTGGTGATGAGGTGGGCGGGATTCGCACCGTAAAGGTGCCGTTGGCGGAGGTGAAACGGATGGTTAAGGAGGGGAAGGCCCCGGGTGCGTTGCTGGCGCTGGCGGTGATGATGGTGTGAGGTGGGGATTCGGAATGCAGCACGCATGAAGGTTGCTTAAGTGGAATTAACAGCCCGCCTTGCGGCGCTGTCTTGCCGGATTTTATCCGGCTGCGCAGGCTGCGACGGCGAGGCGCCGAGGGTGTTTACCAAAAATGAGATTTTTGGAACGCCCTTCGGCGGTGGGGTGTGGGGGTCACACCCCTGGGGGGGAACGTGGGATTTTGAGCTAAGTTATTGATTTGCCCGTGGGGAAGGGGGTGGCTTGCGGGCGGAGTTTCTGATAAGGTATGCACATTCTGGCCCCTGGTGGCCGATGTTCGGGATGTGTTCAACAGGATGAGGAGTGTGCGATGAGTGTGCGTAAGCCTGCTGATGTGCCTCCTGTGGAAATGATGGGCACGCTGTTTGGCGGCGTGCGCCCCAAAGAGCCCGAAGCCCCCAAAGGATTTTATGGCCTGCTGGCTGCGGTGGAGCGGCGGCTGGTGGCGTGGCCCTGGCGCCGGATTGGCAAAGGTGCGCTGGCGCTGGTGCTGGCGGTGGGAGGGTATGCCCTGTGGCACAACCGTGCCGTGGCGGGCGAATTTGTGACCGCCTATGTGGCCCAGGCCACTGGAGCCGTGGTGGAGCGCATTGTGGTGAGTGGGGCGGTTTATACGGGTAAAGACGATTTGCAGAGTGCGCTGGGCCTGACGCGGGGCGACAGCCTGGTGGGCTTTGATGCCGGCAGTGCGCGGGCGCGCATTGAGCAGCTGCCCTGGGTGCGCCTGGCCAGTGTGGACCGTATGCTGCCCGACCGCGTGAATGTGACGGTGTATGAGCATGTGCCGTTAGCCCGGTTGGTGATGGACGGCGAGATTTGGGTGATAAATAAGGATGGACGGCGGATTGTGGCCGACACCAACAACGCCTTTGCCGGGTTGCCGTTGCTGAAAGGCGATGGGGCTGCCGAGCAGGCGGGCGAGTTGTTTATGCACCTGGCCAACTGGCCACAACTGCTGGGCCAGCTGCGCGAAGCCGAATGGGTGGGTGAGCGCCGCTGGGATTTACGCTTTGTGAGCGGGGTGGTGGTGCAGTTGCCAGAAGACAGCCGCACCTTTGGGCTGGAGCAAGCCATGCCGCTGCTGGCCAAGCTGGAAGAAGCCCGCCACGTGCTGACACTGAATGCCGGAGAAGTGGATTTACGCCTGGCCGACCGCGTGGTATTGCGCCTGCCCGAAGATGTAGGCCAGACCCCCGTGACGAACAGGCTTTAGGTAGTAGGCATTAGGTATTAGGAATTAGGAACTAGGACAGACAATGACATGGTGAAAACACGGAACAGGATTGTAGCGGGGCTGGACATTGGCAGCAGCAAAGTGGCGTGCTTTATTGCCGAGCTGGATGAGTTTTATAACCCCCATGTGCTGGGCTACGGCCAGCATGTGAGCACAGGCCTGAAGCGTGGGATGATTGTGGACATGGACCGCACCGAAACCGCCATACGTGAGGCGGTGCACGCGGCGGAGGATATGGCGGGGGTGGAGATTCAGGGTGTGCTGGTGAGCCTGGGGGGCGTGCACCTGCGCAGCCACATGACCGACGGGCTGGTGGTGCTGAACAAACAGGATATTACCGACGCGGATATATTCAAGGTGATTGATGTGGCGCGGGCGCGGCAGATTGGCGATGACCGGCAGATTATCCATGCCCAAGCGACCAAATATGTGCTGGACAACCAGAGCGATATTAGAGACCCGCGCGGCATGACCGGCAGCCGCTTGGAAGCGGATGTGCATATTATTACCGCGGCGACGAGCAGCATCCGCAACGTGGTGCGCTGTGTGGAGCGGGCGAATTTGGAAGTGCTGGATATTGTGGTGCAGCCCTACGCCAGCGCGCTGGCCACCGTGGTGCCGGATGAGCGCGAGCTGGGTGTGGCGCTGCTGGACATTGGCGGCGGCACGATTGACCTGGCGATTTATGCCGAGGGCGCGCTGGTTTATACGGCGGTGATACCCTTGGGCGGGCAGCACATTACCGCCGACATTGCGCGGGGCCTGAGCACGCCGCTGGCCGCCGCCGAGCGCATTAAGGTGCTGCACGGCCACGCCATGGCCAGCACCATTGTGAGTGACGACGAATTTGAAGTGCCCAGTGTTGGTGACGACAACCCGAACGGCAAAACCGAAGCCAGCCACATGACCAAGAGCGCGCTGGCGGGGATTATTCAGCCCCGTTGCGAAGAAATGCTGGAGCTGGTGCGCGACAAGATTGAACAAAGCGGGTTTGAAGCCGCGATTGGCCGCCGCGTGGTGCTGACCGGTGGCGCCAGCCAGCTTAACGGCCTGCGCAACCTGGCCGAAGTGGTGCTGGACAAGAGTGTGCGCCTGGCCCGCCCGGTAGGCGTGCAGGGGCTGACCGATTTGAGCGGGACGCCGGGGTTTGCAACTCCGGTTGGCCTGCTGATTTATGGGGCGCGGCAGGCGGCGCAGCAGAGCCGGGTGCGGGTTTCGGATTCGAAATTGGCGCAGTGGGCTGGGAGTATGGCGAAGTTGTTGCGGTTTGCGAATTAGGCACCAGGCACCGGGCACCAGGCACCAGGAGTTACTGTATTGGAGAGGCGAGAAAGGCTTAAAACGCGAGAACTGGATGTTTACAAAAAGGCATTCAAAGCAGCTCTCCGATTGCATGAATACTCTGACATGTGGCCGGTTAAGACGGCGCGTTATAACAGTACGGCAGATCAAATTCAGCGGGCAAGTAAAGGAATTTGCGCGAACCTTGTGGAGGGGTTATCCAAGCGTGGGGATGCTGAACAACGGCGATTTTTGAATATGGCGCTGGGCTCGGCTCGTGAAGTTCAGATTTGGGCTGAGTTTGATGTAGGGTTGAGGTATGAGGATGAAGCATGGGGAAGGGCGGTGGATGAGACTTATGAGGAAATTGCACGGATGCTTGTAGGATTGATGCAGAAGCGGGGAACATGATGAGGGCCGCCCGGGGGCGGCCTTTTTTGGTTGTTGCGGGGACGGTGGTTTCAGCGGCGGCGGAGTTCGCGGAGGCTGAAGTAGCCGCGCATGAAAAAAATCGCGGCGCAGTAGAGGGCCACCAGCCAGAACATACTGCCGAACCACACGAAATCGGTTTGGCGGATGAGATAGGCAGTCAAAATGCAACTGACCGCATACATGAGGTTGCTGAGGGCGACGCGCGCGTGCACCGCCGGGTGGTTGCTGGAAAGGCCGCGGCCAAGCCAAGTGGGGAGCCAGGATGTTTCCCGGAAGCTGACCGTCGCGTGGATGAGGATTGCAGTAAACAGGAAAAGGCTGAAGAAAAGGTCGAGGGACATTGCGTGTCTCCGGTTGAGGGTGATTTTATGTATACTATTACATTAAGGATGGCAAGGGTAATTTGCCGACTGGGGTATGAGAAATTATGGAGTTGCGGGGGGATGTTGAGCAGGGGTGCGAGGTTGTGGCGATAAGGGCGCAGGGGGTTGAGAAAAGCCTTTGCGCGTGCGGATTTTGCGGGCAGGGGGGTTGGAACGTAGGATGTGAGTGCGTAGAGTGAGGGGTAATAAAGCGCGCCGAATCCTGCTCGGGATTTCATCCACGGTGCGGCAGAACGAGAGGGAAGTACGGCATGTCACTCAATATTGCAATGGTTAAGGAATCGGTGCACCAGCCGCGCATTATGGTGGTGGGTGTGGGCGGCGGCGGCGGGAACGCCGTGAGCAACATGATACGCGCCAACCTGAGCGGTGCCACCTTTGCGATTGCCAATACCGATTTGCAGGTTTTGCAAAGCCATGAGGCGGAAGTGAAAATTCAGCTGGGCCGCAGCCTGACCGAAGGCCTGGGCGCGGGCGCCAACCCGGATGTGGGAGCTGCCGCTGCCGAAGAGAGCTATGAAGAGATTTGTGAAGCCATACGTGGCAGCCACATGGTGTTTATTACCGCCGGGATGGGCGGGGGCACCGGCACCGGGGCCGTGCCGGTGGTGGCGCGTGCCGCCCGCGAAATGGGGATTTTGACGGTTGCCGTAGTGACCAAGCCATTTAGTTTTGAAGGTGTGCGCCGCATGAAGCAGGCCGAAGCGGGGATTGCCGAACTGCAGAACGTGGCCGACACCGTGATTGTGATACCGAACCAGAATCTGTTCCGCATCGCTACCGAGCGCACCACGCTGCAAGACGCCTTTAAGATGGCCGATGATGTGCTTTATAGCGGTGTGCGCGGCGTGACCGACTTGATGCTGGTGCCGGGGATTATCAACCTGGACTTTAACGACGTGAAAACCGTGATGAGCGAAATGGGCCAAGCCATGATGGGCAGCGGCCAGGCCGAAGGCGAGCGCCGCGCGATTTTGGCGGCGGAGATGGCGATTTCGAGTCCTCTGCTGGATGGTGTTTCGATGCACGGTGCTAAAGGCGTGCTGATTAACATTACCGGCGGCGACGATTTGACGCTGTATGAAGTGGATGAAGCCGCTAATCGTATTCGTGAAGAAGTTGACCCCGATGCGAACATTATTTTTGGTACGGCTTATGATGCCAATGTGACCGGGAAGATCCGTGTGAGCGTGGTGGCCACCGGCCTTGGCGAAAGCGTAAAACGCCAAAAGCCGACCATGGTTGACCTGGCCAGCATTAAGAAAACCGAAGCCCCGACCGAAGCGCGTGTGGAAAGCCGCACCGCGCCGGTGAGTGACTTTGCCCAGGCCGCCGCCGCCAAGCGCGAGCGCGACGATGAGCAAGATGAATATGCGAATTTGGAGATCCCCGCTTTTTTGCGCCGCCAGATGAACTGAAGGGCCCTGACCGCCCGGCTGCGCCGGACGGAGCCCCAGCCAAACGATTGGGATGGCGTGGATGGTTGAGGAACAAGGATGATACTGCAACGTAGGCCCTGAGGGGCCTGCTTGTTTGGTGGGGTGCGGGGTGCTTCCGCAGCGAGGGGAATAATGGTAGGAAGAGATATGGATTTTGCCTTGGATAAGATGGTGACGCTGGCGCGCGAAGTGAGTGTGCGCGGTGTGGGCCTGCACAGCGGTGTGGGGGCCGAAGTGGTGCTGCGGCCACGCCGTGAGGGTGGGGTGGTGCTGCGGCGGGCCGATGTGAGCGGGGGGGAATTTAGACTGCGGCCCGAACTGGTGCAGGCTAGCCCCTTGTGCACCTTGCTGGAAAATGATGAAGGCGCCACCCTGAGCACGGTGGAACACCTGTTGGCGGCGCTGCACGGGCTGCGGGTGGACAGTGTGGACGTGGAAATACAGGGCCCGGAAGTGCCGATTTTGGATGGCAGTGCCCTGCCCTGGGTGGCGCTGATTGATGAGGCCGGGCGCGTGGAGCTTGACCGCCCGCGCGACTGGTTGCGGGTGCCAAGCCCGCAGGTGCTGGACAGCGAAGGCCGCGTGCTGCTGGCCAACCCGGAGCCGCGCACGGGGCTGCGGGTGGAGTGTGTGGTGGATTTTCCGCACCCCAAAATTGGGCGGCAGGAATGGAAGGGCGTGGTGGACGAGGCGAGCTTCCGGACAGATATTGCCCCGGCGCGGACGTTTGTGCTGGAGCGGGATATTGCCGCCGCGCAAGCCGCTGGGCTGGCCAAGGGGGGGAGTTTGGACAATGCGGTGGTGTTTGGTGATAATGGCGAGGTGCTGAACCCCGGGGGCCTACGCTTTGCGGACGAGCCGGTGCGGCACAAAGTGCTGGATGTGGTGGGAGATTTGTTTATGGCCGGGCGCTGTGTGAGCGGCATTTTTGCGATGACTGCGCCGGGGCATGTGGCGAATAATCGGCTTTTGCGGAAGATTGTGGCGGGTTAAGGTTCTTGTTCTGTTAAAGGGAAGCATGTTGGGGAAGCAAGCTGGCCAGTTGGGCGTATTGATGTTAATGAGATTACCGAACAAAGGAAAGAGCACCTTATGACCATGACGCTGGGCGATTTGCTGGAGATGATCCGGCAGGATTATGTGGACCACCTGACCGCCATGGCGGAAGACCTGGAAGCCGAAGGTGCGGAAGTGATGTTTGAGCCCGCCTTTAGAGACGACAAGGGCGAAGTGGCGCTGGACGGAGTGCTGAAGCTACCCGCGCGGGTAGACCTGCTGGCCAAGCGTGGCGATGACCCGGCCGGAGCCCTGGACCCGGTGCAGGTGGCGGCTGAAGGGGTGTTTAAGTTTGACGGCAGCATTGATGTGGCCTGGGACAACGGCATGGCCGTGCAAGTGATGCCCTTTGGCTGGGACATGATGCCGGTGCGCATGGAAGGGCTGGCCGAAGGTGTGAGCTATGAGCCCCTGCAGCAATGGTTTTGGCGCTGGTTTGCCGAGCCGGAAGGTTTAGAAGGCCCGATACAGGAAGTTGTGCACTATTTGGGCGACCCGGAAGTGAAAGAGGGCGTGACGCGCGTGGTGGCGGATATGGGGACGGCTCCGCTGGAAGCCTGGCAGGATTTGCTGGATGCCTGTGCCGCCTGTGGTGCCAAAAAAGTGATTATTGGTGACGAAGCCACCGCCGAGGATGAGGACGGTGAGGATGCAGGGGATGAGAAGTAGGTAATGTGCCCCTAATTGCCTTAAAAAGCCGCCCTTGGGCGGCTTTTTGGGGTTTTGCGGGGGAAACCCTAGGGGTTGCTGCCGCCGAAGTTGCCATAGGTTTGGGTGCTTAATGTGGCGGGTACCACGGGAGTGGCCGTGGTGGGGGTTCCGGTGGGATAGGTGACGCCGGGCAAAGTAAGCACACCTGTTGCGAGGGGGGTAGTTGCAGCTGCCGCAGCTGCCGCGCTGGCGGCCGTAGTGGCAGCGCCGCCGCTGCTGCCCGTGGGGTTGGGGGTGTTGTAGGGCGCGGCCGAGCATGAACTGCCGCTGCATGCGCCGGTGGAACTGCTGCTGCCCGATGTTCCGCCGCCGAACAAGTTGGACAGCATGCTGGAGAGGTTGCCGAGGCCGCCGCTGAGGAGCTTTTGGAGGAGTGAGGCGATAAGCGCCTGCACTATGGGATTTTGCAGCAGCTGCTGTAAGATTTCTCCTGCACCGCCGCCGGAAGAACTGTCGGATGAGCTGTCGCCGTCGTCGCTGTCGGTGGAGGTGGCCGGAGTGGTGGTTTCGGTATAACTGCCGTCGGCATAGGTGATGCGTTTGGTGGTGGAGCCGTCGGCGTGGGTGGTGGTTTCGGTGCTGATCACCGGGTTGCTGGCGGTGTCGTCGGTTTGGGCGGCGGCGTAGGCATCGAGAATGGCTTTGAGGGAGACGGCGAGGTCTTCGTAATTGCTTATTTCTCCGGTGAGCGTGGCGATTTCGGCGCTGTCGGTCAGGGCTTCGAGATCCACCTTCTTTATGGCGATGAGGGAGGTAAGCTCGGTATAGCGGGCCTGCACCTCGGCGATTTGGGTGGCGGAGAGGTTGGCGATGATGGCGGCGATATCTTCGGCCGATGAGGACGCTGTGATGGTGGTGGTTTGGGCATAGGCGCGCAGGGGGATGGCCGGGCTGAGAGCCAAGCTGGTTGCGGCGAGGAGAGCCAAGCTATGGCTGGTGAAGCCCTTAAGGGAGAGGGTGTGAACGCGTTTCATAATTTAAGTATTGGCTATTTTGGGAAAATTGCAAGTGTTTGGATGGGGTTGGGGGTAAAATGGTGCAAGCCGCCCTGGGGCGGCTTGCGGGGCGCCCTTATTGGCAGATGAAAGTTCCTGCCGTGGTGTCGAACGTGCAGGAGGTGCTGCCTGCGGGCACGTCCCTTGTCGTGGTGGTACCCGCAGCGCTTTCCACTTCGGAGTAGCACTCCACGTAGTACCCCGTTTCTTTTGGGTTGAGTGACCACCTCTGCAAGTGGTCTTCGCCGTAGGCACCGGTCTCCGGCGGGCCACCGAGGGGGAAGCCGCCGTTGGGGTCTTTTTGCAGAAGAACCCCGGCTTTGGTGCCCACCGGGCAGAGGCTGCCCGACGGGTCGGCGTGGGCGCAGGCAGTGGCGAAGAGGGCTGCCAGCGCGAGTGAAAAAGTGATTTTGTTCATTGTGTTCTCCAAGGAGGTTATGGCTGAGTTTAGGGCGGTTAACTGGTTTTGGCCAGTCCTTCGCCCCAGATTTGTTCCGGGATGCGCTGGTAGCTGACGAAAATGGGTGGAACGTACCAGTAGATGCCGAGATAGGATGTTTTGGCATTGGCGATAGTGTAGTAGCGGCTGCCGCCTTCTTTGACGTTACCGTTCCAGTCGCTCCAAGGGATGGTGCTGATACGGGCACCACCGCTGCCGTTCCACTGGTGAAGAAGCGTGACACCGGTTTTGTTTTGACCAAGGTAGATGCCTGTATGACTGCCTTTGGAAATTCCGCCGGGAGAGTTGGCGGGGCCATAGTTGCCGTTGTAGTTGAAGGTGGCGACCGGAGTGCCGATGGGGATATCGTTATCTTGTACCAATTCTCCCTGTTGCCAGCCGCTGGCGGAACCGAGGCCGGGATACATGGCCTTAGTGAGCGAAGCGCATTGCTGGCCATTGCGGGCGCAGTTGCTGGAGGAATCGCATTGGTATTTGCCGACTGCGGCCAAGGCGTCTTCTAGGGACTGGATTTTGCTGCCTGATGCAGCTCCTGTGCTCTTGGGGTTGGGGGTGTTGACTTCGGGCGGGGCGCAGTCGGGCAGGGTGTTGGCGGCTTCTTCTTTGGCGGCTTTGGCTTGCTGTTCTTCGATTAGCTTGGCGGTGCTGCCGTTGGCGGTGATGCTGTCGTCGGCGGCCTTGCCGAGTTCGGTATCGGTGGTGCCGCCTGCGGTTTTACCGGCAGCGGTGATGTCGTCGTCGGCGGCTTTGCCGGGGGCGGTGTCGGTGGTGGCTTTGGTGGCGGGTTCGGCGGGTTTACAGGCGGGTTTGGCGGGTTTTTCTTCCTTTGGAGGTTGGGCTTGCGGTTGCTGCTGCTGTGCCCCGCTACCCTGCCCGGAAAGCATGGACTGGAGTTGTTGCTGGATGCCGCCCATGGCACCGCCTGCGCCGCCGCCAAGCGCGTTGCTGAGGGCTTGGGAAAGGATGTTGGAGAGGATGTCTCCGCCCGAGCCGCCGGAGGAGTTGCTGGAGTCGTCTTCTGAAGAGTTGCTGGATGAGCTGCCGGAACTGCCGCTGGAGCCGTTGGAAGAGCCGCTGGAGGAGCCATCGGAGGAGGAGTTAGTGGGCGCGGTGTAGGGCGCGGGGATGGTGGCGGTGGTGGTGGTGGCGTCGTTATAAGTGACGGTGACGGTGGAAGAGCCGTTGGCGGCATTGGCGACGCTGTAGGAGGTGATTTCTTTGCCGTCGCGCAGTTTGGCAACGATGACCTGCAGGGCGGTGGAAGTGGCGTTGAGTTGGGCGATTTCCGCCTTTAAAGTGCTGTGGGCGGTGGTGCCGGTGGTGAGTTGGGTGAGGTCGAGCGTTTTTTGGGCGACTTCGGCGGTGATGGCGTCGATGCGGTCTTGCAGGGCGTCGGCATCGGTTTGCACAAAATTGGTGTTGGAGAGAGTGGCGTTGAGGCTGGTAGTGGTGTTGATGCCGCCCAGGGCGGCTTGTGGCGCGGCAGGCAAGCACAAGGCGGCTGCGGCGGCGATGGAAAGAGCGGATAACGGGTGGTGGCGCGGCACGGGTGACGGGCTCCTGTTCGGGTTGATAGTTTAAAGTATGGGGTTGGAGGGATAGGAGTGCAAGGTTTGGCGGGATTTTGGGGCGGTGGGTGTG
>DIUO01000043.1 GCA_002422365.1 Proteobacteria bacterium UBA6156
GTTCGTCGGCGACCAGCACCCGTGGTTTGCCGACTACGGCGCGGGCGATGGCGGTGCGTTGCTGCTCGCCGCCGGAGATGTGTTCGGCGCGGCTGTCGGCGATGGCGGTGAGGCCGACCCATTCGAGCATGTCGGAGACGGCGAGGGATTGCTCGCGGCTGAGGTGGCCGTCGTTGTGGATGCGCAGCGGGAGTTCGACGTTCTCGCGCACGGTGAGGTGGGGGAGGAGGCGGAAGTCTTGGTACACCACGCCGATTTTGCGGCGCAGACCGGCGCGTGTGGCGCGGCTGGAGGTGGCCACCGGGGTGCTGTTGATGTGGTACTCGCCGTGGGTGGGGAGGAGGTCGAGGGTGAGCAGCCGAAAGAGTGTGGTTTTGCCCGCGCCACTGGGCCCGGTAAGCCAGTGGAAGCTGCCCTGGGGGAGCTCTAGGCTGACGTTTTGCAAGGCCGGATGACCGGCGGCGTACTCGTATCCAACATTTTTCAGTTTAAGCATGGTGCGGGAGGATAGCCGGATGCGGGATTTTCGTCTAGGCTGCTGCGCATGATTACTGTGCGCTGCCCCGCCTGCGATGCTGCCTACCAGTTGGACGCTGCCAAACTGGCCGATGGTGGCCGTAAATTAAAGTGTGCCCGCTGCAAGGTGGTGTGGCTGGCGCAAGCTGCGCCTGAGGTGGAAGCCGCCGCAGACGTGAGCGATGTGGCAGCCCAACCCCCCGAGGTGGGTGCGCCTGAAGCCGAAGCGGTGCAGGCTGGTGAGGAGGGCGCTGCCGCAGAAACCCCAGAGAATGACGTGTTACCGGAGACACCCCCTGCCGACGTGCCGGTGGCGCTGCCGCTTGAGGACGTGGTGCAGATTGGCGGCTGGCGCCAGTGGGTGCGTGGCGGCAACCTGTGGCGCAGCAGTGCGGTGGGCTTGGTGATTGTGGGGCTGCTGACGGGTGCCGGGGTAACCGCGCTGCGGCTGATGCCGCCTGCGCCGGATGCCCTGCAGGAGATGGACGCCGCGCCGGTAGCCGAGGTGGTGGCCAGCCGGATGGTGGAGCCGCCCGCCGGGCTGGTGCTGCACAGCGTGCGCGACGAAGTGACCGAAGTGGAGCATGAGGATGCGCCGGGCACGGTGGCGCTGACGGTGCGGGGGCTGCTGACCAACACGACCAGCCAGAGTGTGATGGTGCCGAACCTGCAACTGGAATTGCTGGGTGACGATGGCCAGGTGGCCGACATGTGGCCGGTGAGTGGTGTGGGCGGCCCGCTGGAGGCCAATGCCGAGCAAGCCTGGACGGTGAGCCTGAGTGCGCCGGACTTGCGCAGCATTGCCGCCTGGCGGGTGGTGTTTGTGGCGCCCGATAAAGGCGATGAGGCACCCCAAGCGCCTTGACCTGAGGTGGTGGGGGATATACTCTCGGACTTATGAATACGATGAAGTTGCTGTTGAACACCGTGCGCCTGGCCGATGGCGGCAAGGTGGAATGCCATGTGGCCGCGCCCGACGGCACGGTGGTTACGGGTGTGATTGAACAGGCGTTTTTTGAGGACTTTATGGGCATGCCCGACCCCAAGCTGACGCTGGCCCACCGGGGGCGGATCATTCAGGATAATATCGATTATTTTGAGCGTGAGGCGGCGCGGCAATGGCAGATGGGTAAGCGGGATTTGATTATCCGGTAAGAGACACGCAACCGGGGGCAACCTTTTGGCGCGGCGGAACCGCGTTTTTTGTTGGCGTGGGCGGGATTTCTGGTAGGGTTGCTGCATGTCGATTTTGATTCCGCTTTTGCTGGTTGGTGCCGTGATGGGTGTGGCCTTTACTGGTGATGTGAAGCCCGTGCAGGCGGCCGTGCCGGAGCGGGAGCGTGTGGTGGCGTTTGACAGCAATGAGGACTTGCCCGGTGTGGGCGCTTATTTGAAGGGGGTGGTGGCCGACCTGGACGGCCTGCCGGGCACTGCGCTGAAGGCTTATTTGCAGGCGCTGGCCGATGACCCGGATAATATGGATTTGCGCCAGCGCACGCTGGACCTGGCGCTGATGGCCGGTGACATACCCAATGCGATAAGATTGGCGCGCAGCCTGCCCGCCACTGAACAAAGCACCATGACCCGCCTGGTGCAAGTGGCCGACAATGCCCGTGCCGGGCGCGTGGCCGAGGCCCGCAAGCTGGCGCGCGACGTGGGTAAGGTGGCGCCGGAGTTGCTGCAGTTCCGGCTGATGCAGGTGTATTTGGATTATGCCGAAGGCGCCGCTGTGCCGCAGCTGATTGAATGGCTGGACAGCGACGGCCTGCCGCCGAGCATGAGCGGCCGCCGCGATTACCACGTGGCCCGCCTGTGGCTGAAGGCCGGAGAGCCCGCCCGCGCGCTGGAGGTGTTGCAGCGGGCGTCGGTGGCTGAGCCGGGCTCGGTTGCCACCACCCTGTTGCTGGGTGAGACGCTGGCCCGCCAGGGGCAGCCGGGGGAAGGGGCGGCGGTGTTTGAGACTTTCCGCGCCAGCCACCCGAGCATTGCCGCGCTGGTGCCACAGGGGGCGACCTTGCTGGCCACCATGCCCAAGCCCTTTGCGAGCACGCTGGAGGACGATTTGGCGAGTGTGATGAGTGATTTTGGGTTGCTGGTGTGGTCTCAGGGGGCTTATGCCCCGGCGCGGCAGGTGCTGAACCTGGCGCTGTGGCTGAACCCGGCGGATGTGCACACGCGTTATTATACCGGCATGCTGCTGGAAATGGGCGGCGATTATGCCGCCGCCACCACCCATTATAAGGTGTTGACCGGCCCGACGGTGCCGGAAGGGGTGCGGTTGGCGGCGACGATACGGCTGGCGGAGATGCAGTTCCAGAGCAACGAGCAAGACAAGGCCTGGGCCACTCTGCGCGGGCTGGAGCGGGCCCATGGGCATGAGCCCAACCTGCTGCGCAGCCTGGCGCAACTGGCCTATGCCCGCGAGGATTATGCCCGTGCTGCCGGATATTACAGCCGCCTGCTGGAGGCCATGCCCCTCACCACCCCGCCTGCCGCCCACCTGGAAGTGCTGTTTGCACGCGGCGTGGCCCATGAACGTGCCGGCGACATTGACAGCGCCAGCCGCGACATGCTGGCGGCACTGCTGATTGACCCGGCGCAGGCGCAGATTTTGAATTATCTGGGCTATATGTGGGTGGACAACGGCCAGAACATTGCCCAGGCCTTTGACCTGCTGCAAAAGGCGCATACGCTGGAGCCCCATGATGGTGCGATTACGGACAGCCTGGGGTGGGCCTATTATAAGCGTGGCGATTATGAGCGGGCGTTAGCCTATTTGCAGCGTGCCACCGAGCAGGAGCCGGAAAGCCCCGAGATTTATGACCACCTGGGTGACGCCTACGCCAAGCTGGGCGAGACCGAACAGGCCCGCCGCGAATGGCAGCGTGCGCTGGACTTGCTGGCGGAAGGCAAAGAGGCTCCCAGCAAAGATTTTGAGCGGCAGGTGCGGCGGAAATTGCGGTAGGTTTGAGGATCTCAGGTTCTCATGTTCTCAGGATGAGAGGATAGAGGTTAGGGCTGCCTGGGAGAGGTGGTGGGAGGACGTGCGGGGTGGTGTGACGTAACACAACCAGATGTGGTGGTGGTTGTCGACAATTTCAAAATCTAGTGGGTCGGCGTGATATACACTATATGTAGTGGTTGGGTGCACAGAAAAGACACAGGGGGTAGTGGGTAGGGGGTGTGGGTTGGTGCTTAAAAAAGAGGCATGTAGGGTCATGTTTTCAGGGTGTTGGTGGAAACATCAGATGGTTAAGGGGACTTGGCAGGGAGGAAAGGAGGGGGGAATATGCGGACATACCGGAGAGAGAGCTGTGTGCTGCCTCCCCTGCCGTAAGAGAGTGGTGCGATGTGCGCCTGCGATAAGGCTCGGGGGATGGCGTTTTGCCCCCTTGATGGACGCGGACCCACCCCCTGGGAAAGCCTGCGGTAAGTTTATACGGCCCACCCGACTGCCTGACATGATGCGGGCACCGGCGAACGAAGGGCCGTGTGGAGATAAAGATGACAAAAAGGATGTAACGGACATGTATGACGTTCAGGTGGATTACGACCGCGAAAATTTGCTGACCGACTTCGGGAAGGCCACCCTGCGCGACCGTTATTTGTTGCCCGGCGAAAAGCCGCAAGATGCCTTTGCCCGCGTGGCCAAAGCCTATGCCGACGACAGCGCCCACGCCCAGCGCCTGTATGACTATATGAGCAAGCTGTGGTTTGTGCCCGCCACCCCGGTGCTGGCCAACGGCGGGGCCACCCGTGCGCTGCCGATTAGCTGCTTTCTGAACGAAGTGGAAGACAGCATGGGCGGCATTACCCGCACATGGAATGAGAACGTGGCGATATCGAGCAACGGCGGCGGCATTGGCACCCTGTGGAGCAACGTGCGCAGCATTGGCGAGAAGGTGGGCATTAACGGTAAGACCACCGGGATTGTGCCCTTTATTGTGGTGCAAGACAGCATGACCCGCGCCATTGACCAAGGCAGTGCGCGGCGCGGTGCGGCGGCGGTGTATTTGAATATACACCACCCGGAGATTGAGGAGTTTATTGATATTCGGAAGCCCACCGGCGGCGACCCGATGCGCAAGGCTTTGTACTTGCACAACGCCGTGGTGATTGACGACGCCTTTATGCGCGCGGTGGAAACCGACAGCCTGTATGACCTGAAGAGCCCGAAAACCGGCGCCACCGTGAAGCAGGTGAAGGCGCGCTACATTTGGATTAAGCTGCTGACCAGCCGCATGGAGCAGGGCGAGCCGTATATTCTGTATATTGATAACGTGAACAAGGCGCTGCCGGACTACCAGAAAAAGGCCGGGCTGAGCGTGAAAATGAGCAACCTGTGCTGCGAGATTGTGCTGCCGACCGGGGTTGACCAATACAACAAGGAACGCACGGCGGTGTGCTGCCTGAGCAGCGTGAACCTGGAATACTTTGAGGAATGGAGCCAGGAGCCGCGCTTTATTGAAGACCTGATGCGCTACCTGGATAATATTTTGCAGGACTTTATTGACCGGGCACCCGAGCCGATGGAGCGCGCGCGCTACAGCGCCATGCGCGAGCGTGCCGTGGGCTTGGGTGCGATGGGCTACCACAGTTTTCTGCAAATGAAGGGTGTGCCGTTTGAGAGCGTGATGGCCAAGGTGTGGAACAAGAAGATGTTCAAGTTCATCAAGGAACAGGCCGACAAAGCCAGCCTGCTGCTGGCCGAAGAGCGCGGCCCCAACCCGGATGCCGCCGAAATGCTGGTGAAGGAGCGCTTTAGCCACAAGATTGCGATTGCGCCCAACGCGAGCAGCAGCATTTATTGCGGCAACGCCAGCCCCGGCATTGAGCCCTACCCCAGCAACAGCTATAACCACAAGACGCTGGAAGGCACCTTTAACGTGCGCAACAAGCACCTGAAGAAGGTTCTCCAGACCTACAACATGGACGACGAAGACACCTGGACGAGCATTACCGTGAACGGCGGCAGTGTGCAGCACCTGGATTTTCTCACCGATGTGGAGCGCGATGTGTTCAAGACCGCGTTTGAGCTTGACCAGCGCTGGCTGATTGAGCACGCCGCCGACCGCACGCCGTTTATTTGCCAAAGCCAGAGCCTGAACGTGTTTTTGCCCGCCGACGTGCACAAGCGCGACCTGCACATGCTGCACTACATGGCGTGGAAAAAAGGCATTAAGAGCCTGTATTACTGCCGCAGCAAGAGCCTGCAGCGTGCCGAAGTGGTGAGCCTGCCCGGGGGCAACCAGCCCAAGGCGCAGGTGCAGATGAAGGCGACGGGGACTGAAGGTCGTTCTCAGACTTATGAGGAGTGTTTGGCTTGTCAGTAGGTCGACCGCATCGGACGGGCGATTCGGGAGCTCCGGTCATCCCTTCGGAAACCGCCCATTTTCTTGCTTTGCAGAAAATGGTCTCGTTTCCTCTCGGGTGCTCTGGAATTGCTTTTAGTACGAAGGGAGGGGAGTCCCCCTCCCTTCAAAACCCACCCCCGTGCTAGTAGCTGGGTGAGGAGGGATATTCTCTGGGGCTTTGGGAGGTTATAACCACCGAATACCCCTTGGAAAATAAGGGTTGAACGGTGGCCGGAACGGGTGGATAACCTAAGGCGACTGGGGAGAATATTACACAGTTTGGGAGGGGATGCCCCGCGAGGGGACGGCCTTTCCGGCGGGGAGGCGCATGGTTATGTGCCGCCCTTAACCAAAGGAGAACGGGCAATGACGGCAAGTGTCATCAACTTTGAACCTGCAGCGGCCAAAATGAGCCAGCAGGCCATTGCCAAACAACATGTAAAGGAAGGACGAACCATGCCAAACCTCAAGGAAGAACGTATCGGCTACAAGCCATTCAGCTACCCCTGGGCCTATGAAAGCTGGCTGATGCAGCAGCGTATCCATTGGTTGCCGGAAGAAGTGCCGATGGCCGACGACGTGAAGCAATGGAACACCGAGCTGAACCCAGCTGAGAAAAACCTGCTGACCCAGATTTTCCGCTTTTTTACGCAAAGCGACGTGGAAGTGAACGGCGCGTATTTGAAGTACTTCACGCAGGTGTTTAAGAGCACCGAAGTGCTGATGATGATGACCAGCTTTGCCAACATGGAAACCGTGCACATTGCGGCCTACAGCCACCTGCTGGACACCATTGGTATGCCCGAGACCGAGTACAGCGCGTTTATGGAATACTCGGAAATGAAGGACAAATACGACTTTTTGCACAACGTGAACGTGGACGACGACCACAGCATTGCGGTGGCGATGGCGATTTTTGCCGCCTTTACCGAAGGCCTGAGTTTGTTTGCCAGCTTTGCGATGCTGATGAACTTCCCCCGCTTTAACAAGATGAAGGGCATGGGCCAGATTGTGACCTGGAGCGTGCGTGACGAAACCCTGCATGTGCAGAGCATGATCAAGTTGTTCAATACCTTTGTGCAAGAAAACCCGAGCATTTGGAACGACCGCCTGAAAACGGAAATTACCGAAGCCTGCCGGAAGATTGTGGACATGGAAGACAAGTTTATTGACCTTGCCTTTGAAATGGGCCCGATTGAAGGCATGACGCCGAAGGATGTGCAGGATTACATCCGCTTTATTGCCGACCGCCGCCTGCGCAGCCTGAACATTGACCCGATTTATAACGTGGGGAAAAACCCGCTGCCCTGGATGGACCTGATGCTGAACGCGGATGAGCATGCGAACTTCTTTGAGCAGCGCTCGACGGAGTACGCCAAGGCCTCTACCCGCGGTAACTGGGACGAAGCCTTTGACGCGATGCTGGCCGCCAGCACCGAAGAGACGGCCCACAGCCCGGTGAACATGCAGACGTGGGAAGAAAGCAAACTCGCCAACGTGTTTAAGCCGTTGCAGGAGTTTGGGAAGGCTGACGCCTAACCTTGCTCCGCAGAAAAGCCCCCGCCGGATGGTGGGGGCTTTTCTGCGGCCTGAGGGGGCCTTAGGGGGTGATGCCGAGCTCGGCGAGCTTGGCGAGGACGGCGGGGATGTCCCAGCCATCATTGTTCTTGGGGATGAGGTAGAGGTTGGGATCTTTGACCAACGCGGCCAGGTTTTCCCAATCCTTCATGGCGAAGCTCGAGCCGATGAAAGGGATTTTGTCCACCAGCGCATGATGAGCAAAGGCGTAGATAGTTTGCCCGTTGTGCACGTCGGTACCGAGGTCGGAGTCGCTAAGGATGGCGGCGAGCTCCGGGTTGAAGGCGTTGTCGGTAATTGCCTTGTACCCCTGGTAGAAGTAGCGGCAGGGGAGGACTTCGAAGCCTGCCATTTTGAGGGCTTGCGTCATCAGGGTGAGCTGGTCGAGGGTGTCTTCGACGAGGATAATCAGGGCCATGGGAACCTCCGTGGCGTTGGAGAAAATTTGGTGCGTCTGATGTTTTGAATACACTCATTTGTTTTGGATTTCAAGG
>DIUO01000038.1 GCA_002422365.1 Proteobacteria bacterium UBA6156
AGCGGAACCGTCACCGCCCGCTTCTGTTCCAAACTCAGCGCATCCAGGCGGGCCATCAGGCTTGCCAGTTCGTGGGTGCTGCGGGCTGCGCGGGTCAGAATGTAATCCGCCACCGCATCCGGCAAGGTCAATTGCATAACCTCCGCCCAATGTTTAAGCAACGCCTTCAGGTCGTCATCGCTCGGCGGCCTCACTTCAATCTGCATGCCAGTCAGCAGGCGGCTTTTCAAATCGGGCAACAGGTTATCCAATTGGGCCACCGGCAAACTGCTGGCCACAACAACCGGCACTTTGGCGTTCAGGGCATGGAAGAGCCTCTCCTGCCCCTCCTCTCCCAATTCTTCCAGCTTATCGCCCACCACAGCCCCCTGGCTTGCCGCCAGCGCCAGCAAGTGGCTTTTCCCCCCGCCCGGCGGGCCATACAGGCACACACAGGGGTGGCTGCCCCGCAGGGCTTCTTCCGCTTCGCGCGTGCCTTCGGTGGTCAGCCAGCGGCTGGCGTGGTAGCGCGGCAGGGCCGTAATATCAAGCAACAGCTGCCGCATACCCTGCCCCTAGTCTCTAAAACCGGCTCCAGGGGAGCAACGGCCGCACAACTTCACCCGGCACCACCGGCTTATCATCCTGCCCTTGCCACGGGGTCAGCTCGGGCCCCACCACAACCGGAACCTCCTCAACCGCCGCAGGCCTAATCTCGGCAAACGCCTCAATCCGCACCGGCTCACCAGCCGCAGCCTGCAACTGGGCGGCATCCAGCGGCGTTTCCACCAACAGCTCGGCGCGGGTGCTGGTTAACACCCGGTAAACCGCCTGGCTCGAGGCCTGCGCATTCAAATTCCCCCTCACCCGGTCCACCTGGGCCGGAGACGCATTCTCCAGCGTCACCACCCACTGCCGCAGCGGCGCAGCCGGGGTTATCGCAACCTGGTCCGCAGCAACCGTGGCGCTCACCGCAGCCACAGGCGCGCGCACGGCACCAAAATTTTTCATCAGCATCGCTTCGTTAAAGGTCAGGTCGGCCGTCAGGCTATAATGCGGTATCAGGCTTTCTTTCACCACTTTATACCCCTGCACAAACCGCATCGCGCTGCCCAGGTTCTTCACGTTTTTCGTAGCGGCCTCAGGCGTTTGCCCCATGCGCACCAACACTTTGGGCAGGCTCTCGCGGGCGGCCCCTTCCAGCGCGGCATCGCGGCCAAAACCTTGGGTGTCCTTCAAATCCACCACCACACCACTCACCCGGAAAACCTCACCCACTCCCTCACTCCCCGCAGCCGTACCACTCACTGCCACAGCCGGGTTCACATCCACATTCCCCGCCGTAGGGCTGGCCGCACTCGGCACCCCAGCCGTCGGCGTCACTACCATCGGCACCAGACTTTCTTCCCCCATTCCGCTGCGCACGGCATCCACATCCAGCGCAAGCAGGCTGCCTGTCATCCACATCATACCGGCAACCGCCGCAAACATCTTACCAATCCACATAAAAAGGGCTCCTTCCCGAGCCCTCATCATGCCGCATTTTCAGCGTCACGCAAGCCATGCGCTGCCATTTACAGCAGTTCTGCGGCTCCAAAAAAGTAAGCAATCTCGCGCTTGGCGCTGTCTTCGCTGTCGCTGCCGTGCACGGCATTGGCCGAAAGGTCAGTGCAAGGCAAAGCAAAATCATGCCGGATCGTCCCCGCTTCTGCCTTGGTCGGGTTGGTGGCACCCATCAGCTCGCGGTTTTTCAGAATGGCATTTTCGCCTTCCAGCACCAGCGGGTAGCAGCCGCCGCTGGTCATAAAACCAACCAACTCACCAAAAAACGGGCGCTCTTTGTGCTCGGCATAAAATTCTCCGGCGGTTTCGGCGGTAAGGTGCACCTTCTTCATCGCCACAACCTTCAGCCCGGCTTGTTCAAAGCGGCTCACAATCTGGCCCATTACGTTTTTCTTAACGGCATCGGGTTTAATAATGCTCAGGGTACGCTGCACGGTCATCTGGGGTAATTCCCTTGTTCGGTTGGGGGTTGGATAATACCTGCCTTGTGCCCAAAAAGTGTAGAGCTGTCAAGCAATACTCACATCACCGTAAGGCGGCCCTAAGCCGCCCTCACCCCCCACTCGCCTGCGGCTTATTTGCGCGGCAAATACCCATAACCGTAACTTTGCCAGGGCCACGTCGCTTCGGTTATCTGCCAGCCTTGGTGCAGCAGCTCGGTCAACGTCCCGTCGCCATAGCCCACCACCACACCGTCACGCACAATCACCGGCGTCAGCGGGTCCCAACCGGCCAGCCAGCTGCAACCCCCCACTCCGGTCATGTAAAACGTCACACGCATGGTCTCGCCATACCGTTCCAGCGTCGCTTTGCGGTAAGGCTTTTTCATCTGCCGGAGCGCTTTCTCAGGCGTCTCACCCACAACAATCCGGTCGGTAATAAACTGCTGGTTGGCCAGCGCCATCTGCACCGGGCGTGGGGGGCATGCTTTATCAACCAAGGCCGGGTCGGGCTTGCTGCCGCACCCGGCCAGCCCCACCACCATGGCCGCTAATACTAAGCTACGCGTCATCATGGCAGCAACACCACCGGGTCAAGCACCATGGGCTCCACACGCACCATGCTCACACGCCTCACTTTTTTATAGGCCACCTCTCCGGCACCCATATACTCACCCTTGCCGTCAAACACCACGTGCACCACGTTATC
>DIUO01000026.1 GCA_002422365.1 Proteobacteria bacterium UBA6156
AAATTATTATTTAAATAGCTTTAGTTGCCAGTGGGCCGTTGTGAGTTATCAGAAAGCGCCCTTGGGGCGCTTTTTTCTGTTCCCTGATTTATTCGTTCCAGAATTTTTTGAGTTTGGAGAGGAAGCTGGATTCGGCGCGGCCGGGTTCCTGGCCTTCCCGGAGGGCTTGCAGGGCCTCTTTCTGCTTTTTGGAGAGGTGCTGGGGCACGGTGACGTGGAGGTGGGCGACGATGTCGCCTTTCTCCTTCGGGCGGCCCATGGCGGGCATGCCGAGACCGGGCAGGCGCACTTTATCGTTCGGTTGCGAGCCTGCGGGAATTTTGAGCGCGGTTTTGCCGCCTTCGGGTGTGGGGATCTGGATTTCGGCGCCGAGGGCGGCGTCGTACATATTCACCGGGACTTCGATATGCAGGTGCTGGCCATCGCGCGCAAACAGGGGGTGCTTGGCCATTTGGACGAAGACGTAGAGGTCTCCGGCGGGGCCGCCGTGGGTGCCGGCCTCGCCTTCTCCGGCCAGGCGCAGGCGGGTGCCGTCGTCGACCCCCGCCGGGATGGTGACCTGCAATTTTTTAGTGTGGCGGGTGCGGCCGGTGCCGGAGCAATCTTTGCATTTGTCTTTAATGACCTGGCCGGTGCCGCCGCAGTCCGGGCAGGTGCGGCTCATCTGGAAAAAGCCCTGGCGGAAGGTGACATTGCCGGAGCCCGCGCAGGTGCCGCAGGTTTGCGGTTTGGAGCCGGGTTTGGCGCCGGAGCCTGCGCAGGTTTCGCAAGCAATGGTAGTGGGGAAGGTGAGGTTGACCTTGGTGCCGGTGCAGGCGTCTTGGAGGGAGACTTCCAGGTTGTAGCGGAGGTCGGCGCCGCGTTGCACATGGCTTTTGCGGCTTTGCTGGCCGCCACCGCCGAAGAGGCCGCCCATGAGGTCTTCGAAGATATCTTCGAAATTGCCCTCAAAGTGGAAGCCCCCCTGCCCTTGGCCTTGCCCAAACCCTTGGCCGAAGCCGCCGCCCTGCGGGCCGCGTGCGCCGCCCATGCCCCCGCCTGCAAAGGCCTCGGGCCCGAATCTATCGTACGCCGCGCGTTTTTGGGGGTCCTTCAGGACATCGTAGGCCTCGTTGACCTCTTTAAAATGCGCTTCGGCCTTGGCATCGCCGGGGTTGCGGTCGGGGTGGAATTCCATCGCCTTTTTGCGGTAGGCACTTTTAAGCGCCGCTTCGTCGGCGGATTTTGCCACCCCAAGAATGTCGTAATAATCGCGAGCCATTAGCACTTTATAGATGGGAGTGCCAGCAAGGTCAAGTCATCCGCCTGCCAAAGTGGCGGCAAAAGCCGTAATTTAGACGGATTTTTTAGCTGCGGTTTTTTAGGTACAGAGAGGGGACTTAGTAGCGCACGACGCGGTATTCGGCGGGGTAGCGCGGCTTGGTGACCAGGCGGTAGCAATAGCTGGGGGCGCCGGTGAACCCGCAGGCGGCTGTGGAGCGCTGGTTGTTTTGCTGTTGCTGGTAGTTTTTATACTCGCGCCATTCGCGCAGGGCTTGGTTCCAGTCAGACCGGTGGGGGCGGTTGATTTGGCCGCTGCTGCCGGTGTAGCCATTGTTGGTGTTACCGCTGCCGCTCCAGTTGAGAAAGCTATACCCACTGCTGCCCGATTGGTAGCCATCGGCATGGGCCACGGTGGCGCCCAGCACCAACAGCGCGAACGCCAGCAGCAGCGCGGCCATGGCGCGCGCTGTGGGGGTGAATGTGACCATGGTGCTCATGGCGGTGCTCCTGTTTTGTCTCGTTGGTGGCCCCGGCACATGTGGAATGCGCACAAGGGGGCCGCGTGGCGACCCCCTTGTTGCTATTCTTTTTTGGGCTGCCGGTTAGGCGGCTTTGCCGTCGTCGTCGCCCGTGGGCTTGCCCTCTGGCTTGTCGTCGGTGGCGGTGTAGTCGGCGTCGACACTGCCGTCGTCGTTGGCTTGTGTGCCGGAGGATGCCGAGGCCGCGTCTTTCGTCTGGGCTTCGTACATCGCCTTGCCGAGCTCCATACTGACCTCGCTTAGTTTCTCCGTTTGGGACTCCAGCGCTGCTTTGTCAAGTGTTTCCTTGCTCAAAAGTTCCTTGGTGGCGGCAAGTTCGGTCTCGATTTTCGATTTAATATCGGCTGAGACCTTGTCGCCGTGCTCCTTCAGCGCTTTCTCGGTGCTGTGCACCAGCGCTTCGGCCTGGTTGCGCACTTCCACCCCTTCCCGCTTGGCTTTGTCGGCGTCGGCGTTGGCTTCGGCCTCTTTCACCATGCGTTCGATATCGGCATCGGAGAGGCCGCCATCGGACTTGATGACCACGTTGGCGGCTTTGTTGGTGCCTTTGTCCTTCGCGCTGACGTTCACGATGCCGTTGGCGTCGATATCGAACGTCACCTCGATTTGCGGCACGCCGCGGGGTGCGGGGGGGATGCCTTCCAGGTTAAACTGGCCGAGCAGTTTGTTGTCCGCCGCCATGGGGCGCTCGCCCTGGAAGACGCTGATGGTGACGGCGTTCTGGTTATCGGCCGCCGTACTAAACACCTGCGACTTTTTGGTGGGGATGGTGGTGTTGCGGTCGATCAGCGCGGTGAACACGCCGCCCAGCGTTTCGATACCCAGGCTGAGCGGGGTGACATCGAGCAGCAGCACGTCTTTGACGTCTCCGCGGAGGATACCCCCTTGGATGGCGGCGCCGATGGCGACGACTTCGTCGGGGTTCACGCCTTTGTGGGGGTCTTTTCCGAAGAAGCTCTTGACCACTTCTTGCACCTTGGGCATGCGCGTCATGCCGCCGACCAGCACCACTTCGTCGATGGCTTTGGCGTCGACGCCCGCGTCCTTCAGGGCGGCTTTACAGGGGGTGAGCGTGCCCTGGATGAGGTCGTCGACGAGGCTTTCCAGCTTCGCGCGGGAGAGGGTCATTTGCAGGTGTTTGGGGCCGCTAGCGTCCGCCGTGATGAACGGCAGGTTGATTTCGATACTGGTGGTGCTGCTGAGTTCTTTCTTGGCCTTTTCGGCTTCGTCCTTCAGGCGCTGGAGGGCGAGTTTGTCTTTGGTGAGGTCCACCCCTTCCTTCTTTTTGAACTCGTCGGCCATCCAGCTGATGATGCGGCTGTCGAAGTCTTCTCCGCCCAGGAAGGTATCGCCATTGGTGGCCTTCACTTCGACCACACCGTCGCCGATTTCGAGGATCGAGACATCGAACGTGCCGCCGCCGAGGTCGTACACCGCCACGGTTTTGTGGCCTTTGACGTCTTCTCCCAGACCATAAGCCAGGGCGGCGGCGGTGGGTTCGTTGACCAGGCGGAGGACGTCCAGCCCGGCGATTTTACCGGCGTCCTTGGTGGCCTGGCGCTGGGCGTCGTTGAAGTAGGCGGGCACGGTGATGACCGCTTGGGTGACCTTTTCGCCCAGATACGCTTCGGCGGTGTCCTTCATTTTTTGCAGCACCATGGCGGAGAGCTCGGAGGGGCTCATTTGCTTGCCGCCAGCGTCGACCCAGGCGTCGCCGTTGCTGGCCTTCACGATTTTGAAGGGGCTGTGTTCTTTGGCTTTGTCGACCATTTTGTCGTCATACCGGCGGCCAATGAGGCGCTTGAAGGCGAAGACGGTGTTTTCGGCATTCGTAATCGCCTGGCGTTTGGCGGGTTGGCCGACGAGACGTTCGCCGTCTTTGGTGAACGCCACGATGCTGGGGGTGGTGCGGGCACCTTCGTTGTTCTCCAGCACTTTGGTTTCTTTGCCGTCCATGATGGACACGCAGCTGTTGGTGGTGCCGAGGTCGATACCGATGACTTTGCTCATGTGATTGCTCCTTTTACTCTTGATCTTTATCTTTTGGTAACGTGTGGGTTTCGCTTATCAACGCTTTGGTTTCGCCTTTCAAGCGAGTGGAAACCTTTTTGATATCTTCTTCTGGGGGAAGATTTTCGGGTTGAACACCCCGCGCCAGCATTGCTTGGCGTACAGCTTTATTATTTTTGGCATGCTCCTGTGTAACTTGCGGCACACCGCTTAGGTTATCTTTTTGCACATTAAACCCGGTTAGCGCTGCCGCGAACTCTTTAGCCTTTAGGGTAACTGTCGGCAAAAAGTCTGCCAATGGTCGCGTATCAGGTACGCCTAGCCGTTTCTTCATGCCTTTGGTGGCAATACCGAACAATGCGGCATCTCCCGCAGACCGTACGAAAGCGAAGCCCTTATCATCAACACCATGCTCGTAAAGTACCCCCGACAGAATTTTTTCTGTCTCGGCCAACTTTTGGCGAGCTTCAACCCGTTCCAGCTGGTGCAAACGCTCTTCCAGTAACTCTTGCTTACGCGTCTGCATGGCAAAATACGCTTGGGCAAAAGCAATTTCAGGCTTACGGACATCGCCGTTCTGGGCAATCAGATAACAAGCATAGCGCGTCAGCATATAATCCTCGGTCGAACGTTGCGCGCCCGAGCCTAGGTCGACCATTTTCGTGATGCCACGAAAATGGTCGTTAACTTCTTGATTAAACGTAGAACATGATACTTTTGCCCGTTCAATCGCGGTTACAAAATTTTCCCAACGGGCATAACCCAACTGAACCTGTAAATCACGGGCGTACCAGAATTCGACTCCGTCGTGCGAATGAGAACATTCATCAAACGTCTGATGCCTCGCCTGAATGTGACCTTTGTCCATCGCCTTTTACCCTTCTTGACTTACTTGCTGGCCGCCTAGCTCTTCAAAGCGGGCCAGGAAGCGGCGGTTGGCTTCTTCCGGCGACCAGCACTCCAGCACGATGCCGGTGGGCTGGTAGGTGATTTTGTACTCCTCCCAATAGGCATGCGGCGGCATGAGTTGCTGGGTTTCGTCGGTCAGAATACGGCGGTCGAAATTTTTAATGATGGGGCTTTCGAGATGCTCCAGCGGGATGCCGTAGCCGCGGGCGACGGCGCTGGTGGCTTTGTGCTCGAGGTCTTTGAAGCTGACGGCGGTGGCGCCTGCAATGTAGCGCTTGAGCATGGGGGGCATGTCGCCCACGTATACCTCGCTGGCGTCGTGCAGCAGGGCGGCCAGGGCGAGTTCCTTCGGCACCATGTGCGAGATGTGCACGCTGTGCTCGGCCACGCTATAGTAGCGGCTGCACTGGCCGTTGTAGCGGCAGGTGTTGGCCAGGCTGCGAGCGATGAGGTCGATCGGCAGCACGATCCATTCGTCGGCGGCAAAGTCCAGCTGCTGGTTGCTGCCGGTTTGCATCCAGGTGATGGTGTGGAGGCCTTGTTTGGCGGCGGCGGTCATGCTGTGAGCCTCTTGTTCATTTCGGCGGTAATTGCCTCGGCGCGGGCAAATGTGAGTTCTGTCACAAAATCCATGTCCCAGCCATTGCAAGCTTTATAAATTGCGCCTACGCCGCCGAAAACTGCTTGGGTGTAATCGAAGCCCAAGGCTTGGCTTGCGGCTTGAACACTGGCTTCATCCGGCCCTTCCACTTCGGCCAGGGGGGCAAGAGCAGGCCATTCGTTCAGGGTTACTTCAATATCGCCTTTACGCCATGTCTCGCGGTAATTTTCTTGCTGGAGGCGCTTGGTGAAGCCGAGTTTGAGCATAAACTGGTTGGCGGCTTCGAAACTGCTGACTTCGAATTCCACTTCTTCCGTGCCGTCGATACGGCTGCGGTCGAATGCGTGCTTGTAAGTCATGGTGATCCGGTCGCCTTCGTTGCGCACCCGCGCCCATTTGCCCCCATCTTTGGCTTCGTTGTTTTCTTCTAGCAAATAGGTATAGCGGCTCATGAGGCGGCGTTCGTGCGTGCAGGTATAGCCCAGCCGCGCGAGATTATCGCGGCATTCATCCGTATGAATGTTTAAATATTTGGCTTCGATTTCCAGCTGCATGTTACTGCCCTTGTTCGGGTGTTTTGGCCACGACCACCAGGGCGGGGCGGAGGAGGCGGCCACCGATGGTGAAACCGGCCTGGAGCTCTTGCACGATGGTGCCGGGGGCGTGGTCGGTGGTGGGTGTTTCGGTCATGGCCTGGTGGAGTTCCGGGTTGAGGGTGTCGCCCGGCTTGACCGCAATGGCCTGTACGCCGTGGCGGCCGAGCATAGATTGCAGTTGGGTGGCGGTCATGAGGATGCCTTCGCGCAGGGCCTTCTCATTGCCTTCCGGTGCGGCCAGGGCGCGGGCGAGGTTGTCACCCACGCCGAGAACATCTGCCGCGAATTTACTGATGGCGTATTGGCGGGCGTCGGCGGCCTCTTGCGCGGCGCGGCGCTTGGTATTTTCGGCCTCGGCGGCGGCGCGGAAGGCTTTGTCTTTCCATTCGTCGCGCTCTTTTTCCAGCAGGGTGTGCAGGTTGTCGTGAGGGATGGCGTCGCCGGGAATGGCAGTTTCGTCGAGGGGGGCGGTTTCCAGCGGTTGGCCGTCGGCGTCGACTTCCGGCGGGGTGGCTGGCATGGCGGGGTTGTGCAACGGGTCGGTCATGGGTAAGTCTCCGTGTTGAGTCTGGTGGTTATTTCAGGACGCTGTCGAGCAGGCTGCGGGTGTAGTCGACCACACCCATGGTGCGGCGGTAGTCCATCCGCATGGGGCCGATGACGCCGACCGTGCCAACCAGCGTTTTGGCACCGGAGGGTTGGGCCGCCTTGGCACCGTAGGGGGCGGCGACGGCGGCGAGATCTTCGGCCCCCAGCACGGGGACGTCTCCGCCGACGAAGATTTTGACGCCATTGCTGGTACGGACTTCTTCTACCAGCGCCATGAGCAGGCGTTTTTCTTCGAAGACTTTAATGAGGCCCTGGAGCTTATCACGTACGAGCTCTGGGTACTGGAACAGGTTGGTGCTGCCTGCCACCACCATGGCACCGTCGGCAGTGACCGGCTGGCCCCATTCGTTGGCGGCCTGCATCATCTGGTCGATCATGCTGTTCACCTGCCCGCGCTGTTCGGCCAGGCCGGAGATCATGGCGGCCTTAGCTTCATCCAGCGTGTGGCCCATAACGATGGGGTGAAGGGTTTTGGCGGCCTTTTTCAGGTCTTCCGCGCTGATGAACTCGGGTACGTCCATGATGCGGTTTTCGATTTCGCCCGACGCAGTAACCATGACCACCAGCACGCGGTTGCCAGAGAGGCGGATGAATTCCATGGTTTCCAGCGTGTCGTTCTCTCGCTTGGGGGCGGTGACCAGCGCGGCGCAGTTGGTGACGTGGCTGAGCACGCTGGTGACGTCTTTCGTGAGTTGCGAGAAGCCTTTGCTGGGGGATACCTGGCTTTGGATGGCCTGCTTGACGGCGGCATCGGGTTCGGCGGTTTCTACCAAATGTTGGGCGTAATAGCGGTAGCCGGTTTCGGTGGGTACGCGCCCGGCGCTGGTGTGCGGGCTTTTGATGAGGCCGATGTGTTCGAGGTCTTGCATCACGTTGCGGATGGAGGCGCCGGAGAGTTGGTAACGCCCGCTTTCGACCAGCGCTTTGCTGCCCACGGGTTCACCGTGGGTGGTGTAGGTTTCCACCACGTCGGCCAGCACCTGGGCGGCGCGGGGATTGAGGTCGGCCGGCAGGCTTTGCACCCCGGCCGCAGGTTTTTTGGTGTTCTCCATGTGTCTTTTATAGGGGGTATTAGCACTTGCGTCAAGCGAGTGATAATGCGTTTCTTGAACAACTGTGACCCGTGCGATGCACGGGCCACAGTAAACGATAACTTCCGATTATTCCGAATATTGTCCAAAATCCCTTTCGAATTCAGTGTAGACGACTTTGCCGTCTTTCACGACAAAGTCGACGAAGTAGTTGTCTTCGACTCCGTCGTACTCGATGGTGAGGTAGCCCCCGGTCTGGTCGGGGTCGAAGCTACCCCATTCGCTGAGGATTTCGGCCGCCTGCTCGGGCGTTACGCCCGCCGCAAGCTTGTCGTTGATTTTATTGATGAAAGATGCCTGTGCCATGTGTTCTCCTTGTATGGCAAAAAAACCAAAGGCATACCTCTTTTCAGTATCGTGGAATTCCACGTTAAATGCTGAAAACAGATATGCCTTTGGTCGGTGTGAGATGGAGATAGAGAGATCTTTGACGGTTTACAAGGGTTATATGGTGTTAATTTTCTTGCAGCCACTTGGAGTTGGGGACGAATTTTTGGAGGAAGGCTTTGTGGGCCTCGATTTCGTCCGGCGTGGCCTGCACGCTGCGGGTGGTGGTGCCGAGTTTGGCGAGGTTGGATTCCAGCGCGCCTTCCAGCACTTTGCCTGCGGCGGTGCTGGTGTTGGTTTCGAGGTCGAAGCCTGCCTGGAGGCCGCCTTGCAGCTCGACATAAACATCGGCCAGCAGTTGGGCGTCGAGCAGTGCGCCGTGGAAGGTGCGGGCAGAGAGGTCGATACTGTAAAACTTGCAGAGGCTGTCGAGGTTATGGCGCTGGCCGGGGAGCTTCTGGCGGGCGATGACGAGGGTGTCGACCATCGGGTTGGCCAGCGGCGGCAGGCCCATGCGCTGGAGCTCCATGTTCATGAAGGAATAATCGAACTCGGCATTGTGGGCCACCAAGGGGGCGTCGCTGAAGAAGTCGAGGAGGTCGTGGGCGATGTCGCGGAAGAAGGGGGCGCTGGCGACTTTCTCGTTGGTGATGCCGTGGACTTTGGTGGCGCCGAAGTCGATGTCGCGCTCGGGGTTCAGGTATTTATGAAAGGTGCGGCCGGTGGGCAGGCGGTTGATGATTTCGACACAGCCGATTTCGACAATGCGGTGTTCTTCCACGCCAAAGCCGGTGGTTTCGGTATCGAAGACGATTTCGCGCATTGTTGAGATTCCTTCTTAGTCGAGCAGGCGTTTTTGGAAGCGCCAGCAGGCGTAGGCATAACCGCCTATAAACAGGGTGAGGAGCACGCCGAGGTCGGTGACGACTTGCAGGGCTGTGAGCTCTTGCCCCGTGAGCAGCGGGCGCACCAGGCTGATGACGTGGGTGAGCGGCAACGCCTGCGAGAACCAGTAGAGCGGGGCGGGGGCTTGAGAGAGGTCGAAGAACACGCCCGAGAACAGGAACATGGGCGTGGCCCAGAGGGTGTTGACGTAGGCAAAGTGCAGCGGGCGGTAGATGTGCACCGTAAAGCACATGGCTATGGCGCCAAACGCCAGGTTGGCGAGCATGAGCACCGGCAGCGCCAGCACCGCCCCCCAGAAGCTGGGAATGGCGCCGAGCACGAAGCCCGCGAGCAGGAACAGGATGAGGATGCTGGGCAGGGTGCGCAGCGTGGCATAGAGAAGCTCCGCCATGAGAATTTGCGGCAGGCGCACCGGGGTGGCCAGCCAGGCGGGGTAGAGCTTGTAGCTGGTGGAGCGCTCCCACACGCCATAGGTCATCGCCATGGTCATGACAAACACGCCGGTGCTGGCGGCGATGCCGGGGACGAGGAAGGTGAGATAGGGCATGCCATCCATACTGGTGACCAGTGCGCCCATGCCAAAGCCGAAGGCGAAGAGGTAGAGCAGGCGGTCGATGAGGTCGCGGACGATTTGGGCCTTCCAGACGGTGCGGTACTCGTAGCCGAAGCGCAGCAGAATGGGCCGGATGTTGGCGAAGAAGTCGCGGAGGTAGATTACGGATGTCATTAGTCGGTCAGCCTTTGTTTCAGCAAGTGGTGGGCCAGGGTGGCGCACACCGCCAGGATGGCCAGCAGCGCCGCCATGTGCCCAAAAACACCCAACGGGCCGATGGTGCCCAGCAGCAGGCCACGGATGGCCGCCACACCGTGGGTGAGCGGCAGGAATTGTGCGAGCCATTGGATGGGTTCCGGGTAGACGCGGAGGTCGACCAGGGCGCCGGAGAAGACCATCATGGGGGTGAGGACGAAGGCCCAGACGAAATCGAAGTCGTCGATGCTGCGGGCGAGGCCGGTGGCGACATAGCCCACCGCCATGAGAGTGATGGCGAGCAGCACGATGACCGGCAGCGCGAGGATGAACCCCAGCACGCTGACTTTGGCACCAAGCATCATGCCCGCCAACAACAGCATGGTGGCTGAGAGCACGCTGCGCATGCCGATGAAGGCCATTTCTCCGGCCATAATGTGCGCGATGCGGGTGGGTGTGGCCAAAAACGACGGCCAGGTGCGCTGCATGAAGATGCGGACGTAGGCGCCGTAGGATCCGTCGATCAGGCTTCCGAACATGAGGCTCATGGCGATGGAGCCTGGGAGGAGGAAGGTTTTGTAATCGAACCCGCCGATTTGCGGGATGAGCATGGCAAAGCCTGCGCCGAGACCGTAGAAGAAAATGGCGGGCTCCACCAGCCGCAAAATAAGGTATTGCCGCCACATGGTGCGCCAGCAGAGGAGCTGGCGGAAGAAAACCACCAGCGCGGGGCGGAGCATGAGCGGAACAGCAGAATGAGATAGGACGGGCATAGGGTGAGGGCTCCGGGATTAGTCGCGCAGTTTACGGCCGGTGAGGCGGAGGAAGACGTCTTCCATGTTGGCGGGGCGGTGGAGGTAGGTGGCGTCTTCCGGCAGCTTTTTGCGGAAGGTGGCGCCGTCTTCGACATAGAACAACACGGAATCTCCCACGTCTTCGCTGTCGACCGGGGGGAGGTCGAGCGGGATCGGCTTGGTGACATCGAACACGTGCTTTTTAACGTGTTTGTCGATGAGCTGGGCAGGGCTGCCTTCATCGAGCACTTTGCCATGGTCGATCATGATGATGTGGTCGCAGAGGCGCTGGGCTTCGTCCATGTAGTGGGTGGTGAGGAGCAGGGTTTTGCCCTGTTTTTTCAGCTCCAGAATACGTTGCCAGATCATCACGCGGGCTTGGGGGTCGAGGCCGGTGGTCGGTTCGTCGAGGAACAGCAGGTCGGGGTCGTTGACGAGCGCGCGGCCGATGGTGAGGCGGCGCTTCATGCCGCCGGACAATTGGTTGACGCGGGCGTCGGCTTTCTCGGTCAATTGCATATACTGCAAAATTTGGGGGACGCGGTCTTTCAGCACCGCGCGGGAGATGCCGAAGAGCATGCCGTAGACCATCAGGTTTTCGCTGACGGTCAGGTCGGGGTCGAGGTTGTCGTCTTGCGGCACCAGGGCGATGCGGGTGCGTTCTTCCCGGCTGAGGCCTGCGGCGTCGTGGCCGAAGATATCGAGCGTGCCGCCGCTGCGCTGGGTGAGGCCCATGAGCATTTTCATGGTGGTGCTTTTACCCGCGCCATTGGGGCCGAGCAGGCCAGTGCAGGTGCCTTTTTTCACCACAAAGTCGATGCCCTTGACGGCCTCTACCACCGGGCCGCCGCCCCGGGGTTTGTAGGTTTTGGTCAGGCCCTTGGCCTGAATGGCGGGTTGGGGGGTTGTCATTCGGTTTCTCCTTCAGTTGGCATCGGTCATTTTTATTCTGGAATTTTAATCTGTAATTTTAATTTGTAATTTTTATCCGCACCGTGCGGGTGGTGCCGTCGTCGAATTTTAACGTCAGGGGCAGTTCCAGCCCCGGTTGCAGGTCGGTTTTCAGGCCGATGAGCTGGAGCTCTAGCACGCCCGGCACCAGCACCACCTGCCCTGCCGCCGGTAAGGCCAGCTGCGGCAGGCGCTGAATGTGCACCAGCCCCTGGGCATTGGTGACATAGGTTTGCAGCTGCGTTTGCGCCGCAAGCGGGGTGCTGGCCCCCACCAGCTGCAAGGTGGTGCTGGTGGGGTTTTGCAGCAGCGCGCGCAACGGGGTGCTGGCGCCTGCGGCGGCGGCGGCAACCGAGGCATCGGCAATGTGCAGCTGCATAACCGCCTGCGGGTTGGCCGCCTGGGGGTTGGCCGCCTGCGGGTTGGTGTGGGCTGCCTGCACCGCCAGCAAGGCCATGGCTGCCACCCGTGTGAAAGTTTTCATACCCTGCCTCCCCCCGTTATGCTCGGGCGGGAGCTTAGGCCATTTTGGGCGGCTGCGCCAGCCTGCGAGGCGCTGTTGCTGCTTCTTCCCGATTCAATCCTGCGGCGGCGAGGTCGTTCAGGTAGGTTTGCCAGCGGGTTGGCTGCTGGGTGGCAAGCTCTTGCAGGTAGGCCCAGGTGTAGAGGCCGGTGGCGTGGCCGTCGGAGAAGATAATTTTGAGGGCATAGGCGCCGACGGCCTCTAGCCCCGTGATACGCACCGCCTGTTTGCCCGCCACCAGGCGGGCGCTGCCGGGGCCGTGGCCTTTGACCTCGGCGCTGGGGCTTTCGACCCGCAGATACTCAGCTGGGAGGGCGGCGGGTAGGGCCGCTTGCAGGCCTGCTGATAAGGGGGCTTGCTGCCCCGGCCAGCTGATGTGCAGGGTGGATTTGTCGGCGCTGAGGCGGACTTCGGTGGGGGGCAGGCCGGGTTGCATCGGTTAGTGGTTTTGGTTAGGGGTTTTGCGGGGCCTGCGGCATGGAAGAAAGGCCGGTGTGGGCGCGGAAGTGTTCGTCTTGCATGGCTTGCAGGGCTTCCAGGAACGTAAGCGGGTGCCAGACCCAGTTGAGGGTGATGAAGCGGACGGAGGCTTGCTCGCGGATTTGGAGCACCACCCGGCCGGTGTGGAGGAAGACGTCGAGGGCGTTTTGCTCCAGCCGCCAGCGCAGTACGCTGGTGTCGTCGAAGGCCTCCATGTGCAGCTGGAAGCGGCCGGTGCGCACCAGCAGGCGGGCGTCGGTGACGGCGACCTCGTTACTGACGAGCGGGATATACCAGAACAGGGCGGCCACCAACGTGCCCAGCACCGCCAGCGGGAACACATAGCTGACCGCCAGGCACAACAGCGCCGCCAGCAGCAGCGGCCAGCCGCGTAAGGGGTGGAATTTGACGGTGTAGAGGAGTTTTTCTTCTGGCACCAACAGGCGGCGCAGATAGGGGATGGCCGCCAGCGGCGGTAAATTTAACTCCTCGGCCCCACCCCGCGTGCGCATGCTAGCCTGCGTAGCTGACTTCTTTTTTCTCCTGGCGGCGCTTGGCCTCGATGCTCAGGGTGGCAATGGGGCGTGCCAGCAGGCGGCCGATGCCGATGGGGTCGCCGGTTTCTTGGCAGTAGCCGAATTCGCCGTCGCGGATGCGGTCGAGTGCTTCGTCGATTTTGGCGATAAGTTTCCGGGCGCGGTCGCGGTTGCGCAGCTCCAGCGTTTGTTCGTACTCAATCGTCGCCTGGTCGGTGAGGTCGGACTCGATCGCGCTGTTTTCGCGGAGGTCATGCATGGTGGAGAGGTTGCCGGCCACGAGCTCTTGTCGCTGGGAGAGCAGGAGGTCGCGGAAGTAGGCCAACTGCTTGGTGTTCATGTACTCTTCCTTGTCGGTCGGCAGGTATTTATCCGGGTAGCCGCGCACCTTGGCCGGTTTGTCGGTCTGCGGTTCCAGGCTGTCTATGGCGAGCTTGGTCATTCGGCACCTCTCATTTCAATCATCATCTTGCGGCTTTAGAAGCTGGTTTAAATTGCGGCACACTATACCCGAGGATGGCTTTGGCACAAAGGGTTTTTGTGCCCCCCTGGCTGGGACAGGTTGCTTATGGGGGGTGATGGCAGAAAAACTGGCGCACCCGGCGCGATTACGCGCAAGAGGAGATTATGGATTTAAGTGCGCGTTGTTCTTGCCGTGAGCGCAATTTTTCTATGGAATGGAATTTTAATGGCGCACCCGGCGCGATTCGAACGCACGACCCCTTCCTTCGGAGGGAAGTACTCTATCCAGCTGAGCTACGGGTGCCCGGTGCCTTGATAAGGGGTTTTGCGGCATTGGGCAAGAGGGTTACGATGCGGGTTTACGGCGGGGTGGCGTGTCAGCCGCGCAGGCCTGCTTACGCTGCATTGCAGCATGGCCCGCCGCTGACAGCTTTAGTTAAGGCATTTTGCGCTGCGGTAGCCCGCTTTGTGAGTGTTTTGGGCAGGATAGGGAAACCCGTCTGCCTTTTTTGTGCGTTGCGGGATGCAACGCCTTGTTGAGCTTGGTTTTGATGGGGGCGGAAGTGTCAGCAGACAGGGCCCCAAACGCGCGGGGCGGGCCATAAACCCCAGAGGACCCAACCCACATGCCACGCCGCCCCACCCTGCCCCCCACCCCCGAGACCCCCTTGGGCCGCCTGGCGGATGGCACGCCTTTGCTGGCGACAGCGCCCGCCGCAACCGTGGATAGCCCTGCCGGAGCACCGGACTTTGTGCTGCCCGAAGACATGGTGCTGGATGAGCGCGTGTTTGCCCGCTACATGCGCCTGGTGGATGTGGTTTACCGGCGCACGGGGCTTAAGATTCATGTTGACCAGCGCGACCAGGCGCTGGAAGAAGGCGATATTTACCTGTTCAACCACTTCACCCGTTTTGAGACGGTGATTGCACCGTATATTCTTCATCGTGAAACCGGCAAGCTGGTGCGCAGCGTAGCCTACCACGGGCTGTTTGATGTGCATGACACGCTGACGAAGATTATCCGCCAAAGTGGGGCGGTGCCCACCAACATGCCCCGCCTGCTGCCGTTTTTGGCCGAAGAGATTTTGCGCGGGCGGAAAGTGATTATCTTCCCTGAAGGGGGCCTGGTGAAAAACAAGCACGTGCTGGACGCCAATGGCGATTTGAAGATGTGGAGCGGGGTTTCGGACAAAGTGCGCAAGCCCCACCGGGGGGCCGCCGCGCTGGCGCTGATGCTGGACCTGGCCAAGCGGCGCATACGCAACCTGTTTGAGGCCAACGACCGTGTGCAGCTGGCCAACTGGTGCGACCGCCTGAACCTGAGCCTGGACGAGCTGCAAGCCGCCGTGGCCAAGCCCACGCGGATTGTGCCCGGCAACATTACCTTTTACCCCATGCGCACCAACCCCAACCTGCTGCTGCGCGGCGTAGAGCGCTTTAGCGGCACGCCCGCCGCCCGTGCGCGCGACGAGCTGACGATTGAAGGCAACCTGCTGCTGCGGCCCACCGACATGGACATAAGGTTCGGCAGCCCCATTGCCGCCCTGAAACACGTGCGCCGCCTGCACCTGGCGATGCTGGACCATATTCTTTCTTCTACCCAGAGCATGGATGACATTTTTGCGCTGAAAGACGAACAGCGTAACTTGCTGGACGGCTATATGGCGAAGCTGCTGGCCCGCCGTATTGACGCGATACGCGACGACTACGCCCGCCGGATGTATTTGGGCACGACGATTAACATTAACCACCTGGTGGCCACGCTGGTGAAAATTCTGACCGAGCGGAATGTGTGGCGCATGGCGCGGGGGGATTTCCATACCGCGCTGTATGTGATGGTGAAGGAACTGCAACAGCGCACCGATGTGAATTTGCACGCGAGTTTAAGCCGCCCGGATATTTATGCCGGGCTGCGCCAGGGCACCATGCGCGGGTTTGTGGGCTTTTTGGAAGCCTGCACACGCGCCAAGCTGATGGGGGTGAGCAATGATGCTTATACGTTCTCCCGCAGGTTGCTGGACACCATGGACCTGCACGATGTGCGGCTGGAAAACCCCCTGCTGGTGCATGCCAACGAAGCCCAGCCGATAACCGCCGTGAACGATGTGGCGCTGGACGTGCTGGCCCGCCTGCCCGCCCTGACAAAGCTGCACATGGCCGAGCTGCGGTTTGACGACATGCTGCGCGAACATGCAGCGCTGCGGCTGAAGTTCGGGAAAATGGCGCCGCACATGCTGCTGGCCGCCGACAACCCCCTGCACGGCAGCCCCTATTTGCTGCGGCCGGAAGGACAAGCCCCCGGTAAAGCCCGCCGCACCGGTGTGATGCTGGTGCACGGCTTTGCCACTACTCCTGCCGAACTGCGCCCCTATGCCGAGCACCTGCGCGAGCAAGGTTACACCGTGCTGGGTGTGCGTTTGCCGGGGCATGGGACGAGTATACTCGACCTGGAAGACCGCCACCGCCACGAATGGCTGGCACAGGTGCGCGAGGCTTATGAGATTATGACCGCGTTTACGGATGAGGTGGTGCTGGTAGGGTTTTCGACCGGGGCGGCCGTGGCGCTGCAACTGGCTGCCGAAAACCCGCCCAAGCTGGCACGCGTGATTAGCCTTGCCGCCCCGCTGAAGGTGCGCGACAGCAACATGCACCTGCTGCCGCTGGGCATGGCCCTGCGCGCAGTGCTGGCCCGCCTGCCGCTGGTGGCCGATGTGCTGCGGTTTTATACGTATGACCGCGATATTAGCGGAAAGGTTTACCATCGGGTTCCGCTGACGGCGCTGAACCAGCTGCGCCTGACCATTGCCGACATGTGGGACAACCTGCCGCAGGTGCGCGTGCCGGTGCTGGTGGTGCAAGGGCTGCTGGACCGCACGGTGGTGCCGCAAAGCGCGCTGCGCATTTACCGCCGCCTGGGCAGCGCCGAGAAAGTGCTGCGCTGGATACCCGGAGGGGTGCACGGCTTGCTGAGCGATGACACCCGCACCGCCTGGGATATTGTGGATGAGGCGCTAAACCCGCCGGTGACAGGAAAAGATAGTGCTGCCGCCCATAAGCCCGAGCACCCGATTGCCCCCTGCCCTGCCCCCGCCGGGCCCGGCCGCAAACGGAAAGCATGGTTACTGACAAGAAAGGCAACAGGATAATGACACGCGCCGTAATTGTGGGCTACGCCCGCAGCCCCTTTACCCCGGCCCACAAAGGGGCCCTTGCCTTGACCCGCGCCGACGACATGGCGGCCGTGGTGATAAAAGCCTTGCTGAAGCGCAGCAAGGTGAAGGCGGCCGATGTTGAGGATGTGATTGTGGGTTGTGCCTTTCCGGAGGGTGAGCAAGGTTTTAACGTGGCGCGGCTGATATGGTTTATTGCGGGGCTGCCGCAGTATGTGGCGGGGATGACGGTGAACCGGTTTTGCGGGTCGTCTCTGCAAGCCGTGCAAATAGCCGCCGGGGCGATTGCGACCGGGGCGGGGGAGGTGTTTATTTGTGCCGGAGTGGAAAGCATGAGCCGCGTGCCGATTGGCGGCTTTAACCCCCTGCCCAACCCCAAGCTGTATGAGACCATGCCGGAAGCCTATATGGGCATGGGTGAAACCGCCGAGAATGTGGCCAAAAAGTTTGCGGTTACCCGCGCCGAACAAGATGCCTTTGCGTTGGAAAGCCAGAAAAAGGCAGCGGACGCCCAGGCCAAGGGCTTGCTTCGCGACGAGATTGTGCCGCTGGATACGCCGCACGGTGTGGTGGATGCCGACGGCTGCCTGCGGCCGGAAACCACCGCAAGCGGGCTGGCCGACCTGAAGCCTGCGTTTGACAAAGACGGCAGCGTGACCGCCGGCACCAGCAGCCCCCTGACCGACGGTGCCGCCGCCGTGCTGGTGGTGAGTGAGGCCTATGCCAAAAAGCACAAATTGCCGATTTTGGCGGTTATTAAAAGTTTTGCTGTAAGCGGATGTGCGCCGGAGATTATGGGCATGGGCCCGGTGGAAGCCACCCGCAAGGCGCTGGAGCGCGCCGGGCTGAAGTTGCGCGATATGGACGTGATTGAGCTGAATGAGGCGTTTAGCGCGCAAAGCCTGGCCGTGGCCAAGGCGCTGAAGCTGGACATGGCCAAGGTGAACCTGGATGGTGGGGCCCTGGCACTGGGCCACCCTCTGGGCGCCACGGGCGCGCGGATTGTGGGCAAGGCTGCCAGTTTGCTGAAGCGCACTAAGGGCAAGTATGCCCTGGCCACGCAGTGTATTGGTGGTGGGCAAGGTATTGCGATGATTTTAGAGAAAGCCTAAGCCATGGTTACCCCGGTGAAGACAAAAATAATGAAGCCGACGGCCAAGCTGACAGGTAAACCTATCGGTAAAGTGGCGGTGATTGGTGCGGGCGTGATGGGCGCGGGCATTGCCGCGCAGGTGGCGAATGCGGGTATACCCGTGGTGCTGCTGGACGTGCTGCCGGATGGCGCGGCCAAAGCAATTGAGAAGCTGAAGAAAACCAAGCCTGCGGCGCTGATGCACCCCAAAAACGCAGCGCTGATTACGCCCGGCAGCACCGCCAAAGACCTGAAGCTAGTGGCCGATTGCGACTGGATTATTGAAGCGGTGATTGAAAAGCTGGAGGTGAAACAAACGCTGTACCACCAGTTGGCGCTGCTGCGGCACCGGAATGCGGTGGTGAGCAGCAATACATCCACCCTGCCGCTGGATGTGCTGACCAAGGGGTTGCCCGCCGATTTTAAGAAGCATTTTTTGATTGCTCACTTTTTTAACCCGCCGCGCTACATGCGCCTGCTGGAGCTGGTGACCGGGGCCCACACCCTGCCGGATGTGGCCGCGCGGGTGCGGGACTTTGCGGATATCCGGCTTGGGAAAACGGTGGTGGATTGTAACGATACGCCGGGGTTTATTGCCAACCGCATTGGCACCTATTGGCTGCATGCCGGGGTGGTGAAGGCGCTGGAACATGGCGTGGGCGTGGAAGAAGCCGACGCGCTGCTGGGCAAGCCGATGGGTGTGCCGAAGACGGCGTTGTTCGGGCTGCTGGATCTGGTCGGGCTGGACCTGATGCCGCACATTTTAAGTAGCCTGCGTGGGGCGCTGCCTGCCAACGATGCCTTTATGAAACTGGGCGATGCCCCGGCATTGCTTTCTAGAATGATTGCCGACGGCTACACCGGGCGGAAGGGCAAGGGCGGGTTTTATCGGTTGGATGAAAACAAGAAAAAACTGGTGCTGGACTTGCAGAGCGGCGAGTATGTGAAGGCGCGTAAGCCGAAGGTGGCTGCGGCATTGGCGGCGAAAAAGACGTTCTTGCATAAGGGTGGGCTGCGCGCGATGCTGACCCACGACAGCGCGGAGGGGCGGTATGCCTGGGAGGTTATTGGCGGCACGTTAGCTTATGCCGCCGGGCTGGTGGGTGAGGTTGCGGGGGATATTGTGACTATCGATACCGCCATGAAGCTGGGGTATAATTGGACTTACGGGCCGTTTGAGTTGATTGATAAGATTGGCAGCGCTTGGCTGGCCGACAAGTTGGAAGCTGAAGGCCGTGAGGTGCCGGAGATTTTGAAGGTGGCGGCGGGGCGGAAGCTTTACCGTGTGCGTGAAGGCCGCCTGGAATTTATGACCCTGCAAGGCGATTATGCGCCGGTGGTGCGGCCGGAAGGTGTGCTGCTGCTGGAGGACATTAAGCGTGAAAAGGCGCGCCTGTTTGGCAACATGAGTGCCAGCGTGTGGGACATTGGCGACCGTGTGGCCTGCTTTGAAATGCACAGCAAAATGAACAGCTTTAACCCCATGGTTCTGCAGGTATTGCGCGAGGCCCAAACCCGCCTGCCGGAGATGGGGTATAAGGGGCTGGTGCTGTATAATGAGGGGCGGAATTTTTCGGTCGGGGCGAATATTTTGATGCTGCTGCTGACCGGTAAGCTGCGGTTGTGGGGCTTGGTGGATTGGATTCTGCGCGACGGGCAGCGCACGTTTGCGGGGCTGAAGTATGCACCGTTCCCGGTAGTGGCTGCGCCGCACAACATGGCGCTGGGTGGGGGCTGCGAGATTGTGCTGCACGCCCACGCGGTGGAAGCCCATGCCGAGCTGTATATGGGGCTGGTGGAAGGTGCGGTGGGGATTATACCCGGCTGGGGCGGGTGCAAGGAATTGCTGGGCCGTGCCATAGCCCACGGCAAGGCTAAAGGCCCGATGCCGCCGGTGGTGCAGGCGTTTGAGACCATTGCCATGGCCAAAGTGAGCACCAGTGCGGCCGAAGCCCGCGACCTGCTGTTTTTGCGGAAAAGCGACGGCATTGTGATGAACCGCGACCGCCTGCTGGCTGTGGCCAAGGCGCGGGTGTTGCGTATGGCGCAGGGCTTTGAGGCCCCTGCCCCGCATGAGTATGCCCTGCCCGGGCCAAGTGGTTTGGCGGCGCTGAAGCTGGCGCTGCACGACTTTGCCAAAAAGGGGGTGGCGACGGCGCATGACCTGGTGGTGGGAGCGGCGCTGGCCGAGACCCTGACCGGGGGTGCCACCGACATGACCGAAGTGCTGGGTGAAGACGACCTGCTGCGCCTGGAGCGCAAGGGGCTGGTGAAACTGGCCAAAACCAAAGGCACCCAGGCCCGCATTGCGCACATGCTGAAGACCAACAAACCCTTGCGTAACTAGAGTTGAGAGAAAGATAACCCCATGGAACTGTTTGCCCTGCTTGCCGGTACTGCCCTGGCCGGGACGTTAGCGATTAAGCAACTGCGCGTGCCGCTGCTAAGCCGCCCCGCGATGAAAATAGCGCGCGGCGTGCTGCCCGCCATTGGCGACACCGAGCGCATTGCGCTGGAAGCGGGCACGGTGTGGTGGGATGGGGAGATATTTTCCGGTAAGCCGCGCTGGAGCCGCCTGCTGAGCTTTGATGTGCGTGAGTTGAGTGATGAGGAACAAGCCTTTGTGGACGGGCCGACCGAAGAGCTGTGCGCCATGCTGGATGACCACCAGATTTGGCAAGACCGCGATTTGCCGCCGGACGTGTGGGCGTTTTTGAAGGACAAGAAGTTTTTTGGGATGATTATACCGAAAGAGCACGGTGGCTTAGGCTTTGGTGCTGCCGCCCACAGTGCGGTGGTGACCAAGATTGCCAGCCGCAGCCTGACCGCCGCCGTAACGGTGATGGTGCCGAACAGCTTAGGGCCGGGTGAGCTGCTGCTGCGCTATGGCACCGAGGCCCAGAAAAAACATTACCTGCCGCGCCTGGCCAAGGGCAAAGACCTGCCCTGTTTTGCGCTGACCGAACCGCACGCGGGCAGCGACGCCGCCAGCGGCAGCAGCTTTGGGATTGTAAAATCGAAGAAAGTTGCCGGTAAAGCCGTGCTGGGCATGGAGCTGACCTTTAACAAGCGCTACATTACGCTGGCGCCGGTGGCGACGGTGGTGGGGCTGGCGTTCCGGCTGTATGACCCCGACCACCTGCTGGGCGACGTTGAAGATTTGGGCATTACCTGCGCGCTGCTGCCACGCGACACCAAAGGCTTGGAAATTGGCGAACAGCACGACCCGATGGGTGTACCGTTTAAAAACGGCCCGGTGCGCGGAACGAAGGTGTTTGTGCCGCTGGATGTGATTATCGGGGGGCCCGCCATGGCCGGGCAAGGCTGGCGGATGCTGATGGAAGCGCTGGCCGCCGGGCGGGGCATTAGCCTGCCCAGCCTGAGCGTGGGTGCGGCGGAACTGAGCCTGCGCGCAGCGGCGGCCTATGCGGGGGTGCGCGAGCAATTTGGCTTGCCGGTGGGCAAGTTTGAGGGCGTGCGCGAGCGCCTGGCCCGCATGGCGGTGAATGCGCACCTGATGAATGCGGTGCGGCGTGTGACATGCGGTGCGATTGACGCAGGCGAACACCCCGCCGTGGCCAGCGGGATTGCCAAAGCCTATTTGACCGAAGGTATGCGCGTGAGCATTAACGACGCCATGGACGTGATTGCGGGCGCTGCTATTTGCCGGGGGCCGCGCAATATGTTCGCGCGGGCGTATAACGGGATACCGATTGGGATTACGGTGGAGGGGTCGAATATTCTCACCCGCAGCCTGATTGTGTTCGGGCAGGGCGCCATGCGCAGCCACCCGTATTTGCAAGACGAAGTGAACGCGATTGGGCGCAATGACGTGAAAGCGTTCGATAAGGCGTTTTTTGGGCATGTGCGGCACTTTTTGGGTAATGCGGTGCGGGCGTTTGGCCTGAACCTGACGCGCGGGCACGGCAGCTTTACGGCCCACCCGAGCATGGCGCGGCACTACCGCCATCTGAACCGCCTGGCTGCCAGCTTTGCGCTGCTGACCGACTTTGGGTTGCTGATTTTAGGTGGCAGCCTGAAGCGCAAGGAATATTTAAGCGGTCGCTATGCCGATGCGCTGGCCGGGTTGTATATGGCGAGTGCGCTGCTGAAGGACGTGCATGACAAAGGCTACCCCGCCGCCACGCGTGCGGTGAGCCACATGGCGCTGGAGCAAACCACCTATGAGATTGAGCAAGCATTGCTGGGTGTGGTGCGGAACCTACCCCGGCGCGGCCTGATGCTGCCGGTGGCGCTGCTGGCCCGCCTGCTGGCACTGCCGCTGGGCGCAAGGTTGGCCAAGCCCGAGGATACGCTGATTGATAAAGTGGCCGAGAGTGTGACGCAGCCGAGCAGCGGCGTGAGGGAAGCGTTGAGTGCGACCATTTATGTGCCGGATGCCCGTGAAGAGGGCTTAGGCAAACTGGAAGACACCTACGCCAAAGTGACCGCCGCCGAGCCGGTGCGCCGCAAGCTGGCCGCCGCCGTGAAAGAGAAAAAGCTGAAAAAGGCCGCGCCGCGCGCCATGGCCGATGCGGCGCTGATGGCCAACGTGATAACCGCCCGCGACCACAAGCTGCTGGTGGATGCGGTGGACGCGCAGGATGATGTGGTGCAGGTGGATTATTATACGGCTGGCGCTTATAGCAAGCTGCGGTAGGCCACGTACGGTAGGTTATTCCACCAGCCGGTGGGAGGACATGGCGCCGGAGGTGGCGGCCATGAGGGTGGCGTCTTCGGCGTGGTCGCCGGGGCTGGACATGCCGAGAATTTCGGCCAGTTTGGCGCGGCCCCGGTTGATGCGGCTTTTGACGGTGCCCACCGCCACATCGCAGATTTCGGCGGCTTCTTCGTAGCTAAACCCGTTGGCGCCCACCAGCAGCAGCACTTCCCGCTGGTCGTTCGGCAGTTCTTTCAGGGCCTCGCGGAAGCGGACAAAGTCGAGATGCTTGATTTGGTCGGGCATGGTGACGAGACGCTCGGCGTAGGAGCCATCGGCGTCTTCGACCTCGCGCTGGCGTTTGCGGCACTCGGTGTAAAACTGGTTGCGGAGGATGGTGAACAGCCAGGCTTTCAGGTGGGTATCCGGCCGGTAGGTGTGGCGGTTGGCCCAGGCACGGACGAGTGTTTCCTGCACCAGGTCGTCGGCACGGTCGCCATTGTAGGTGAGCGACAGCGCGAAGGCACGGAGGCTGGACACGGAGGCCAGGAGCTCTTGCTTGAAGTTGAAAATAGGTTCGGCCATGGGTTATTTAACCTTGCCCTTCTCCGCTTGTTCCAGCTGTTCCAGCAATTGGCTGAAACGGTCCGGGACAGGCTCGGCGAGGAGTTCTTGAAAACTGACGCGCAGCATATTGCCGATGTGCTGCTGGACGGTATCCGGCAAGCCGGGCGTGGCGGCTTCGTCGGCTGGTGAGGGCACGCGGGTGGCGAGGTGGTCGTCGATCGTTTTGCTCATGGAAGTAGGCATACCAGCCTTAAACCGTAGGGTAAACCCCTTACGGGTAAGTTTATTTTATCTTTTTTGCGGGTATTTTGGGAACCGAACGTAAGCGGCTGCGTTATGTATTGCATAGGGGGATTAAAAACAGGGTTTCCTTATGATTTTATTCTATTTTTTATACTCTGCGGCTGTTTTGCGGATTGCGTATTATTCTCCATGATGCTAAGGCTGGATCCGATATTCATTCAACGAAAGGGATACGTTCCATGACGACCGCCCAAACTATTGCCGCTTTTGTACCTTATCTGCGCCGTTATGCGCGTGCGCTGTGCGGCACCCAAACCGCCGGAGACGCCTATGTGGCCGCCACCTTAGAAGCGCTGGTGGCCGACCCCAGCCCGCTGCGAGCAGGCCCCAGCCCCAAGGTTGCCTTGTATAAGGCGTTTACGGGTGTTTGGAACACCATTGCCGCCAACAGTGACGAACCGCAGGCCCCGGGCAGCATGACCAAAGCCAACATACCGGCGCTGGAGATTATGACGCCGCTGCCGCGCCAGGCGTTTTTGTTGACCGCGATGGAAGGCTTTAGTGCCGCCGATGCAGGTGAGATTTTAGGCGTGAGCAAAGACGATGTGGAAGCCCTGGTAGCCGAAGCCGGGCGCGAAATGGGCACCCACATTGCCACCGACGTGCTGATTATTGAAGATGAGCCGATGATTGCGATTGACCTGGAAAGTGTGGTGGAAGGCTTGGGCCACCGCGTGACCACCGTGGCGCGCACCCACAACGAAGCGCTGGACGCGGTAAAAGGTGCCACGCCGGGCTTGATATTGGCAGATATTCAGCTGGCCGATGGCAGCAGCGGACTGGATGCGGTGAACGACCTGTTGCAGCAGTTTAACGTGCCGGTGATTTTTATTACCGCCTACCCGGAGCGGTTGCTGACCGGTGAGCGCCCCGAGCCTGCGTTTTTGCTGACCAAGCCGTATAACCCGGCGATGCTTTCCGCCGTGATTAGCCAGGCGTTGTTTTTTGAGCGCCGCGCCGGTAAGCAAGCGGCTTAAAGCTGTTTTAACACCACCCTACGACATAACAACCGCCCCTGATGGGGCGGTTGATGTATGTGCACCAGCGGTTAGGGCTGCATGGGGGCACGGAAGCGCGGTTCGTTGAGGAACTGGGCGCGGTTGAGGCCGACGTACATGGCGCGGGTGGAGTCGTTCACCAGCAGCAGGCTGACCGGCACATGCAGCATGCCCGTGGGTGTGGTGGCCTGCATTTTGGCCTGCGGTGTGACGGTGAGGTACAGCGGGTGCCCGGCGCGCGAGGTGACTACCCCGGAGATGGTGCCGAGGCGCTTGCCATCGAGGCTGAGCAGCGGCATGCCCATGAGTTCTTTGTTGGCGACATGGCGGCCGTCGGGCACGCTGAAGCCGGATTGCACCGCCGTGCCGTTGTGCGCGGCCATTTGCGAGCGGTAGGCGGCAAAGGTGACGCGCGCCTTGGCGGGTTCGTTTACCATGGCCTGGATGGTGGCGGCTTTGAGGCCGCAGGCTTCCAGGTTGCCGGTGCGCATGTCGGTTTCGGCCGAGCGGCGGAGGTCGGCGATGGTGCGGACGAGGTCTTGGTTATGGAACTCTCGGTAGAAGGGGCTTTGGGCCACTTGCACGCCAACAGAGAGGTTCTGGGCCGTACATGCCGAGGCCATGCTGGGCGGATTGGCCGGGGCCGTGGTGGTATAGACCGTGGTGGTATGGACGTGGGTTTGCGCCTGTGCCGCAGCTATGCCCTGCACCATGGCCAGCGGTGCGGCCAGCAGCAAAGCATAACGGAACGGTGAAATGTGCGTGAATGCGGGAACTTTCATGCGGGTTCTCCTTTGTTTGAGTGATTGAAGCGGCACGTTACGCCGCTTGTGTGACACTAATGGGTTGGCAAGATGATTGTTCCGCCTTATAACAGTGTTAACGTATACGCATTAACATATACACCTTAAGGGGTGTGGGAGCGTGCCGGGGACGATGTCTGGCAGCCCGCCCGAATTCAGCAGAAAGCCCAACCGACCGTGACCCTTGATACCCTGCTGACCGCGTTGGATGTGAGCCTGGCCCGTGCGCGAGTGTGGCTGTTTGAGACGGCGCCGTATGTCTCGCGCGGGGATACCCTGCAATGGGACTGGAACATGGTGGCGCTGGACATTGGCGCGAGCAGCCTGAACGCGCTGGGCTGCCTGATGATGGCGCTGGGCTTTACGTTGTTTGCCGCCTACCGCAAGGATTATCAGCTGATTTTGCGGGCGCTGGTGTTTGCCCTGGGGGCGCTGTTTTTTGTGCGCGCGCTGCAAAATGTGTTTGCGGTTGTGACCATCTGGCAGCCGATTTACGGGTTTCAGATCAGTTTGAAGATCGTTTCTGCCATCTTGACGGCCAGTGCCGCTGCCGCACTGTGGCACCTGCGGCACCGGCTGTTTAACCTGCCCGGGCCTGCGCACCTGAAGGCGGTGGAAGGGCGGTTGAATGATTTGTCGTCGCGCATTACCGCCAGCCAAAGCGATGTGGACACGCTGGTGGCCGAGCGCACGCGCGAGCTGGAAACCACCCGCCGCCGCTTTGAACAGGCGATTACCGGTGCCGGGGTGGTGTTGTTTACGCAAGACCGTAATTTGCGGTACACGTGGGCGTTTTCATCGAGCGATATGCTGCGCGGCAACGTACTGGGCCAAACCGATTTTGACGTGCTGCCCGCCAACAGCTGCGGCCCGGTGGTGGCGCTGAAGCAACGTGCCATTGCCAGCGGCCGCACCCAAGAAGGGGAAGTGAGTATACGCGAGCGCGGGCGCGAGACGTGGTACCGCCTGCATATTGACCCGATATTGGACGCCGAGGGACAGGTGCAGAGCTTGAACGGGTTGGCGGTGGATATCTCGGACCGTAAGATGCTGGAAGACGAACAGGTGCGCCTGAGCAGCGAGCTGGCCGCCAATTTGCATTATTATAAGCTGGCGATGGAGAGTTCTCATACCGTGGTGTTCACGCTGGATGAAAACCTGCGCTACGCCACCCTGAGCCATGACTTTTTGGGTAAGCCACCCGAGCACTATATTGGTAAGACCAATGCCGAAGCCCTGCCCGCCGAAACCTATGCCGCGCTGAAGGCCCTGAAGCAAAAAGCGCTGGACAGCGGCAGCATGGTGCGGGGGGAAATAAAGGCCAGCGTGAACGACCAGATAAGCTGGTACGACGTAAGCATTGCGCCGCTGCGCAACCGCGCCGGGTTGGTGGTGGGGCTGACCGGGGCAGCGATTGATATCTCGGAACGTAAAGGCTGGGAGCAGCATTTGCGGTTGCTGATGCGTGAGCTGACGCACCGATCGAAGAACCTGCTGGCGGTTATCCAGGCCATGGCCCGCCAAACCGCCCGGCACAGCGACACGATTGAAAGCTTTATTGAGCGCTTTGGCGCCCGCCTGCACGCGCTGGCCGGCAGCCACGACCTGCTGGTGCAGGAAAGCTGGCAGCGGGCGAGCATTGGTGACCTAATCAATTCTCAATTAGGGCATTACAGCGACCTTATCGGCACCCAGATTGTGGTGGCGGGGCCGCAGGTGTACCTGACCCCCGATGCCGCGCAAAACCTGGGCATGGCGCTGCACGAAATGGCCACCAATGCGGCGAAGTATGGCGCGCTTTCATCCACCAAAGGCCAGGTGACGATTGAATGGGCCTGGAAAGGCACCGGCAAAAAACGCGTGCTGCGCCTGAGCTGGCGGGAAAAAGGCGGCCCGCCGGTGAAGCCGCCCACGGGCCGGGGCTTTGGCAGCCAGGTGATTGAGCGCAACCTGAACCGCGCGCTGGGCGCCAGCGTGAACCTGGATTATGCGCCCAAAGGTTTTAAGGCGGACATGGACCTGCCCGCTGCCGTGGCGGTCGACCCGGCCTGATAAGTAACCCAGGCAACCCAGCAAGCAACCCGGGCCCTTGACCCAGGGAACCGAAGCGTGCCGAGGGCGTTAGACCCGTAACGTTTAACCCCATAAGGAAAGGCTCGCGTTATGATCGAAGGTTTATTAGGACTGGTTCTGCTGGTTTTGGATATTTATGCCATTGTGCAAGTGCTGGGTTCGGGCACGAGTGTGCTGAAGAAAGCGCTGTGGAGCTTGTTTATTCTCTTTGCGCCGGTGCTGGGCCTGCTGGTGTGGTACCTGTTGGGGCCGCGCAGCAGCAGCCAGGTGGCGGTTTAGGGGCCGCTGTGCCCCCTGCTGCCCCAAGCAAAAAGGCCCTGACGGGCCTTTTTGCTTAACCTATTTGCTGAAGGGCGATTATTCGGCGGAGTTTTCGATTTTCGCGCCGGTGTTTTCGACATCTTGACCGAAGCCGGAGACGGTGTTCCCGCCGCCGACAATAGCGACGCCTACGACGATGACTGCAAGTACGACAAATACCATGGTGTTCTCTTTCCGTTACGTTAATGGTTACGGGCTTAATGCGGCTGCGGCGCGTTTGTTCCGGCACCGGCTGCACGGCTTACGCCGCGCTTAAAAGGGGAACCCCTGCCCGGTTGATGCGTTGTGATGATGGGACAACCAAATGGAGGATAGACCTATGAAATACTTGTTGCTCACAACTGTATTGGCCAGTGGCCTGATGCTGAGCGCCTGCGGCGAAACCCGTGGCGACCGTGCCCTGAGCGGCGCCGGGATTGGTGCCGGTGTGGGGGCCGCTGCCGGTGCCCTGACCGGCGGGAACATGGCCACAGGTGCCGCGCTGGGCGGTGCCGCCGGTGCCGCTGCCGGAGGCCTGACCGATAAAGACGATGTGAACATGGGCCGCCCCTGGTGGCGCTAGGGCACACGTGCCTAAAAAAACGGGGCCCGGTTGGGCCCCGTTCTGCTTTGGAGGCAGAGGTCAAACGGACGGATGGGTTAGCAGCTGAGGTTAACGGTAGACTGCGGTTCGTTCAGTGCCAGGATGGGCGTGCTGCCGTTAAAAAGGCGGCTGTTGAGGAAGTTCGCGATCTCGCGGGCCTCGGTATAGGATGCATAAGGTTGCAGTTTGAGCGTGATGGCGCCCGCCGGTTTGGTGTCTTCCGCCCGGTTGTACCAGGGGTCGATAACCTTGATCCACGGGGTGCCGTCTTCGCGTTGTTCCAGCGTGAAGCCGAAGCCCAGTTGATCCCATCCCATATTCATCATCATGTCCGTTTCTCCTGTTAGGTTTGTCGCGGTTAATAAAGATATGGGAGGGGGGAGTGCGGATAAACAGGGGGTAAACCGTTCTTTTTCATAAAAGATATACTGCATGTGGTGTGTCTCTCAGATATGAGAGACGGGTGTTGGGAGAGGGGCGGAATGGGGGCAAAGTCTCTCAGATATGAGAGACTTTGCGGAATGAGGCGCATGCAAGGCTGCCCCCGGAGGGGGGCAGTGAGCGGTGCGAAGCGGTTGAAAGTGTTCAGGAGGTATATATTGAAGTGAACCTTTAGGGGCGTGGTGCTGGGGTGCGGCGGCTGCCAACAACCCCGGCGACGACACTGGCGGCCGCCGCCAGCAGCACCAACCGCTTGGGTTGCAGCAGGGTGCGGGCCAGCGGGCGCAGCAAGGGCGCCACCACCGGCAGGGCCATGGCCAAACCGGCGGGTATGGCCACGCGGGGGACGGCGTCCTTAATTTCTTGACGGTTAGGCAGCTTGGACGAGCCCCCGGCGCGGCGCTTTTGCCAGCGCAAGCGCGCCTGCACCAGCATGGCCGCGACCGCTAACAGCAAAGCCGCCACCAACGGCCCCAGCAGCGGGCCGAAGGTGTAGCCAAGGGCCCGCCAGGCGGCAATGGCCAGACTGAGCAAAGCCAACGCCTGCAAGCCCCAGGCGACCATTTTGGTGCCCATGTTGCGGGTGAGGTGTTTTACCTCGGTGAGGGCCATAACACCGCTGATGAGTGTGGTGAGCGACATAAACCCAACCCTAGCGGCGCATGAGGTAGCCCAACAGCACCCCTGCCCCTGCGGCGGCCGCCAGCATTTGCAGCGGGCGCTTGCGCACGGTGGAGCGGGTGGATTCGGCCGTTTGCTGGGTTTTCTCCCAGGCGTTGGTAAATTCTGGGCGCGACATTACGTCTTCGAAGGTATCGTGCAAGCGTTCGTACATTTGCTGCGCGGCGACCATGCCTTCGTCGGCGCCGGCGGAGGCGAGTTCGGTCAGGCGCTGGCGGAAGTCGGAGAGGTCGTTCTTCAGGCTTTCGGCCGAGGCGCGGGTTTCGGACGTGGCTTCTTTCCGGCGGGCTTTAGAGGTTTGTTGGCGGGCGTAGGTTTTAGCTGTGACCATGGGAATATCCTTTGTTGTGTTCGGCTTTAACGTGAGACGTTACGCTGAGACAATGCGGCTGCGCCGGGGTTGTTCCGTTACGGTTGGGAAGGTAAGACTATCTGGGGACTCGGCAAACAGGTTAGCTGCGGCGCAGATGCGGCAAGGCCAGCGCCAGCAACACCGCAGCATAGGGGAAAGCAAAGCCCAGCCCGAAGGTGGTGAAGCCGACGGCGCCTGCCAGCCCGCCCCACAGAAAACTGCTGACCAGGCCGAGCAAATGGTAGAGGCGGCTGGTATCGGCCTTAGGGCCGGTGGGCTGGGGGTTGAGGGTGCGGCCGAGTTCGATGCCGATATCGGTGAACATGCCGGTGACATGGGTGCTGCGGATGCGTGCCTGCGTGATGATGCTGATGGTGGCGTTTTGCAGCCCCATAATAGTGCAAAGCAGCAGCATGCCCAGCGCGGGCACCTGCACCGCCGCAGGGGCCAGGGTGCCGTAGAGGCCGAACAGCCCGATGAGCAGCCCTTCCAGCAGCAGCGGCAGCGCCCATTGGCGGTGGGGGGCATGGCGTTGGCTGTGGGCCACCAGCAGAGTGGCCGCCGTAGCCCCCACCACAAAGGCGGCCAGCCCCAGCAAGGCGAGCCCGGCCAGCCGCAGGTTGTCGAGGGCGGCGGCGTCGGCCACGGTGGAGAGCAGGCCCGTCATGTGCGAGGTGTAGGCGCCGATGGCCAGAAACCCACCCGCATTGACGCCCCCGGCGACAAAGGCGAGCAGCAGGCCGAGGCGGAGGTCGGCCCCAGGTGTACGGGTGGCGTGGGCAAGGGTGCGCATGCGGGCAGGATACGAGAAAGCGGGGATGCCCGAGAGAACTATCTGGGGTGAGACCACCAAAAACCCCGTTGGGGCGGGGTTTTTGGGTGACAGGCCGCGTGGTTAGTGCTGCGAGACGGGGTTGCCTTCCAGCGTGCCGATTTCGGAGCGGATGATTTGCTCGTCGAAGGCGGCGCGCTCGGTTTGGGCGGTGGGAGACTTATCCAGCACCGAGCCCAGCCAGGCGCCCAGGAAGGCCAGCGGCAGCGAGATAAGCGCAGGGTATTCGTAGGGGAACACCGGGGCGGCATAGCCGAAGATGTTGACCCACACCACCGGGCTGAGGATAACCAGACCGACCGCACTGACCAGCCCCAACCCGCCGCCCAGCACAGCCCCGCGCGTGGTGAGGCGGCGCCAATAGGTGGAGAGCAGGATGATGGGGAAGTTGGTGCTGGCGGCAATGGCAAAGGCCAGGCCGACGACGAACGCCACATTCTGGTTTTGGAAGGCAATGCCGAGGGCAATGGCAAAGATACCCAGGACAATGGAGGCCAGTTTGGAGACGAAGAGTTCTTCCCGCTCGGTGGCTTGGCCTTTGCGGATGGCGTTGGCGTAGAGGTCGTGACCCACCGCCGTGGCCCCGGCCAGTGCCAGGCCGCTGACAACCGCGAGGATGGTGGCAAAGGCCACCGCCGCGATGAAGCCGAAGAACAGGCTGCCGCCGGTGGCGTGCGCCAGGTGCACGGCGGCCATGTTTTTACCGCCGAGCAAGGAGCCATCGGCCGCCAGATAAGCCGGGTTGGTGCCCACCAGCACAATGGCGCCAAAGCCGATGATGAAGGTGAGGATGTAGAAGTAGCCGATGAAGCCGGTGGCAACGAAGACGGATTTACGCGCCTGGACGGCGTCCTTCACGGTGAAGAAGCGCATGAGGATGTGCGGGAGACCGGCGGTACCGAACATCAGCGCCAGACCAAGGGAGAGGGCCGAGAACGGGTCTTTCACCAGCGTGCCGGGGGCCATGATGGCGGCACCCTTGCTGTGGGCAGCCACGGCGCTGGAGAACATCTCGTTGACGTTAAAATGGTAATGCAGCAGCACCAGGAAGGCCATAAGCGTGGCGCCCGAGAGCAGCAGCACCGCCTTGATGATTTGCACCCAGGTGGTGGCCAGCATACCGCCGAAGGTGACGTAGAGCATCATGAGCACACCCACCAGCACCACGGCGGTGGCGTAGGGCAGACCGAAGAGAACCTCGATAAGTTGGCCCGCGCCGACCATTTGGGCGATAAGATACAGCAGCACCGTGGCCAGCGAGCCAAAGGCCGCCAGCGTGCGCACCGGGCGCTGCTGCAGGCGGTAGGCGGCGACATCGGCAAACGTATATTTGCCCAGGTTACGCAGGCGTTCGGCCATCAGGAACATCATGATCGGCCAGCCGACCAGAAAGCCGATGCTGTAGATGAGACCGTCGAACCCGCTGGTGAACACCAGCGCGGAAATACCGAGGAAGGAGGCGGCGGACATGTAGTCTCCGGCAATGGCCAGGCCGTTTTGCATGCCGGAGACGGAGTTGCCGGCGACGTAGAAGTCGGCAGCTGAGCGGTTGCGCCGTGCCGCCCACCAGGTGATGCCCAGTGTGGCGCTGACAAACAGCAGGAACATGGCAATCGCCGGCAGGTTGAGCGCCTGCTTGGCGCCGAGGCCGGTGAGGGCATCGGCATAGGCCGGGAAGGCCGCCAGAAGCGCCAGGGCAGCGGTGGCAAAGCCTGTGGTGAGATGGGTGAGTTTCATGGGAGTATCCTTAAGATGACATTAGCGCTTGGCACTGCGGAGTGCGTTGCGGGCCTGCTCGGTCTGGGAGTCGAACACCGTGTTGGAGAGGTGGACGTAGATACCGGTGAGGGCCATGGCCAACAGAATGAGCCCAAGGCCAATGGGAATGCCCCACGTAAGCGGGCTGCCCGCCAGAATTGGCGCGCCCAGCACGCCGGGCCGGAACGCAATAAGCAGGATAAACCCGACATAACTGGCCAACATGACCAAACTGAGTGCCACCGAAACCCGGCGACGCCTGGTGACCAACTGCACATAGTGCGGATTGGTGAGGATGGGATTCGGCATAGGGTTCACTTTCGGTTACAGGTTGGTGGGGGGTGGAATGGGGCGGGCGGGTTGCGCGGGCGGCATTCCTGTCTCCAAGCTTCTTATGCAACATAGGGTTGAAATGGGGGTTATAAAACCATGACATGGCAACCTGACAGGGACAAAAATGGCGGATTATCGGCCAAGAGGCCGCATTGTGCACTGCACAGCACGTTTGCTGCGCGCGAATGCAGCTTGGAGGTTCGCGGACGTTAAAAAGTATGCTAAAAGTCTGGCATGAGTACATCGTCTCCCGCCACCCCACGCCGCATGGCCAAAATTTTAGCGACTTTAGGGCCGAGCAGCAGCTCGGAGAGCCAGATCCGCGCGCTGGTGGATGCCGGGGCGGATGCGTTTCGGCTGAATTTTTCTCATGGCATGGCCGCCGACCACGCCATACGCGCCGGGGCCGTGCGCGCCGTAGGCCGCGCCACCCACAAACAACTGCCGCTGCTGGCCGATTTGCAGGGGCCGAAGATCCGCATTGGTGAGATGAACGAGGGTGTGGTGCTGAGCGTGGGCGCCAGCCTGACACTGGACAGCAACCCCGCCCCCGGCGACGCCAGCCGGGTGTGCCTGCCACACCCGGCGATATTATCGACCCTGCAAGTGGGCGACCAGGTGATGGTGAACGATGGCGTGATTCAGTTGCAGGTCACCGGCACCGACGACACCCTGGTGACCACCAAAGTGGTGGCTGGCGGCCCGCTGACCAGCCGCAAGGGCGTGAATGTGCCGGGGCGCACGTTGCCGATGAGTGCCCTGACCAGCAAAGACAAAGACGATTTGAAGAGTGCGCTGGAAATTGGTGTGGAGTGGATTGCGCTGTCGTTCGTGCAGACCGCCAGCGACGTGCACGAATGCAAGCAACTGGTGCAAGGCCGCGCCAAAGTGATGGCCAAGATTGAAACCCGCGCCGCGATTGATAACCTGGCGGAAATTCTGGCCGAGGCCGACGGCCTGATGGTGGCCCGTGGCGACCTGGGTGTGGAGCTGCCGACCGAAGATGTGCCTCCGCTGCAAAAAGACATTGTGGCGTTGGCGCGCGGTGCCGGGAAGCCTGTGGTGGTGGCGACGCAGATGTTGGAATCGATGATATCCAACCCCCGCCCAACCCGCGCCGAAGCCAACGATGTGGCCAATGCGGCTTATGACGGGGCGGACTGCCTGATGCTTTCGGCGGAAAGTGCCAGCGGCCAATACCCGGTGGATGCCGTGCGGATGATGGATAAAATTATTGCCAAAGCCGAGCAAAGCCCCCTGTGGCGCGCCGAACTGAACGCCCACACCCCCGCCTGCCAACGCAACCAGGCCGACGCCGTGGCAATTGCCGCCACCAAAATGGCCGAAACGATTGGGGCCCGCGCGATGGTGGCCTTTACGGAAACCGGCAGCAGCGTGCAGCGCCTGGCGCGCCTGCGCGGTGTGCCCGCATTGATTGCGCTGACCCCCCACGCCAACATTGCCCGCCAAGTGGAGCTGAACTGGGGCGTGCGCGGCCTGCTGTGCCCGCCGGTAACCGACCCCGAAGACATGGTGGTGAAAGCCCGCGAACAGGCGCGTGCGGCCGGGTTTGTGCAGGATGGCGATATGGTGGTGGTGGTGGCGGGAGTGCCGTTTGGGCAGAGTGGTAGTACGAATATGGTTCGCGTTGTCTCGGCTTAACTCCGAAGAACTGAATTCTACTAGGACGGGTGCTTTTTCGTTTTTCCTTGATGCTGCGCTCCGCATGTACTGGTTTGTACATTTGCGGTGCTCGCATCTGCGGAGAAAACGAAAAATCCCTCCGTCCTAGCGAATTGCTGGGCCTCGACAACGCCCGCCTGCGGCGGGCGGATAATTTCTGCTTTGGGGGTTTGTACGGTGGCTTTTGTTGTGAACTTTGTTTGCTTAAGGAAATGCCCCCCGTCAGCTTGCGTTTTTGGTGGCATGTGATAAGAATTGCGGCAGATATGAATTACAGAAGGACGACTGAACATCGGACGATTTAAAGGCACGCCGGACCGCAACCGGCAGAACGAACACCGTATTAACGGGGATATTCGCGTACCCAACGTGCGCGTGATTGGGCCGGAAGGCGAAAATTTTGGGGTGATGACCAGCCGCGACGCGGTGTTTAAGGCCCAGCAGATGGACATGGATCTGGTTGAGATTTCTCCCACCGCCGTGCCGCCCGTGTGCAAAATCATCGATTACGGTAAATTCCGCTTCCAGGAAAGCAAGCGCAAGGCCGAAGCCAAGCGCAACCAGACGGTGGTGGAAGTGAAGGAAATGGTGTTCCGCCCCGGCACCGAAGAGCACGACTACCAGATTAAACTGCGCAAGATTAAGGAATTTTTGGCCGACGGCAACAAGGCTAAAATCAACCTGCGCTTTAGAGGCCGCGAAACCACCCACCAGGAAATTGGGACGGCGATGCTCGACCGGCTGGTGGCCGACACGACTGAGGTGGCGAAGGTGGACTTCCGCAGCGGGTTGGAAGGCCGGTTTATGACGCTGGTGTTGTCTCCGGACAAGAAAAGCGCCAAAAAACTGGATGAAACTGCTGCCAAGCCCGCCGCCGCCCCGGCGCCGGATGGCCCGCTGAAAGACAGCTTTGCCACCGCGATTGCCGAAAAGGCTGCCAAAGAGGCGAAAGAGGTTAAGTAGGTTTTTTATCGCCCCCTTAAAGCAGCCCCCATGGGGGCTGCTTTAATTGCGGCGGCAGGTGAGCAGGCCGGTGTAGGCGCCGCTGGGAGGGATGGTGCAGCCGGTAACAGTGGGGGCGGTGATGAGTACCTGATGGCGGCGGTAGAGCGGGATGTAAGGGCGGAGATTGGCGAGGTGCTGCTGGGCGGCGATGGTGGCGGTGGTCAGGCCTTGCTCGGTGGTGGCGGTGAGGATGGCTTCGGTGAGGGTGTCGGTGCGGGGGTCGTTGACATGCCCACGGTTGAAGCCGGTGGGCGGGGTTTGGGTGCTGTGAAAGGCCTGGTGGTAGAAGGTGGGCGGCAGTTCGCCGGTCCAGGCGAGCATGACCATGTCGAAATGGCCTTTTTTGACGCTGTCGTAGAAGCTGGCCCACTCGGTAGGGCGCAGGTTGAGGTGGATACCCACCGCGCGCAGCTGCTGCTGCAACACTTGGCTGACGCGCTGGCTGAAGGGGTCGGTACTGGTGAGCAATGTAAGGCTGAAACGCATGGTGGTTGGCCCGCGCAGCAGGCCGGTGGTGTCGAGCAGGGTTTCGGCTTCGGCGGGGTTGAAGGGTTCTTCCGGCGCTGCCCAAGCCGCCGGGTGGCTGGGGGGCATAAGGGTGCTGGCGGCCGAGGCCATGCCGCCCAGCACATAGCGACGAATAGCCGGGCGGTTGAGTGCCATGGCCATGGCTTGCCGCACCTGCGGGTTGGCCAGTTGCGGGTGCTGCATGTTCAGACCCAGATAACTGTAAGACAACCCCGGCACGGCCTGCACCGTGAAACCCTGGGCCTTGGCCCATTGCACGCTTTGGGGCGGGATGTCGTTGAAGACGGCGTCGACCTCGGCTTTTTTGAGCTTGAGCAGGCGGGTGGTGGCGTCGGCCACCGGGATAAACGTGAGTGTGGCGGGCAGGCCGCTGTGCGAGGTGGCAAGAGTGACGGTGCCAAGGGTGTTATGCCCCACGACCCGATAGGGCCCGGCGCCGTGGGTGGGGTTGGTGGGGTTGGCGAGGGGAATTTCGGTTAACGTGCCCAAAAACCCCAAGGTGGGGGAAGGCAGCGCAAATGCCACCGAGGCCGAAGTGGGGGCGGTGACCTGCACACCCTTCAGGCTGGCAAAGGGGCTGAGGGGTTCGGCCTGCAAGGCGGCAAACCAGGCGGCGACGGCGGGGGCGGTGAGCGGGGCGCCATCGGTAAACGTATGCCCCGCCGGTAGGGTACACTCCACCAGGGTGGCCTGCGGCTGGGTGCACCCCTGCGCCACATGCCCCACCGGCTGGTAGCTGGCATTGTAAGCCAGCAGGGCGGGGTGGGTGAGCTGGAGGAGGCGGGCGCCGGCGGAGTCGGTCGTGGTGGCGGGGTTGAGGCTGCGTGGGGCGCTGGAGACCGCCACACTGAGGCCCTGCCCCTGAGGCTGGGACGCCGCGGCAGGTTGGGCCGCTGCGGCAGGCTGTGCCACGTTGGCCACGCAAGCCCACAGAAAGCTGCTGAGAAGGCAGGCGGTGAACTGGTACTTAGGCGTCATGGCCCGTATGATAGCCCGAGATGAAGGTACGTTCACGCCTGATGTTGGCCCTGGTGCCATTTTACCTGCCCACAGCGGCAGCGTTGCTGTGCACCACCGCCTATGTGCCCGCCGCCCATGCGGGGATGTTCAGCTGGATGGACAAAGCTTTTACCTTCCGGGAAGAGCAGAAACCGCTGGTGACCCCCCGCACCACCGTGCGCCCCCAACATGTGGTGCAGCCGTATTACCCCAACGACGAGCATGTGAGCTGGAGCAATTTTTACACGCGGACAGACCTTGAAGCGCAGGATTATTTGTCATCGAGCGCCAGCAAAGTGATGCGCCCGGCGCCGCAGCTGGAAGCCGCCCGCACCCCGGCGCAGCAAGTTGGCGGCTGGCCCGCCGTGGCCGAACAGGCAATGGAAAATGCGCAGGCCGAGCGCGCCGAAACCCCGGCGAACATTTTGATTGGCGACCCCGGCGAAGGCTGGGGCATGCAGGTTGGCGATGCGCGCATTGGCCGTGCCACCCGTATTGGCCCGGCGGTGGAAGACTGGCGCAATGAAGGTGACCGTAGCCTTGCCAGCCGCCCGGGTGACTATGACTACCGCAGCCCCTACCCCACCGCCCCGGTGGCGATGGAGGAGCCCGCCCCGCGTGGCGGCAGCGTGGTGACCTTCTCGGCCGCCGAAGACGACCCCCGCTATGTGGCGCGCAACGCCCAGGGCCAGGTGAGCAAGTATGCGGTGCAGAAGGGCGATACGCTCTCGACCATTTCGGATCAGCCCGCGATTTATGGCACCTGGAAGCTGTGGCCGCTGATTTACAGCGCCAACAAGCGCGCCATTGGCGGCAACCCCGGCAACATTAAGCCCGCCCAACGGCTGGATGTACCCCGTGATTATACCGAGGAACAAGCCCGCGATGCGGAGCGCCGGGCTGGGCGCGGGCGCTAGTTCTTCTCTTATTCATTACCAACAAGGCGCCTGAGGGCGCCTTTGCTGTGGGTGGGCGGGATCGCTTAGGGCTGAGGTGCCGGTTGAGGCGCGGGTGCCGGTGCGGGCTCTGGCAGCGGGGCCAGCGTGGGCGAAGGCAGGCCCGCTGGGGCGGCGGCCACGGCCTCGGCCGGGGTGAGCACGGTGGCGGAAGCATCTTCGGCCAAAGGCTGCGCGGGTTCGTCGGTAATGCCGGCGGCCAGCTTTTGGGCGGCGAGCCAGGTGTCAAACTCGGCTTGCGGGAGGGCTTTGACGCGGAAGAACATTTCGCCGTGGGCGCTGCCGCAGAGCTCGGCGCACTGGCCCAGCCAGTTGCCGGGTTCGGTTGCGGTAAACCAGGCGTAGTTGATGCGGCCAGGAATGGCGTCGATTTTAATGCCGAGGTGCGGCACGAAGACGGCGTGGATGACATCTTGCGCGGTGACGTGCATGACAACCGGCTTGCCCACCGGTACCACCAGCGTTTTGGTTTGGCGGGGTGCGTTGGGCAGGCTGACCTCGGGGTCGTCGGTGGTGGGTTCGGGCGCGGCGACGTGCTTTTCGCCGACGCTGACATCCGGGTAGTAAAAATCCCATCCGAACTGGTAGGCGACCACTTCGACGTTCATGGCATCTTCCGGCATGGTGCGGATCATGACCATCGATTTATAGCTGTACCAGGCGATGGCGATGCAGATGAGGGCGGGGATGAGGGTCCAGGCGAGCTCGAACGCCATATTATGGCTGAAGGTGGCGGGTTTGGCGACCTTGGTGCGGCGGTAGCGCCAGAGGATGTAGACCACCGGCACCGCCACCACCAGCGCCACAACCGCGATGATGATGAAAATGAAGTTGTAGAGCCAGCCGATTTCGTTAGCGATGGGGCCCACGGGGGTAGGAAACCCGCCGGGGTGAAGGGTGGGCGCAGCCAAAGCCGCCTGGGCCACCCAAGCCAGACCAAAACCAGCCACAACGGCTGCATACTTCAGGACAGAACGCAGGTTCAACATGGGGGACTTTCCGCTTATCTTTGCGGCAACGTAGCGCATGGCGGGGCGGGTATCAAGCCGCGCCGCTGCAAAATGCGGCGCAGGTGTGGCATTTGTTACCCCCACCCTGCCCCTGCATAAGGGCGTTGCCCTGCGCCGCAAAGCCTGCTAGAAACTGCCCCCAAGCGGAGGAGTGGCCGAGTGGTTGAAGGCGCACGCTTGGAAAGCGTGTATGGGGCAACTCATCGCAGGTTCGAATCCTGTCTCCTCCGCCAGATTTTTGAAGCCCCAGAATTGTGATTGGGGCTTTTTTTGTGCAGGGCATGGGGAGAGACGGACTTTGGTGCAGCCTCTCGCTTTTCGGCGCGAAGTGGCGTAAAGGGGGTGTATGACTGATTTACCGCCTTGCCCGCAGTGTGCCTCCGGCTATACCTATGAAGTGACCGGCCTGCTGATGTGCCCCGAATGCGGCCATGAATGGCCTGCCACCCCCGCCGCAGAGAACGGCGAGCCCGCACGCGTGTGGCGCGATGCCTACGGCACCGAGCTTAAGGACGGCGATACGGTGACCCTTATTAAAGACCTGAAGGTGAAGGGCGCGTCGGGGTCGATTAAAGTGGGGACCAAGGTGAAGAACATCCGCCTGGTGGAGAGTGACCACGACATTGACTGCACCGTGCCTGGTTTTGGGGCTATGGGGTTGAAGACGGAATTTGTGAAGAAGGTGACTTAAAGCTGCATAAAAAAGAGGGCCGGAGCCCTCTTTTTTTGCTTTGGTTGTTTAGGCGGCTTGGGCGGATGTTGTGGGGGTGTCGGCGCGGGTGAGGACTTCGGTTTTGAGGCGGTCGAGCAGCCAGGCCAGCGGTTTGGCGCCGAGGTCGGTGCCGTCGCGCAGGCGGATGGCGACGGTGCCGTCTTCGGCTTCTTTTTTACCGACCACCAGCATGTAGGGGATTTTCTTCTGCTGGGCGAAGAGGATTTTCTTCTGCATGCGTTCCGACGCGGTGTCGACCTCGACCCGCAGGCCGCCGGTGGCGGTGGTTATGGGGGCGTCCATGAGGGTTTGCCGCACCTGTTCGGCGTAGTCGTTCTGGGCGTCGGTGATGGGAATCACCATAGCCTGCACGGGGGCGAGCCAGGTGGGGAATTTGCCCTCGTATTGCTCGATGAGGATGCCGATGAAGCGCTCCAGCGTGCCCAAGATCGCGCGGTGGATCATCACGCAGGGGACGCGTTCGCCCGCCTCATTCGTATAAAGCGCGCCCATGCGGATGGGCAGGTTGAAGTCGACCTGCACGGTGCCGCATTGCCAGGTGCGGCCGATGGCGTCCTTCAGGTGGTATTCCAGTTTGGGGCCGTAGAAAGCGCCGTCGCCGGGGGCCAGCGTGAGCGGAATGCCGATTTTGGCGCAGGCGTCGGCCAGGGCTTTTTCGGCGGCATCCCAGAGGCTGTCGTCGCCGACGCGTTTTTCGGGCCGGGTGGCCAGCTTCACGGAGTAGTCCTTGAAGCCCAGCGGTTCGTAGACTTCGTCGATGAGATTACAGAGGGCGATGATTTCCGATTCCATTTGCTCCGGCGTGCAGAAGATGTGGGCGTCGTCTTGAGTGAGGCTGGTGACGCGCAGCAGGCCGTGGAGGGCGCCGTGGGCCTCGTTGCGCATGCACATGCCGAATTCGCTCATGCGCAGCGGGAGGTCTCGGTAGCTTTTGGTGCCCTGGCGGAACACCTGCACGTGGCAGGGGCAGTTCATGGGTTTGAGGCTGTAGATGCCGAGGCTATCTATCCCCTTGGCCATGCTGCCCAGCGTGGTGGCTTGGGCTTTTTCGTGGGCGGCGGGTTCGACAATCGGCTGCATGACGTCGTCGCAGGTGAGGAAGAGGTCTTCGCGGTAGTTCTGCCAGTGGCCGCTTTGCTCATACAGCCCTTTGCTGACCAGTTTGGGGGTGTTGACCTCGCGGTAATTGTAGCGGCGGAGGTTCTGGCGGATGTAGGCCTCCAATTCCAAGAAGATGCTCCAGCCCTTGGGGTGCCAGAAGGGTTGGCCGGGGGCTTCTTCTTGCAAATGAAACAGCTCCAGCTCGCGGCCCAGTTTGCGGTGGTCGCGCTTTTCGGCTTCTTCGCGCATCGTCAGGTACGCATCGAGCTCCTTTTGGCTGGCGAAGGCGACGCAGTAGATGCGGGTGAGCTGCTGGTTCTGGCTGTCGCCTTTCCAGTAAGCTCCGGCAAGATTGGTGAGAGTGAAGGCCAGCGTGATTTTATCGAGGCTGGGGGCGTGGGGGCCACGGCAGAGGTCGATGAACTCCTTGCCCGCCACGCTGCTGCCGATTTGGCGGTAGGCGGAGACTTTGCCGCCGATGGTTTGGCCCTTTTCCACCGCTTCGGCGATAATCAGGCTCTTGTAGCTGTCGCCGGTGGCTTCGAAGTGCGTGATCAGCTGCTCGGGCTCCCAGAGCTCGCGCACCACGGCGCGGCCGGTTTTGATGATGTCGCGCATGCGCTCTTCGAGTTTCGGCAGGTCATCGCTGGAGAGGGCGGTGGGGAATTCGATGTCGTAATAGCAGCCGGTGTCGATGGTCGGGCCGATGGCGAGCTTGGCGGCGGGGAAGAGTTCCTTCACGGCCAGGGCCAGCACCTGGGCGGCCAGGGTGTGGCGCAGGGTGTCGAGCCCGAGCTCGGTTTTGGCGGTGGCGATGTTGACCTTGGCGTTGTCGGCAATCGGTTCGGAGAGGTCTTGGGCAACACCGTTCACCTCGATCGCCACGGCGGCTTTGGCCAGGCCTGCACCGATGGAGGCCGCGACTTCGGCGCCGGTGGTGGTGGTCGCCTCGAACTCGCGGACTGAGTTATCGGGCAACGTGATGCGGACCATGACGGGGTTCTCCTGTTCGGGGTTTGATTATCAGAGGTGTATCTGTGTGCCCAACCTAGCGCATACAAGGTTGCGTGCCAAGGCGTATGCATGGCATTGTGGCGCGTATGAACGCACTGAACGCCACCATCTCGCCCCTCGCCTCGCCGCTCTACCCCCCCCTTGAGCCCTTTGCCACCCACATGCTGGAGGTGGGCGACGGCCACACGCTGTATGTGGAGCAATGCGGCAACCCGCAGGGCTTGCCGGTGGTGGTGCTGCATGGCGGGCCGGGGAGCGCCAGCAAGCCCAAGCACCGCCAGATGTTTAACCCTGAGGTTTATCATATCGTGGTATTTGACCAGCGCGGGTGCGGGAAGTCGCTCCCCTTTGGTAAAACGGAGGCCAACACCACGGTGCATTTGGTGGCGGATATGGAGCGGATACGCGGGCTGGTGGGAGTGGAGAGTTGGGCGGTTTACGGGAATTCATGGGGCAGTGCGTTGGCGCTCGCCTATGCGCAAGCGCACCCGGGCCAAGTACGCGCCCTGATGATTGGAGCCATTTTTACGGCCACACCCCGTGAGTTGGCTTGGTTTTATCATCCGGACGGGCTGGCGCGGTTCTTCCCGCAGGAATATGCCGAACTTTGCGCGTTGCTGGATACCCCGGCCTGGGAGGATATGCCGCAGAGGATACAAGAAGCCGTAAGGACTGACAGCCCGCAAGCGCTGAAGGTAGGGCGTGCCGTGTGCTTATTGGATGCCCTGAGCATGGAATTGGTACCCAACCGCGAAGAGATAGATATGTGGCTAGATTCTGAGGAATTCACACTCGAACCGGTGCGTATTTGGGCCCATTATTTTTCCGCAGGTTGTTTTTTAGAGCCCAACTACCTGTTGGCGCAGGCCCACCTGTTGCCGCAGGTGCCGGTGCATATCCTGCATGCCGGACTTGACTTGTGCTGCCCGGTAGAGAGTGCGGTACGCCTGCACCAAGCTGTGCCGGGCAGTACGTTGGAGATTATACCCCTGTGCGGCCACCGCGCGACGATGGAGATGGATATGGCGCGAGTGGCGGCGACGGATGCTATGGCCAAGCGGTTGGGATATTAGCGGTTTTGTAGATTTTTTATTTTTTGCTTGCGCGGGGGTGGGGGCGTTGCCTATAATTACCCTTAATGAACAAGTTCCGTCTCCCGCTGCTGACCCTGCTGGCCTAAGGCCATCCTTTTCGTCACCCAGCCCTGAGACCTGAACTTTTCCCCTTCTTACACACTTCAAATCTGCACCCGGCCATTGGCCTATTTTCTGGAGGACTCTCTATGTATTCTTCATCGTCGACGATTGCACCGCTTACGCTCGCCAGCCACGAGGTTGAGGAGGCTTTCATGGCGGCTTGTGCCGCCAAGGCTATCCGCGACCCTGAAGAGCTGGCTTCCCTCTCGCAGGCCGTGTGCTTTTGGTACTGGCTGAACGACAAAGGACGTGGACGTGTGTTGCGTCGCGTCGGCAAATTCATGACCCGCCATTGAGGAGACGACTATGGCTATACCAACCGATGTCCAAGAGGCCTACCGCAGGGCCCGAAATGATCCGCGCATCTCGGCTCTGCTTGAGGAACGAGGCATCCACGCCGCTATCGATCGATGGGACGATGAGACGCCCTCTGCCCGGAATTGCGCCCGCAGCTTTTTGCGGGATCAGGGTTTCTTGCCTCCCGTCAAAGACTGAAGGCCCTCTCACGAACGACACCGCCGGGGCAACCCGGCGGATTTTTTGTGGGCGGGGGATTGTTGCGGGTTGGGCATAGGGGGTGTCGGCAGGAAGTGGCGGGCGCGTGTATAAGCTGTTCAGAGGCATGTTCTGCAACATATAAAGCTATTTAAATAATAATTTGC
>DIUO01000045.1 GCA_002422365.1 Proteobacteria bacterium UBA6156
CCGCCGTGCCGTTGGTGATGACCGCCACCAGGTTGGCTTTGCTGGTGTAGGCGTTGGCGAGGGTGGGGTCGCGGTGGATTTCTAAGCAGACTTCCGCTACTCCAGGAGTATAACCCAAAGACAAATCGGCCTGCGTGGTGAGCGGCTTGGTGGAGATGACCTCGATTTTGCCGGGGCGCGGGTGGCTGTGGTAGTGCAGCGCGGGGGAGAGTTCGGCGGTTTCGGCGAGAGTGGTTGCTTCCGGTGAAGCAGCGGGCTGGGTGGTCATGTTTTTGTCCTTGCGAGTGATGTGCAGTTATCGGCTTATTTTGGCTTGTTGGCAAGGTTGGCATGGTGCGGTGCGGGAGGTTAGAAGCAGGCTGAGGCAGTGCATATTGACTTTTTGGGTGGAAAGGACTATATGAAACCTATCGCTTTCTTGCGGTATTGCACGCAAATGGGGTTCCCGGTACGGAACCCCATTTGTTTTTGCCGTTAGTATTCCAGTACAACTGAGAAAAATATTCTCAGTTTACCGAACACAACGGCAAGTTTGCCTTTGAGGCTCATCGTCGTCACTTTCTTACTTGGTTAGTATTGCACTTAACCAACGATGTTGCCTTTTCGGGCGGGTAAGTTATGACCGAACACAACAGCCCCTGCAAGGGGCTGTTTGTAGAGCTATTTTTAGTTAACCTATAGCGCCGCGCGGCCTGCGGAGAGGGCGGTGGCGAGGTCTCCGGTGCCGCCGCCCATGGCGAGCTCTGGTTTGCCGCCGCCCTTGCCGCCGATGGCGGTGCAGGCGGCTTTGAGGATGTCTCCCGCCGAGATGGTGGCAGAGAGGTCCTTCGTGACGCCTGCGACCAGGCTAACCTTGCCTTCGGTGGCGCTGCCTAGCAGCACAATGCCGCTGCCAATGCGGCCTTTGAGGTCTTCTACGGCGTTTTTCAGGCTGTCGGCGTCGGCGCCGGAGACCTCTGACACAATAATTTTCATGTCGTTTTTGCCGTTTTCGGCTTTGGCGAAGAGGCTGGAGGTGTCGACCGCTGCGCTGGCTTTGGCGGCTTTTTTGGAGCTATCTTGCAGGGTTTTGATGCGCTCCGGCAGGTCGGTCGTTTTGGTTTTAAGTTGCAGGGCGAGGCCTTTGAGGAGGTCGGCATCTTGCGCATAGCTTTGGCGGGCGGCCTCGTGCGTGATGGCTTCTATGCGGCGGATGCCTGCGGCGACCGAGCTTTCCGCAACTATCCGGAACAGCCCGACATCGCCCGTTTGGGCGACGTGGGTGCCGCCGCAGAGGTCGGCGGTGACTTGCAGGGTGCTTTCTGGCGTGCCGATGTAGACCACGCGGACTTCGTCGCCGTATTTTTCTCCGAACTGGGCGGTGGCGCCGCTTTTCACGGCTTCGTCTTTATCGATCACCTTGGTGACCACCGGCAGGTTTTGCCAGATGCGGGCGTTGACCCAGGCTTCGATTTGCGCGATTTCATCGGCGGTGACGCCTTTGGGGTGGGAGATGTCGAAGCGGGTCAGATGTTCGTCTTGCCGGCTGCCGCGCTGCACCACATGGCTGCCCAACACCTGCCGCAGGGCGGCAAACATGATGTGCGTGGCGGTGTGGTTGCGGGCAATGGCGGCGCGGCGCTGGTGGTTGATTTCCAGCACCACGTTGTGGCCGACTTCCACACTGTGTTTGTAAACATCGTTTTTGTAAGTGATGCCTTCGATTTTATGGGCAAAGACGCCGTCGAGGTATTTTTGGGTATCGGTAATGCGGGCGTGCCATTCGTCGGAGGTGACGGTGCCGGAGTCTCCGACCTGGCCGCCGGACTCGGCATAGAATGGCGTTTGGTTGACCACCAGCCAGCCGGTTTCGCCTTCTTTCAGGCTTTCTACCTGTTTGCCGTCTTTCACCAGGGCGAGGATTTGGGCGTCGCAGGTTTCGGTTTTATAGCCCAGGAATTCGGTTTTGCCGCAGGCTTCTTGGACGTCGTACCAGACTTCGCTCAGCTTGCTGTCTCCGCTGCCTTTGAAGGCGGCGCGGGCGCGCTCCTTCTGGGCGTTCATGTGGGTGGTAAAACCTTCTTCATCCAGCGAGATGCCTTTGGCTTTGAGGGCATCGTTGGTGAGGTCGACCGGGAAGCCGAAGGTGTCGTAGAGTTTGAAGATGACTTCGCCGTCGAGGGTGTCGCCGGACTTCAAGTTTTTGGTGGCTTCGTCGAGCAGCCCCATGCCCTGCTTGAGGGTGCGGCCGAAGCGCTCTTCTTCCATTTTGATCACATCCATGGCCATGTTGGCGCCGCGCTGGAGCTCTGGGTAGGCTTCTCCCATTACGCCCACCAGTGTGGGGACGAGGCTGTGGATGAAGGGTTTGTCCATGCCCAGCAGGTTACCGTGGCGCATGGCGCGGCGCATAATGCGGCGGAGGACGTAGCCGCGGCCTTCGTTGGACGGCATGACGCCGTCGATCATCAGGAACGACATGGCGCGGAGGTGGTCGGCGATGACGCGGAGGGAGACGTTACTTTCAGGCTCCTTATTTTGTCCAGCAATCCCCTTAACAATCTCAGCAGCACTTGATGAATTGCCCGTCATGATTTTGTATTCTGTCCCTGCCAGTTTGGCGGCGGCACTGATGATGGCCTGGAAGACGTCGGTGTCGTAATTGCTGTGCACGCCTTGGGCCACGCACATGATGCGCTCCAGCCCCGCGCCGGTATCGATGTTCTTGGCTTTGAGCGGCACTTTGGTGCCGTCCTTTTGGAGGTCGAACTGGGTGAAGACGTGGTTCCAGATTTCCATGAAGCGGTCGCCGTCTTCTTCCGGTGTGCCGGGGCGGCCGCCGTAAACCGAGGGCCCGTGGTCGTAGAAGATTTCGGAACAGGGGCCGCAGGGGCCGGTGTCGCCCATGGTCCAGAAGTTATCGGACGACGCGATGCGGATGATGTCTTCCTTCTTCAGGCCGATGACTTCGTTCCAGATTTTGAAGGCTTCGTCGTCGTCGTGATAGATGGTGACGCAGAGGCGGGAGGGGTCGATTTTCAGCGTTTCAGTCACCCATTCCCAGCCCCAGACGAGGCTTTCTTTTTTGAAATAATCGCCGAAGGAGAAGTTGCCGAGCATCTCGAAGAACGTGTGGTGGCGGGCGGTGTGGCCGACGTTTTCGAGGTCATTATGCTTACCCCCTGCCCGCACGCACTTTTGCACGGTGGCGGCGCGGGAAAGGCGGGTATCGGCACCCGTAAAGTTGTTTTTGAACTGCACCATACCGCTGTTGGTGAACATCAGGGTGGGGTCGTTATCTGGCACCAAACTGCTGCTTGGGACGATGACGTGGCCCTTGGTTTTGTAGTGCTCGGTGAAGCTGCGGCGGATATCGGCTCCGGACATCATGGGGAAAAACTTCCGTTTTAGTGGGGTTGAATGACGTGAGTGTTAGCATTTTACGGGGTTATTGGCTAGGTGGACGCCTTTTTTTGAGGCCCCCTTTTCCACCAGCAGTATGAAGACAAACAAGAAATAGCCCTAAAGGGCTGCCGCGGCCGCGTAAAATGGGGCGGTGAGTATGAACATGGATACAGGTTAAAGCGGGAATTGGGGGTTGGCAAGGGTTGATTTGGGGATTGATGTTGTGTACACATAGATTGTTAAATTGCTTTTTTTGAAGCTGGCATTAGAGGAGACACACCATGCCCCAGCTTACGACCCTGCCGACGACGTACATCGACACCCGCTCCGGCGAGAGCGGCGAGCTGATTGCGCACATGAACGACGATGGCTGCTTTACGGTGCCGCTGGTGGACGGGAAGGCGCCCATCCGGCTGCGGCTGCAGCGGGTGGAGAATCTGCCGAACTTGAACAGGCTTTTCCGGTATCGCCACTATCCCGAACCGAATGGCAAGAAGCAGCCGCGAGAAACGCTGTCGATACCGGCCAAATGGTCGTCGCCCTCGGCGATGATCATTCTTCAATCTGGTTCGGGGGCTCCGTCGCTCGTTCTGTTTCTGGCCGTGCTGGAACAACCTGTGGATGCGGCTACCCTGCTGAGAAAGCAGGCGACGAAGGTGCCTTTCATCTGCTTTCAGCCGCTGGACACAAGCGGGCTGACACTCCCCTTCAGGGAGATTTCGGCAGCGTTACAGCCCTGCTGAGACGGGCGTCCTGCTCAACGACGACGGCGGCCGTAGGGTCGCCGTTTTTTAGGTTGATGGTTTGGGGATTATGGCTTCGTAGACCTCGGTGACCTCCTTCAGGGCGCGGGCGAGGCTGAAAGGCTGGAGGTTGTAGGTGATGTGGCCCCTGCCCTGCACCTGCGCCATGTTCAGGGCGGCGGCGAGGCTTTCGACGTTCCCGCGTTCTGCCCAGATGATTTGGCCTTTGCTGCTGGCTTCGGATAAAAATTCGCTGGGCCCCTCGGTGCGGGTGCACACCAGTTGGCAGCCGTGGCCCATGGCTTCCAGAATGGTGAGGCCGAAGGGTTCGTAGCGGGAGGCGCTGACGTAGGCGTCGAAGGCCTCGTAATAAGGGGCCATTTCTGGTTGGTAGCCTGCCAGAAGGATGCGGCGCTCTGGCCCGATAAGGGCTTGCAGTTTGGGGCGGTCGGCGCCTTCTCCCACTATAACCAGCCGCACGTCGCTTTCAGGCTCCGGGTAGGCGGCCATAAAGGCTTTGATGAGGATGTCCATCCCCTTTTGCCCATGTAGGCGCCCCACGCTGCCGAACACCATGGTTTTGGGGCCTGCTTGCCAGCTGGCGCGCAGGGCTTCTACCTGCTGTGTTGCGGCGGGGTTTTGCTGGGGCAGCCAGTTCCAGACCGTGCGCAAGGCGCCTTGGTAGCCGGTGGCCAGAATGTCTTTTCTCTGCCAGCCCGCAATGCAGATGGCGGCGGCGGCGCGGGCCATTTCCGGCTTCCAGCGCAGGTGCACGGTGGTGACCCAGGGCACTTTACGCTTGAGGGCGGCGCGGCCTGCCTTCACATCCGCCCGGCCCAGGTGGGTGTGAACGACATCCGGCCCGAAGCCTTTGATGATGCGGCTGATGGCCCAGCTTTCCAGAAACGAAGGCAGCCATGTGGGCAGGGCGATGGTGAGGGCTTTGCCGGTTTCGGCCCTCCAGCGGCCCACAAACGGAGTGGTGCGGACGACGACGCGGACGTCGTCTCCTGACTGGGCCTGGCCACGAGCCAGGCTGGCGCAGTACATCTCGCTCCCTGCAAATTCTCGGGTGAGGCTGGCGTGGAGGATTTTCATAAGATTATTCTTTTTCTATGTCTTCGTGGGTCATTTGGTAGGCGGGGTCGAGTTGGGATTCGAGCTGACGGAGCGCTAAGAGACGTTCGATCAACTCTGTTTTAATATCCTCGGCTTCGGCAAGGAAAGCCTCGCGGGCTATGAGGTTTTCATCCTGCAAAGCATGGCAAACGTCCGCATAGCCTCCCCTCAGGGATTCAAGCTCTTGCCGCGCTTTGAAGGTTTCCTGGTGTAAAGGAATGTCCAGATTCAATGGCAGGCGCGCCATGTTGATGTTTCTCCATCATCATTTTATAAAACTTCATTAACTTCGAGCATATTTGCACTTTCGATTCCAGCGATGCGCGCGTGCTGAAGGTGCCATCAAGCCTATCGGTTGGTGCGAAGGCCCCGACACGGTTCATTTCGGCGAGGCTGGATGACGCATCAATCAGCATGTCATTAAACATGCTGTATTTTTCCTGGCAGTAGGCGGGGGTCATGTAGCTCATGGCCGGATGATACCACCGGGGTGGCGGGGCTGCCTAGCGGGATGTGGTTAGCCGCGCACTTTTTTGGCGATGCTGTCGAGCGATTTGTTGAGGTAGGCGACTTCTTCCGGCGTGACGAACGCCTTGGCAATGTTCAGGTATTCGCTGATGATGACGGCGACGGGGGCCTCGGGGTTGGCGGTGAGTTCGGCGGCGCCAGCCAGGCCCAGGGCGCGCAGCACGGGGTCCATGCGCGGCCAGTCCCAGGTGTCTTGCACTTCGGCCATCAGCATGGTTTTGTAGCGTTCGGCGCCTTCGCCGGCCTCGGCCATAATGGCGCGGTAAAGCTTTTTATCGGCTTTGCGTTTGTTCAGTTTGGGCTCAAATTCGGCGGCCACATCGCGGGCGTCTTTCCCCATAACCTGGCAGGTGTAAAGGCCCTGGGCGGCGCAGAGGCGGGCCTCGGTGCGGCTGTCGCCCGTCAGGCCGGTGTTTTCCGGCGGAAAGGCGTCTTCGCCTTTGTCCCAATCCATTTCGCTTACAAACTCGGGGGTAGTGTCGGCCACGTGGTTTTCCTCGCTTTAACTGATGCTGGCGCGGTTACGTGTTGATGAGGGTGATCACGTCGTCCGGGCCGGTGAACTCTTGATACACGCTCGCATAGCGCAGATAGCCGATAAAGTCGACAGCTTTCAGTGCCAGCAGGGCGGCGTCGCCGACGTCTCGGCTGGTGACCTCGCTGCGGCCGTTCTCGGTGAGCATTTGCTCGATATCGCTGGCCATTTGCGAGATTTGCTGCTGCGTGACCGGCCGTTTGCGCAGGGCTGTGAGCAGGCTTTTCATCAGTTTTTCCCTATCGAACAGCTCTTTACGGCCATCGCGCTTGACCACCACCACCTGCTGCACCTGAAAACGCTCGAAGGTGGTAAAGCGGCGGCCGCACTCCGGGCATTCTCGCCGACGGCGGATGGTGCGGCCGTCGTCGGACGGGCGGCTGTCTTTCACTTGGGTGTCTTCGTGGGCGCAGAATGGGCATTTCATACACTATATGTGGTGGAGAATGGCGGAAATGTCCAGCCCCAGTGTGTAATATGTTGTTACGTATGTGTTTGTTACGGGTGTAGCGCGGCCTGGGGGCCACAGTTCATTTTTCACTTGAGTTATTCGTATACAATGATATGTATAGACTAAGCGAAGGCTGTAACACCTATTATTTTTTTCCCGGCCTTCTTGCTTTGCTTGAGACTGAACCCCATTAAAAAGGAGGCCAATATGGCCAGGAAACCCTCTGCGCTGGAAGCGCAGCTCATGACGTTCCGCCAGTGCATGGCGGTATGTTCTCTCGATATGGCCCGCCAGACATGGCAGAAAGGCGGTTTGCTGGGCGTAATTGCGCTCGGGCTCACGCTGGTAGTTCTGCTGTGGGACTACATCACGCAGCTCTTCGGGCTAATCGGCTCGGCGCTCTGGGCCATTCTGGTGTTCCTCAATGCCGAGGGTATACTGAAAGGTCTTATCGTCGGCCTCTACGTCGTCTTCATCTGGTCGGTGGGCGCCGCCTACGACCTGGTAAACAAGCTGACCAGCTGGGCAACGCCGTTCATCCACTCCAGCCACATCTGTGAGACCGTGGGCGAAGGCGACGCCATGACCTTGGTGTGCAACACCAGCGATACGGCGCTGAATTTTCTGGCACTGGCTATTGCAGGGGTTTTCGCCTTGCTGGTGAACAGTCTCTGGATGGCTCCGGCGCTTGCTCTCAAGCGGATTGTTAAGGGAAGGGACTATTACAACTCCCCCTCACCCCGCGAGCACTTCATCGAAGCCATCGGCGACTTCAGAACAAGGCTTCCTCAGTTGGCGGCGTTCTGGATACTGGGCTGCATAGCAGCCGGGTTGATGGGCAATTACAGCATGCCTCTCCTGCTCAACTTTCTGCCCGCAACGAGCAGCATCTATGCCTGGACGCTGCTGCTCTTTCCGGCAGTGTTCATTTTCGCTCCTCTGGCTTTGCTCTATGCCGCTCTGAATATGAGTCTAGAGGAAACACGCGGTGAGCTGATGTACAAGCTGAACGAAAAAGCCACGTACGAGACAATCTTCGACTACGATAAGAAGGGCAAGCTGATGGAGACTATCCGGGACCTTCAGGAACCGGCCGGCGAGTGGTTGCCGCGCATCTTCGCCATCAGCCTGGCAGGAATTGTGTTCGTGGTGGCGTGCTACCTGGGCTATACGGTGGCACCGGAAGGCTACGGCCTGCTGGGGCTTCTGACCGTGGCGGTAATCACGCTGGCCATGCTGATCAACCTGTTGGCCAGCCTGATCACATGCTACGTGAATGTTCGGCCACAGGCGCAACAGCTTGTCAGGGCAATCGATGAGTTCGAGGTTACTCCGCGCACGCGCAGGGAGCACGACGAGGACGGCGACGAGGACGACGAGAAGCCGTCGGACACTACCTCGGCTTAAGCCCCCAACAACGACGCGGCCCCTGGTGTTACACCCGGGGCCGTTTTTTTTATAGATGATGAGATTTCAACTTGTTTCTTGTGTGTATGCGGGGCACAGGCTACACTCCGGTTTATGATGAAACTTCTTTACAGCGCTGAGGCCATTGCCGCGCGCGTGCATGACATGGGCGACGCCCTGAACCGCCAGTTTAAAGGCGAGCCGATGATACACACCGTGGTGACCATGAACGGTGCCGCCGTGTTTGCCGCCGACCTGATACGCCGCATACCCACCCCGCAGGTGCTGCATTATACCGGCGGGAGTTATTTTCAGGGTGCCATTAAGCAAGAAGTGGCGATGAACCCCGAAACCCTGCCCAGCAACTTTAACCAGGCGCCCGTGCTGGTGATTGAGGATATTTTGGACAGCGGCAATGCGATACGGCAGTTGCGGCAGATACTCTCTGACCGTGGGGCCGGGCCGATTACGGTGGTGAGCTTATTTAAGCGCATGGGCAGCCCGAGCATGGCCGACCATGCGGCCTTTAGCTTGCCGCGCGAGCTTTTTGTGGTGGGTTATGGTTTGGACATGGATGGCCGTTACCGTGAATTGCCGGGGATTTATACGTTTGAAAATGCGGTGATGACCGGGCAAAGTGGGCAGTGTTAGGTATTAGGTGTCAGGTATTAGGAAAGGGCCTTCGGCCCTTTTTTAGTAGGTGCCGTCCATGAGTTGGTGGAGGTCTTGTTGGGGTTCGGGGGCAGATTGAGGTTGCGCTTGCGGCTGGGGTTCGGGTTGCGGCTCGGTTTGAGGTGCGGGTTGGGCTTCGGGCTGCACTTCTGGCTGCGCTTCGGGTTGCACTTCGGGCTGGGATTCGGTGACAGATTCGGGCTCGGTGGGGGTGCTGGCATCGGTTACGCCAGGGACGGTGAAGGGGTCGGTGCCGTTAGCGCCTGAGGTTTCCGGCGCGGTTTCGGTATCGAAGATGACTTCCTCGGTTTCTATCACAGGTGCGGCGCCGACGGTTTGGATGATTTTGCGGGGATTGACGCCGCAGCCTTGCAGAATGGCATCGTAGCGCGGGTGGTCGAGGGTTGAAACTTCCGGGTAGGTGTTGAACATCCAGCCCGAGAACCAAGCGGAACTGCGGCCAAGGGCTTCGGCATTGTCGGTGATATCGAGCCAGGCGACATCTTGCCCCAGCCGCGCGGCATAGTCTGGCAGGCAGCGAGTGAGCTTGACGTCGATGTTCCCCACCGTTTGGGTTTGGCCGGAGAGGAGCACGATTTGCTCGCGCCGGTTGGTTTGTTTATCGAGCACGGTTACGCGGGCAGCGTTCTCGGTGGTGGCGGTGGCCGATGTGAGGGCTGTAGCGGCAGCAGCCTGCGCATAAGGCGTGCCCGCTGCCAGCGCCAAAAGGCCGGTGGCAAGGAGCAGCTTACGCAGGGCTGGGGTCATGTACGGGGTCTTTCGTCGGCAAGGAGGTCGCGGATGGCGGTGAGTTCGGCTATCACGGCCTGGGGCGTGAGGTGCTGCACCAGGGTTTTCAGCTCTCTCGGTTTGGCCTGCTTGAGCGCGGCTTGCACGCCGCGAATGGTATAGCCCTCTTTATACAGCAGTTGCTGAATGTATTTGAGCAGGGCGACATCTTCCGGCTTATAAAACCGGCGGCCGCCGCTTTGCTTGGTGGGCTTGAGTTGGGGGAATTTCGTCTCCCAGAAGCGCAGCACGTGAGTGGCTACGCCGAGTTCGGCCGCGACCTCGGCAATGGTGCGGTAGGCACTGTCGCTTTTGCTGACCGTGCGCACGCTGGGCGGCGGCGCTTTGGGGCGCGCGCGGCCCAGGGCCACCAGTTGCTTTGGCGTGTGTGCGGAATCACCCATGGCCGGGGCCTAGCTGGTAGCTATTTCTTGCCGTTCATGCGGTCTTTAAGAATGTGGCTGGCGCGGAAGCTGAGGACTTTACGCGGCGCGATAGGAACCTCGACACCCGTTTTGGGGTTGCGGCCAATGCGCTGGCGCTTGCTGCGCACGCTGAAGTTGCCGAAGGTGGAAATTTTGAGGGTTTCGCCTTTTTCCAGCACTTTGCAGAGCTCTTCGATGACTTGGTCGACGAGGTCTTGCGCGGCTTTACGGGTGAGGCCTACTTCGTGGTAGACGGCCTCGGCGAGGTCCATGCGGGTTACGGTTTTGCTGCTCATTGAAAGTTCTCCCCTTACTGCTTTATTTCATTACGTTTTTACAAATACGAACGATTATGGGTCAACCTAGCCTTGGCGGGCGGGCGCGTCAAGCATGGCACCCGATAATTTTCCCTCTTTACAGGCGCTTTTTACCGTTGCGGACGCTTAATAATGCATCAGCGCAACGGCACCACACGGCGATTAGCCCCAGCGGATGGCGGCGGTGCTCCAGGCAAACCCGGCGCCGAAGGCTTGCAGCAGCACCAGTTGGCCCGGTTTTATGCGGCCGTCGCGCACGGCGACATCCAGCGCCAGGGGTATGGTGGCGGCGCTGGTGTTGGCGTGGATATCGACGGTGACAATCACTTTCTCCATCGGCATGCCGAGGCTTTGGGCGGCGGCTTCGATAATCCGCAAGTTGGCCTGGTGGGGGACGACCCAGTCGATGTCGGCCATGGTCAGGTTGTGGGGCGTGAGGACGGCTTCGATATCGGCCGCGCTGCCCATTTGGCGCACGGCGTGCTTGAAGACTTCGCGGCCGTTCATCTGCACCGTGCCTGCGGTGCGGCCTTGAGCTACGCCTGCGGTGCTTTGGAGGTCGGGGCCCTTGGTGCCATCGGCGCCCAGTACAAAGCCGAGCAGGCCGCTGGGTGTGCTGCCGGGTGCGCTTTGGTCTTTTTTAAGAAGGATGGCGCCGGCGCCGTCTCCGAACAGCACGCTGGTGGTGCGGTCGGAATAATCGAGCACATTACTAAAGGTTTCGGCCCCCACCACCAGCGCGTAGGTGTGGGGGGTGGTTTGCAGCAAGCCGTTGGCTACGCTCAGGGCGTGGATGAAGCCGCTGCAGGCGGCATTGACATCGAGCACCACACACTGCGCGGGCAGGCCCAGGGCACCGTGCACCATGGCGGCCACGCTGGGGAAGGTAAGGTTGGGGGTGCAGGTGGCCACGAGGAGGATGCCGACCTGCGCGGCATCGACCCCGGCGGTTTGCAGGGCGCGCTGGGCGGCGTCGCGGGCCAGAGTGAAGGTGCTTTCCGACTCGTTCACCATATAGCGTTGGGTGATGCCGGTGCGGGAGCGGATCCAGTCGTCGGAGGACTCGATATTATGGCGCGCGATGAATTGGGCGTTGCTGAGGCAGGTGGCGGGCAGCGCGCTGCCGGTGGCGACGACGCGGACGGGGACGGAGGTGTACGGCAGGCTCATGCTCACCGTTGTGCCACATTTCCGGCCAAAACAAAAGGCTCCGGGGTGGAGCCGGGTATTGTAAAAGGAAAGGCTCCGGGTGGAGCCTTTCCTTCTGCAAACAATTTTTGGAACCTAAAGGGGTTACCGGATTCTTTTCACCTTACACTTTAAGGTGAGGGAAACGCGGCTTACTCTTCGGTTTCGGTGGCGGCTTCGGCCTTGACCTTCGGCTGCTTCACCATTTTACCGTTGAACCACATGCTGCCGTCGGCCTCACGCGTGGCGTGGTGGCGGAGCACCAGGGTGCCGGTGTCGGGGTTTTCGGTATAGCTGCCGCCCGTGGCTTTGGCGTGGCGCTGCTGGCGCATACCCTTGCGGCTGGGGCTGGTTTTTCTCTTTGGAACGGCCATGTCCGTTTCTCCTCGTAACTCGTCTGTTTTACGCCATATGCACCGGGTTAGCGGTAGTGGCAACGCGCCCTCTTACCCCAAGCGCGGGGGTTATGCAAGCCCATTCGTGGGGTTTAGGCGGCCTTTTTTGGTGTAGATTGCTGAAGAGCCTTGGCCACGCTGGAGCCAACCCCGTGCTGCGCCATGGCGGCGGTGAGTTCTGGCCAGTTGTTAGCTTGCACCAGCGGGACATAGCGTTGCATGCGGCCATTGAGGGCGGCGGCGTAGGCGCGAACCTCTGGCCCCACTTTCATGTCGCTCACGGCGGCTTCCCTCAGGCCAATTTCGATACGGTCGATCATCGCCTCTAATATAGCGCGGCGCTGCTGCGCCCCCTGCCCTGCCGGAAGATGGGCGAGGGTTTGTGCCAAAAAGGGGCACATGTGCTCGAACTTGGCTTTGCGGGCGGTATCTTGGAAGCTGTCGGCTGCAAAAACGGCGGGGGCGGCTGCGCGGGCCTGGGTGAAGACCGTATCGACAACAGCGGTTGCGCCCGGGGCTTGCTTGCCGTAATGTTTCAGCCAATGAAAAAACATAACGCCCTCTCCTTCTGTACCTTGGCCATGCCTTTGATGGTGGCCAGTGCCTTTGTTATCGCTTCGTGCGCCGAAACCGTCAATACGCGGGGGCAAATCATTCTGCCTTCTCGCCTGGCGCAGGTGCAGCCGGGGGTTAGCACCCGCGACGACGTGCTGAACCTGCTGGGCAGCCCCAGCACCCAAGGCACATTGAATGACAACCGTTGGTATTATATTACGTCTTCGGTGGGTACGACGTCGTTCACGCCGCATGATTTGAAGTCTCGGCAGGTGCTGATTATTGATTTTGACCCCGCCACCGGCACCGTGGCCAGCCTGAACCAGAAAACCAAGGCCGACGGCAAAAGCCTGACCCCCGACGAAGACGTGACCGAAACCCACGGCCAAGCCATGGGGATTGTTGACCAGTTTATGGGCAACCTTGGCGGGTTGGTAAAGTAGCCTAGCCATGCGCGTGTTCGGCAACCAGCGCGGCGCGATGTTCGGGCTGGATGCCCGGCTGGCCATGGTGATTTTTGCCGTGATGGCCACTGTGGCCGGGTTTGTGGCCTATGGCCGCATTGGGGTGGCCAAAAGTGCCGCGCTGATACGCGAGATTGAGGCCTATGACACCGCGCTGCGGAATTATCAGGCCGATATGGGCACCTTTTATTTGTTCACGCTGGATAAGCCCGTGGACGACACCAGCAGCCTGGACGACCTGACGGCGCTGTGGAACCCGGACATGGTGAAGCCCGGCTTTAAGCCCCACTGGCACGGGCCCTATGTGACCATGGAAAGCCGCAAGCACCGCACGTATGGGAATTGGTCGATTTTTTATGCCCAGGGCGACCGGGCCAACTACTGCACCACCGAAAGCGACTGTTACATTTGGCTAAGCCTGAGCCGCGTGCCCGCCGACATGTGGGACGAACTGAACCGCTATTATGATGAAGACGGCGGCAAAGCGCGCGAAAGCCGCAACGATGCGATTCGGCTTGGCAAAATACAGGCCGATGCCGCCACCAACCCGCGCACGCTGATTGTGCGGACGATAGAAAGACCGCTGTAATGCCACACGTTAACACACCTTGGAATGACCAACGCGGCGCGCTGTTTGGGCTGGATGCGCGGATTGCGCTGGCGATTTTTGGCGTGCTCTCGGTTGTGGCGGGGGCGGCGATTGTGACCAGCATTGACGGCACCCGCGCCCAAGTGCTGGCCACCGAGCTTGCCGACACCACGCAGGCGCTGGAGAGTTTTCATCATGACCTACGCACAGATATTTTTCTGGGGTTGACGACACCCACGGAAAAAGCGGCGTTTCAGGCCCTGTATGACAACAGCGTGATTATGGAGCGGGATAATTTGCGGGCGCGGTGGAATGGGCCATATGTGAAGGCGTCGTCGAACATTCACCCGCGCTACGGCGCGATGACGCTGACCAAAGCCGGGCCGCTGCACACCATGGCCTGCGCGCCGGAGGAAATTTGCTATTTATATTTGGTGTACAGCAACGTGAAGCCGGATATTGCGCTGAAAGCCAACGAAGTGCTGGACGGGCCGGATGAGGTTGACCCGGCGGCGCAGGGGCGGGTGCAGTGGTCTCGTGGAGATGAAGGGGCTAATGAAAAGTTGTACTTCCGGGCGATAAGGGCGCTGAGTGACCGGATGGATTATTAAGATAATCAGCTTTAAATATGCCGAAAGGCCGGGATTGCTCCCGGCCTTTTCGCAGATTCTCGCCCCTACGAGACGAACGATACCAGAATGAGATCGAAGGTGTGCTCACGCCCCGGATGGTTGGAGGGCATGATGGAGGTGGCCAAAACCTTCACGCCGTCTTTCTGCCATTCCTTCTGGCAGGCATCGCGGAAGCCCGCGCGATAGGCGAAGTGGCTCGAGCGGATGTCCAGCGCATCCTCGGCAACGATGGCACCCGCCACATTCCGGCCGACGCGCTTGGCCAGCGGGTACCACCAGCGGTTACCCTGCTGCTTGAAGCGTCCAACCTGCGCGGTGAGCTTGGGCATGTTGGCCTGAGCATCGCTCTGGCCAAGGTGGTAGAGTTCCCGCCAGGCGGGGAAAAGTTTCCAAATGTTCATTGCGGTTCTCCTTGAATCCGCAGGTTTATTCGCGCTAGTAAATTAATATAATTACCTTTGTATGCAAAGCTAATTTTTGGCTTTGCGGGCTTTGACGAGTTCTTCGAAATACGCATCGGCATGGAAGGAGCTGCGGACGAGCGGGCCGCTGGCGACCATGAGGAAGCCTTTGTTTTTGGCTTGTTGTTCGTAGTCGGCAAATTGATCGGGCGTGATGTAGGCCATGATGGGGTAGTGCTGCGGGCTGGGGCGCAGGTATTGGCCGATGGTGAGGAAGTCGACATCGGCCGCGCGGAGGTCGTCCATCACTTGCAGCACTTCGTCGCGGCTTTCGCCTAAGCCTACCATCAGGCCGGATTTGGTGAAGACCGGGTGGCCGATTGCGGCGGCGTGTTCCTTCACGCGTTGCAGCAGGCGCAGGCTGCCAAAGTAGCGCGCGCCGGGGCGCACGGTGCGGTAGAGGCGGGGCACGGTTTCTAAATTGTGGTTGTAAACATCCGGCAGGGCGTTGGTGACGGTGTCGATGCTGCTTTCGGTGCGGCGGAAGTCCGGCGTGAGAATCTCGACCGTAGTGGTGGGCGACGTGGCCTTGATGGCGGTGATGCAGGCGGCCCAGTGGGCGGCGCCGCCGTCCGGCATGTCGTCTCTGTCCACACTGGTTATCACCATGTGTTTCAGGCCGAGGTCTTTCGCCATGTCGGCCAGGCTTTGGGGTTCGTGGGGGTTCACCGTGTTCGGTTTGCCGGTTTTGATGTTGCAGAAGGCGCAGCCGCGGGTGCAGGTGTCGCCGAGAATCATGACGGTTAAGTGGCCGCTGGCCCAGCAGTCGCCGATGTTCGGGCAGGCGGCTTCTTCGCATACCGTGTGCAATTTTTTGCTGCGGACGCGTTCGACGAGGTCGAAATATTTCGGGCTGGTAGGGGCGCGGACGCGCAGCCACTCCGGCTTGGTGGACATGTGGGCGATGCCGCCTTCTACCCCCCCTGCCCGGCCGCCGCCGCGCAGGCCGGAGATGCGCTTGGCGGAGAGTTCTTTCAGTTTATCTTCTCTATAAGAATTGGCGCGGTAGGTGGGTTCGTGTTCGCTGGTGCCTTCGTCGTCGGTGAGCGGCGGTGCGCTGTCGCCGGGGGTTCGGCTGGGGGTGGCGTTAGGTGCGGCATTGGGGGTGGCCGCCCAGTTGAGGTCGGCGACGCCGTCGGTCGGGATGCCCGCGTCCATCAGTTCGGCGCGCACGGCGTCGCGGTCGGCGCTGAGGGTGACCGGGCCGGGTTTGGGGGGGAGAGCTTCCTCGGGGGCGGTGAACTCGATTTTCATGCTTTATTCTTTGTCACGCTCGAGGAGCTCTTGCAAGTGCAGGACGTGCAGGGCGAGTTGGGATTTGAAGCGGGCTTCCTCGGCCCGGTTGGCGGCCACCAGCGCGAAGAGCAGACCCATGCCGAGGGGCAGGATGTACTCGAGATACGGCACGATAGGCAGCGGCGGCAGGCGCAAGCCGTAGGCGGCCACCATGGCCACCAGCACGGCGTAGGAGTTATACAGCAGCACCGTAGTGTAGCCCGAAAGCATGCCCAGCGCGGCATACACCAGCACCGCCAGGTTGGCGCGCCACACCGCACGGCGGGCGTAGGCGGCCAGGGCGGCGCTGTTGAGGCCGCGTATGGCTGGCTTGGTTGGGGTGGGTGTGCGGGTGATGGTGGTCATGGTGCTTTTATCGAAAATTCAATTCTTGGAAGGTTGTTTATTACCACTTGCCTTACTTGACAGGCCGGATGGTTACCGAAAACTTTAGACCAGAATTTTTGCGCTTCCATATGGTTTTCCAAAACTTCCAAGCGCCAACTGCCTTGGTGTCTTTTCATGATTTTTTCCAGCATACACCTGCCAAGCCCCTTTCCGCGCCATTTAGGCAAAACATAAAATTCAGCGACTTCATATACTGTATCTTCATAACGCCGGACCATTGCCAAACTGCATACCGTACCCTCTTCATCTTTAAGATAATAAGGCCAACGGTCATTAGGTTCCTGCCAATAGTTATCAAAATGGCGATAATCATATTCGCCGTTTATGGGGGGTTTTCCTGTAAATGCACCAAGCTCGGCCAAGTATCCTTGAAACAGTTGCCAAAAGCTTGGCTTCTGAGATTCCGGGACAAGAACAAGGTCGTATTGCATCTCGTTGACTATCCGTTTAAAGCGCGGCCTTCGCTGGCGAGGACGGATTCCGCGATCATTTCAGAGAGGGTTGGGTGGGGGAGGCAGGCGTGGATGAAGTCGGCTTCCACGGCTTCCATGCTGCGGCCGAGGACGAAGGTGGTGATCATTTCGGTGGCTTCCGTCCCGATGATATGGGCGCCGAGGAGCTCGCCGGTGGTGGCATCGAAGATGGTTTTGACCATGCCGTTGGGTTCGCCCAGTGCCAGGGCCTTGCCGTTGGCGGTGTAGGGGTAGCGGCCGATTTTGATGGCGCGGCCTGCGGCTTTGCAGGCTTGCTCTGTCAGCCCCGTGCTGCCCACTTGCGGGGTGCAGTAGGTGCAGCCGGGGACGTTGTCGTAGCGCATGGGGTGCGGGGCGTGGGCGAGTTTACCGGCTTTGTGGGCGATGGCTTCCGCCGCAATCACACCCTCGTGTGACGCAACATGGGCCAGCCAGGGCGCGCCGATGAGGTCTCCGATCGCGTAGATGTTGGGGATGCTGGTGCGGTACATATTGTCGACCTTGACCGCACCTTTTTCCGGGAAGATTTTCAGTTCTTCCAGGCCCAGATTTTCGGTGTTTCCGGTGACGCCGATGGCGAGGATGGCGCGGTCGAAGGTCTTTTTCTCGCCGTTGATGGTGGCTTCGACATTATTTTTGGCGGGTTTCAGGCCTTCCACTTTGGCTTTGAGGGCGATGGTGATGCCGTCTTTTTCCAGTTCCTTCTTCAGCATGGATGAGATTTCTTCGTCTTCGGCGGGGCAGACGCGGTCTTGGGCCTCCACAATGGTGACGGCCACGCCGAGGGCGCGGTAGAAGCTGGCGAATTCGACCCCGATGGCCCCTGCCCCGATGACCAGCAGGGTTTTGGGCAGTTCGGTGGGGGTCATGGCTTCGCGGGCTGTCCAGATGAGTTTGCCGTCGGCCTGCAGCACCCCCGGGATTTGCTTGGCGCGGGCGCCGGTGGCGAGGATGACGCTGCCGAAGGTGTAGGGGGTGCCATCGACAGTGAGAGATTTATCGGACGTGAGTTTGGCGGTGCCTTTGATGACGTCGATTTTGTTCTTTTTCATGAGGAACTCGACACCTTTGGAGAGCTTGGCGGCGACTTCTCGGCTGCGGGCGATGACGCGGGTGAAGTCGATGCCTTCGGACTTTACCTTAATGCCGAAGTCGGCCGCGTGGGCGATGGTGCGCTGGACCTCGGCCGCCTTGAGCAGCGCTTTGGTGGGGATGCAGCCCCAGTTGAGGCAGACGCCGCCCAGGGATTCTTTTTCGATAATCGCGGTAGAAAGGCCGAGCTGGGCGGCACGGATGGCGGCGATGTAGCCGCCGGGGCCTGCGCCGATGACGATGAGGTCGTAGGATTTGGACATGTGAAGGCTCCTTCTTTATTTGGTCAATTTATTAAAAATGGAACGCTGCGCTAGCTTTGATAAACCTCCGGAGGGCCTCCCGGCGGGGGTGGGCCCCGGATAGGTAGCGGGGCCCGGCCTGAATGGGGCCCCTACCCCTTTCAGGCCACCCACTAACCTTCCGGGGTGACACCTACCCGCAGCTTGGGAACTTAGCGACGCACTCTTTTTCATTTATTTGGTCTCTTTGAGGAAGAGTTTGAGGGATTGCTGGAAGCTGGGGGCGAGCAGGTAGGGGTAGCGTTTCAGCAGGTATTCGGCTTCGGCGCGGTTGAGGTAGTCGATGGCGTCGGCCTCGGCTTCCCAGCCCTTCACGTCTCCGCTGAAGGTGGCGGTGAAGAGTTGCGCGTTGGCGGATTTGGTTTGGAACGGCCCCAGAGCGGTGAGCTTGAGTTTTTTGGTGATGCCGAGTTCTTCTTGAAGCTCGCGGTGGGCGGCTTGTTCGTAGGTTTCGCCGACATCGACGGCGCCTGCGGCGCTGGCGGTGAAGGTGCGCGGAGACTCGGGCTTGGTGCTGGTGCGCCATTGCACGAGGATGGTGTCGTCGGCGTTGGTAAGGATGACGTGCACGGCACGGTAGCGTTGGCCTTTGGCCACGGCTTCCGACCGTTCCATGGTGCCGAGTTCGACGTCGTTTTTGTCGGAGATGATGACGAGGTCGGGCTGGGGATTTTTGTTTTTAGGAGGCATGATGCAGCTTACATTACGAGGATGATGGGGGTTTGGAGGTAGTGCTTGATGCGCGCGAGGAGCTCGGCACCGAGGGCGCCGTCTATCACGCGATGGTCGACGCTCAGGGTCATTTTCATGACGCTGGCGATTTCGATACCGCCTTCGGTCACCACGGCACGCTCTGTCGCCGCTCCGCAGGCCAAAATGGCGGCTTGCGGCGGGTTGATGATGGCGGAGAAGTCGTCGACGCCGTACATACCCAGGTTGGAGAGGCTGAAGGAACCGCCTTCGTATTGCTCGGGCTTGAGTTTACCCGCGCGGGCGTCGGCCGCCAGTTGCTTGACCTCGGTGCTGATGCTGGTGAGGGATTTTTGGTCGGCATTGGCCACCACCGGGGTGATGAGCCCGCCTTCGATACTGACGGCCACGGCGATATCCACATTGCCGAATTGCACGGTGCTGTCGGCGTTCCAGGCGGCGTTGGCGGCGGGGTAATCTTTCAGTGCCAGGGCGCAGGCTTTGAGGATGAAGTCGTTGACGCTCACTTTGATTTTTTGGCTCTCGAGGTGGGTGTTGAGCTGGCTGCGGACTTCGAGCAGTGCGTTCATGTTGACCTCGGCGCTCAGGTAAAAATGCGGCACGGTTTGCTTGCTGGCGGTGAGGCGGCTGGCGATGGCTTTGCGCATGGGGGTGAGTTTGACGAGGGTATCCGCCATGCGGGAGATGGGGCGTTGGGCGCCTGCGGTGCGCTGGCCGCTGAGGACGTCTTGCGCCACAACACGGCCACCGGGGCCGGTGCCGACGACGGTGGAAATATCGACATTCTGCTGGCCTGCCAAGCGGCGGGCCAAGGGGCTGGCCTTTACACGAGTGTTTCGTGTTTGGTGTTTCGTGTTTTCGTGAGTAGCGCCGCTGGTATTGAATTTGGGGAGGATGGCGCTGCTGAGGGTGGCGGTGTGTTGCACGGTTTCGTGCACATTGGCGCTGGCGGGTTCGGCCACCGTGGCGGTGGCGGCGGGTGCGGGGGCGGCTTCGGGCTTCTTCGCTTTGCTGGTGGGGGTGTAGTCGGCGGCTACGGATTCGTCTTTACCGCGCAGCACGGCGATGGGGGAGCCGACAGGAAGGTCGGTGCCGATTTCGCCTACAATTTTATGCAAAATACCGTCGTCGGAGGCTTCGACTTCCATGGTGGCTTTGTCGGTTTCCACTTCGGCAATCACGTCTCCGGCAGAGATTTTGTCGCCTTCCTTTTTAGTCCAGCGGGCCAGGCGGCCTTCGGTCATGGTCGGGCTGAGTTGGGGCATCAGGATGTCGATGGGCATATTATTATCTCCTTACAAACTACGGTTTATTTAATTTGAAATTCTTCGGTTTCCAGCCAGTTTTCGTACATTTCCATGGCGGTGGTGGTGTACATGCTGCCTTTGCCTATCTGGTGAAGGACCTCTTCGATCTCGACCCATTTGTAGTCGGTATGTTCGTCGTCCTGATGAGGTGTACCATCTTTTAACACCGCGACAAAGACGTAGGATGGGCTTTGGACTTCGTCGCCATTGGGGTACTTGATGTAGGTCAGTTTGGGGTCGGTGATGATGCCGATCATTTCCAGTTCTTCGATACCCAGCCCCAGCTCTTCCTTCACCTCGCGGCGGGCGCAGGATTCGGCGCTGTCGGACATTTCGAAGAAGCCGCCGACGATGCTCCAGCCGCCGTTGTCGGCGCGTTTGCCCATCCAGATTTTGCCGTCTTTGTTCATGGCAATCACGGTGACTCCCGGCCAGAGAGTAAGCCCCTGCCCCCATTTTTGGCGCAGTTTCCAGAGGTCTGACCCCACAAAACCCATTACTTCACCTGCACTTTGCCGGTTTGGAGGAAGGCTTGGTAGAGTTTGAGCGAGATGAGGGCGTCCGGTTTCATGGGGGTGGGCAGGTTATTCAGTGCGAAGAGGCCGAATTCGGTATGTTCTTCGTCTTCGCCGTTCTGCAAGGGTTCGTTATGGGTTTTGACGAACATATGGTTGATGATTTGCACTACGTCTCCGTTGGGGTAGGTGTAGGTGGTTTCGGCGGGGTCACTGTGGATGCCGATAAACGTCCAATCCTCGGGCACCGTGCGTACGCCGGTTTCTTCTTCCATCTCGGCTATCACCGTATCCATGATGCTGGCGCCGATTTCCACACTGCCGCCCATGTAGCTCCATTCTCCGCCATGGGCGCGCTTGCCGAGGTGCAGCAGGCCCTCGTTATTCACCAAAATGAGGCCCACGCCGGGCATGAGGATGGGCTGGCTGCCCAGCGCTTGGCGGAGTTTCCACATGTAGGAGCCGATGTAGGACATGCGGCTATTTGCCCAGGACTTTGCGGATTTCGCGGACGATATCTTCTACCTGCGGGACGCAGAGAGTTTCCAGATTGCTCGCGTAGGGCAGCGGCACGGGGAGCTGCGACATGCGGACGACGGGGGCGTCGAGTTCGTCCCAGCATTTATCGGAGATGGTGGCCATGACCTCGGCACCCACGCCTGCGGCGGCCCAGTTTTCTTCTAACACCACCGCTTTGTGGGTTTTGGAGACGGATTGCACGATGGTGTCGGTATCCAGCGGGCGCAGGGAGCGGAGGTCGATCACTTCCACGCTGATGCCTTCGGACTCGAGGATATTGGCGGCTTCCAGCGCTTTGACGGACATCATGGAGTAGGCGATGAGGGTGAGGTCTTTCCCCTGTTTGGCAACGTGCGCTTTGCCGATGGGGAGCGTGAAGTCGTCGCCTTCTGGCACTTCGGCGCTCAGGCCGTAGAGGACTTCGTGCTCGAGACAAATGACCGGGGCGTTGTCGCGGATGGCGGCTTTGAGGAGGCCTTTGGCGTCGTGTGCGTTAGACGGCGCGATGACTTTGAGGCCGGGGATGTTCATGTACCAGCTGGCGAAGTCTTGACTATGCTGGGCGGCAACGTGGGCTGCGACACCGTTGAGGCCGCGGAAAACCATGGGGGATGTGACCTTACCGCCGGACATGTAATAAGTTTTGGCGGCGGAGTTGATGATGTGGTCTGTCGCCAGCAGCGCGAAGTTCCAGGTCATATATTCGACAATCGGGCGCAGGCCAGACATGGCGGCGCCGACGGCGATGCCGGTGAAGCCGAGCTCGGCGATGGGGGTGTCTATCACCCGTTGTGGGCCGAACTCTTGCACCATGCCCTGGCTGCATTTGTAGGCACCTTGGTAGTCGGCCACTTCTTCGCCAATAAGGAACACGCGCTCGTCGCGGCGCATTTCTTCGGACATCGCGTCGCGGATGGCTTCTCGGTAGGTGATTTGGGGCATGTTATTTGTCTTCCTTAGCTTTGGAATTGTTTTTTAATGGCTCTACCTTTTCATGCGGCGCATTTGTATGGCCAATTAACTCGGCTTTTTCATTGAAGTGAGCATAGGTGATTGGAACCCAAATAAATCCGGATACTGTCGGTGCGGTTTGTAATTTCCAAGTTTTACCTGAAATAGCTTCTATAACTACTGGCGTCTGCCCGCCGGAAATCTGGTAAGATCCCTCGAGCGCGTTCGTTTTCGAAGCTCCGCAAAGTAAAACCGCGCTTATAATGAAAAAATTCTTCATATCTTTACTCCGGCACCACATCGGTAAACAGCTCGGAGGCGGGGGGGCGCGGGGCGGTGGTGGCGGCTTCGGCGATGCGGTTGACCTCGGCTTTGATGGTGTCGTCGACTTGCTCGAATTCGGCTTCGTTCATGCTGAAGGTTTGCATGAGGTGTTTTTGCAGGCGGGCGATGGGGTCGCGCTGTTCTTTCACGGCGTCGACGTCTTCTCTCGTGCGGTATTTGGCGGGGTCGCTCATACTGTGGCCACGGTAGCGGTAGGTGTCCATCTCTAGCAAATAGGGCCCCTTGCCTGCGCGGCAGTGGGCGGTGGCGCGCTGGAAGGCCTCGGCAGCGGTGAGGAAGTCCATGCCGTCGACTTTTTCTCCCGGGATGCCGAAGGGTTCGCCACGTTGCCAAAGGTTACCGGCGGCGGCGCGGGGGACGCTGGTGCCCATGCCCCATTGGTTGTTTTCGATAACGAAAATGACGGGGAGCTTCCAGAGGGCGGCCATGTTGAAGGATTCGAACACTTGGCCCGCGTTCATGGCGCCGTCTCCAATAAAGGTGAAGGTGACGTTTTTGTTGAGCTGGCTCATGACATCGTTGCGGTATTTGGCGGCAAAGGCCAGGCCTGCGCCCAGCGGCACCTGTGCGGCCACAATGCCGTGGCCGCCCCAGAAGTGTTTGGAGGGTTCGAACATGTGCATGCTGCCCCCTTTCCCCTTGGAGATGCCGATTTGGCGGCCGGTGAGTTCGCCCATCACTTCTTCTCCCGTTAAGCCGCACACCAGCGCCAGCGCGTGGCAGCGGTAGCTGGTGATGAAATCGTCGCCTTCGATGCTCACGGCTTTGGCGGCGGCGGCCACGGCCTCTTGCCCGATATAGAGGTGGCAGAAGCCTTGGATTTCCTTTTGTTGGTACAAGCTGGCGGCTTTTTCTTCGAACCGGCGCATAAACAGCATTTGCTGGTGCCAGTGTTGCAATTCGGCCTGGGTAAAGGGGGCGTTGGCCGGGCTGGTGGCAGCGGCGGCGGTGCCTTTGGACGATGACTTCGGCATGGTGGGGATGACTTTCAGGCTGGAATTAGCGCCGTTTGCGGCTTGTTGTTGGGTGCGGGGCATGTGATTTGATCCTTCGGATTTGGCCTTGCGATTTCGGGGGGAGAATGCCGCTGTGGGCCTTGGAATTCAAGGAAATTCGATGGTGCGGCGCACAACCGGGGGTTGGGTTTTGGGGGTTGGGTGATGGGTGGGGGGTTGTAATTTCGATTAGTGGTTCTATTTATTATTTGTTATCAACCGGCGCATCAGATTTTTTGAACAGACATAGTCTGATGCGCCATTTTGCCAAGAAAGGGCAAAAATATGTACAAGCTCATCGCCGCCGCCGCCGCCATCGCCATCGCCTTCGCCGCCACCGGCGGCGCCCACGCCTTCCAGATGAAGGGCACGGTGGCCGACGTGCCGGAGGAGTTCTCGGCCCCCCTCGTCGAGGGGCTGGCGGCCTCCGGGCTGGCGACGGAGGACAAGATCCGCGGCATCGTCGCCACCGATATGGCGGTGTGCAAGCTGCACGCCGCCGACATCGAAGACGAGGACAACCCCAACTGGGTGGGCGCGACGGCGACGCTGCGCTGCCCCGACGGGCTGCGCACCGTCGTCGCCGTCGCGACGTCCTCGGCCGGCCTCCGCCTGAAGCCCGGCGAATGCACCGAGGCGGTGGATGTTCCCCACCTCCGCAACTTCTTCGGCGGGAGCACCGCCACGACCGTGTGCTACAATCCGCACGTGGGGAGGGTGCGCTACACAATAGGGGCCAAGGTGCCGCGCAACTACGCCGCCGCCCGGTAACGGGCGGCAACAGAACACCCCCACGGCCTTCGGGCCGGGGGGTGTTCCTCGTTTTTGGGTTAGGTGCGTTCGGACTTGATGGCGGCGGTGACATCTGGGGCGAAGGCGCCGGTGGACATGGCTTTGAGGGCTTCGGCCTTGCTCAGCGCTTTGCGGTGGGCGCGGTCGCTGGTCATGGCCACAAAGGCATCGCAGGCGCCCAGCACTTTGGCCATGCGGGAGATTTTTTCGGCCCGCACGCCCAGCGGGTGGCCGGAACCGTCTTCGCGTTCGTACATCTGGCTGATGACCGGGATGATGGGGAGGTCGAATTCGATGTCTCCCAGCACGGCCACGGCCTGGTTGATGTGTTGCTCCATTTGGTCGCGCTCGGCGTCGGTTAATTTACCCTTTTTAGTAAGCACACCCTGCGAAACGAGAATGCGGCCCACGCTGGACAATTGCGCGGCGTAGAAGAGGGTGGCGCGTTCTCCCACACTTAGCCCCAGGCGGTTGCCCACCTGAATAACCAGGCGCGCCACACGGCTGTGGTGGCCGGAGAGATAGGGGTCGCGGGCTTCCACCACGCGGACCAGAGCATCCATCGTTTGGCCCAGCAATTTAACCCGCGTGCGGTTGCGCTGGCCCATAAGGTGCAGCGTGAGCGCCAGCATAAGCGAGGCCAGCACCACCATGCCCAGCGTAACGATAAGGTAAATGCCGGGTTTGTAGAGTTCCATGATGCCTAAGGCGCGCTCGGCCGCGTACTCTTGCAGCACTGCAAACGGTGTGCCGGGTATTTGGCGCACGGTGGCGAATACGGGCTTGCTGTCGATTAAACTGGGTTGCACCACGCGCACGGCGTCTCCGCCCGTGGCAAGGCGGTGCAGAACCTCGGGGTAGGGCACCGGCAGCGTGGCCAGGGCGTTACGGCCCACCACCTGTGCCTGTGTGCCGGCCTGTTGCAGCATGGCGGTGCGCTCGCCTTCGCGGTCTAGCTGGGTGGCGGCCACCAGGCGGGCCAGGTTTTCTCCTACCGGCAGGTTATACCAGAGCACGGCGACCACCGGGCCGGTGTCGTTCGGCCCCAGGGCTTGCACGGGGCGGAGGACGTCCATCGTTACCTCTGTCCCCACCCCGGTGGAGGCCACCTGGAGCGGCAGAATTTTGCCAGCGGACTGGCGTACGACGTCGGTGACGGTGCCTTCTGGCAGGGCCTGCGGCATGGCGCCAGCCTTAAGCAGCACCTGGCCGCCCGGCAGCAGCAGCTGCGCGCCGGAGAGGTTGTTGCGGGCGACAAATTCGTTCAGCAACTGCTGCATGTAGGGCTTTTGCTGCATGACGGCGCGCACCATATCGGGCTCGATACCCTGCAAGGGCGGGGTGTTGGCGGGCGAGGCCAGGCGCCCGCTTTCGGTTGCGAAAATACGGACGATTTCGGCTTTTTCGATTGTTTTGCCCATGCCTGCTTTGCTGGCGGCCCACTCGGTAAGGGTGTGGGCACGGCCCTGGGCTTGGAGTTCGACGCGCGCGGCGGTATCGGCAACCAGTTGGCCCAGCCGCTGGCCCACAAGCAGGCTGGCAAACAGCGCCCCCACCAGCACCGCCGCCACGATAATGACGGTGACCCAACCCACAAACGACTTAAGCGGCACCGCACCCCGGTAGGCCACATTTTGGAACTGGGCACGGGTGGCTGCCGAGAGAGCTTCTGGCTTGGCCGTTTTGTTGGTTTTTTGGGGCGCGGGCATGGCGGCTCTCCGTGTGGTTGATTGGTAGGCTACGGCATGGGCCGCAGGAAGACCCAGCGGCTGGTGCCGTTGACGGCATAATAGGGAGTATATTGCCGGATGTACTTATCCTGCAACGGTTCTGACGCAAGATTATCGAGAATATAGTTCTCGTTGTTGTATTTCACGGCCAATACGGCGTGGGGAATGTCGCGCACGGTATCGCGCAGCACCACCATGCGCAGGTCGGCATCGGCCCAGCCCAAGGCCCGCAGGGTGGCGTATTTGGCGATGGCGTAGTCTTCGCAGTCGCCGCTCATGTCGATAAATTCTCCCGGTGTGGCCCAGTAGTCGGAGCGGCCCCAGAGGCGGTCGTCGTTGATATACCAGTAGCGGTTATGCCAGCGGTGGACTTGCACCATTTGCTCGAAGCGCCCCTTGCCGCGCAGCCCTTCTACCATGGCATACCATTTTTTGCGGGCGCCCTGGCAGGCTTCGGTTTGGTTTTGGCATTGGGTGAGCAGATCTTCGGCTTGTTTGCGTGCCAGAAGGTCGACCCACTTGGGGATGCTGGCGATGCTGTTAGCCTTGATTTCGACACTGCCGAACAGACCATCGGCCCACGCCGGAACGGCGAACAAGGCGAGAGCGAGGACAACAGCGGTGCGCATTATGACCTTATGACGTAAGGCACCAGCGGGGCCCACCGGCAGCCGGAGAGGCGGTTTTAGCGCTCGGTGAGGGCATCGGCGCGGGCCTTGTTGATGGGCTTGAGCAGGTATTGCATAACGGTTTTGCGGCCGGTGATGATGTCGACCTCGGCCACCATACCGCTTTTGATGGGGTAGGTGCGGCCAAAGCGTTCCAGGTAGTTCTGTTTGGTGCGTACCATGGCCTTGAAGTAGGTTTCGGGTTCTCCCGGCCGGCGCTGGCGGGCGTCGTCGGTGAAGCTGTCGGCGGAGACGCTTTCGACCGTGCCATCCAGCCCGCCGTAGATGCTGAAGTCGTAGGCCGTTATCTTCACTTTGGCAGGCAGGCCGGGGCGGATGAAGGCGATGTCGGACGGTTTGACTTTGGCTTCGATGAGGAGCGTTTCGTTGACGGGCACAAGCTCGACAATGTTGGTATTAGGCTGCACGGCCTGGCCGACGGTGTTGACCAGCACCTGCTTGACTTCGGCACGGATGGGGCTTTTCAGCAGGGCTTGGTCGACGCGGCTTTCTTCCGCCTTGATGCCCTGCCCGAGGCGGTTGAACTCGTCGGTGAGTTTGCCAAGCTCGTTGCGGGCTTCGTTGATGAATTTCAGCTCGCCTTCTTGCAGCTTGCTTTCGGCCTCGCGCACGGCGGCCTCGGCCGCCGGTACGGCGGTGGTGGCGGTGTTGTACTCTTTGCGGGCTTCGACCACCGCGCGTTCCAGCCGGAGGACATCGACCTTGGAGATGGCGCCGCTTTCCAGGTACGGTTTGGCGAGGTCGTATTCTTTCTGGGCTAAATTGAGCTCTTGCCCGATGCTGTTGGCTTTGCGGCGGGCGTCGTTCAGCTCTTGACGTCGTTGTTCAAGTTGTTCTTCCAACACTTTGACAGTGCTTTGCAATTCGCTTGTACGGTTTTGGAAGAGTTTGGTCACTTCGTCGACCAGCTCCGGGTTTTGGGTGGCAAATTCGGGCGGGAAGACCAGCTCGGTTTTGTCGACCTCGGCCTGCAGGCGGGCGATGTTGGCTTGCAGGTAATCCTGCCGGGAGGCTTTTTCTCCGAAGCCTGCGGCGGCGGCGGAGTCGTTCAGGCGCACCAGGGGGTCGCCGGGTTCGACAATTTGTCCGGCTGTTACAAAAATTTGCTCTACCACCCCGCCATTGGTGCTGCCCACGGCCTGCACCTTGCCGCTGGGGATGACCTGGCCTTGGCCGTGGCTGATTTCATCCAGCGGGGCAATGGTGGCCCACAGCAAAAACAGCCCGGCAAAGGCCAGCAAGGTGTAAAACAACAGCCGCGCGGCCGGGTGGGCGCCGCGCAGGGTGGCCTGGCGCACGTCGTCCATAAAGTCGCCATCGTGCCAGAGGTCTCCATGGAGGACATGGTGCAGCAGGTTGCGCGCGCGTTGGCTGAAGCCGTTGCGCTCGGCCTCGCCAATGCCGATGCCGAGCTTGTGGGCCAAGGGGTTGTCGAGCAGGTCTACCCGGTTGCTTTTGGCCTTGGGCGCGGCTTTAGGCTTAATGCCCAGTTGGGCCGCGATTTGCTCTTCGATTTTACGGTTCATGTCGTTCTTGTCGGTCATGGTGTTACTCCCCCTTGCCCTTGGCAGGCGCCACGTTGACGGCCACCGGCGCCTTGACGCCGAGCTGGGCCAGGATTTTGTCGCGGGGGCCGTCGGCAATAATACGTGCGTCGTCGACGACTATCAGGCGATCGACCAGCTCCAGCATGCTGGGGCGGTGGGTGATGATGATGAAGGTTTTGTTTTTCATCCACTTGCTCAGGCGGTCTTTCACCCAGTTTTCGCTGGTGGCGTCCATCTCGCTGGTGGGGTCGTCGAAGATGGCGACGCGGCCTTCGCGCATTACGGCACGCGCAAGGCCAATGGCTTGGCGCTGGCCGCCGGAGAGGAGTTCTCCGCGCTCGCCCACGGGGAGGTCGAGCCCCAGGGGGTGGCGGCGCACCAGGCGGTAGGCGCCGGAGACTTCCACCGCTTGCACCAGCTCGGCATCTGACGCGCTGGGGTTGGCGAGCAGCAGGTTCTCGCGCAGCGTGCCCCGGAACAAGTGCAGGTTTTGCGGGAAATAGCAGATTTGCTGGCGGAGTTCGGCGACGTCCATCTGGCCGATGTCGAGGCCGTCGATGCGGACGCGGCCTTCTTGAGGTTCGTAGAGCCCCAGCACCAGGCGGGCAATGGTGCTTTTGCCGCTGCCCGCGCGGCCAATGATGCCGACACGCTCGCCCGGTTTAATGGTAAAGCTGGCCTGATAGAGGCTGGCCAAATTGCTGCCGGGGTAGGCAAAGCTGACGGTGTCGAAGGTGATTTCTCCGCCCAAAGTGGGGTGGTGCACAAAGCGTTGGCCGTCGGCGCGTTCGACATCGCTTTGCATGAATTTGGTGAGGGTTTCCAGCGCCACTTTGGTTTGGGTCCAGCGCACATACAGCCCGGCCACCTGGCTGACCGGGGCCATGGCACGCATGACCAGCATGCTGACGGCCACCAGCGCACCGGTGGTCATGTCTCCGTTAATAACCCGGTAGGCGCCCCACACAATTATGACGACATACACGGTTTGGTTGCTGAAGTAGGCGAAGTTGAGCGCCAGGTTGCTCATGAACTTGATTTTGGCGGCAACGCGGCCGGTGGTGCCCACCAGCATCTCCCACACGCCTTGGGCGTGGCTGGCGCTGCCGATGGCTTTGATGTTCTCCAGCGCGTTGATGGTTTCGACAAGATGGCCGTGCTTGAGGTCGCTTTCGCGGGCGATTTCGCGGCTGAGTTCCAGCATTTTCACCTGCAACAGCGTGCACACCACCAGCACCACCGGGATGCTGATGAGCGGCAGCAGGAACAAAGGCCCGCCCAAAATGCCGATGAAGAGCACGAAGAGCAGCATAAAGGGGACATCAACCAGCGCCACAATGGTGCTGGAGGTGAAGAATTCGCGCAGGCTGTCGTAGTCGCGCAGTTGGTTGGCCATGGCGCCTGCGCTCATGGGTTGCTGTTGCAGGCGGACGTTGAGCAGCTTGGCGTAGATTTTGCTGGCGAGCAGGATGTCGGCCCCCTTCCCGGCGATATCGACAAAATAGGCGCGGAGCTGGCGGAAGACGGCGTCGAACATATAGGCGAGCAAAGCCCCGATACCCAGCACCCACAGGGTGGCATAGCCTGCGTTGGGGACGACGCGGTCGTAAACATTCATGGCAAACAGCGGCGCCACCAGCCCCACCAGGTTAATGACCAGCGCCGCAATGGCTACCTTATAATAGAGAGGCTTGAATTGGGCGACTGTGCCCCAGAACCATTGGCGGGCGGTGCTGTGGAGCTCTTGGTCGAGCTGCGTGCGCAGAGTGGCGCGCACGAATATAAGAGTACCACCGTAGGCTGCGGCAAAATCTTCGGGGGTCAGGTACTCGTTTTCGGCGCCGGTGAAGGTGTCGATGGTGATAAATGTGTCGGCGCCGTCTTTGTGGGGCACGCGTTGCTTGAGGATAACCGCGCGGCCAGTGGCCATTAGGGCGACGGCGGGGAGAACTTCGGGGAGAATTTCGGTAACATTCCGGCGCACCACCCGGCTGGCAAAGCCTGCACGGCCTGCGGCGCGGGCAAAGAGCTCTGGCGTTAAGCGGTTTTTATGCAGCGGCAGGCCCGCCACCAGCGAGGCCAACGAGTGGCTGAGGCGGTAATGTTCGACCAGCCAGACTAGGCAGCCTTGAAGGCTGTCTTGCGATTGGTCTTGATATGCGGTGTGGCCGGTAGCCTTTGGGGTGGCCATGCGAATGCCTTCTTTTTCTAAGCTGCAGCAACGGCTGCCTGGGTTTACTCCCCTTTATAGCATTTGCTGCAAGCGGGAACTGTCAGTTTCGGGGTTTTGGCTGATTTCGGGCCACCCCTTGTCGTGCAGGCGCCACATTCCGGCTCGTTACGCTTAAAAAGCACATAAGGTCAGTTTAATTTGTAAGAGGGCGCATATTTTGCTTGATTGCGTGTATTTTTTACATCGTTACCCCTTGCCAAGAGGGGGGTGGTCTCCTATATGTGTATGCAACAGGAGACCCAGATGGGGATCCATGCTTTGGAAAACAGGAGACTACCTACAATGACACACTCCAAGCTCGCCGCCCTTACTCTGGCGTTTGTTGCTTCGACCAGCATGGCCAATGCCGCTTCTATGCAAGAAGCCATGGCTACTGCGATTACCAGCCACCCGGAAGTTTTGAGCGCCCAGCGTGGACAAGCCGCCATTGGCCACCGTATTGACATGGCCAAGGCCGGTTACCGCCCGAAGGTGGATTTTGCCGCCGGCACCGGTTATGAGTGGAGCAAGAACCAGTCGACCCGCTTCCGCCCCGCCCGCACCCCCAGCAGCGGCAAGCAAGGCAGCCGCGACCTGTGGCGCAGCGAATCGCGCATTACTTTCAGCCAAATGGTGTTCGATGGTTTCCAGACCAAGAGCCGTGTGGCCCAAGAGAAAAACCGCTTTACCAGCGCAACCTACCACGTGATGGACGTGCAGAACCAGCTGGCCCTGCGCGCCGCCGAGGCTTACCTGGGCGTGCTGCATGCCAAAGAACTGGTTGCCCTGGCCGAACAGAACGCCGCTACCCACAACGATTACCTCGGCAAGATTCAATCCCGCGTGAGCGGCGGCCGCAGCAGCAGCTCGGACACCCGCCAAGTGCAAGGCCGTTTGGCCCTGGCCCAGGCGAACGTGGAAGCCGCCGTTGGCGACCTGAAAGCCGCCGAAGCCCGCTACCTGGAAGCTGTTGGCGCCATGCCCAGCAACCCGGTGAAGGCCGCCACCCCGTTTGGTGCCATTCCGATGAACACCCGTGCCGCCATTGACCGCGCCATGGGCCAAAGCCCGGTAATTGCCAGCGCCATGGCCGACATTAAAGCCGCTAATGCCGAACTGGCTGAAGCGAAGTCGGTTTTCTGCCCGAAGGTGACTGTGGAAGGCGGGATTTCTCGTAACCACAACCTGGATGGTATTGAAGGCCCGAACAACGACATGACCGCCATGGTTATGGTGCGCCAGAACCTTTACAACGGCGGTTACGACGTAGCCCAGCGTAAAGAGCGCATTGAAATTGTGAAGCGCGCCCAAGACATGCTGGAAATGGAGCGTCGCCAAGTGGAACAGGCTGTGATTGAAGCTTATGCCCGCCTGGAAACCTCGAAAGCCCGCCTTGAGCCGCTGACCACCCATGCCGAAGCCGCCATGGCCAGCCGCAACGCCTACGCCCAGCAATTTGACCTTGGCCAGCGCACCCTGCTGGACCTGCTGGACAGCGAAGTGGAACTGTTTGACGCCAAAGCCGCTTTGATTGATGGCAAGTACGAAATGGACGCCGCGGCCTACGCCGTGATGGCGCACATGGGCGACCTGGCCCCGGCCACCGCCAACACCATGGTAGCCGCCAAGTAACATATGAGCCCGCCTCCGGGCGGGCTCTTTACTGAAACGGATACCGCCTTTGTGGGGTAAAGGGGCTTGCAGCAGCCCCCTGCCCGCCCCACATTAAGGGCAACACCGAGATTTCCAGTTTCTGCACTGTGCGGAACGTCAGGAAAAACCGCTGCTGGCCACCATAAGGCGCCATAGCACCGAGCCGTAATATGCTCCCCGTGCCGAAAGCCTTGGAATAACACGCCCTAACGGGCAAACGGGAGGATACCATTATGGCTCAAGACAACCAGCCGACCCAGACCACCAGCACCGCAGCAGCTGCTACGCCTTTGGCTGCGCAGCCTACGCCGTCTCCTGCAACCGAAGCAGCCGCTTACCAGGTTGTCGTCAAGGCTCCTCCCGCCGGCGGCATGCTGGCTTATCTGGTTGGCCCGGGCGCCCAAATTCAGCTGGTGGGCATTGACCTGAACAGCGCCACCCTGGCCCAAGAGGCCGGTAACCTGCGTATTACGCTGGCCAACGGCGCCGAAGTGCTGCTGCTGGACTATGTAAACAGCGCCCAAGACGCCAAAACCGTTGTTATTACCGAAAGCGGCACCCTGCCCGCCCAGCAACTGCTGCTGGCCCTGGACGAAACCAAGGTAGCCGCCATTGTGGCCGAAGTTGAGCCTGCCGCAGGCCCGACCGTTGCCGGTGGCCAAGGTGGCCTTAACCCGCCGACCATTCTGGGCACTGGCGTGGGCAACGGCGAAGGTATCTTCAGCTCGGTTATCGACCCCTTTGCCATACCCCGCCCGGCCGACAACATTCAGACCCAAGAATTCCCCTTTGAGCCCAGCGTGGAAATTCTCCCCCCGCCGCCGCCGTTTAACAACGTGGTGGCCGTGGATGACGTGGTGACCATGCCAAAGGACATCAACAGCATTCTGATTGATGCCAAAGCCAACGACTTTGACCCGCAGAACGATGCCTTCAGCATTACCCGCATTGTGAGCGTGAGCGCCGGTACGGCCACCTTGGAAAACGGCCAGATACGTTACACCAATCCCACCGCCGCCCAAACCACCGCGACCATTGTGTATGAGGTGACCGACGCCAAGGGCGCCACCGACACCGCCACGATTACGGTGAACATTGAAGCTGACACGGTGCAAACCACCCAGCAGCCGCCAGTTGCGCGCGATGACGCGTTCTCTACCGCCGAAGATGTGCCGGTAACCCTGACCCCCGCCCAATTGCTGGTGAACGACAGCGACCCCGAAGGCGACCCCCTGACCATTATTAGTGTGCAAGGCGCCGAAAACGGCACCGTGAGCATGGTGGGCGGGAACATTGTGTTTACGCCGAAACAAGGCTTTACCGGCACCGGCAGCTTTAGCTACACCATTACCGATGGCAATGGCGGAACTTCGACCGCCGACGTGACCATTCAGATTGACCCGGACCCCGCCACCGAAAACAACGTGATTGCGGCCGACGACGCCGAAACCGTGAACAGCGGTGCCAGTGTGCGCGTAAACGTGCTGAGCAACGACAGCGACCCCGAAGGTGATGCTTTGGTGCCCGGCAGTGTGCGGATTATTAGCGGCCCTGACCGTGGCAGCGTGACCGTGAACGCCGACGGCAGCGTGACCTACCAGGCCGTTGCTACCGACAGTGGGTACTTCACCAGCTTTATTTACGAAGTGGCCGACGCCCGTGGCGCGCGGGATACCGCGACGGTGACGATTGAGGTGCTCTCGGCAGCCAACAGTGTGGACGCCATTGACGACACCGGCTTTGTGCAGCCCGCAGGTGCCGTGAAGAGCTTTAACGTGGTGGCGAATGACGTTGACCCGCAGGGTGACAGCTTCCAGATTACCAGCATTAGCCAGCCCCGCCTGGGCAACGGCACGGTGGTGGGCAGCGCAAGCTTTGACCCGGCGACTGGCGTGATTACTTATAACTCGGCCGCCAGTGCCAGCGGTTATACGGTGAACATTGACTACACCATTACCGATGCACGCGGCGCCACCGACACTGCCACCCTGACCATTAACGTGCAACCCGGCGAAGTGAACAGTGTGGAAGCGGTTGACGACACCGCCGACATGCTGGCCGGCCAAGCCGTGAACATTAATGTGCTGGAAAACGACGTTGACCCGCAGGGCGATACGTTCCGGATTACCCGCATTACCAGCCAGCCGGTTGATGGCAACGGCGCCGCCCGTGGCAGCGTGACCGTGAACAACGACGGTACCATCACCTTTACCGACAGCGCCAACGCCCGCAACAGCGGTGTGGTTGAATTTGCTTATGAAATTGTCGACTCTAAGGGTGCTCTCGATACCGCTGTGGTACGTGTGACCATTGGCACCGCCCCCAACGGTGTGGACGCCAACAACGACACCCTGACGATTGCCGAAGATGCGCCGCGCACCGACATTACCGACCGGATTTTGGCCAACGACTTTGACCCGCAGAACGATGACTTCAGCATTACCGCCATTGGCACCATTCCGGCCAGCCAGGGTACGCTGGAGCTGGTGAATGGACGGGTGTTCTTTACCCCCGCTGCCGACTTTAACGGCCCGGTGACCTTCACTTATACCATCACCGACGAGTTTGGTGCCACCGACACGGCCCAAGTGTATATTAACGTGAACGAAATGCCGGATGGCCTGGTTGCCGGGAACGACAACTTCAGCACCGACTTCAACACGCCGATTACCATCACGGCGCCGCAAGTGCTGGCCAACGACTACGACCCGGACGGCACCGTGCTGACCCGCGACAACATCATCAGCTTTACCCAGCCCGGCAGCGGCACGGTAACGCGCGACGCCAACGGGAACTTTGTGTTCACCCCGGCGCCTGGCTTTAGCGGCACCACCAGCTTTAACTATACCATTCAGGACGACCAGAACGAGGTGGATACCGCTACGGTAACCATCCGGGTTAACGAGCCCGAACAGCTGGACAACCCGGTAGACGCCGTAAACGACCTGCTGGTGGTTGCCCCGGGCGACACCAAACAAATTAACGTGCTGGCTAACGACAGTGCCCCCGACGGCGGCCTGCAGTTTGTGCGCGTGGTGGGCACGTTGCCCGCTGGGGTTGAAAACCTCGGTAACGGCCTCTTCCGTTACACCGCGCCCGATGACCGCACGGATTTTGAGCTGACCTTCCAGTACGAAGCCCGCGATGTGGACGGCGACACCGATATTGCGACTGTAGTTATCCGTGTTACAGGCGACGTGAACAGCGTGGATGCCCGCGATGACG
>DIUO01000002.1 GCA_002422365.1 Proteobacteria bacterium UBA6156
CCTCCCCCTAGTACTAAGATGGGGGTGCAGGGGGAACACCCTGCTGGCGAAAGCGAGGCCGAAGGCCGTAGCGAAGCCACGATAACGCGAAGCGTAAATAAGCAAAAATGAGCGCCGGGGGAACACCCGGCCGCCGAAAGCGAGGCCGAAGGCCATAGCGAAGCCACGAGAACGCGAAGCGTAAATGCACTGACAAAAGGAAAGTGCTAAGCACCCGTCCTAGTAGAATTCGGTGCTCAGAGCGTAAACTTACCGCCACCAACCCCAATCAAAATGCAACCCCGGGTCACTCTTCCGCCCAAGCGACACCTCATGGTGCCCCAACACCCGCTCGCGGCTTATCCCCGGGTGGCGGGCCACAATGTCCTCCACCAGCGCCTTCAGCGCCGCATATTGCGCCTCGGTGTAGGGCTCAAACGTCGCCCACCCGAACAACCCTTCGCTGTCAATGTCGGGCGGCAGGTTCACAAACGGGCCGCAATTGGCCACTTCAATCCCAAGGCTCCAGCCGTTCAGGCCGTCCACCATCACACCTTCACTGTTCACCGCCTGGCTTTTCCCGGCGTGGTAGGCTACCAGCGCCTCCGGCACCAACTGTATCACCCGCCCCTCACGCGTAATATAATAGTGGCAACTTACCTGAATCTCCGGGTCGCGCAGGCGGGCCAGCGCCTCATCATCACCGGCCATCCAGGTGCCGTGCACAATCACAAATTCCAGCCGTTCCCCATCCCGCCGCAGGCGATGGTTGGGGCTGGGCACAACCTGGGTCACACCGGCGGCATCGGGCTCAAACATACAGGCTCCTAGCGTCCCCACAGGCGTGCGGTCACGTCTCTCACCTTGGGCAACGGCCCCACGGGCTGGCCGTTCAGGGTCAGGGTTGTCTGCATGTTCTGCATGCGCACCGTGCCCACCCCGCTCAGGCTTTTATAAAACCGCGACGCCCCCATCTCTTCCGCCGCCGAACGTGGCGCCACCAAACCCGCCGCACGCACCCAGCCCACCAGCGTATCCTCGCTGTCGCTGGTCATCGTCAGGTTCCCGCTCAGGCGGCCGTCGGTGGTCACTTGCAGCGCCCCAAACATCCCGCCGCTCACCTGGCCGTTACGGGCCGAATACTTAAACGACAAACTCTCAATCCCCACACCGTCACCGGCTTTCAGCTCGGCGCTGGCGGCACGCATCATCGCGTTAATGCCGGGCATTTGCCCCTGCCCGAACAAATTCACCATCGCACCAAAGGCCGCTGGCGGCAGGCTCACTTTGCCGCTTATCACAGCTTCGCCGCCCGGCCAGGTGGGGCGGCTGGCCAGGTTCAGCTGCACGCGGCCGCCGGTGGTGCCGCGCTCCAGCACCAGGTCGCCCAGCGCGGCAATTTCGTTGCCTGCATGGTCCAGCAGGCGCACCTTGTCGGCTTTCAGCGTCAGGTTGTGGCCTTCTTTCATCCACATAATATGGCCGTCCTGCGTTTCCAGCACCAGCTTTTGCCCTTGGTGCAACGTCACATCCACGCGCGGCGGCAACGCCATCGTCCAGCGGTCACGCCGGAAGAACGGACTGCTCAGCTTCAACCGTGGCGCCGCAATCTCGCGCACCGGGCCGCTGTTCAGCAGCATCTTCACGGTGGGCAGCTCCATGGTCACTTGCATGGCGTCGGGCACCCATTGGGGCTGCCCGTAGTTTATCTGCGCGTTCATCGCCTGCTCCACCGTGCCTTTCATCTGGGTGGTGGTGTAATTCAGGCTGACCATCCAGAACACGCCATAGCCCAGCACCGCCAACAACACCGAAAGAAACAAAGCCGCCAACACACGCATGGTTACATATCCTTTTTCATGGTTAGCGGTCCGGCGCCAGCATCTGCTCGGGCCGCACGGCGGCGTCAAAGGTCTTGGCATCCAAAAAGCCCAGCGCCAGCGCCGCCTCTTTCAGGCTCATGTTGTCGTGCAGGGCTTTCTTGGCCACTTGCGCGGCTTTGTCATAACCAATCACCGGGTTCAGCGCGGTCACCAGCATCAGGCTGTTAGCCAGGTGGCGCTCAATTTGCGGCTTGTTCGGCTCCAGCCCCACCAGGCAGTTGTCGGTAAAGCTCTGCAACGCATCGGCCAGCAAGGTTACGCTCTGCAAAATGTTATGGATAATAAGCGGCTTGAACACATTCAGCTGCAAATGCCCCTGCAACCCGCCCACCGTCACGGCGGCATCGTTGCCAATCACTTGGCAGCACACCATGCTCAGGGCTTCGCATTGGGTGGGGTTCACTTTGCCGGGCATAATGCTGCTGCCGGGTTCGTTGGCGGGCAGGTTCAGCTCGTTCAGGCCGCAGCGTGGGCCGCTGCCCAGCAACCTCACATCGTTGGCCAGTTTCATGGCGGCCACGGCGGTGGTTTTCAGGCTGGCACTCAGCTGCACCAGCGGGTCGTGGGCGGCCAGGCCAAAAAACTTGTTCTCCATTTCCCTGAATTTCAACCCCAGCTCCTTGGCGCAATAGGTCGTCACCAGGGCCGGGAATTTCACATGCGTGTTCAGCCCCGTGCCCACTGCCGTGCCGCCAATCGGCAGCGCCATGGCACCGGCCAAAGCCTGCACCATGCACTCTTCCGCAAATTCCAGCTGGGCGGCAAAGGCACCAAATTCCTGCCCCAGGGTCAGGGGGGTGGCATCCTGCAAATGGGTGCGGCCTATCTTCACAATCTTCTGCCAGGCTTTGGCTTTTTTAAGCAACTCTTTTCGCGTGGCCACCAGCACCGGCAGCAGCTCTTGGGCTACGGCATCGCAAGCCGCCAGGTGCATGGCGGTCGGGAAGGTATCATTGCTGCTCTGCCCCTTGTTCACATGGTCGTTGGGGTGCACCGGGCTTTTGCCGCCGCGCGTCCCCGTCAGCATTTCGTTGGCGCGCCCGGCCAGCACTTCGTTCAGGTTCATATTGGTCTGGGTGCCGCTGCCGGTTTGCCAAACCACCAGCGGAAAATTCCCCTCCAGCTTCCCCGCAATCACCTCATCGGCGGCGGCGGCAATGGCTTTGGCTAGCTTGGGGTCCAGGCGCTTCAAGTCGCGGTTGGCCAGCGCGGCGGCTTTCTTCAGCACGGCAAAGGCGCGCACAAAACGGGGCGTAAAGCTAAAGCGCGCCTCCCCACCAATCTTAAAATTCTCCCGGCTGCGCTGGGTCTGTGCCCCCCAATAGCACGCGGCGGGCACCGCCACCTGGCCCATGCTGTCACTTTCCATCCGCACATCATCTTTGGCCGCAGCCTTGGCCGCAGCCTTGGCCGCAACCTTGGCCGCAACCTTGGCCGCAACCTTTGGTTTTACAGACGACGAAACCGAACGTACTTTTGCAGCAGGTGCCATAATGCCTATCTTTCTTGTGGCCCCCACTCTAAGCATAAAAAAGCGACGGCACCAGAGGCGCCGCCGCTTTTTCATCATTTCCTTAAAAAACAAGAAGCACCAGCGCGAGTCTAAAAACGTCATCCTGGTGCGTTGTGGCGGGGCGCAGTGTACAAAACACAAGGTACATAAGCCACGCCACAACGTGCCAGGGGGCGATTTTAGGCCGCGCGCCTAGCGGAGTTGCAGCAGCTCGTTAAGCATCTGGTCAACGGTGGTAATCACCTTGCTACTGGCCTGGAAGGCCCGCTGCGCCACAATCATGTTCGAGAACTCACCCGCAATGTCGGTAGTACTGCCTTCCAGGCTCCCACCCACCAGGCTGCCGGTACCGCCGGTGTTGGGTTCTTTCAGCAGGGCCTGGCCGCTCAGCTCGGTGGTGCGCAGCAAACTGCCCGACACCATCTCCAGCCCGCGCGGGTTCTGGAACACCGCCAGCGCCACCTTAAACAGCTTCTTGGTTTCGCCGTTGGTGAACGTGCCGTTCACAAAGCCGTCGCTGTCCACACTAATACTCGCAAGCGTACCCGCACCAAACCCGTTCTGGTTCACCGCACTGGTGTTAAAGCTGGAGGACAACTGCGTAATCCCGTCCGTCCCCACACCGTCTTCCAGTTCGGTTTGCGGGGCTACCGTAAACGTACCGATAAGGTCGGGGTAAATCGCCGCCGTCTCATCAAAGCTGTCGTTCACCGTCACACGCAGCGCGCTGGTGCTAAAATAGGCCTCGCGCACACCGGTCCCACCCACGGTGGCACTTTCCATCAGCGTACCGCCGGCATTATACAGCCCGATGGTGGTCGCACTGGTGCGGCGCAGCGTATAGGTGCCGCTGGCCAGGGTGTTGTTCTCGGCACTCAGGTGCAGCACACCGCCGCTGTTGCGGGTGCCCAGGGTCATGGTGCCCATACTGGCGCCGTCGGCAAAGGCTGCAATGTCAAAACCCGCGCCGGTGGTAATCGTCACACCTTGCCCGGCAAACGTGTAGGTAGTGCTGGCGCCTGTTCCAGCCACAGCAGCTGTGGCCAACTGGGTCGTTCCATCCGTATCCAGCAACTCAATCGTGTTGGCGTCAATCCGGCGTATCGAATACGTTCCGGCAAGCAAAGTTCCGGCGTTGGTGGCGTTGGTCAGGTTGGCAATGCTCGTGGCCGTTACATCAGGCACGCTGGTCACGGTCGAGGTAACTTCGCCACTGGTAGCCGTCACCACTTGCCCGCCGGTATAATCACCAAAGTTAAAGGTGAGGGAACTCGCGCTCACACCCCCGGCCCACTGAATACTCACCGTGGTGCCCGTCGCGTTTTTCAGAGACCCATTCGAGTTAAACTCCAACGTCCCATTTCCAACCTGCGTCGGCGTCCCCGCAGTACCACCCTGAATATCCGAGCCATCGGCCACCAGCTGCCAGTCCCAGGTGTTGGCGCTGCGCTTGGTAAAGGCAATGGTCATGTCGCGGGCGCCACCTTGGGCGTCATACACGCGTATGTCGGTCACAAAGTCGGCCAGGGTGTTGTTGGCCACCACACTCGCCAGCGCCGCATCGAGAGACGCCGCCGACGCATAAATGGTGTTGATATCCGCCTCGCTGTTCAAGTTGGCATCGATCGAAAACTCCGTCGTCGCCTGAGCCGAAACACCCACACTCTGCAACTCAATCGCCTGCGGCTCCTGAATGTTCAAAATCGTCCCGTCGCTATCGGTTTTCCAGCCTTGCAGGTAATAGCCGTCCGGGTTGACCAAATACCCTTCCTTGTCTTCATTAAAGCTCCCGGCGCGGGTGTAATAAAAGCTGCTGCTGGTGGTGTTGGTTTTGGTGTCGGAAACCCGGAAAAACCCGTTGCCGGAAATCGCAAGGTCCGTCCGGCTGGTGCTGGTAATAAAGCTACCCTGGTTGCTCTGGTCGGTTTTCACGTTAGTGTCCACACCGCCGCTGTTATAGGCCGTGCCGCTCACACCGCTGCTGGTCACCAGTTGGCTGAACAACGTCCGGCTGGCCTTATAACCAATCGTGTTGGTGTTGCTCAGGTTGTCGGCAATCACGCTAATGGCTTGGCCTTGCGCTCCAATTCCGCTCACACTGGCGGTCATCGCTCCAAATAAACTCATTGTCTGTTCCTCCGTTAATTCTTCAGTTGTTAAAATAAATATAAACTTGGGGTTGGTTATTACAGCGATGTCACCGCGAGCACATCTTCCAGGGCCACATTCCGGCCGTCAGACATCACCAGGTTGGCCGTGCCTTCACTGTTCAGCACGCTGGCCACCACGCCATAGGTCAGCACGGTGTTGGCAATCACTTTGTCGTCGCCGTCGGTGGCTTTCACACGCACCGTATAGTTCCCCGGCTCCAGCACGTTTCCGGCATCATCTTTGCCGTCCCAGGTCAAAATATGGTTACCCTCGCTCTTGTCACCATTCACGCTGCGCACCAGTTTGCCGGTGGCGTCGTAAATCGAGATATCCACTTTCGCCGCAGTGTTATCCAGCACATAGCCAAACTCCGCGCCGGTATCTTCACCCAGCGCCACGGTGTCGCCGGGGGCCAGCACCACCTTGTTCAGGTAGCTCACCGCCAGGGTTTGCTGGCCAAAATCGCGTTGCTCCACCAACTGAGACAAATAATTATTGGAATTAATCTGCTGCTCCAGCGCACTAAACTGCGCAATCTGGCCGGTAAATTCCGTCCCATCCAGCGGGTTCAGCGGGTCTTGGTTTTTCAACTGCGCCACCAGCAGTTTCAAAAAGGTGTTAAAGTCTACAGTGTTCAACCCGGTCGCGCTCGAAGTCAGCACGCCGCTGGCATCTGCCGTTCCACTTGCACCCGATATTGTTGTCATCATCCGGTCTTTCTTGTTTCAGGCCTGTTACTACTTAAACGTTCACATCCAGCACGCGCTCGGGGCTCACCCAGGCGCTCAAGCTCGGTGCCAGCGTATCCGTCACCGCCTCAGCCGTAGCACCAGCGGCCGGGCCGCTGCTGCTCACGCTTCCACGGCCGCCGTCCTGCGCCTGCTGGGCATGGTGCCCACCGTTCTGACCAAATTGGCCGCCGCTGTTCTGGTTGCTCAACATCAGGCTTATCCCTTGTTCACTTACCTTCAAACCGGCTTCCGCCAGCCCTTGGCGTAAACTATGCAACTCCCGTGCCAAGTGCTCCATTACGCGCGGCTCACTGGCGGCAATCGCCCCTTCCACCTGGCCGTCACGCACGTTCAGTTCAATTGTAATCCGCCCCAGCTCCACCGGGTTCAACTGCAGGCGCACGCTGCCGCCGCCCTGTTCCAGCAGCGGCATCATCTGCACCGCCACTTGCTTGGCCACCTGGGCTTTGTCCAGCATGCTGTTCAGCGCTTCAATTTCGGCGGCATAGCTGCGCGTGGCTTCCGCCGGGGCCGCCGTGCTTTCGGTGCGTGTCACGGGCTGGCTGGTGCCCGTGTCACCGCTGGCAACAGCCTTGGTGGCTGCGGGGGCTTCGGCTTGCGTGCGCAGGCTCTCCACACTCCCCTCAGCTCCCAGCGCTTCGCGCGGCAGCGGCTTCACCGCTTCCACCATCTCCACACCGTCTTCGTCAGCTTTCAGGGTGTAATACACCTCACCTTCGGGGGCCTGTATCACCGCCTCGGGCTTCAGCGGCTGCACCGTCACCGGCGCACGCGCGGCCACCACCGCAATATCCTGGGCGGTATCCACACCACCATCCTGCGCCACCACAGGCGCGGGCACAGCCTCCGCCTCCGGCAACACCATGCCAATCCGCGCCGTCTCCCCGTCACGCGTCACACTCACTTCCAAGGCTTGCATGGTGGTGGGCTCAGGGGCCGGGGTTGCCAAAGCCCCTTCCCCCGCCAGCAAATCCCGCGCCACATCGCCGCTGCTGCGCAGAGCCGTAATCGTCCGGCTAGTCACCGTCACGGTCTGCTCCACCGTGGTAATCTGCAACCGGAACGCCGCCGCACCACCCTCATCTCCAGCCGCGCGCGCATTCACCGCCTGCCCCATCACCGCCAGCATCATGGCCACCAGCGTGCCTGCGGTGGCGTCATCCAAGCCTTTTTCGCGGGCCTGGTATTGCTCCACCAGTTTCAGCATCGTCTCAATCCGCTCAGCCACGTTCATGGCGGTCTCGGGGTCCATGCCCAGCTTTTCCAGCGCACCGGCAAGCGCCGTGCTGCTGCGGGCTTCTCCCAGAGTCAACCCGCCTTCCACCACCACACGCTGGTAAATCTCTTTCACTTCCACCACAAAGGCCTGCACGGTGGCGGCCTCGCCTTGCACCGTTATCTCGCCGCCCTTTTCATCCAGCTGCACCACTTGCTCGGTCAGGCCTTGGCTGGCCAAAAAGGCCTGCATGTCAAAACCACCTTGGGTCATGGCGGCCATCATATCGGCCGCGCCTTCCGTGGGCATGGCATCTCCGGCCATGCCAAACCGCATCCCGCTCAAGCCATCTCCCAGGGTTTGCATTCCGTTCACCGGGCTACCGGCATATCCCATCAACGCACCAAACAGGCCACCCAGGCCTGTCATGTCGGCAGCCCCTGCCTGGGCTCCGGGGGTCAAACTCACCAATCCCGGCGTCATCATCGGTGCAGTAGGCATGGCGTAGTCATTCCGTTTGGTTTATACTCATTGCAATTCATAAAACAGTGCAGCCGGGTGGAAAGGGAGAGAGAGCCAGCCACACTGTCAGCAACAGGAATGCAAGACCCATGCCAAACCCACCCCACACACCCCCGCTTCCCAAAGCAGCGGCCCTGCAATACGACAAAGACAAATCCGCCGCCCCCCGCCTTACCGCCAAGGGCCGTGGCCTGGTGGCCGAAAAAATCATCACCATGGCCGAGTCCGAAGGCATCCCCCTCTACAAAGACCCCGACCTCATCGAAATCCTCGACAAAACCGAACTCGATACCGAAATCCCGCTCGAAGTCTACGCCGTGGTGGCCGAAATCTTTGCCTACGTGTATAAAGTCAACCAAGCTAAAAAAACGCCCACAGCAACAGGCCCCCAATCAGGCCCCCAATAAGGTATCTCCCGGCATGAGCCACCCGCTCCTCCCCCTGCTCGACATCCTCACCCACCCGCAGCATCCGGCGTTTGCGCAGGCCGCCCAGCGGCTGGGCACGGTGCTGGATAACTTTGACCCCGCCACCCTGACCCCGCCCGAGCTCGCCCTGCTGCAAACCCGCCTCACCACCGCGCTGAGCAACATCCGCAGCGCACAAGCCCTAACCGAATCCGAACTCGGCCTCACCCAAACCCGCGCCCGCGCGCTCCAATCCTACAGCCGCCTCACCTAAGCCCCGGTCATGGAAACCCTCCCCCTCCTCCGCATGCTCGTAAGCCTGGCCGCCACTCTGGGCCTCATGCTGCTGCTGGCCATGGCCTATAAGCGCTTCGGCAGCCCCTTCACGCCCCCTGCCCCCCGCGCCGAACCCCGCCTCAAGGTGCTGGCCACCCAACGCCTCAACCCCACCACCACGCTTTATCTCATCAGCAAAGACGACACCGAAGAGCACCTCCTCGCCGTCACCGCTGCCCAAACCACGGTCATCTCCCGCACAGAAAAAAAGAACCGCGCTAAGGTAAAGGCATGACGCGCCTTCTCCTCACCCTCGCCTTCCTGCTGCTCGCCCCGGCATCCTTCGCCCAAACCGGGCCACTGAACGTGAATTTGGGGCCGGACCTCCTCTCGTCCGAACGCCTCTTCCAGGTCATCGCGCTGGTCACGGTGCTGTCGGTGGCACCCAGCCTGTTGCTCATGGTCACCAGCTTCACGCGGCTTATCATCGTCTTCGGTTTTCTGCGCTCGGCTTTGGGTCTGCAAAGCAGCCCGCCCAACGCGGTGCTGGTGGGGCTCGCGCTGTTTCTCACCAGCTTCATCATGGCCCCCACTTTCAAACTGGCGTGGGAAGACGGCCTCTCCCCCTACATCAACCAACAGATAACCGAAGAACAAGCCTTCCAGCGCACCACCCAACCCTTCGCCCGCTTCATGCTGGCCAATGTCCGCGAGAACGACCTCGCCCTCTTCACCGGCTTTTTGCCAGAAGAAGACCAACGCGCCATGGTGCTGCCCGGCCCCGGCGTCGCGCCGGAAACAATCTCCGTGCCCCTGCAAGCCCTGGTGCCCGCGTTCATGATCTCCGAACTCCGCCGCGCCTTCGAAATCGGCTTCCTGGTGTTCCTGCCGTTTTTGGTGATCGACCTCGCCGTCGCCAGCATCCTCATGAGCATGGGGATGATGATGCTCCCCCCCGTCACCATCTCCCTCCCCTTCAAAATCATTTTCTTCGTGCTGGTCGACGGCTGGAACCTCCTCACCGGCAGCCTCATCCAATCCTTCCAACCCCCGCTGTAACCCCAAAACTCCGGCGCGCAGCGCCATTGCCCCCGTGCGCGCAGCTCCATAAATGATGTCCTTCTCTTATAAAGCTATTTAAATAATGATTTG
>DIUO01000019.1 GCA_002422365.1 Proteobacteria bacterium UBA6156
ACCGCCCCACAAACCGCAACTTCGGCTCGTCCACTACCTCTTCAAACTGCCGCACTAAATAATCCTGCAAACTCTCCTCGCGGCTGGCACGCGCTTCCCAGCCTTCGCCCTCGCCATCCTCGCCACCGCCCATGCCGCCCAACGCGCCATACATTTCACCCGCTGGGCCACCTGCACCTTCGTCGCGTATCGCCCACTGGTCCCACGCCATATCCCATTCCACCAGCTGACCATCCCCCGTCCGGCCATTCACGTCCTCCCCGGCGCGCTCGGCGGCATAATCGCGGTCACTGCCGTCTTCTTCGGCTTCATAATCCAGGCAGGGGTTTTCGCTCACCTCGCGCGCCACCATGTCCAGCACTTCGGGGCCAGAAAGCTGCAACATCTCAATCGCCTGCCGCAACTCGGCAGTCATGCTCACATCCTGCTTTTGCTTGAGCTGAAGGCCGAGGTTATTTTTCATGCCAAAAGCCTACCACGCCCCCAAATCCGCCACCACCCCAAACGCTCCCCAACCACTCCCAAAAAACAAAAAATCGGCGCGAAGCGCCGTTGGCTGCGGCCCCACACGCGAGGCTACAAACGGTCAGCCCAGTGCTTTTTGGCGGGCCGCAGTGTACAAAATAAAGTACATAAGGCTCGCCAAAAAGTGCTGGGGGGCCGTTTTAGCCCGCGCCTCTCTCCGGCCTCAACCCTTAGCCCGCGCCAGGCCCACTATCATCACTGCGGGTCCGCACATCAATCGGATTCTCCTGCAACTCCCGATAAATCGCCTTCACCTCATCCAGCTTATCCACCTTGTGGTCAAACGGGAACGGGTTGGGTATCTTACCCACCTTGGCCAAATTCAGCGCGTTGCCCAGCTGGCCCAGCGCGCCCACCACACCGGCGGTTTTCAGCAGCATAAAGGGCTCGTTCAGCACGCCCCAGGTGGCAATATCGTCCTTAAACACCATCGCGTGCTTGGCGCCCCGGTTGTCGGTAATACCCGCTTCCATCGCCAGGCTGCGCAGCTTCACAATCGCTTCCATCGGGGCCACCCCTTTGGGGCAGGCGTCAATGCACATGTTGCAGCGGGTGCAGTCCCAAATACCATTCTTTTCAGAAAGCTCTTTCAACCGCTCGGTCTTGTTGCCCTCGCGCGGGTCGGCCACAAAACGGTAGGCTTTGGCCAGCGCCGCCGGGCCAAAAAAGTCCGGGTTTTCCACCATCGCCGTGCAGTCGCTGTAGCAGGCCCCGCACATAATGCAGTTGCTCACCATGTTCACCTGAGAGAACGAATCCTTGGTCACATGCTCGTCCTTCTCCGGCCCATCCTGCACAAACGGGTCAAGGGTCTTCACTTTGGCGTAAAACGGCTCAATATCCACCACCAGGTCTTTCAGCACCGGCTGGTTGCGCTGGGGGCCCACTTCAATCACACCGTCTTTCGCCGGGGCAATGTTCTTGGCCACGTTTCCGGCCAGAATATCATTCACCTTGGTCTTGCACGCCAACCGGCTGCGGCCGTTAATATACATCCCGCAACTGCCGCAAATGCTCGCGCGGCAACTGCGCCGGAAGGTCAGCGTCCCGTCAATCTCGCCCTTAATCCACTCCAGCGCATGCAGCACGGTGGTGGTGGCGTCGCACGGCACTTCAAAGTCCTGCGTGCGCTGCACCAGCTTGTCATTCACAATCGTCCCGCGCAAAATCCGGAAAGTTACAGTCTGCTCTTGCATAGCCATCTCCTTAATACACCCGCTCCGCAGGCGCATACTGCGGGTTGTCCACCGTCCGCACGGCGTCGCGGCCCAACGTCAGTTTGCCGTTAGGGTCAACGGTGCTGGTAATATGCACAATCCAGTTGGCGTCGTCGCGTTTGGGGTAATCAATCCGCGATTGCGCGCCCCGGCTCTCCGTCCGTTCAATCGCCGCCATCACGGTGGCTTCGGCCAGCAGCACCAGGTTGCCCAGCTCCAGCGCGGTAATCACATCGGTGTTAAAGGCATCGGTCTTGTCGTCCACAAACACCTTCTGCATATCGGCTTTGGCGCGGTTCACGGCGTCCATGGCCTGGGCCAGGCCCTCGGCGCTCCTAAACACCCCGCAATACTCCTGCATCGCCTCGGTCAGGTATTTCCGTATATCCGACTGCTTGGCGCCCCCCTCGCGCGGCCGCGCCTTCAGCTGGGCAATCTGGGCGGATACCTCCTGCACATCGCCCGCATCGCTCTTCGGCCGCTCACGCCCTTCGCGGTTGGTCACAAAATCCACCATGTCCTTGCCGGTAATTTTCCCGAACACAATCGTCTCCAGCAAACTGTTGGCCCCCAGCCGGTTGGCGCCGTGCACGCTCACACAGGCGGCTTCACCGGCGGCAAACAGCCCTTGCAGCTGCTCGCTCTGGCCCATTTTGTTGGTGCGGATGCCACCCATCGTATAATGGCAGGTCGGGCGCACCGGTATCGGCTGGTCAATCGGGTCCACGCCCTCAAAGTCAATGCTCAGTTGGCGTATCTGCGGCAGGCGCTCCAAAATCAAATCCCGGCCCAGGTGGCGCACATCCAAAAACACCCCACCGTTCACGCCGTTGCCGTTCATAATTTCAGTGGTCATGCTGCGGCTCACCACGTCGCGGCTGGCCAATTCTAACTTATTCGGGGCATATTTTTGCATAAAGCGCTGGCCATCCTTGCCAATCAAATAAGCCCCTTCCCCGCGCACACCTTCACTAATCAAAATCCCCGAATTCCTTAGCCCGGTGGGGTGAAACTGCACAAACTCCAAATCCGCCGCCGCCGCCCCAGCCCGCATGGCGTGGGCCAGCCCGTCGCCGGTGTTGGTCATGGCGTTGGTGTTGCTGGCAAACAGGCGGCCATAGCCACCGGTGGCAATGCACACCGCCTTGGCGTTAATCTGGTGCAACTTGCCGGTTTTCACGTCCATCACAATCGCACCACTGGCCCGGCCGCCATCGGTGGTAATCTTCATCAGAAAATATTCATCATATACCTTGGTGCCCAGCTTAATTGCCTGCTCCCACAGGGTGTGCAGCATGGCGTGGCCGGTGCGGTCGGCGGCATAGGCCGTGCGGGGGAAGTTCTGCCCCCCAAACGCCCGCTGCGCAATCGTTCCGTCCTCTTCGCGGCTAAACGGGCAGCCCATGGCGTCCATGTCCAACACGGCCTGAGGCGCCTCACTGCACATTAAATCAATACTGTCCTGGTCACCCACATAGTCGGCGCCTTTTACGGTGTCATAGGCGTGGTGGCGCCAATCATCCTTAGGGTTAATCGCGGCGTTTACCCCACCTTGCGCCGCACAGCTGTGGCTGCGCAAGGGGTGAATCTTACTCACCACCGCCGTATCAAGCCCCGCACTAATGCCCTCAAAAGCCGCGCGCATTCCGGCCAAACCGGCTCCAATAATCAAAATGTCATGCTGAATCATGCTCGCAGGTAACCACACACCCACTAGGGTTACAACACCCCCGCCCACTCCCGCGCCATTCTTGGTACATTTTCCCACCCCTCCCCGCGTTGCTTTCGCAACATAGTTTAATTCCCTTGCATATATATCTACTATGAAGTATACAATTTATTAAAGTGGCCCTTTTAGAGGTAATGAAATGAAGAAATTCAACATCCCGTTCGTATCCCGGCTGGTTGTTTCAAAATTTTTCCAGCTGTTTTTTTCGATGATTCTTGTGATGATTTTCGACATGATACTTGTAGGCATCATCACAGGCTTAGGTTTCCTCGTTGGCGCTCCGAACTTCATGGATTCATTCATGAGCGCCATTGTGCCTTTTGCTCTCGGCTATGTTGTGCAGGTAATCATCGTCGATCTGTTTTTATCGGTTCTCGAACGTTAACTAACTTTTTACACACGCCCGCCTACCGCCCCCGCAAGGGGGCATCTTTTTATCTTCAACCCCTTGCCCCCCAACACATTCCATGCCATAAGCCCGCATCCCGCGCAAAAGCCGATGCCCGGGCCGCATTACGCACAACCTCGGCAGTTAGATGTACAAATGTCTGATTTCTCCCGTAACTCATCCGAGTTCGCCGTCTCCCCCGAGACCCTCCAAAAAGCCTTCGATATCGACTTCGCCAAACGGCTGGAAGATACCTTCACCGACGCCCACCCCGTGGTTGGCAGCGTGGTCAAGGGTGTCGTCGTTAAAGTCGACAGCGAATGCGTCACGCTCGATATCGGCCTGAAAAGCGAAGGTCGTATCCCGCTCAAAGAATTTGAAGATTTCGAAACCTCCGAAGTCAAGGTCAACGTCGGCGACATGGTCGACGTCTTCGTCGAGTCCCTCGACGACCGCAAGGCGGAAGCCCGCCTCTCGCGCGAAAAGGCCCGCCGCGAAGAAGTCCTGAACAACCTGGAATCCGCCAACAAAGCCGGTGAAACCGTCAAGGGCGTCATCTTCGGCAAGGTCAAGGGCGGCTTTATGGTCGATGTCACCGGCGTTCTGGGCTTCCTGCCCGGCAGCCAGC
>DIUO01000036.1 GCA_002422365.1 Proteobacteria bacterium UBA6156
CTTCGTCCATGCGGCTGCCGGTGTCAATCAAGGCGGTAGCGATAATCGTCAGGCTACCCCCCTGCTCAATCTTCCGTGCGGCGCCAAAAAAGCGCTTGGGCTTTTGCAGCGCGTTGGCATCCACACCGCCGGTCAAAACCTTCCCAGAGCTCGGCACCACCGTGTTATACGCCCGCGCCAAACGGGTCAGGCTGTCGAGCAAGATCACCACATCCTGGCCCATTTCCACCAGCCGCTTGGCCTTTTCAATCACCATCTCAGACACTTGCACGTGGCGGCTGGCGGGCTCGTCAAAGGTGCTGGAAATCACCTCCCCCTTCACACTGCGCTCCATATCCGTCACTTCCTCCGGGCGCTCGTCAATCAGCAGCACCATCAGCGTCACTTCGGGGTGTTTTTCCTCAATCGCGTGGGCAATCGCCTTCATCATCATGGTTTTGCCCGCTTTCGGCGGCGCCACCAGCATGCAGCGCTGGCCCTTTCCGATCGGCGCCACCAGGTCAATCACCTGGCCGGTGCGGTCTTTGCTGTTGGCGTCTTCCAGCGTGAACTTTTCGGTGGGGTAAAGCGGCGTCAGCTTGTCAAAGTTCGGGCGGTGGCGCACCTGTTCGGGCTTCATGCCTTGCAGGCTTTCAATCGCCACCAGCGCAAAATAACGCTCGCCGGGGTTGGGGTGGCGCACGGTTCCGGCAATCATGTCGCCGTTGCGCAGGCCCATGCGGCGTATCAGGCTGGGGCTCACATAAATATCTTCCGGCGTACCGGTATAATTGTTCTCGCGGGCACGCAAAAAGCCAAAGCCATCGGGCACAATGTCCAGGCAGCCTTCGCCGCGCACCGTAATGCTGCGGCCGCCTTCGCTATGGAACTGCCGCTCCACAATCCGGAACATCAGCTCATGCCGCCGCAAGTTGGCAGGGTCTTTCACCCCGGCGTCTTCGGCCAACTGAAACAGGTCTTCGTTGGAGAGCTCGCGCAAATCCTCAAGGTGCGTAATCACCGGCAACCCGCCTTCGCGCGGGGCACGGGGCTCGCGCGGCGTCATGTCGTCGCCCACGGCGCGGTCGGCGGCGTTGTCGCGGTCGCGGCGCGGGCGGCCACGGCCCAGGTGGCCGGTGCGCTCTTTGGCCTCACGCGGCATTTCGCTGCTGGGGGCAGCCGCATCACCGGCAACCGGTGCGGCGGTGTCCGGCAGGGGCTCTTCCACCTTGGCGCGCATGCTCAGGGTGTTGGCACCCACCGGCGCCCCACCGCTGATTTCGCCGCTGGGCTTCACACTCATACTGCCGCCGGTCGGGCGGTACACACGTCGGCCACGGCCTTTAACGTCGTCCATGATATTCAATTACCTGTCGTTAGTGCTAATCTCGGGGTCAAACCGCAGTCCGGAACTCTGGGGGGTAGTTGCAAAACCTAGGCTTGGGGTGGGAGGGATATCCGCCGCAAACCGCCGGACACCCCACCTCTACCCAATCCCCCACCCACCGTCAAGCGCAACTTGCAACCGCCGATATTTTTCTCAAACGCATGGAAGTCCGGCGCGCAGCGCCGTTGCCCCCGCGCGCGAGGTTACAAACGGTCATCCTGGTTTGGTTTGGCGCGGCGCAGTGTACAGGCGCGGAGTACATAAGACGGGCAAAAACGAATCAGGGGGCCGTTTTAACTCGCGCCTTGCTACAAGTACGGCTCTAGTGCGCCATCTCCCAATTCGGCCCTTCTCCTGCCTCCACTGCCAGCGGCACACTCAAACTCACCACTCCCCCCATCACCTCCGGCAACAGCCGCTTCACCTCCTCCACCACCTCCGGCGCACACTCCAGCACCAGTTCGTCATGCACCTGCATCAACAGCGAGGCCTTCCCTCGTATCCCCCTATCCTCAGTCCCTAATACCTTCTCAACAAGAGGCATCGCCAGCTTAATCACATCCGCATTGCTGCCCTGCAACGGCGCGTTAATCGCCGCGCGTTCCGCCCCGGCACGTAAGCCCCCGTGGGTGCTCGTAATCTCCGGCAGCCACACCCGCCGCCCGCACAGCGTCTCCACATAACCGTGTTCCCGCGCAAACGCCTTGTTGTGCTCCATATAATCGCGCACACCGTCATAGCGCTTAAAATAGGCCTCAATCCACTCCTGCGCCTCGCTCTGGCTGCACCCTATCTGCCCGGCCAGGCTGCGTGCGCCCATGCCGTACACCAGCCCGAAGTTGATAAACTTCGCCGCCCGCCGCTGCTCCTTGCTCACCTGCTCCAGCGGAATCCCCCGCACCAAACTGGCAGTATAAGCATGAATATCCAGCCCCTCCCGGAACGCCTGCCGCAGCGGCTCACTGCCGCTAAAATGCGCCAGCAACCGCAGCTCAATCTGGCTGTAGTCGGCGCTCACCATCTGCCACCCGGCCCGCGGCACAAAGCTGTGCCGTATCTTGCGCCCTTCTTCCGTCCGTATCGGAATATTCTGCAAATTCGGGTCACTGCTGCTAAACCGCCCCGTCGCCGCACCCATCTGCTGGTAGCTGGTGTGCACCCGCCCGGTCAGCGGCAAAATCTGCTTCACCAGCGCATCGGCATAGGTGCTCTTCAGCTTCGCCAACTGCCGATACTCACTAATAACCTGCGCCACCAAAGCACCCTTGGTCGTGCCTTCCTGGGCAATCTCTTCCAGCACATCCACCGCCGTGCTCCGCTTGGCCCGCTGCTTGGGCGTACCCGCCCCCAGTTCGTCAAACAGCACCACCGCTAATTGCTGCGTGCTTTGCACGTTAAACTCATGCCCGGCCAGCTCCCAAATCTTCGCTTCAAACGCCGCCATCCGCCCGCCAAAGTCGGCACTCAACCGCTCCAGCTCGGCCTTGTCCACACACACCCCGCGCGCCTCCATCGCCACCAGCACCGGCAACAACGGCTTCTCCACCTTCTCATACACAAAACCGACACCGTATTCCTCAGAATTACCCTTTGCCGGGACCGAGTCCGGCAGGTCTTCCTGCCGGACGAAGGGTGAAACCCCGGCAAACCCTTCTCCTCCCACGCTGGCACCATCTTCGCGCCCAACCTGGTTCCTTAACATCTCCCCAAAATACGCCGCCAACCGCCACGTCGCATCCGCATCTTCCGCCGCATAAGCCACCGCCTGCTCTAAGGGAACCTTATCAAACGTCACCATGCTCTTGCCGCTGCCCGCCACGTCCTTAAAAGCAATCATCTGGTGCCCCAAATGCCGCGCCACCAAATCATCCATGCCGTGGTTCCAACGCCCGCCGTCCAGGCAGGCACTCATCAGCATGGTGTCGTCATAATTTACAATCAGCCGCTGCAAGGCCTCGCCCGTATCTGCCGGAGTCACCCCCAAAGCCCGCGCCAGCACCAACCAATCATACTTCAGGTTATGGCCCACCTTGCACACCGCCGCATCCGCCAGCAACGCGCGCAGGTCATCTAATATATCCAGCCCTTCCACTCCATGCGGGCCGCTCATCCCCGGTTCGGCAAACAAATCGTCCGTGGCCGCCTGGGACGCCATCTTCACCGGCACATAACACGCCGTCCCCGCCCCCACACTCAAACACACTCCCACCAGCTCGGCGGTGTAAGGGTCAAGCCCGGTGGTCTCGGTATCAATTGCCACTTTCCCCACCCGCCGCGCCTCGGCCATCCACCAGTCCCACCGCTCGCGCGTGGTCACGCACTCATACCCGCCCCATGCAGCGCTATCACCCTGGTTCCTGGCCCCTTCGGTTTCTGGTTCCTGTCGGGGCTTCCACACCACCCCGCGGTCATCCGGCCTACCCCTGGCCTTGCCCACTGCCTTGCCTTCGCGCTTTTCCAAACGCGCGGCTAAGGTCCTAAATTCCAGCTCTTCGCGCAAATACCCCGCCGCCTCATGCAAACGCGGATGAAACGTCAAATCCACCGCCGCCCACACCACATCATCCTTCAGCCGCGCCAGCTCACGGCTCAGCAACGCCTTGTCCTTATGCTCCAGCAACTTGGCGCGCAGGGTCTCTTTCTCCACCCGGCTCAGGTCACCATAAATCGCATCCAGCCCCCCCAGCTTCGCCACCAACTCCCCCGCCGTCTTCGGCCCCACGCCGGGCACACCGGGTATATTATCACTGCTGTCGCCCATCAGCCCTTGCACATCGGCCACCAGCGCAGGCGGCACGCCAAATTTCTCCACCGCCTCGTCCGGCCCGCTTGTCTTGTCGCGCAACGTATCCAGCAGCACCACACCCTCTCCCACCAGCTGGAGCAAATCCTTGTCGCTGGTCACAATCGTCACCTTGTCCACATCCAGCATGTCCTTGCGGTGGCGCACCAGTGTGGCAATCACATCGTCGGCCTCAAACCCCGGCTCACAAATCACCGGCAACCCAAAGGCCTCCACCAGCGGCCGAATAAACGGCAGCTGCACCGCCAGCGCCTCATCCGGTGCCTTGCGGTTGGCCTTATAGGCGGGGTACAGCGCATGCCGCCAGTTGCCGCCTTTGGGGTCCAGCGCCACCACGCACAAGTCCGGGCTCAGGTCTTCCACCACCTTCACCAGCATCTGCGCAAAGCCAAACAACGCGTTGGTCGGCATACCATCACTGCTCCGGCTCAAGTTCCCCCGCACCGCATGGTAGGCCCTAAACACAAACCCCATGCCGTCAATAATCACCAAATGCTTGCTCATAGCACGCAGCCTACACCAAAGCCCCCTTTAGCGCTTGCAAAAACAACCCCCAGCGGTTAAAAGTCAGTCACTGCATACATTTTACTCAAACTCGGATGGAGTCTCCGAACATGCACAACTTTCTTAACTGCTTCGCCTTCGGCTTCGTCGCAACGGTGCTCATCCTGCACTTCGGAATCTTCCAATATGGGATGGGTGTCACGGCTTACCTGCTCGACCCCCTCCTGCCGGAAGGTGTCGATGAAGGAATACTCGATCTTGCCCTCATCGGCACCTACCTGATCACGTTCATCGCCCTGTCGGCGGCAGCCCTGCTGGCCATCATCCTGATCATTGGCAAGAGAATGCCCTTCTGGATGATCGCTGCATCCGCCTACGCCGGCATGCTCATGGCCGCCATCGTCATGGGCCTCAGCCGGGGCTGAATCACCCCACCGCCCGACACCGGCCCGCAGCAATCCTGCGGGCCCCTTTTTATACCTCGTATCTACTTCCCCACACAAAACGTACTAAACACCACATCCAGCACATCCTCACTCCCCGTCCGCCCGGTCACGCTGCCAATCGCACTGGCAGCGTCCCGCAAATCCTGCGCCGCAAGCTCCGCCACGCTGCCATCGCTTTTCCCCGCCCGCGCCATGCAGGCCAGCGCATGGCCCAAGCTCTGCAACGCCTGCTCCACCGCCGCCTTGTGCCGTTGCCGCGTCAGCAGCGCACTTTCGGTGGCCTCACCTCCCACATCCGCCACCATCCGCGTCAGCAGCGGCAAAATCCGCCGCAACGCCTCGGGCTCGGTCAGGTTGGCCGCCACCACAGGGTGCCCCACCTCCCCCACCTTCACCTGGGCCGGAAAATCCATCTCCACCCGGTCAGCCTTGCTCATCACCACCAGCGTCCGCCCCGGCAGCATCAGCTCCGCCAACTCCTCATCCAGCTCCTCACCTTCCGTGCTGTCCACCACCACCACCAGCACGTCGGCCCGTTCCGCCTGCTTGCGCGCCCGGCGCACGCCTTCCGCCTCAATCACATCCTCCGTCATCCGCATCCCCGCCGTGTCGGCTACGGTTACCGGGAAGCCCCCCAAATCCAACACACTCGTCACCACATCGCGCGTCGTGCCCGCAATATCGCTCACAATCGCCACATCGCGCCCGGCCAGCAGGTTCAGCAGGGTGCTTTTGCCCGCATTGGGCTTACCTACAATCGCCAGCGCAATGCCGTCGCGCACGCGGGCTCCGGCCTGTTCGCCCAGCGCCGCCGTCAGGTCGGCCATCAGTGCATGCATGGCTTTGGTCAGCGCGGCATCTGCCAGCACATCCAGCTCCTCGTCGGGGAAGTCAATCGCCGCCTCCACCTGCGCCAACAACCCCAGCACGGCAGTGCGCCAACCCTCAAAACGCTCGCCCAACGCCCCGTCCAGCTGGCGCAGCGCCTGCTTTCTTTGCACTTCGGTCTGCGCCGCAATCAGGTCGGCCAGCCCTTCGGCAGCGGTCAAATCCATCTTGCCGTTCAGCACCGCGCGGCGGCTAAATTCTCCCGGCTGCGCCATGCGCACACCATGCGCCAACACCGCATCCAGCACCGCCTGCACCACCGCCCGGCCACCATGGCCCTGCAACTCCACCACGTCCTCACCGGTAAAGCTGGCCGGGGCACAAAACCCCACCGCCAACCCCTCATCCAACTCTTCCCGCCCCAACACAAACTTCCCGAACACCACCCGCCGCGGCTCAACCCCTTCCAGCGCGGCACACACACTCGTCCCAACTTCCCACGCGCGCGGCCCGCTCAGGCGTATCACTGCTACACCGCTGGCCACAGGTGCGGTCGCCAACGCCACAATCGTGTCCCCGTTCTGGTAGTCAAACCTGTTCTGCATAGCCCCTCATAGCACAAAAACACCCTTCCCTCATATCCTCTTATCCTCATACCTGCTACCCTCGCCTCATGATTCTCCTCGCCCGCCCCCGCCCGCACCTGCCGCGCACCCGGCAGGCGCTGCAGGCCATGGGTTACGGCCCAGCGCAGGTCCTCAGCTTCAGCCTGGCCGAACCCCAACCCCTGCCCCTCACCTTACCACCTTCAGCCACCGCCTTACTCCTCACCAGCCCTTTGGCCTGTGCGGCATTGGCCCAAGCCGCCTGCACACTGCCCGTCTATGCCGTCGGGCCCACCACAGCGGCGGCAGCCCGCGCGCAAGGGTTGCAGGTGGTGTTTACGGGCAACAACAATGGCGTCACCCTTGCCCACAATATTACCGCCCTCAACCTCCCCCCCCAGCGCATCCTTCACCTGCACGGAGACAAAGCCGGCACGGACTGGCACAGCATCCTCACCACTGCCGGGCATACTGTCACCCCTCTCCTCGCCTATCGCACCCACTACATCACCACCCTCCCGGAACCTATCCGCCAAGCCCTCCACACCCCTCATTCCTCACTCTTCATTCCTCTCTTTTCCGCAGGGGCAGCACGCCACTTGGCAAAGCTGCTGAAACAGGCCAACATAGCCCCCAGCGGCACAGCCCTCTGCCTCAGCAGCGCCGTCGCTGCCGAGGCCGCACACCATTGGCCCCAGGTGCGCACGGCGGCTGTTCCCACCCAGGCAGGGCTGCTGGCCCTGCTGCCCACGGCGCAACAAAAAGGATAACCCCATGCCCCGCTCCGCCCGCCTTGCCCTCCCCGCCCTGACCATTCTCGCCCTCAGCGGTGCAGCGGTGGGGTACTATCTCTACCAGGCCCAGCCCGGCAGCGCCCGCCTGGCGGCAGGCACGCCGTTGCCACCCACATCGTCCAGCCACATCACCATCCATCCGGGCCAAGATGGTCTCGGCACCCCCATCACCGCCTCCGACCAACCCCTGCCCAGCACCGCCAGCATCACCCTGCCGCAACCTGTCGCCCCGGTAGCAACACCCTCGCAACCCTCAGTGTTCGACCCCACCGCCGCCCGCCTCGGCACCACCCTCAGCCTGTTGCTCAACGCCTGGCCGCAGGGCGGCGTGCTGCCACGCCAACTGGCCGCCGCCGCCGCCCAACTCGCCACCCAAACCGGCCAACCGGCACTGGCCTCGGCCGCCAACGCCCTGCGCAGCTCCACCCCGCGAGAAGGCCCCGTCACCCTCCAACTGCTGCTGCTGGAAGCCACCCACGTGGTGCAACTCCCGCCACCCGAAAACCTCCCCCAAACCGACCAGCAAGCCCAGGCCGCCAAATCCTGGTTCCGCCAGCAACTGGAAAAAATCGTCACCATTACCGACACCCCCGCCACCCAAAACCGCTGGGTCACCGCCATCATGGCCGTGCAGCAGCAGCTGGTGCGCGGCGCCGTTGCCGACGCTATGGCCAGCCTGGAATCCTCCCCGCTGGAAGCCGACCCCCGCCTCGAACCCCTCCGCCGCCTCACCCGCGACCATCTCAACCAAACCGGCAAACTCACCCACCTCATCACCACCTACACCAACACCTATTTGCTGAAGGGCTCCGACTAACCCCGCATGAAATCCCTGCTCACCGCCACCGCCGTCCTTGTCGCCCTAGGCCTCACCGCCTGGGCGCTGGCGCTGTTCAGCACTTCCCCCCTGCCTGTCACCCTCAGCATCGGCAGCCTTCAACTCCAAACCTCGCTGCCGGTGGCGGCGGTTGTCGGGCTCATTGTTCTGGTGCTGGCGTTCTACGCCGGGCGGCTGGCGGGCTGGCTGCTACGCCTGCCCCGCACGCTGCTGCACATCCGCCGCCGCAAGGCAGGCCAGCAGCTGGCCCAGGCCTACGCCGCGCTGTTCCTGCACAACACCGCCGCGGCCATGCCGCACCTCGAAGGCTTTCACCCGGATACCGAAACCCACGCCCTCCTTGCCGACCTTCTCCACCTCGCGGCTCATCTTCAAGCCCACACAATGCCACCCAAGCTCGAGCATCATCTCGCCAATCCCATCTCCGCACCCTTAGCCGCCTGGGCCGCCGCCCGCCATGCCGCCACCCAAACCGACTGGCCCGAAGTCGCCCGCCTCACCGCCCTGGGCCGCGAACACGCCCCCCGTCACCTGCCGCTGCTGGTGCTCCAGTTCAAAGCGCTGGTCAACCTGGGAGACCCTCAAGCCACCACCCTTCTCCCCGCGCTCAAACCCCACCTCAGCACCCCATCATTCCGCCTGCTGACCGAACTCCTGCAAGGCCCAACGGCCCTCACCGCCCGCCCGGTGCTCGATAATCCCTGGGTCACCACCTTCCAGGCCTGGCTGCCCACCCCGTCGGAAGATCTCCCTGATGAGCCGCACGCCTAAACCCCCAGCCGACCCGGCCAGCATGGCAGAATGGCTGAAAGAAACCGAAACCATCAAACCCCTCGGTGCCAAGGGCCCTACCACTCCAGCCCTCCCCAAAATGCCACCCCCCACTAACCCAGATATCTCTACCCTTCCTTATAAACCCAAGCCCATCTTGGGCTGGTTCGATGCCCCGGCCTTTCCCGTCCTTTCCAATACAGCCGACCTCATCTCCGGCCATGCCCCCAACCTCGAGCCTGGCTTGTTCAAACAGCTCGCCACCGGCAAACTGCGTCCCACCGCTTTGCTCGACCTCCACGGCCTCGGCGAAGGCGACGCCTGGCTGGAGCTGGTCGACTTCCTCCACGCCTGTGTCGATCAAGACCACCGCACCGCCCTCATCATCCACGGCAAAGGCACCGGCTATGGTCCCCAACGGAATATGGGTGTCATCAAGTTCCAAATCGGCAGCTGGCTGGCATCCCATCCCAAAGTCTTGGCCTTCCACACCGCCCAACAGCCCGACGGCGGCACCGGTGCCATCTACGTCTACCTCAAACGTCCCCAGCGCTAATCATAAATTTAGTCTTTACGGATCATAAGTTACCTTGCTTGTCCCCAAGAGAAACATATTTCATTCCCTGAACCTGGGAAAAGCCTAGGGATAACTCCTTGAGTTACCCCCAGCCTTTCCCCCACCAGTCACACCAGGGATATCTTCTCTCTTTATAAATCTCATAAACCCTCTTTCTCACACAAAGTAACCGTATCTAATATTCTGATCATAATACTATTTCCCAACTTACCCCCACGTCCCCCAGCACAAGACCATACCTTCATTCTCTCTCTTCTCTTTTCATAAAAAAGTCTTCTCTCTTCGTTGTTCCCCCAAGGCTAGAAAGCGCACCTCAGGTTCCCTCTTGGTTTTTCGGTCAATTCCCTCTATGTTCGGCCCATGCAAACCCCTCTCCTCGTCCAGGCCCTTACCCGCCAACCTCTGGTCCGTCCCCCTGTCTGGCTCATGCGTCAGGCCGGGCGTTACTTGCCAGAGTACCAAGCCATCCGTGCCAAGTTCCCCGACTTCATCCAATTCTGCCTCACACCCGACGCCGCTACCGAAGTCACCCTCCAACCCATCACACGCTTTGGTATGGATGCCGCCATCATCTTCGCCGACATCCTCACCATTCCCCATGCCTTAGGCCACAAGGTCACGTTCACCAAGGGTTATGGCCCCCGGGTCGAACCCTTTACCCGCGCCGCTCAATTAACCGAGATGCAGTTCCACCTGCCAGCTGTTACCAGCGTGCTCAACCCCATCTGCCAAACCATCCGCAATGTCCGTCAGGCCCTGCCCGCCGACAAAGCCGTCATCGGCTTCAGCGGCGGTCCCTTTACCTTGGCCTGCTACATGCTGGATAAAAAACCCTCCGAAGGCATCCCCAATACCCTCCTGATGGCCGAAGAAGACCCTGCCACCTTCCGCGCCCTGCTGGCCACCCTCACCGAAGCCTGCACCACCTACCTCAGCCAGCAAATCCAGGCGGGCGCCAATGCCGTGCAGGTGTTCGAAAGTTGGGCCCTCGCCTGCCCCGACTATCTCTGGAACATCGCAGTCGAAGGCCCCCTCCTCGCCATCAGCCAGGCCTTGCACCAGCAGCATCCGCACACCCCGGTCATTCTCTTTCCCCGGGGGGCCAGCCCTCTCCAACTCCAGCAATTGGCCGGGCAAGCCAACGGCGCTTTCCAGGGCTTATCCCTCTCAACCGAGGTCTCGATGCCCTGGGCCTGCCACACCCTCCAACCGAAGGTCGCCCTGCAAGGCAACCTCAATCCGCTGCTGACCGAAGGCGACCCCGCCCCCCTCACCGCCGCCCTCACCGAGCTGCTTAACACCGCCGCCATCAACCCTGGTTACGTGGTCAACCTCGGCCATGGCCTCACGCCCCAAACAAGGCCAGATAACGTCCTGCGCCTGGTCGAGCAGGTCAAGGCTTGGCAAGCGCCGCAAGCTTAAGTAGTATTGTCTGCATGAGCACCTGGACCGCCACATCCACTTTCCGCCGCAGCCGCTGGCCCATGTTGGCCTTGGGCGTGCTGGGCGGCGCTGCCGGCGCCTATCTGCTGTTCGTGCACCTGATGCAAACCTCCGCCCCCTTTGCCGAATCGGTCGCCCGCCTCAGCCCAGAGCTCGCCAACGCCTTCAGCTGCACCTGCCCCTTCTGTGTCGCCGCCTGCCAGCCGCCGGTGTCCGAGCAAGGCCTCGGCCGCTTCGACAAAGGCCTCCCCAGTTTCTAAAACTATTTCACAACAGCTTTTAATAGTATCGTCTCAAACACCAACGCCCCTCCAGGGGGCGTTGGTGTTTATAAAACCACTCTTCGCAACTCAGCTTTAGCGAGCGTCTTCGGCGGTGCCTTCGGCCACAACATCACATCCTTCATCAATTCTCGCGGCATCGTTGGTTGGGTCGCTGCGTTCCAGGTGGTAGGTGCCATCACATCCCCACAGTTTGCTGCCCAGGGCCACCTGGTGGGTGGTGGTCGCACGCGGAGTTACCACCTGTACGGTTTTGCTGCCGTCGGGGTTATGGGTCACGGTCAGGGTGGTCGCGCCGTCGTCACGCACTTCGGTGGACGTGCCTGTGTCGTCGTCCGGATAATCCGAGTTCGAGATCGGCGAATACACCTCCGACGTATCTTCCATGCCCAGCACCTTCAGCACATTGGCTGCCAGCATCGGCAGGCCCGTGCTGGTCAGGTTGCCACTGCCGTTAATCATGTTGGCCATGGCCGTGGGGCCACCGGCGGCATTCACAAACGCGGCCAGATAAGGGTTGGCTGCCATCGCCTGGTTAATCGCGGCGGTAACGGCTGCGGTGCCAGCACCACTGCCGGCCAGGGCGTCGGGGTTGCCGCCGGAGCATATGTTGGTGTTGTCGATGCCGTTGAATTTGGAAAGGTAAATGTTGGCAAATTCCTGCGCCGTAATCGTGGCGGCACGCGGGTTGTTGCACCCGCCGCCGGGTATGTTGCAGGCAATGCGACGGTAGGCCTTGCTAGCAGAAACATTGCCGCACCGCTGCACCACATCCACCGCCCGCTGGTTGCCGCCAAAAGCCAGTTTCATGGCACAGCCGCCACCTTGCTGGTGGAACAAATAATACATCCCGGCCGAAGGCAATTGCCCGTTGTTGGCTGCTGCAAACTGGCGGCGGGTGTTGGCGGTGTATTCGCACATACACGCCGCCTGCACGCGCAGGTCATACAGGCTGCCCTTGGTGCATGAGCGCGTATCAAACTGGAACATCCCCGTATAACCAAACTGGTTCCGTGCCTGAGTGGTGCAGGTGCTTTCCAGTTGCGCCATTTTAATCGCCGTCCCGGCGGGCAACTGGCACGTGCGGTCAATATTTTCAAAATAGCCGGGGTTAGCTTTGTCAAAGGCGTGGCATTGGCCGCTCACATCACACCCGGCTTTGGCGTTGGGGGTGTCGTAACAAGCGGGCACGCACCGCTTCTGAGACTCCGCATTCGTCACAGCCGCATCCGCCAAACTGTCGGCAGGTTCGGCAGGGGCAACCGTCGCCGGGGCTGGGGTGGCTGGGGTCGCCGCCGGGGTTGCGGGCGGCACCACCCCTCCTAACATGTCGGAGGCTCCGGCATCCTGGCCATAGGCGCCAAACCGCGTCTGGGCCTCGGGCGCTTGGAGAACCATCAGGGCCATAAGCCCGGCCATCATCACGGAGTGTATGCTCATAGTCTATAAATAGGGCTTTAATCCCGTTCCTTCAAGGCCTAAAGCTGGTTTCATACTGGTTAACCTGTTAGGAAGCAGCTTTAACGCACCATATCCAAATTACGTTTGGCAATCCAGCCGCGGGCTTGGGGTGTCTCTGCCTCACACAGGGTTCCGGCCTCACCGCTGTCGCGGCACTCGCCCAGGTCAACCACCACTCCGGGCGCCAGCCGCGCCACCAGGGGGCTGCCCAGGCTGGCATGGCGGCTTAGGTTGGCGGGGGTGGCGCCGCCCACCACGGCGGTGGGCTTGCGGCTCACCATGCCAATATAAACCCAGCCTTCCTCACCTTCCACATCGCGTATCTTATAATAATTATCATACCGCGCCAGCACATCCACCGGGTATCCGGCGCGCTGGTACACCCATAAAATCGGGTACTGGTTGCCCGGCCCGCTGCGCACGTTCACTTCATGTTTTTTCAGGCTGCCAAACCACGGGTAGCCACTGGCGGCATCCTGCGCCACGGCTAGCCCAGCCCCCATTATGGCCCAACCCACCATCATTCCCAGCATCAGCGCACGCAGTTTCATGCCGCTACCCTAGCCTACAATTCCCTGCAAGAAAACCCATCCTAGCGTTCGTATTAAACAGCTTTACATCACCCGATACGCCAACGCCTCAGTCAGGTGCGGCTTGCGTATCTCCGCCTCACCGGCAAGGTCGGCCAGCGTGCGTGCCACCCGCAGCACACGGTGGTAGCCGCGCGCGCTCAGGCCCATCTTGTCGGCGGCGGTGGTCATCAGCTTTTGGCTTTCGGCATCCAGCGGGCAGAAGGTATCCAGCAACCGCCCGCTCAGTTCGGCATTGCACGTCAGTACCTGGCCTTCCAGTGCCGCAAACCGTTGGGTCTGTATCTCCCGCGCTTTGGCCACCCGCGCCGCCACCGTGGCGGTTGTGTCTTTGGCAGGCGGCAGGCTCAGGTCGCTCACCTTCACGGCGGGCACACTCACCCGCAGGTCAAAGCGGTCCAGCAGCGGGCCGCTCAGGCGGGTGGCATAGTCGGCGCCGCAGCCGGGCTGCTTTTTGCAGCCCTTTTGCGGGTCTCCCAAAAAGCCGCAGGGGCAGGGGTTCATCGCGGCTATCAGCTGAAAACGCGCCGGATACGTCACATGCGCACTCGCCCGGCTAATCGTAATGCTGCCCGTCTCCAGCGGCTGGCGCAGGGTTTCTAGCACGGTGCGGGGGAACTCCGGCAACTCATCCATAAACAGCACCCCCCGGTGCGCCAAACTCATCTCGCCGGGCTTGGCTTTCAGCCCGCCCCCGGTCAGCGCCACACTGCTGGCGCTGTGGTGCGGGTCGCGGAAGGGCCGCCGCGTCACCAGCCCGCCCTCGGCCTCGGCCCCCAGCGTTCCGGCCACACTGTGGATCATACTCACCTCCAGCGCCTCCGCCGGCGTCAGCGGTGGCAGCAGCCCGGGCAAGCGGGCGGCCAGCATGCTTTTGCCGCTGCCGGGCGGGCCGCTCATCAGCAGGTGGTGGCCTCCGGCGGCAGCAATCTCGGCCGCGCGCTTGGCACCTTCCTGGCCACGAATATCCGCCACGTCCCCCACCGCCAGTGCCGGGTTGTTGCGCCTGCCGGGCACCACTGGCGCCAGCAACTCTTCGCCGCGCAGGTGGCGCACCAGCTCAAACAAACTGGCCACACCATACACCGCCATGCCCCCGCCCAAGCTGCTGCTTTGCCCGGCCCAGGCTGCCTCCGGCCCGTTGGCGGCAGGCACCAGCATCACACGCGCGCCGTGGCTGGCGGCGTGCAAGGCGGCGGGCAGGCACCCGGCCACGGGCTTCAGGCTGCCGTCCAGCCCCAGCTCACCCATTGCCACCACGCCATGGGCGGCATCATCCGGCACCACCCCAAAGGCCACCAGCAGCCCCAGCGCAATCGGCAGGTCATAGTGGCTGCCATCCTTGGCCACATCGGCCGGGCTCAGGTTCACCATCACCCGCTTGTCGGGTATGGCTATCCCCAGGGCATGGAAAGCCCCCCGCACCCGATCCCGGCTCTCCTTCACCGCATTGCTCGGCAGCCCGATAATATAAATCCCCTGCAACCCGCCGCTTACCTGCACTTCCACCTGCACCGGCAGCCCGTGCAAGCCCTGCAACGCAAGTGTCTGAACCTGAACAACCATACATCGTGCATACCATGGAACATCCCACCCGACCATCACCCCCGCCACCAGCCCGCCCAAACGGCAACCACAAACCTGCCGCCCGCCAGCTTGCGGCGGGCTTACCAACCCACCAACTCCCCTTGCCAACCCTCCCCCTCCCCAAGCTAGGGTGGCGCCAGCAGGCCCGCTCCATCTGGGCCCAAGGAACATTACCGACAACTGTCCTATCATTTCATTTGAAAAAGGGAGACCCTCCTTTGAACACTTCCATCAACTCGTCGAGTGCCAACCCTACGGCAAAGTCCAATCTGTCCGCCCCCGTCGCAACGGGAAAGGCTCCTTCCAAGCGCATATCAGCGGTCATCCTGCTCAGATCTCATGAACATAGAGGCCCTGATGAGGGAGGATTACCCGATGTCACCGAAGCGTACGTTCGCGGCGGTACACGCGACTGACCTTATCACGAACAAATCAGACCGCCGCGCTTCCTCAAGGAACGCGGCGGTCTCGTCATTACCATAAAGCAACGCTTCATTTTTCCCCCAATCTCTGCTAAACAGCGGCGTATGAGCACCCGCCCGCCTCTCCCCACCCCCCTGAAGAACATCCGCAACTTCAGCATCATTGCGCACATCGACCACGGCAAGTCCACCCTCGCCGACCGCCTGCTCGAGGTCACCGGCACCATCGACAAGCGCATCATGAAGGCGCAGATGATGGACACGATGGAAATCGAGCGCGAGCGCGGCATCACCATCAAGGCCAACGCCACCCGCATGTATTTTACCGCCGCCGACGGCCAAAGCTACCAGATGAACTTCATCGACACCCCCGGCCACGTCGACTTCGCCTACGAAGTCTCCCGCTCCTTAGCCGCCTGCGAAGGTGCTTTGCTGGTGGTCGACGCCGCCCAGGGCGTCGAAGCCCAAACCCTCGCTAACGTCTACTCGGCCTTAGAGAACGACCTCGAAATCCTCCCCGTGCTCAACAAAATCGACCTCCCCGCAGCGGAGCCCGATAAAGTTAAAACCCAGATTGAAGAACTGATTGGGCTCGACGCCTCCGACGCCTTACCCTGCTCGGCCAAAACCGGCATGGGCGTGCCTGCCATTCTGCAAGCCATTGTCGACAAAGTGCCCGCCCCGGAAGGCGACCCCGCCGCCCCCGCGCGCGGCCTCCTGGTCGACGCCTGGTACGACAACTACTTAGGCGTGGTGGTGCTGGTGCGCCTGCTCGACGGCTCCCTCACCAAAGGCAGCAAGGTCAAGCTGATGCAGGCCGACCGCACCTACGTCATCGACCGCGTCGGCATCCTCCACCCGCAAGAGGCCCAGCGCTTCCGCGCGGTAGAGGTCCTCTATGCCGGAGAAGTCGGCGTCTTCACCGCCGCCATGAAGGAAGTCGGCGATGCCCAGGTGGGAGACACCGTGGCCGACTTCACCGCCGCCAACCAGGGCCTCATCAAGCCCCTGCCCGGCTTCAAAACCGTCATGCCGATGGTCTTCTGCGGCCTCTACCCCACCGAAGGCGACGACTACGAAAAACTCAAGGACGCCCTCGCCAAGCTCCGCATCAACGACACCTCCTTCACCTACATCAACGAGCACTCGCCCGCCCTCGGCCACGGCTTCCGCTGCGGCTTCCTGGGGCTTTTGCACATGGATATCATCCAGACCCGCTTGGAGCGCGAATACAACCTCGACCTCGTCACCACCGCCCCCAACGTGGTCTATCAGGTGCGCACCACTACCGGAGACCTCATCGACATCGAGCGCCCCGCCGACCTCCCCGACAGCACCCAAATCGACGAAATGCTCGAGCCCTACATCAAGGCCACGCTCTTGGTGCCAGAAGAATACTTGGGCGCCGTCATCACCCTCTGCCAAGACAAACGCGGCATCCAGCAAGGCCTGCAATGGCATGGCACCCGCGCCATGCTCACCTACCGCCTGCCCTTAAACGAGGTCGTCCTCGACTTCTACGACAAGCTCAAATCCATGACCCGTGGTTACGCCAGCTTCGACTACCAGCCGGACGGCTTCGAGCCCGGCGACCTCGTCAAGGTCAACATCCTCATCAATGCCGAGCCGGTCGACGCCTTCACCATGGTCGTCCACCGCAGCATGGCGGAGCAACGCGGCCGCGCCCTCATCTCCAAAATGAAGGAGCTCATCCCCAGGCAGCTGTTCGACGTCGCCCTCCAGGCGGCCATCGGCGGCAAAATCATTGCACGAGAGACGGTGAAGGCCGTGCGCAAAGACGTCACCGCCAAGTGCTACGGCGGCGACATCACCCGCAAACGCAAACTGCTGGATAAACAGAAGGAAGGCAAAAAACGCCTCAAGTCCCTCGGCCGCGTCGACATCCCCCAAGAAGCCTTCCTCGCCGCCCTCAAACTCGGGGATTAGTGCCGCTTGCCAAGCTCGGCTCGGCTCGGTATGATGATTTCTGTGCAAGAATAGGAGTCGCCGTATGTCCCCCGAAAATGGCCTGATTGTGTTTGAACACCGCAGCATTGGCCGCGTCCTCCACCAAGGGGAATGGTGGTTTGTTGTCAGCGATGTCGTGGAAACTCTGACCGATAGCGCCAACCCAGGCGACTACATCAAAAAAATGCGACAGCGAGACAAAGATTTATCCGAAGGGTGGGGACAAATTGTCACCCCCCTTGCCGTCCCCACCGCAGGCGGGCGCCAGAAGAAAAACTGCGCCAATGTCGAAGGCTTGCTCCGCATCATCCAGTCCATCCCCTCCCCCAAGGCCGAGCCCTTCAAGCGCTGGCTCGCCAAGGTCGGTTACGAGCGCGTGCAAGAAATCGAAAACCCCGAACTGGCCACCCAGCGCACCCGGGCACTGTACAAAGCCAAGGGCTATTCCGACGACTGGATCGAAAAACGCATGCGCGGCATCGCCGTACACGAAGAACTCACCGAGGAATGGAAAACCAGGGGCGTGAAGGAAGGCCAGGACTTCGCCATTCTTACGGCCGAGATCTCCAAAGCCACCTTCGGCGTTACCCCCAGCGAACACAAAAAGGCCAAAAGCCTCCAGCGCGAGAACCTGTGCGACCACATGACCGACCTGGAACTGATCTTCACCATGCTGGGAGAAGCCTCGACCTCCGCCATCACCCGCAGCCGCGAGGCCCAAGGCTTCACCGCCGCTCAGGCCGCCGCAAGGGAAGGCGGCAACGTCGCGGGCCTCGCCCGTCGCAAACTGGAGCAGGAAACCGGCAAACACGTCCTCAGCCCGGAAAATGTCCTGACTCAACCCGAACACACCAAAAAGCTATAGTAACGTAGCCTCCCTCGCCGCCCTCAAACTCGGCGAATAATCAAAATAATCAATTAACCATTTGATTTAGATTATATGTAAATGTAATTAACATATATCTAGAGATATGTAAAGAAAATGCATTTATATTTACATATCTCTAGATAGACGGGTTCGTCAAAATCTCGAAAAGCCTTCTATTGAAGAAAACAACTTCTCGACCAAATTTCATTTCTTCGAGTAATCCCACATCAGATGCTGAAAGAGCTTTTAGATATTTAGATGCAGTTAAACGATTGGTTGTTATTCCTGCATCTATAAGGGCTTGATAGCGACAAAATGGATGGCGGAAAATAGCTTCCAAGAGATCTTTACTATAGAACTTTGTAGTTCCGCGCATAATCGCTTGAGTAATAGCCATTGCTTCAAAAATTTGATCTATTATTTTAATAGTCCAAAGAGCTGTATGTTCTACAGCGGCAAGCATATATAAAAGCCATTTTTCCCATTCACCTCGTTCGGTAATACCTTGTAAACAAAGATAGTAATCTTTTTTATTTTCAATAATATATCTACTTAAGAACAAAATAGGATGATTAATTAACTCACATTGAACAAGATATAAAATGTTAATAATACGTCCTGTCCGCCCATTTCCATCCCCAAAAGGATGAATTGCCTCAAATTGATAGTGTGCAATGGCCATCTTTACAAGGGGATCTAAATCGCTTTTTTTATTAATGAATTCATCAAGATTAGCTAATAATGATCTAATTAAAGCTTCGCCTTCTGGAGGCGTATAAATAATTTCTCCAGCAGGATTTACGATACGAGTGCCCGGAGTCTTTCTAATGGTTGCATCTGTACGTTTTATAGTCTGCATTATACTTATAAAAGTATTAGAAGAGAGAGGCCTTTGTCGTGCTTCTTCTAGCCCTTTAAAAATTGCTTGGCGGTAACGAACAACTTCTTTTGTGTTTACGTCAACAGAACCTTCTTCCAAAACTGTTGCTTGGAAAAGCTTATCGTGGGTTGTAAAAATATTCTCAATTTCAGAGCTGTCTTTAGCCTCAAGGGACATTAGGTTGTCGATAAGAATAGAAGGATTTGGAATTTGAGTACATTTTACTTTTAACTCAGCAAGAGCTCGGCCAGCCGAAACCACAGCTTTAAGTACAGCTTTGGTCTCAAGTTCATCGATTGGCGGAAGAGGAGGTAATTCATTGTACGGAGTGTCACGTGTGAAGGGCATAATTACTACTTACCTAATTTCTTAAAGCTATCTAACAGTAGATTATAACTTTAAAAATAGCTATACTCCCCCTGCCAAAAGGCGGGGCATAAGAACCCCAATCAGATCGGCGAAGAGCCGTTAACTCCTGCCACCCGAATGTCGGGGAGGCGGCGAATACAATAGCGCGAGCAAATAAGCCGCGCCGTTTATCTGAACGGTTCTTAACTCCCCGGCCTCATTCAGAGGCCGTTGGCTTTTTGGCGCCAACCAACGGGAGTATCCCTTTATGCCATATGACCCCAACCCCACAGGCCCCGGCTCCGCCGTCATCATCGCCTATGTCATGTTCACCCTCTACGGCTTCGCCCTCGGCCTCGGCTTGGGCTGGCTGCTGTTCTAAGCCAAACTCAACGGCCAACCCCCTTGACCCCCCACCTCATCGGCGCACACTGCCCTAAACAGGAGGAACACATCATGGCCACCAACCCCCCAGCCGGAGACGGCCACCGCAACGGCGCGGTCAAAAAGCGCGACCAGGTCTATAACCCCAAAAACGACACCTGGACCAAACGCGACGACACCAAAAAATTCATCGACCAAAAGGCCGACAACAAACCCTTCAAAGGCGTCACCAAGGTCAACCCCGTCTCCACCCAACGCGGCAAACGCGGCAGCTAAAAACCGAACAACCCCCTTCCGCAGAAGGGGGTGTTCCAGTCAATTCCTCGTATCCTCAGGCCGCCCGCCGCCGCGGCTCCCCTCGCGGGCCAGAGGCATCCTCTAGGCTCGCCTGGTCGTTAGCCGCCAGCTGGTTAACCCAATTCACCGGGTTGAGGCGTATTCCCAGCGCAGCCAGCCGCGCCTCACGTTCAGGCCCCTCTTCGCGGGGGATAACCTTGTCGCGCTCGGGCCGCTGGGTTGTCGGCACCCAAGGGGTATCCTCCTTCTTGGTCGCCATAGGCACGTCAATACCCCAAAAAAAATCGAAGCTCATAGCGTCCTTTCTGCGGCATCATGCCGCTTGTGGGTGGGAGTCATCCTCCCCAGGGTCATTTTCTAAAAGGTTTATGTGAAGTATATGCAATCCCTCCCTAACAACCCTGGCTTGTAATGGCAAGCAAAATAACGCTTCGCTCGCTTTATAAAATCAGCACGTTAGGGGTTTACACACCGCGCTTCGTAAAAATCGCCCCGCCGGTGGCCAGGGGGTCTACCACCCGCACCCGGCTCCGCACCCGGTTCCGGGCTTCGGTCAGCATGTCGTCCAGCAGCTGGCTAAAGCCCACCGCCGGGGTGGCGGCCTCCCACAAAAAGTACCCAAAGCTCCCCGGCAGCGGGTTCACTTCGTTAAACCACAGCTCGCCAGTCTTTTCGTCACAGAGAAAGTCCAGCCGCGGCGCACCCGCCAAATCGAGCGCCTCAAACAGCTGCACCGCCCAACTGCGTATCTTCTCGCCGCGCCCGTTACTCAGCTCCGGCGGGTGCAGCACGCGGGTGGCGTTCACCAGCCCCGGGTTGCTGCCGCCACGCAGCTTGCTCGCCATGTCGCCGCTCAAATACTTATCCTTAAAGGTGTAGCTCTCCTCTTTGCGCAGCGGCCGTTCAATCGCACTGGTCACCACCGTGCCGTCGGGCTGGCGGCGTACCGCCACGTTATATTCCACCAGGTTGGGCACACAGCGCTGCACCAGCGCGGCGTGGTCCAGCCGGAACACCTCCCCCAGCGCCGCCCGCGCATCCTCCGCCGTTTTGGCCACCCGCGCCCCAATGCTGCTGCCCAAAAAGTTGGGCTTGATAAACACCGGGTAATCCCCCCGCCACTTATCCAGCGCCTCGTCCAGGTCGTCGCCTTTGGCCACTATCATCGTCGGCGGTGTGGGTAAGCCAGCTTGCGCCGCCGCTCCCAGCGTCCACATCTTGTTAATCGTCAGGCTCATCGCGTCCACGCCCCCGCCGGCAAAGGGTATCCGCTCTGCCGCCAGCACACCCTGCAACGTGCCATCCTCGCCCCAGGTGCCGTGCAGCGCGGGTATCACCATGTCAAAGGCAAAGGTTTTGGGCTTGCTCAGCATGCTGCCGCCGCCCACGTCCCGCAGCACCCAGCGCCCGCCTTCATAAGCATGGCCCACGTTCAGGCTCACCCGCGTTAATTTACGCTTAAGGGCCGCATCAGGTATATAATTCCCACGCTCGCGCAACGCATCGCCCACCCACCACTGGCCGTCCAGGCCTACATAAACAGGGAATCCCTCATACTTCGCCGGGTCCAGTGCCTCCAGCACTTCCAGCCCAGTCAGCACACTCACGTCGTGCTCACTGCTCAATCCACCCACTATCACGGCAATCCGTTGCGTCTCGCTCATCTGTCACCTCCCTGCGTCACACCATCCTACCCAAATTCACAAAAGCCACAACAGGCTTTGCCAAAAGCCGCCCAATCCCGTACCACTTCTGTAAGCCCACTCATATATAAGGTTCCTGTTCTCCGCCCATGCCCCAGTCCGTCCGCTTCAGCCACGCCAACGCCACTCTGCGGGCCGAGCCTCTCACCGAGGCCGACGGCCCCATTCGCCTGGTCTGGCTGCACGGCTGGGGCCACAGCCGAGAATCCCTCCGCCCCCTCGCCGAAAGTCTCTGCAATCTCGGCGAAAGCTGGCTGCTCGACCTCCCCGGCCACGGCGAGGCCCCCAACCCGCCCGAAGCCTATTCCCCCGCCCACTACGCCCGCCTGGTGGCCGCCTGGCTGGCCAGCCAGCCGCCCTGCCCCACCGTTATTGTTGGCCACAGCTTCGGCTTCCGAGTGGCGGTGCACATGGCGCACAGCCGCACGTCATCTCTGGTGGGGCTGGTGGCGGTGGCGGGCGCAGGCGTGCCGCGTGTTCTCAGCCCAAGGCAGCGCATCCGCCGCAAGCTCATCCGCTTTGCCTTGCGCACCGCCAAGGGGCTTAAGCCGCTGTTGGGAGAAGGCGTCGCCAACGCCCTGCGCCACCGCTTCGGCAGTGCCGACTATCTCGCCGTCTCGCCGGAGCTCCGGCCCACCTTCCTCGCGGTCGTCAACGACAACGTCACCACCCTCTGCCCTCAAGTCACTCTCCCCACCCTCCTTATCTATGGCCAGGCCGACACCGAAACCCCACCCGCCACCGGCCAAACCTTCCAGCGGCTTATGCCGCAGGCGCAGTTGCAGGTCTTGCCGCACCACACGCATCTGTCGTTGTTGGCCGGGGGGCGGCATGTGGTGGCGCCGCTCATCCGCCGCTTTGTGCAGGCGTTGCAGGGCTAGGCCATGCTGCTCGCGCTTGCATGTGCCGCCTCAACCAGCCTGTTCGGCAGCTATCGCCTGCGCACCTACCTGCATCCTTTCCAGCAGGAGGAATATCACCCCGCCCGCTTCCTCACCTGGTGGAAGGAAAAACGCGCCGCCGACCGCTACGCCAGCTTGGGCCTGCTTATCGCCGCGCCCTTCGGCCTGGTGCAGCCGCTGGCGCCCACCCTCACCGCCGCCCTGTGGCTGGCCTACCGCACCCGGCAAGAGCCCGACCCCACCCGCAGCGGCAAAAAACCCTTGGCCCTCACCACCCGCGCCCGCCACATCTGGCTGCTGGCGTCGCTTTTAACCCTCCCGGCGGTGGTGGCCTTGGCGGTGGCGCCCGCCGTCGGGGCCATCTCCGGTGCAGTGCAGGTGCTGCTGCTGGTGCTGCACATCCAAACCCTGCCTCTCTATCTTATTCTCGCCAATGCCGTGCTGCGCCCGCTGCAAATCCGCCAAAACCGCAGGTATATAACCGAGGCCCACACCCTCCTCACCCGCCAAAGCCCCACCGTCGTCGGTCTTACTGGTTCCTTCGGCAAAACCAGCACCAAATATCTGCTCAACCATATCCTTGCCACGCACGCTCCCACGCTGGCCACCCCCGGCAGCGTCAACACTCCGCTCGGCATCGCCCGCGTGGTGCGCGAGCACCTCCAGCCCAGCCATACCTACCTGCTGGCCGAGATGGGCGCCTACGGCCCCGGCAGCATCGCCGGCCTCTGCCAACTTGCCCCGCCGAACATCGCCTGCATCACCGCGGTTGGCGACGCCCACTACGAACGCTTCAAATCGCTGGAAACCGTCGCCCAGGCCAAATTCGAAATTGCCGAAGCCACCCTCGCGCGCGGCGGCCTCTGTATTCTGAATACCGATGGCATCCCCGACGCCCTCTGGCAGCCGCGCGTGGCCCAAAACCCCCAATCCTACCGCCTGGTTTCCACCCGCCCCGGGGTTCTGCGGGAAGGCGATACCCTCCTCTCCGACATCACCCCCACTCCGCAAGGCCTCAGCCTCAGTCTCACCCGCAATGGTATCAACACAGCCATCCACACACCTCTCTTCGGTCAGGTGCAAGCGGGTAACATTGCCGTGGCCTTCGCGCTGGCGGCCGAGCTCGGCCTCAAACCCGCCGCCATCGCAGCCGCCTTGCGCACCGCCCAACCCGCGCCCCACCGCCTGCACGTCCAGCGCAACGGGCCGGGCATCCTTATCGACGACGCCTACAACGCCAACGCCAAAGGCTTTACTACAGCGCTGGAAACCCTCACCCTCCTCGCCCAGGCCGAAAGTCCTCCCCGCCGCCGCATTCTCGTCACCCCAGGGTTGGTGGAGCTCGGCACCGCCCACGCCGCCACCCACGCCGAAGTCGGTCGTCTCGCCGCCCAGCATGCCGACATCATCCTCGCCATCCACCCCTCCCGCATCCCCACCTTCGTGCAGGCCGCCCGCCAGGCCGCGCAACAAAGCGGCGCACAGGTACACACCCTCCCCAGCCTGGCCGCCGCCAAAACATGGCTGGCCGAACACAGCCTCCCCACCGACACCATCCTCCTCGCCAACGACCTCCCCGACCGCTACGAGTCCCGCTGGACGCTCTAAGCATTTTCCAGTAAAGTGCATACAGACAGCCCGCAGCATCCTGCTGCACCTTCACCCACCCTTCTCGTTTTCCTGGAGAGAACACTATGTTCCGTATCCTTGCTGTTGGCCTTATCTTGGCCACTGCCACCCCCGCCCTCGCCGCCAACGTGCCGGAGCCCTATCGCCGCGAAGTCATCCAGTACCGCTGCCCCGACATCCCCTACCCCACAGCGCGCTACATCGAGGAGAACTACTTCAAGATAGGTCTTTGGCAGCGCAGCCTGATTCGCATCGCCTACTTCGCGGGTGTGGCCGGAGACAGGACCCGCCTGACGATCTATTGCGAAGAGCTTCGCAAAGCAGGGCGCAAAATCAACTAGCGCCTCAAGCGATATTGCAAGGCCCGCCCCGCGCGGGCCTTGCAGCTTTTCAGCCCCCTACTCGCCGCATACACAATCCCACAAAACCGTATATTTTCAGCACCCCGTTTCAGGTGGAACTTGACGAATCGCCCGCGAATGCCTATGCCAGAGGCATGTCAGCACTTACACACGCCGTAAACCCCGTCACCGCCACGTTCGATGTCATCATCGTCGGCGGTGGCCATGCGGGGGCAGAGGCCGCCGCCGCCGCCGCGCGCCTCGGCGCCCACACCCTGTTGCTCACCGGCAATCTCGATACCATCGGCCAGATGTCCTGCAACCCGGCCATCGGCGGCCTTGCCAAAGGGCACCTTGTGCGGGAGATAGACGCGCTGGACGGCATCATGGGCCGCATGACCGACATCGCCGGGCTGCAATTCCGCATGCTGAACGCCAGCAAAGGCCCCGCCGTGCGCGGCCCGCGCGCCCAGGCCGACCGCAAATTGTACCGCGAAGCGGTGCAAACCGAACTCTTCAACACTCCCAACCTCACCCTCAAACAGGCCGAGGTCACCGATGTCGAACTCGATGCCGACGGCCACGCCCGCGTCGTCGTCTGCTCCAGCGGTTGGCGCTTTGCCGCCGCCGCCATTGTCATCACCACCGGCACCTTCTTGCGCGGCCTCATTCATATTGGCCAGCAACAACAACAGGGTGGCCGTGCCGGAGAATCCGCCAGCCTGAAACTCGCCGAACGCATCCAAACCCTCGGTTTCCGCACCGGCCGCCTCAAAACCGGCACCCCGCCGCGCCTCAACACCCGCACCATCAATTACAGCGCTATGGAAGAACAGCCCGGCGACACGCCACCCCTGCCCTTCAGCTTCCTCAGTTCCACCATTTCACAGCCACAGCTCCCCTGCCATGTGGTCTACACCAATGAGGCCACGCACGACGTCATCCGTGCTAACCTCCACCGCAGCCCCATGTACAGCGGCCAAATCGAAGGCACCGGCCCCCGCTACTGCCCGAGCATCGAAGACAAGGTCGTCCGCTTCGCCGCCAAAACCGAGCACCAGATCTTCCTCGAGCCCGAAGGCTATGATTCGCTGGAGGTTTACCCCAACGGCATCAGCACCTCCCTACCGATCGACGTCCAGCACGCCATCCTCCGCACCATCCCGGGGCTGGAGAACGCCGAAATCCTCCGCCCCGGCTATGCCATTGAATATGATTATATCGAGCCCACCGAGCTGCGCCACACATTGGAAACCAAGAAAATCCCCGGTCTGTTCCTCGCCGGGCAAATCAACGGCACCACGGGATACGAAGAAGCCGCCGCCCAGGGGCTCATGGCCGGTCTCAACGCCGCCCTTAAGGCTGCCGGAAAATCCTCGTTCGTGCTCTCCCGCTCCGAAGCCTACATCGGCGTACTCATCGACGATCTGGTCACTCGTGGAACATCCGAACCCTATCGCATGTTCACCTCGCGCGCCGAGTATCGCTTGCTGCTGCGTGCCGACAACGCCGACCTCCGCCTCACCCCTCGCGGCGTTGCGCTTGGCTGCATCAGCGCGCGTCGTCAAGCTGCGTTCTTGCGTCACCAAACCGAGGTCGCCGAACTCTTCACCTTCGCCAAATCCGAGAAAGTGAAGCCCGCCTCGCCGCTCGGAACCCAAGTTGCACACCTCGCAGGCAACTACACCACAACATGTAGTGTATTCGAAGTCCTAAAGCGGCCGCAGGTGTCTCTCGAGATTGTAAAAACTTACATACCCCATTTGGCGCAGTTTTCCGCCATCGCGCAAGAGCAACTCGACATCGAAGCCCACTACGACGGCTACCTCCAGCGCCAACAGGCCGACGCCGAACGCCTCGCTGCCGACGAAAGTCTCGAGATACCCACAGACCTCGCCTACAGTTCCATCCAGAGTCTCTCCACCGAGGTCCGCCAGAAGCTCACACTGCATCAGCCCCCCACCCTTGCCGCAGCGGGTCGCATTTCCGGGGTCACTCCGGCAGCGTTGCAAGCCATTTGGCTGCACCTGCGCAAACACCCTGAAAACACGCCGGTTTAACGCATGGAACGCGTGAATCACGTCCTCGGCGCCCCCCTGCCCGCCGCACAAACCGAACAACTTCAAGCCTATGCGGCCCTGCTGCGCCAATGGAATCCCAAGATCAACCTCGTCGCCCCCTCCACCCTGGCGACCCTCGAGGAACGCCACCTCGCCGACAGCGCCCAGCTCGTCCCCTACCTGCCCTCCCAACAGGGGCTGAACATCCTCGATGTCGGCTCTGGCGCTGGCCTTCCGGGCCTCGTCATGGCCATTCTCTGCCCGCAGCATCGTTTCACGCTGGCCGAACGCGACCAACGCAAGGCCGCCTTCCTCCATACGGCCACCTACAGCCTCGGTCTCACCAACGTAAAGGTGCACGCCGCCGACGTCATGCGCCTTGATAATCAATACGATATCATCACCGCCCGCGCCTGGGCCGACCTCCAAGGCATCCTCACCCTTACCTCCCCGTTGCTTGCGGAACAGGGCGCATGGTTGTTGCTTAAAGGTAAGGCAGTCGACACAGAATTAAGGGCTTGTGAAACGATGTTCCACCTGACAGCGGAGAAATATCCGAGTAAGGTGTCAAGTATCGATGGCGGGCAAGGGTGGGTTGTGCATCTGCAGCGCGGGCAAGTGGAACTTAAACCGAGTTCCACGGGAAACCCCTAACCCCCTTCCCCCATCGCGCGTAGCCCAGTGCTGCAACCAAGGGGGAGAGATCACATGACGGCGCGTATTATCGCACTCAGCAATCAAAAAGGCGGCGTGGGTAAAACCACCACCGCCATCAATCTGGCCACCGCCTTGGCCGCCTGCGGCAACCGCGTTCTGGTTGTCGACTTCGACCCCCAAGGCAACACCACCACCGGCTTCGGTGTCGACAAACGCAACCTCACCGCCAGCAGCTATAGTTTGGTAATGGGCGACTCCGACCTCGCCCAGTCCACCGTCAGCACTCAGGTGCCCGGCCTCTGGCTGGTGCCCAGCACCATTCACCTCAGCGGTGCCGAAGTCGAACTCGTCCCCGTCATGGCCCGAGAAAACCGCCTCAAAGAAGCTCTCCAACCCGCCACCGAACTCTACGACTACGTCTTTATAGATAGTCCCCCCTCCCTCGGCCTGCTCACCATCAATGCCCTGGTTGCCAGCTCCGATGTCCTCATTCCGCTGCAATGCGAATTCTTCGCCATGGAAGGTCTCAGCCAGCTGTTCAAAACCATCGACCTCGTCAAACGCAACCTCAACCCGCAGCTGGAACTCCTCGGCGTGTTGCTCACCATGTTCGACAAACGCAACAACCTCGCCCAGCAAGTGGTGAACGACGTCCGCGAGCACCTGGCCGACAAAGTCTTCGACACCATCATCCCGCGCAACGTCCGCCTGTCCGAGGCTCCTTCCCACGGCGCCCCCGGCCTTATCTACGATGTCAAATCGCCCGGCTCGCAAGCCTACATCCGCCTGGCGGCCGAGCTCATGCAACGCCTCACCGTGCCCGTAGCGCCCGAGGCCGCAACCCCCGCCCCCACGGCCCACGCCGCCTAACCCCCCTTCGCCCGCCCACGTCTCCGTAACAAGAAAGGACCCCGCCATGACCGACACCAAGCCCACCGCACCCGCCGCCGCAACCTCCCCCACGGCGTCTACCCCCTCCTCGCCGCTGCAATCGGTTGTCTTGCCGGGCGTCACGCCCAACCCTCAGGCCCAGGCGGGCACCATGGCCGCCATTGCCGCAGCCCAGGCGGCCGCCATGGCAGCGGCCCCTGCCGCACCTAAACCCGCCGCCATGCCCGCCAAGGGCCTGGGTCGCGGTCTCGGTGCGCTGCTCGACGACACCGCCGCCGCCGCCATCGCCCCCCAACCGGCAGCAACAGCCGGCGCGGCCTCACCCGTGAAGGCCGAAAGCACGCTCCCCCTCACCGCCCTCATCCCTTCCAGTGTGCAACCGCGCCGCCAGTTCGACGACACCATGATCGAGGCCCTCGCCTCCTCCATCAAAGCCCAAGGCGTGCTTCAGCCGCTGCTGGTGCGCCCCGGCAAAATGCAAGGGCAATACGAAATTATTGGCGGCGAACGCCGCTGGCGCGCCGCCAAACTGGCAGGCCTCACCCAGGTGCCGGTCATCATCCGCGAGATGGACGACGGCCGCGCGCTGGAAGTCGCCCTGGTCGAGAACATCCAACGGGCCGACCTCAACCCGCTGGAAGAAGCCGCCGGTTACCAGCGCCTGGTTGCCGAGTTCAATTACACCCACGAAGATATGGCCCGCGTCACCGGCAAATCCCGCAGCCACATCACCAACCTGCTGCGCCTGCTGGCCCTGCCGGAGAAAATCAAGGAATGCGTCAACAACGGCCTGCTCACCATGGGCCACGCCCGGGCGCTGCTGGGGCTGGCCGAAGACCCCGACCTCCAGCTCCGTGCCGCCAACCGCGTCATTAAAAATCAACTGAGCGTGCGCGAAACCGAAGATCTCGTCCGCAACCTTGTGCGCCCCAACCAGGCCGCCCGTGGCCGCCGCCCCTCCGACCCCAAAATCTCGGCACTGGAAACCCTGATGCAAGAACGCGTTGGCCTGAAGGTCGCCATCCGCCAGAAGGACGCCAAAGGCGGCGGCTCGGTGCGTATCTTCTTCGACAGCGTCGACGAGCTCTCCACCCTGCTCAAACGCCTCAGCACCCAGCAGCAACTGGCGCGTCAAATGGCCGAAGCCGAAACCCGTATCGACATCTAATAGCTTCACGGGCTTACCGTTTCAGTAAACGGTTACACACTACCTAACCCCTGCCATCGCAGGGGTTTTCTCTGTTCGTCGTCATGCTTGTTCGCCCTACCACGCGTTCGCCACGCCCTGTGCATACGGCGTGTATGCGCACCTGGCCTCTGTCCGGGGCTTTTCCCAATCCCATCAAAATCCATAAGTGCCTACTCACCTTCGGTCTTTCGTTGCCATAAATAATGTATGCGGTAGCCGCTACAAAAGCGCTTCCCACGCAGGCACCTATCGGGCGCGAGTGTCTTGACAATAAAATCAATCGGCTTAATCTGCCAGCAAGACTAGCGGAATACGGCTAAACGCTTGGCATCTTTGACGATGAATACACATTCGTCTCAAATGTCACAGTCCGTCGGCTAGTTGAGCCGCCCGATCTTGACGGGCGCACAACCTGGGTACAACGTATCCAAACCGTGCGCTTCCCCGAAGCCGGGCGGAACATAGCAATAGTAAAAGAGATAGGGAATACCTAATGAAAAAGACCCTTCTGGCAACGACAGCGCTCGCTTTCGTGGCCGCACACGCGTCCGCGGTGGACGTCGAACTGTACGGCCAGGTAAACAAGGGCCTGTTCGGCTACAACGATGGTGCCGACACGAACTTTGTCGTCATCGATAACTCCCTCAGCAGCTCGCGCTTTGGTGTCAAGGGTGCTCAAACCCTCGACAACGGCCTGACCGCCAGCGTTCTGTTCGAAGGTGAAATGACCTCCAACGCCTCTAACAATGTGCAACAGAACAGCGTTAGCGGTTCCGGCGGCACAGCTACCACCCCCACCAACAGCAGCGCCAGCTTCACCGAGCGTCAAGCCCGCGTCGGTCTGTCCGGTAACTTCGGTGGTGTTTATCTTGGCCAACAAAGCACCGCAATCGACGGCGTGCTGACCCAAGACCTCGCCGGTGCCCAAGACGTCATGAGCGCCGACTATGCCTCCATCGGTGGCAACCTGCGCCTGCGCGACAGTGCCAACGCCTTCATCGGCACCACCACTGTGGCTAACCTGACTTCCGGTATCGCCCAGAGCCGCACCGACAGCATCCGCTACGACAGCCCGATCTTCAACGGCTTCCAAGCCCGTGCAAGCGTGGCCCAAGGCGGCGACACTGAAGGCGCAGTCTTCTACGACGGTGCCATGGCCGGTCTGAAGGTCAAAGGTGCAGCCGGTATGCGTCTGAACAACGACGAAACCACCGCTGCTGCCGCAACCGCTGCCGATATCGAATACGTCGCCAGCGCCAGCGTAGCCCACGACTCCGGTCTGGCTGGTACGCTCGCCTACACCCGTCAAGACAAAGACGGTGCATCCGATGCCGACGCTTGGTACGCCAAGGTTGGTTACGCCTGGGGCGCCTACGAAGTGGCCGCCGACTACGGTGTGAGCAGCGACTTCACCGGTGCTGCCGGCGACGACGACCTGCAAGCCTACGGTCTCGGTGCCCAGTACAACATGGGCCAAGGCGTCAGTGTTGCCGGTCTGTACCGCAAGTACAGCGCCGACATCGCAGGCTCCACCGCCTCCGACATCGACCTGTACGGTGTCAACATGCGCGTCAAGTTCTAACCCTCGGGTTATACCACGTGCACAAAGGGCCCTTCGGGGCCCTTTGCCGTGGGCGGCTTACGCGTCGGCACCGCCGCCTCCTTCCAACGGCTTGACAAATTCTCCCCTGCCCGCCACCATCCGCCCATTCGTCGGCTCTCCCTATTCACCCGGGCCGCAACAAGAAAGGTTCATTCATGTCATTCTTCTTCCTTACTGCCCGCCGTTCCACCGCCCTGGGCGCGGTTATGGCCGGTCTTCTGCTGGTGGCCTGCAGCGGCGCTAAAATCGAGGCGCCGGAGGTCAACCCCACCGACATGCCAGACGGCCCCGGCCTCTTCTCCGGAGAATCCGGCAACCTGCTGAACGCCTTCAAAGGCGGCAAAAACAGCGCCGAAACCGGCGGCAGCATCGGCGTCAACATCTTCCTCTGGCGCGCGGCACTCGAAAGTGTCGCCTTCATGCCCCTCACTCAGGCCGACAGCAACGGCGGCGTGATCGTCACCGACTGGTACAGCAACCCGGAAGCGCCGAACGAGCGCGTCCGCGCCAACGTGCTCATCCTCGGCAAAACCCTGCGGGCCGATGCCCTCAAGGTCAGCCTCTTCCGCCAGGTGCAGAACGAGGGCCGCTGGACTGATGTCCCCGTCTCCCCCGCCACCGTCACGGCGTTAGAAGACACCATCCTCACCAAAGCCCGTGCCATCAAGGTGCAAAGCCGGGCCAAATAAGGCCTTTCCGTGCCAAGAGGCCTCAGGGCCTCTTTTTTTATCATCCAACTCCTGCTACAACTGTGCCTATGAATACAGCATCCCCCAAGTATACGCCCGCCCAAATCGAACCCAAATGGCAGAATTCCTGGTTCGCAACCAATGTCTTCCGCGCCGAGGCCGACCCCTCCAAACCAAAGTACTACGTGCTGGAAATGCTCCCCTACCCCTCCGGCCAGCTCCACATGGGCCACGTCCGCAATTACACGCTGGGCGACGTTCTCGCCCGTTACAAGCGCGCCCAAGGCTTTAACGTGATGCACCCCATGGGCTGGGATGCCTTCGGCCTGCCCGCCGAAAACGCCGCCATCAAACGCAAGGTGCACCCCAAGGAGTGGACACTCAACAACATCGCCGAAATGAAGCGCACCATGCAGCAATTTGGCTGGAGCTACGACTGGAGCAAAGAAGTCGCCAGCTGCCTGCCCGAGTATTACGGCCCGCAACAGGCGCTCTTCCTCAGCTTGTACGAGAAAGGCCTGGTCTACCGCAAAGAAACCTTCGTCAACTGGGATCCCATCGACCAGACCGTGCTGGCGAACGAGCAAGTGGTGGATGGCAAAGGCTGGCGCAGTGGCGCGCCGGTCGAGCGCCGCTCCATGCCGCAGTGGATGCTCAAAATCACCCAGTATACCGACGAGCTCCTCGCCGACCTTGATAAACTCCCCAACTGGCCGGAGCGCGTCCGCACCATGCAAGCCAACTGGATCGGCAAATCGCGCGGTCTCCAATTCAGCTTTACCGTCCAGAAGGGCACCGCAACCCTGCCCGACAAGCTCGAAGTCTTCACCACCCGGCCCGACACCCTCTACGGTGCCACCTTCTGCGCCGTAGCGCCCGAGCACCCCCTTGCCACCGCCGCCGCCTCAGACGACCCTCAGGCGCGTTCTTTCATTGCCGAGGCCTCCACCCTCGGCACCGCCCAAGAAACCATCGATAAAGCCGAAAAGAAGGGCTACAAGACCCCCTTCGTCGCGCTTCACCCCCTCACCGGCCAGCCTCTGCCCATCTACATCGCCAACTTCGTGCTCTCCACCTACGGCACCGGCGCACTTATGGCCGTCCCGGCGCACGATGAACGCGACCACGAGTTCGCCACCAAATACACACTGCCCATTGTTCCGGTCATCCAGTCCGAGCAACCCCTGCCGTACACCGGCGACGGCGCCCACATCAACAGCCCGCTGTTCAACGGCCAGAATATCGCCGAAGCCAGCGCCACCGTCATCGCCAAGGCCGAGTCCGAAGGCTGGGGCAAAGGCGTCACCCAATACCGCCTGCGCGACTGGGGCATCTCCCGCCAGCGCTACTGGGGTTGTCCTATCCCCTTCATTCATTGCGAGAAATGCGGCGTCGTGCCTGTTCCCCGTGAATCACTGCCCCTCGTGCTGCCCGACGATGTCGACATCACCGGCACCGGCAACCCGCTGGATACCCACCCCACCTGGAAGCACACCACCTGCCCCACCTGCAACGGCGCGGCGGTGAGAGAAACCGACACCATGGACACTTTCATGGACAGTTCCTGGTACTACATGCGCTATCTCTGCCCGCAAAGCGCCCAACCGCTCGACAAATCCGCCCTCGACTACTGGATGCCCGCAGGCGGCGGCGTCGACCAGTACATCGGCGGTATCGAGCACGCCGTGCTCCACCTGCTCTACTCGCGCTTCTTCACCAAGGCCCTGCGCGACAGCGGCATCGTCAGCTGCACCGAACCCTTCTCCGCCCTCCTCTGCCAGGGCATGGTCATCGGCAACAGCTACCAGAAAGCCGACGGCACCTACCTCTACCCCTCGCAGGTCGAGCAACGCGATGGAACGTGGATTGAAAAAGCCACAGGTGAAGCCATCACCGTCCACCCGGCGGAAAAAATCAGCAAGAGCAAGAACAACGGCGACGCCCCCGACGCTCTGGTCGCCAAATACGGCGCCGACACCCTGCGCCTCTACATGCTCTTCACCGCCCCACCAGAGCGCGACCTGGAATGGTCAGAAACCGCCATCGAAGGCGCCTGGCGCTTCCTCAACCGCGTCTGGAACCTGGCCGAAAAAGCCGCAACCCTTCACGGAGAAGGCACCGAAGCCACCGAAGCCACCGACCGCGCCCTGAATCGCAAAATCCACCAGACCATCCGCAAGGTAACATCCGATATCGAGCGCTTCCAGTACAACACCATGGTCGCCGCCTGTATGGAGCTCACCAACGCCCTCCAAGCTGCCGAAGGCCAAGCCTCGGCTAGGTTGGTGCGGGAAGGCATCGAAACCCTCCTCCGCCTGCTCAACCCGGCGGTGCCGCACATCACCGAAGAACTCTGGCACATGCTCGGCCACACTACCCCGCTGCATGCCAGCAGCTGGCCCACCTACAACCCCGATGCCGCCCGCGACGACGAAATCACCCTCATCGTCCAGGTCGATGGCAAACTCCGCGCCCGCGTGGTGCTGCCCGCCGATGTCTCCGAGGCCGACGCCCTTGCCGCCGCCCACGCGGCGGAAGACGCCCAACCCTGGCTGCAAGGCAAAACCATCGCCAAGCAGGTCTACGTCCCCGGCCGCCTGGTCAACATCGCCACCGTCAGCGTCTAACCGCAAAGTATACGTTCAGCATGGCTTGCGGGGTGCCCCTAACCCCGCTATCCTGCCGTCCATGAACCTCTCCCCTGCCCTGCGCCTTGGCGCCCTCACCTTGGCCGTTACGGCGGCTTCCTGCGGCTACACCCCGCTGTATGCACCTGGTCAGGGTGCGGCCTCGGCGGCCGGGCGCGTGCAGGTCGGCGCCGTCAGCGTGGCCCAAGAGACAAAAAACGTCGGTCAACGCCGCACTGCTCAAACCGTCGCGCAAGAGCTCAAACTGAACTTCCCCCACAGCGGCGCCAACCTCGATACCCTCACCGTCACCATGGAAGAAAACACCACCACCCTCGCCGTCCAGCGCACTGCCGCAGTCCAGCGGGCCGAAATTTACCTCACCGGCCAACTCGTCATCACCTCGCCCGAGGGCCAGCGCCTGCTCGCCACCTCCCTCAGCACCAGTGCGCCCTACAATGTCGAGAACACGCCCTTCAGCACCGAGTCCGGCAAAACCTACGCCCGCCTCACCGCCGCCCGCAACCTGGCGGCCGAGGTCTCGCGCCGCGTCTACCTCTTCTACAGCACCCACGCGGGCACGCAGCCTGCCCTGCCCGCCGTCCCGGCGGCCCGCTAGGCGCCCATGGCCTCGGCCTACCCCAACCAGTTGGGCCAGCATCTGGGCAAAGGCGCGGCCCAGCTGCCGCCGTTGGTGCTGCTGTGGGGAGACGACGCCGGCGCCCTGCGCCACGCGGCCCAGCAAGTCATAGCCGCCACCGGGGTCGACCCTGCCGACCCCTTCGCCGCCGAGAAAATCACCATCACCGACCTCCTCGCCTCCCCTTCCCGCCTGGCCGACAGCGCCCAAACCCTCAGTTTCACCAGCCCCCACCGCCTCATCTGGGTACAGGGCTTGTCAGGAGACGAATCCGCCGCCACCCTCACCGCCCTCACCTCGGCGGTCAAAACCGCGCTGGAGTTTCCGCTGCAAGCCGTCACCATCGTGCTGGCCATCCCCAAAGCGCTCGAGAAAACCTCCCCCCTGGTCAAAGCCGTCGAGGCGCATCCTGCCGCCCTTGCCGTACGTTTTTTTGTCGACAGCGGGCCGGATATCACTACCTTCCTCAAAACCGAATGTAACGCCCTCCAAGTGGCTATAGAGCCCGAAGCCCTCCAGCTCATGGCCGCCGGGCTCGGCAGCGACCGCGAAATCGCCCGGCGCGAGGTCGAGAAGCTGGCGCTGTATGCGGGCGGAGAAACCATCACCGCCGTCCACGTCCAGGCCTGCCTGGCCGGGGCCATCCCCGCCGATGCATTCCGGCTGGCCGAAGCGGTCGGCAGCCGCAACCGTACCGAAACCGACCGCCTGCTCCAGCACCTTATCCATCAGGGAGAAGACCTCACCTCCGCCTTCTCTCTCACCCTCCGCCACCTCGAGGCCATGCAGACCGCCCAAACCCTGCACGCCCGCAACGAGCCCGAAGGCGAAATCCTCAAAATCACCGGTAAATTCCGCGCCCCGCGCCATGTGCAAAGCGCGTTCCTGCGCCAGGCGCAGGCCTACCCTCCGGCGCGCCTCAAGGGGTTGGCCACCTACGCAACCGAAACCCTCTCCCAGGCCCGCTCCGGCCTGCTCGACCCCACTTTGGTATTCTCCCGCGCCCTCCTCGGTCTCAGCGCGTAAAACACCCCCATACAACCAGCTTAAGGTGCCCTACCAACGGCTGGGGCGCTGGGCATTCGGCATCACCTCGGCAGGCAATGGCACCGGCGCCAGCGTCAGCGCCGGTTTCATCACCTCAAACTGGCTGCCGATGCGCACCACATCCAGCCCGCGTTCCGTCTGCCCGTTGGCGCGGAAGCTCAAATACCCGCTGCTGCCGTAAAAACCCTCAGGCCGCAGCAGCAGCTCGCCCAGCGGGCGCTGGGTGCGCTGCTGTTCGGCCGCCACATCGGCCAGCAGGCGTGCAGTGTCATAGCCCAGCACCGCCAGCATCGGCGCTTCGCGCCCATAGGTCGCCTTAAAATGCTGCTCAAAGGCGGCCACTTTGGGCGGGGCGGCCAGCAAGGCGCCGCGCATGCTGCTGTTGGGCGCCAGCAGGGCGTTGGTTTGCCACAGGCCGGTGCCCAGCAGCAGGGTGGCGCTGGTCACGCCGTAATAGTTCAGCTGGGCTTTCAGCAGCGGCATGGCGGCGGCAGGCGCGGGCACAAACACCCCATCAAACGGCAGCGGGCTGCCCTCCGCGCCGGTCAGTTGCCGTATACTCGCCCCCACATCGGTGGCTTTGGGGTCATAAAAGGCCGTGCCCGTCACGCGGGCCCCTTCCCGCTGGGCCTCGTCGCTGAAGGCTTCCAGCGCCTCCGTGCCATAATCGGTGGTCGGCGCCAGCACCGCCAACTTGCGGTGGCCCAAGCGCACCGCCGTCCGCGCCGCCAAGCGTGCCTGGGCACTGGGCAGATAATTCAACGCATGCACCCCGTTCCCCATCACGCTGCGGTCATTGCTCAACGCCAGTACCGGTATACCTGCCGCCGTCAGCGCGGGCGCCACGGCCTGCACATCGGCTGCCAGCAAGGGCCCCACCACCGCATCCACATCGGCTACCGCCAGGCGCTGCGCCAGGCTGGCGGCATCGGTGCGGGCAGTGTCGTGGGCTTCCAGCTCCACGCGCGTTCCCCGCCGCCCCTCAAAGTGCGTCAATCCCACATGCAGGCCTTGCAGCACGGCGTTCCCGGCTTCGGCCAACGGGCCGCTCAGCGGCAGCAATACCGCCACCCGCAGCGTGCTGCTGGCCGCCGTACCCTGATACACATCATAAGCCGCAACCAGCCGCTCATACCGCGCACGGTCAGGCTGGTCGGCCAGCCGCTCATAATGCCGCAGCCAGGGGTTGGGTGTCGTAAAGCCCTTTTCAGCCAGGTGGCGTTCCGCTAGGTTCAGCGCCAACTGGGCCCGCAGGTGCCCCACAGCCGCCCCTAAAGGCGAGGCATCCCGCAACGTCCCCTCCAGCGTCCGGTAAGCGCTTTCATCCTCACCCAGCTGGCTGTAGGTCAGCGCTAGGCCGTAGCGGGCTTGGGCGCGCTCGGCCAGGTTGGTGCTGTTCACCAGCGGCGTATAAAGCTCCAGTGCCGCCTGCCAGCGCCGTTCCCGCAGCGCGGTTGCGGCGGCTTCCAGGCGGTTTTCGGGTGCCACGGCAGCCGTGGGGCTCACCAGCGGTGCGGGGCTCATGGCGAGCACCGGCGGGGCCACACTTGCCACCACAGTCAGCAATGTCGTTGCCATCAGGGCAGGAGAGAGAGATAAACGAACCATCATGCCCGCAAGCCTACCTCTGCTCGCCCGCCTTGCCAAGCGTCTCGCACCGGCCACGCGGGGCCGTGCGGCCGAGCTTCTGGCCTTCCTTCTCTATGCCCCACGCGGCTTCTGGCCACTTTCCGTACCGCAACACCATGCCCAAACCGACCTTACCCTCCGCCGTAATCAGCTCATTCTTCTGGTCGAGGTCAAATACCGCACCAGCCGCAACCGCGCGCACCTGGCCCTCACACCGGGGCAAAGCCGCCGCCTGCACCGCCAGGCCTTGGCTGTGGCAGCGCGCCACCCCGGCTGCACCGTGCGTGTCGAGCTCTGCCTCATCTTCCCCCACTGGCCATGTGTGCAATGTATACCCGTCCTGGCAACCTCCGAACGCCGCGGTTGACAAGCCCAACCAGATGTTTCTACCATGCCTGTATGCGGCGTGCTGCACAGGCCGTCAGCCTCACCAACCGAAGGGTCTCGCCATGTCCAACCTCACCTCACGTCTTTCTCTGGTAGCGGTGGCAGTGGCGGCCACGGCGTTCAGCAGCTGCGCGGCCCCGGTGGTGCTGGGGGGTGCGGCAGCGGCGGGTTACGTGGCCCTGCAAAACCGCCCCACCAGCCAAATTGCCGCCGATACCGAAATCAAACTCCGCATCAAAGATGCCCTTGCCCAAACCCGCAGCAATTATTTTACCGACGTCAGCGTCGATGTCTTCTACGGCAACGTGCTGTTAACCGGCGTGGTGCCCACCACCTCCGAAGGCGATGTGGTGCTCGACATCGCCCGCCGCACCCCCAACGTCGGCAAAGTGTATAACGAGCTTTTTGTCGGCAGCGCCTACACCGTCGGCCAAAAGGCCAAAGATGCCTGGATCTCCGCACAAATCCAACCGCGCCTGCTGGGTGCTAAAGATGCCTATCCCCTGAATTATCTCATTTCCGTCGTCAACAATCATGTGTACATCCTCGGCGATGCCCTTACCCAAGGCGAAAAGGACCACGTCCTGCATATCCTGAGAACCACACGCGGCGTCCAGCAAGTGCATGATTATTTGGTAATTCGCAGCGAGTAACTGCTTGCTCCGCGCCTCTTTGAGAGGGCGCCAAGCCTCAGCACATCACAACACTCCACCTCGTGCGCCAGCCTCGCGCATCTTTCCGCATCCCGCATCATCCCTCAACTCGCTCCGCATGCGTCCGGCTCCCTAAGGCATGGCTTCGGAGGCATGTCCTCGCAACCTGAACAATTTCAGAGGCCTGATTTGTTCAAATCACTATCCTGTGGAACGTCCGTGAATCATGTTGCATGTTTCTGTGAAACATTGGCCCACTTCACGCGCTTACAGCCAGAGACGAGGTAAGCCTCACCGCAAGCCCGTGAACAAGGTTCCATAACTTCACAGAGAGGTGCACACAGAAGCATCAGCTTGTGAGAACACATCTCGGACTGCTGTCAACTCCTGCTTAAAACGCGGGCAGGGGGTGAGCAGGGTGCCAAATCGGAAATGTCGCAACTGAAAACACCGTTTTGAGTGTCCATTTGCGCGTTCCATGAAACGCCGGGAGCGCGCGAAACGGCGCAGATGCGCGGCTTCAAAATGTGAATAAGTGTTCACATAAAGTAAATCACTTGATTTTCAAGGGGGGTAAAGGCAGCCTCTTGTGCACTGCACCATACAGCAGAAGCGAAATCGAATTCTGACACGGCTCGCCAAAAAAAGAATGAAATCAACGCATCATATGTAACCGAAAAAGCACATTTTGCAAAAGGCTGTATGCCATGTGTATGCACAGAATGGCCGTGCGATTTAGGCTTGAGGGACAGGCAAAGGTCTCAAAATCTGCTGCAACACCAGGTCAAGCAAGGGCCAGCCGGCGGTCGACAACGCAAAGCCCTGCGGCCGGGTGTTCAACAGACCTTTCGCCATCAAAAATGCCACCGCAGGCTCGTCAACTGCCGCTTCATAGGCGCTGTCTGAGAAGCGTTTCTTAAGCCGATCCGAGTCAACACCTGTTGCAAGTCTCAAACTCGCAAAAATCGCCTCCTGAACGCTCTCAGTGGCATCCAGCTTGGCGGTATGATAAATCGAGCCAAGCGGAGGGCGAGGGGCGCATAAATAAGCTTCCGGCTGGCGGACAACCCTCGTGGCAAGGCGCGTGCCGTCGCGCAGCGTCAAGCGTCCATGGGCACCTGCACCCACCCCGGCATAATCACCCCCATTCCATATGTGCAGGTTATGGCGACAGGCTTCGCCCGGTCGGCAAAAGTTGCTGATCTCATAATTCTCATAGCCACAAGCCTGCAAAAGGCTATGCGTGGTCTCAAAAAAGTGGGCTTCCGTGTCACTGTCCACCGGCGTCCAAGCGCCGCGTTTTACTTGGCTATAAAATGCTGTTTGCGGCTCTATGGTGAGCTGATACGCCGAAAGATGCGCCAACTCCCGCCCCGCCAACGTGCGCAAAAGCGTCTCCCATTCCACCGGCGTTTGCCCCGGCAGGCCGTAAATCACATCGGCATTCACACGCTTAAAAACGGCCTGTGCGGCATCCAGCGTGCGCAGGGCATCGGCCACATTATGCTCACGTCCTAAAAACCCCAGCGCCTCATCATTAAGTCCCTGTATTCCTATGCTTACACGGTTAACACCGGCCACGCTCAGCTCATCAAAAAAGCGCTTTGCGTCGGCGGGGCTCTCAAAACTGGTGGGGTTGCACTCTACCGTCACTTCAAAATCCGCTTGCGCTGTCCCTAAATCGGCAACGGCTTCAATCACTCTCGCTATACTTTTCCAGTGCATAAGGCTGGGTGTGCCGCCACCAAAGAACAGGCTGACAAGTGGGCGGCCTAAAACCGCTGTAGAATCATTTTCAGACGCAGATATGAGTGATGCCTCGCGCAACTCAGTAAAGTCATTTAAAAGCGCATCAACATAGGCCTCTTCATGGGGCTGCCCGGCATGGCTGTTAAAGTCGCAATAGGGGCATTTAGCCTTGCACCAGGGCCAATGCACATACACCGCTAACGGCTCTCCCATGCGGAGCGCGGGCAGGGCAGGGGAGTAAAGCTGGGTCATGCCAACCACTTATAAAACGCCTGCAAGGCAAGCCCACGGTGCGATGCCCGCTGTTTCTCAGCCCGCGTCATTTCCGCAAACGTCACCAGGGCGCCCTCAGGCTGAAAAACAGGGTCATAACCAAACCCACCGGCACCGTGCGGGCGCACCGTAATTTCCCCCTTACAGCTGCCCGTAAAACTTATATGGCGGCCGTCCGGGCTGCACAAAACCAGCACGCACACAAACGCCGCAGGGCGTGGCGCAGGTGTATCTTTAAGGGCGTCCAGCAAGCGCTCCCAGCCGCCGTAATCCGCCGTATCCACGCCAGGCGCACCACCCAGCGCATCCACACACAGGCCCGAGTCATCGGCCAAAGCCCACACACCCAGCGCCGTCGCCGCATGCCGCGCCTTCAGCAGGGCATTGGCCTCAAAGCTGTCATGCCCCTCCACGGGCGGCGTCAATTCCTCTACTCCGGCTACCTTTAAGCCTAGCGGGTACAATCCATCGGCAAGCTCCGCCAACTTCCCTGCATTATGGGTCGCCACCGTCACACGTCCCCACGCACGCAGCTCCTCGGCCATAATTTCAGGGTGTAAAGGAGAAGATTTCTTCATAAAAACATCAATCTCTAAATTTAAGCCAAAACCGATTCCTCTTGGGGGTGTGGCAAACTCCACCATAAGTAAACATTAACTTAAAAAACACACCCAATAAATCAACAAAACCCTGCCATGCAGTATCTAAACACTCAGTGCCAACGCTTGCTGTTGCAACTCCAGCAAGTGGCGTATTCCCCCTCGCGCATAGTCCTTCATCTTCTCCATCGCAGCGTCATCCACCGGGGCCTGCTCGGCCGAAACCTGCATTTCAATCCAGCGTCCACTCGCGCTCATCACAAAATTCGCATCGGCCAGAGTCTGGCTGTCTTCAGCATAGTTCATATCCAGCACAACCCCACTTTCCAGCAACCCGCACGAGACGGCAGCTAACGGCTCGCGCATCACAACGCCCTTTAAAAGCTTTTGCTGCTCCATGTGGCGCAAGGCAATGGCCGCTGCCACATAACTGCCCGTAATCGCCGCTGTGCGGGTGCCTCCATCGGCCACCAGCACGTCACAATCCAGCCAAAGCGTATAACCATCCAGGTTCGCCAGGTTGCACACGCTACGCAGAGACCGGCCAATCAAGCGCTGAATCTCCACCGTCCGGCCTTCCTGCTTGCCACGCGTGGCTTCGCGGTCTTTGCGCTCGCCGGTGGCGCGCGGCAACATGCCATATTCTGCTGTCAGCCAGCCCTGGCCCTTGCCTTTCAGCCATTGCGGAACTTTGGCTTGCACGCTCGCCGTGCACAGCACTTCGGTCATACCGAAGTTCACCAGGCAGCTGCCCTCAGCATAAGGGTTGCATCCTGTGGTCAGGCGTATCTCGCGCAGGGCGTCTAGCTGGCGTCCGTCGGTGCGTGGGCTCGTGGGCATGGGCAATCTCCTTTCAGGGGTAGTAGTACAGACGCACAGCCACGGCAAGGGTGCAGCAGGGCTTAAATTGCTGCATGTGAAACATCACATGCATGGCGTGACAAAAAGAAAGATAATGCTATGAAGAAATTGAGCCATTTACAACGCTCTTAACAAAATGAACGTGGTCAGCAGGTGCAATTTTACGCCGTTCGCCAATTAACGCTCCGTCTGGCCCAAAAACAAACACATCGCGCGACATTCCCATATAAGTCCGACCATACATCTGCTTTTCAACCCAACTTCCAAAGCTCTGCGCAAGCTTCGTATCGCTGTCACTCAACAAATCAAATGGAAGGTTATCACGTAATCTAAACTTCTTAAGGGCTTGGGGGGCGTCTGGGCTTATACCGTAGGTCACTACATTCATGTGGCTCAGCGCGTCGTCCGCATCACGAATCAAGCAGGCTTGCGTGGTGCAACCCGGGGTCATGGCCTTAGGGTAGAAGTAAATAACTACAAACTTACCTAAGCTGTCCCTCAAACGGATAGATTTGCCCTCCTGGTTCACAAGTGTGGCATCAGGGAGTTCACGTGGCGTCGTCGTCATGGTCGGGTGTCCTTCATTCGCGGGATGGCTGGGCACATGTTAGGCAGCAATTTGGCCGCTGACAATCCCACGTGGCAGGTTATGGCGTATAAAGGTGCCAGCAAGCCCTTTTGGGGTCAAATAAGGAGAGAAATCACCCATGGCGACTGTGAAACACACCAAGCGCTCAGCCGGCGCCGCACAAAAACCGAAGGCGAAAGCCTCCCCAGCAGAAGTTGCAAAACCAACGCGCGCAGCGCCAACTAAATCCGAAAAAGCGAAGCCTGTCCTATCCGGCAGCGTGGCGGGCTGGCTGCAAGATGTCTCTCTGGAGGCGCCCGTTCCCAGTTCCGCCCTTCAGCTTAAGCCCGGCGAGAGAGAGCTGGAATTCTCCGTCGCCATGCGCAAGCAAGGTGCGGCCCCCCAAGCGCTGGCCGAGCTCCGCGCCCGCGTGCTGGTGCATGCCCGGGGGTCGGTGCTGGCCCTGGCCGAAGCCAGCTATATGGCGCCTATCGCCAAAGGAGAAGACGAAGCTGCCCTCGTCCAAGCCATGTACCAACCGCTGCGCCAAGCCTTGCAAAGCATTCTGGCCTTGGCAGGCCACACCCCGCCCCTGCCGGAAAAACTCGAGCAAACCGCCTGAAATCGACCGTCATCGCAAAATCACACCCCCTCGGGGGTGTATTTTATGTGATGCTCAGATGCATCAAAGAAGTCCATGAGAGCGGTGCAAATTATCTTTATATTCATGGATTCAGTATGTTGAAAGCAATCAATATCAACAAAAAAGCCTCATAACGAGGCTAAGTCTTTGTGAACGTTTAGGTTATGTTATTGAATCAGGCTTGCAGCAAAATGGGCCAAGGCACGCAAAATGCCGTTGCGGATAAACACAATCGCCACAATCAAAACAACCGGTGTCAGGTCTAGCCCACCCACCAGCGGCACATAAGGGCGCAGCTTTTCCAACACAGGTTCCGTGATATTCCGCAGGATGCGGACGAGGGGGTTGAGGGGGTCGGGATTGACCCAATTAAAGATGGCTACAGCAATGATAATGCACATATAAATAAGCAGCAGTGCATCAAGAATATTAATAGCCGCAAGCATAGGGTAGGCAATGGCGTACATGGTGAACTCCTTTTATTCTCCTCTTAGATAGCATATTCTAACTTAATGGGAAGTCGGCAAGGCTGTTCGTGAGGCACTTACAAGAGGGCTTACGCAGAAACCAGGGTGCGGGCGGAGTTTCGGCTCTGTGTTCTTCCGGGTCGGCACCAGCCGGAATGCAATCAACAGGATGAATGCACACGTGTGGAGTTCATGTACCAATTTACAACAGCCGCTACGTCGCCTGCAGGGGGGTGTGTTTCACATGCAACGCATTGCTAACGTCGCTTCTGGCCTTGCCGTACAAGGCCGTTATCAAGGTTTTAGCCATTTAGGAAGGCCTCAAACCTGGATTTTAGGGCTCTACGCAGCCACCACACTCTATAGTACGCCGCTGAAGGCTCAAGAGATCCAATGTATCGACTACTATACCGTCGGCCAGAATACTTGCGCCACACCACAACCCTCCCCACAAGCCGATGCCAGCGCACCGCGCCTGTTGGCACCCCAAGCCACCGGCACCGATGAGGATAAAGTGGATGAATTCCTGGAAAACTACGGCAAGCCTCCGCGCGAATTTGTGGCCTTTTATCTGAATCCCACAGCCGAAAACGCCCAAAAATGGGTGGCGGCCTATCAGCAGATAATGCAGAAAACCCAGAACCTCTCGCAACTCTGGTCGTCGGCCGAACAACTTTATCAACAAGACACATCTCAGCCCGTCGTGCGCCGCCAAGATGAACCTCTGGCCCAGCCGCAGCAGGTCGTGCCGGTGCAACCTGTGGCGCCCGTGGTGCGGGCGTCGTCCAATCTCAATTTCGGCGGGCTGGGGGCAGGGGTGTCTGCCGGCCCTGGCGGCGTCCGTGCCCCTGTGTCGGCACCCTTAACAGTCACCTATTATTACAGTCAGGCCTGTCCCTTCTGTGCCCGCATGACACCTGAACTTAACGTAATAACAGCAAATTACAGTGGTAAATTAGCATTTACTTGCGTCGATGTAACGCCTGTCACAGCCACACAGAGACCCGATCCGGCCTATTTGAGCGGAAAATTGCCCTGCCAATGGCGTTTACCGCAACCGGGAGAGCTCGAAGAACAGGGTGTAAAGCAAACCCCAACGCTTTTAGTGCAGAGGGAAGGGGCATCAGCTGTGCGGCTTTCCGGCTACATGTCGCAAGCGCAACTCCAGCCCTTTTTCCGTTAATTCTTCTTAACCTCCTGTCAGGAAGGGCTTTCCCCGTTCCGCATAAAAGCGCAGAATACAAAAATGGTCGTGCCCCAGGGCTGGCCCTGTAAAAGCTGAGAGGAAGAAGAACGATGTCGACCGCACAAGTTGTGGCTGCCAAAGGCCAGCAAGGTTTTGTTAAGGAGCGTCTTATATGGGCCAGCAAGCCCTTGGGTTTGCTGTTTCTGCTGCTCTGGGTGTTGCACCCCGCTACTGCCAGCGCAACCGACTACCTTCACATGCTGCTGCTCGGTTTTCTGGCGGGCACCGGCTATGGCCTGGTGCTATACGGGGCGCAGCTCAAGTCCTATGTTCTGGTGCGCACCACCTCGCACACCAAAACGCCTAACCGTGTCCCCTCCGAATACTACTGGGGTAACATCGAATCCATTATGTTCGACAACAAGTAAGCGCCATGGCCCAAGACCTTAATCTCCCTGCCGACCTCCTCAACCGCCATTGCCTTGGCATCGCAGCCACCGGGGGCGGTAAGTCGAATTTCCTGAACCTCATCCTGAAGCAGCAGATGATGCGCGGCGGCGGCTGTATCCACATCGACGGGAAGAACAGCAAGGACGCCATCCGCGAGTTCCTGACGCTGGCCGAGCAGCACAACCGCTGGCAAGACGTCCGCATCATTAATATCGACGAAGCCACCCTCTCCAACACTTATAATCCCTTGCTGCGCGGAGACGCCGAGGAGCTCACCACCCGTATCATGTTGCTCATCGGCAATGGCGGAGATTCCTTCTTCCGCTCCCAGGCCAGCAAAGGCCTGGGCGCCATATCGGGCTTGGTCAAACGTATGGGCATTCCGTTCAGTTTCGCCGACCTCTCCGTGCTCATGGGCAGCGAGGGCGCCCTGCGTTATTTGCTGCGAGAAGCTCCCAAAGACACCCGCGAATATGTTGATTACAAGATGTTTTTCGACCAATTGCTCGAGGCCGACCGCCGCACCGGCGCCATGATCGTCAGCGAAAAGAAACTGCAACACACCTTCGGAGACCTGTTGGGCAAACTGGCCGCCTACGCCCGCGGCCAGGCGCGCGATGTCCTCAACGCCTACAACCCCGAGGTCGATCTTCTCCAGGCCATCAACGAAAATCTGCTCGTCTACGTGGCCCTGCCTATGCTCAGCAAGGCGGAAGTCGCCAGCGACTTCGCCAAAATCTTCCTCTCCGACCTCCGCACCGCCGTGGGCCAACTTCAGAACGTCCCGCCAGAGCAGCGGCCCAACCCCACCTTCCTGTGCCTTATGGACGAGTTCAGCAGCTACGCCATGCCCACCCTGGCCCCGTTGTTCGAGCAAGCGCGCTCGGCCAACATTTGCCTGTTCCCCTTTATCCAAACCGTCTCGTCACTGTCCGATAAAGAGCGCGGCCTCAGCATCGATTTCGCCCAAAAGATCATCGGTAACACCTGGAATAAAATCAGTTTTGTACTGAAAGACCCGGAGTCCTGCGAACAAATGAGCAAAATTGCCGGCCAGGCGCTCAAAGAGTTCGTCAGCAAAAGCGTCAGCGAAAACATCGGCTTCGCCAGTGGCCAGCAAGATGCCTCCATGCTTATCACCAGCAACCGGGGCCGGGGCATCAGCACCTCCACGCGGGTCGAGTACGACGCCGTCGCCCGCCCGGAAGACTTCAGCAACCTCAAGGCGGGGGAGGGGATCTACATGGGCCCGCGCGGGGTCTATAAAATCCGTGTGCCGCTGCTCAAACTGAATCAACAGGGCGGAGACATCGTCTTTCCTAAGTTCCGCATGCCCGCCACACCCGGCTTGGCGGTCGCCGAAAAGTACCATATGTTCAGCGCAACCGGTGGTTAAGCCGCCAGAAAAGCCAAGAGAAGAGATAACATGCTGAGTTCCATTGCAATCTTTTACGTCAATGTCATCGAGCCCACCTTGCAGGTGTTAGCTGTTGTCGCAGTCGTTATAGGTGTGCTCTACCTGCTCAACCTGCTGCGCGGCGGCGACCGTAAAAACGACCTGATCACTCTTGTGGTGAATGAGTTCTTCAAAATGATATATAAAACAATCGTATTAAGCGGTAAGGCTGTGGTGGCTGTGGCAGGAATGTTGCTAAAAACCAGCAGGGTGATATTTGCAACATTACGCGACTTTTTTAAGTCGGAAATTTAGGCACCTCTCTTGATTGCCTGCGAAAGAAAGCCTTTAATGGGCTCACTTAAGCATGCGGTTTGCGCATGTGGCCGAGAGAACAATAAAGGAGGGGTGGGAGATGGCCTACCTGCACAATCGCCAAATAGCCCTACAGGCCAGCGTTGCGGTGGCAGCGTTGCTGGCGGGGGGGTGTCAGCCAGCCGGGGTTACCCGTTATGCGCCCGCGCCCTACCCGGCCTACGACTACAGCCAGCAAGCCGCCCCCATGCAAGCCCCTCAGGCTATCCCCTACGCCGCACCGGCCTATCAAGCACTGGAAGCCGCCACACTCGACATGAAAGAACGTCTCGAGCGCGTCGAAAAAGCCATGTTGCGCCTCGACCGCCGCATGCAGCTCGTCGAACGGAATGAATTGTCGCGTATGGGCGGTCGGGTGAGCAGTGCCGAACCGCAAGCCCTCCAGGTGCGGGCGTCCACAACCCCGATGGCCGAGTCCGACGTGGCTGAAGCCATGCAGGCACTCGACCTTGCCCCGCAAGAAGGTTACCGCCCCGTCGCCAGCCGTGGCGAGGCGATAACGTCGGCCCTGCAAGCAGCTCCCAGCTTGTCCGAGTCCTCCTTCCCGGCCTCATCCGCACCGGTGCAGGTGGCCAGCCGAGGCGGGCTCCCGTCCTTGGCCGACCCCGCCCAGCCCCAGGCCCGCCACCTCAAGGCCGGCACCAACGATGTCGCGATTTGGACGATTAACTATACCGATGGTAAAATCTGGCCAGAGCGCACCCAGCTGCCCGCCAGCCGCCAGGTGGTCGATGTCCTGCGCGAGAACGGCAAAGCCAATATCTATGCGCGCGGCAAAAACGCCAGCGCGGTCGAGTTCCGCGAGCGCGTCAAAGCCCTCAGCCGCTATCTCTCCAAGGTCAGCAGCCTCGATACCGTGCCCATCGCCGCCATGGCCGCTCCCCATCTCGACGACGACACCATCGAAATCGTTATCACCCATTAGGTTGATGAGATGAGGCTGATGAAAATGAAACAGGTCATGGCGGCATGCGGTCTGCCTCCGCTTGCCACCGGCGTTCGTCAGGTTTAATATACTCTTACGTTCCTCAAAACGAGGGGCGAACACTATGCAGCACGGCGCTGCAACCTTACCGAGCCCCATCATCTGCGGGCCCGTAACTTCAATAACAGAAAGGATTGTTCATGTCCGATACCCCCACGTCCATGACCACATCATCCACCGGCCATGCCGAAACCGGCGGCCTCGAAACCGCTCTCGGCGCCGTTCTTAACAAGCATCTTTCCAAAGGTAACGCACAGTTCCGTGCCCGCCTGCTTAACCAAATGGTGCAGCTGGCCCGCCACGGCAACTTTGCCGAAACCTTCATCCGCACCACGCCCGAAGGCACCGATATGGTGAACTTCGCCCGCATGTGGGAGTACGTTCTGGTGCAGGCCGACCGCCAAACGCGCGGCTATGTGGCCAAAACCAGCCGTAACGAGTTCGAGCAAACCCGTAAGGACTTTGAAGACTGTATCGACTTCATGGTCAGCAAACTGCGCAGCGCCGGCCAGCGCCACAAGCTCGATCTCTCCGGCACCAACTTCATCTCGCGCGTCGCCCAGCGTTATGGCGTCGCCGACAAAGTCCGTAAGGGCCCTGCCCAAATCCAAGCTCAGCCGCAAGCCCAACCGCAAGCGCAAGCTAAGCCTCCGGTAGCAGCCGAGCAAACGGCCCCCATCGCACCGGAAGACATCACGGCAGTCCCCCAAGAAACGCCGCGCCCGGCCCGGACATCCAAGGCCAAGGCGGCAGCTGCAGCCATGCCGGATGTCGACGATATCTAGCGGCGAGCTGATTTCTCCCCACCCCACAACCCGCCTCGGCGGGTTGTGGCGTATCCTATCCCAACAGGAGAGGGTGCCCCCGCGTGCGTGTCACATGAAACACCGAAGGGGCTGGTCAGCCGCGTTCAGGTGCCGTATGGTCACCCCATAACAGCACACTCTCAACGCGATAAAGGAAAACCGACGTGGCCGAAAAAAGCAAAGGAATGTCCACCTTCAGTACAATCCTCGTCTTCGGGGTGCTGATCGGTGTCTGTATCTGGCTGGTGTTGGTGCTCTCCACCCAGGGCGAGCGGCGGCTGGAACAAGCCTGCAAACCGCTCGAATACACCACCCAGTTCGTGCACGAGGTTGCCACCACCATAACCGGCCGCCAGCCCACCTGGAGTCTCTATGTCCAGCGTTACCTCATGTCAGGTTGCTACTATGGCTTCAGCATAATCTTCACCGAAACGCTCGAGCAAAATCCCCTCAGCGGCGTGCCCACCACCCTCGACAGCGACGACGACATCGGCGGCATTCGCTAAGCCGCTCTTCGTTAGAATAACTCCGCAAGCCGGGCATCAATCTGCCCGGCTTGCACATGGCTGTGGGCCGCCTGCTGGCGGGGGTCCATCACCACTTCGGGGGCATCGGCCAGGCTCGGCAGCGCTTGCCAGCGGCGCAGGGTTTCGGCATGGCGCGCGGGGTCGGGGTTCATTTTCAGCGTGGGGCCCCAGGCCTGCCCTTCCACCAGCAGCGTAAAACAGGCATTGCTGGCGTTTTGTCCATCGTGCTCGCGCGCCACCAATCCGGCTTCTTGCAACTGGTGGGCCAGGTGTGGCCAGGCCGGGTGGTGCAGGCCACCGTCGCTTTCCCACAGGTTCAGGGCCTGGCGCAGGGTGGGCTTCAGCCGCAGTGCCACCTGGCGCATCAGTTCCTCTTGGCGCAGCCACACGCTGCCGTCGGCCATTTTCAGGCAGGTGGTTTCGGGGGTCAGGCTCGGCTGGGGTTCAAGCTCGGCCAGCAGGCTGGTCCAGTGCTCGGTTAGGTTATGGCGCAGGTCGTCCAGCTGTTCGGGGGTTATCTGGTCCACTTCCTGAACATTCAGCTGTTGCAGCTGGGCGTCGGTGCGCCACAGGTAATCCACAATCTCGCGGGCCAGTGGGCTGCTGCTCAGCGGCAATTGGTGGGGGGTGGCGTGGTAACGCAGCGCCACCAGCAGCGTGCGCTGCATGTCGCGGCCTTCAGGGGTTGTCTTCAGGTGCCGAAACGCCGGAAACGTCGAAAGCACAAAAGCGCTCATCCCCCCATGGGCCTGGCACCGCCGCCGGAAGGTCACCGTATCCCGCTGCCAGAACGACCAGAACGGCCGCGTAACCCGCTTTTCCTCATAGGCGTGCACCAGCGCCAGGTCTTTAGCCAGGGCGGCAATGCGGTGCCAGGGGGTGGCGGCTGGCAGCTGGCGCATCATTTGCCAACGGGCTACGGCACGTTCATACAGGCTGGCAAACTCGCATCCCGGGCTTGCATGGTTGTGCTTGTTCTGCAGCGCAAGGTCTACCGGCCAGTGGCGGTAGCCTTGCAAAAAACCAATCAACTCCGCTTCCAGCGGGTGCAGGCCGGGCCAGTCCGGCGGGGCCACCATCTGGGGTAAAAATTTCGAAAGCGACAGCGGCAAAGGCACTTCCTGCCCCTTGGCATCAAAGGTCACAAACGCGGTACCATATTCATCGGTCACTCCCGCTTCAAAGCCGGTGGCCAGGTTGCGGCGCAAGTTGCCCAGCAGGGCGGCGGCCCACACCATGCCAAAGCCTACCAAGGCACCACCACCCACCACCAGCAGGCCGCGCATATATTGGGGCGTATCAAACGCGTCGCTGGTTAAAACCGACCACACAACATGCAGTGCCCATAAAAACATCACTAAAAGACTTAAAACCAGAACGGCGCGACCTTGGGGTGTCATAGCAGACTTTCCTTTGTAGGGGCGGGCCTTTCCACACATCTGCTGTCGCAGCGTGATGGTGTTTTGGTCACACACCAGTCATGAGATGCGGCAGGGCCTCTCCCTGACCGCCGTACAACTATGATAGCGTCACATCCAACAATCAACAGTCAAGCACGTCGGCCATGCCCATGAAACGATTTTACAACCTACCGCAGCAAACCCGCACCAGCCCGCGTCGTCTTTCACGCGCCCTTTTGGCTGTGGCAATGGCAACTACGGTGCTTTCCACTCCCATGGCGGCGCCGCCTGCCTCTGTGCCGGCCCCCGTACCAGGTTACGTAGCGCCGGTCACCGGCGCCCCGGTCGCCCCTTATGTCGACGACACGCGCGGCGTCTACGTCCCCCCCCATCAGCAGTTGCGCCATAAAACCGAGTCCGAGCTTGCGGGCTGGGATACCGTCGTCGAAACCAACCGCCCCCTCTATGCCCAAAACAACCCGGCAGGCGCGCCCTACCAAATGGCCCTGAACACCGTGGCTAACGGCGTGGCCGACACGGGCCGCGAACTCGACCGCATTGCCGCCGACCCCGGCCTGCTGCAAGGCGGCGCCGCCCGGCCGGATGCCGCCCTGTATGCCCAAGACGCCTACGCCGACACCACCGAAACCCAGCCCATGCATGGCCGCCAAATGGCCCAGGCTGCCCCGGCACGCTCGCTCGATGATTACCCCTCCCTGGCCACAGGCGGCCAGCCGCGCATGGCCCAGGCCCCGGCACCGATAACCGACCTCGGTGCTGCCCGCATCGCTCCGCCATCTCCTCCCTTGGCGGCGCCCGTACCGCTGAGCGACGGCGGCATCGAATTGGCCATCGGCGGCACGACCGCTCGTGGCGAGCTCGACCTCCAGAACGGCATCGTCCGCCTGAAGGAAGAACGCATTTCGGTGCGGCGTGCCATGCAGCGCATGCTCGACCAAGTGGGCGGCGCAGGCTGGACCGTGGTGTGGGACCTCGACGAGGTCAACGCCGGTCTGCCGGATATGGAAATCAGCATTTATGCCGAAGAGCCGTTTATTAAGGTCATGAACGCGCTGCTCGCCCGGCTGCAAACCCGCAGCGGCCAGCCCATCCGCGTCATCAAATACGACAAAACGCAACGCCTGGTGGTCACCGACCGCACAGGCGGCGACGCCCGCAGCGCCAGCATTGGCGTCGGCGGGGCCACGGCAGGCCATGTTGCCATCACCGAAACCGTGCTGAAAGAAAGCACCGTCAGCATCCATTTCGACGAAATTCCGCTGGTCGACGCCCTCGAGAACATCGTCAACCAGGCCGGTAAGGGCCAGTGGCGGCTGCGCATGTATGCCGGCACCGACCAAGTGCTCAAGCCCGCCCACGTCGAAGAACCGTTCGGGGTTGCGCTGGAGCGCATCCTGAAGGTCTTCAACCTGCGCTACGAAATTTTCCCCGGCGGCAAGCTGATCGTCGTCACCAGTGGAAGCAGCTTTGGATTTAGAGGAGTAGAATAAACGATGAACAGCCGCACACCGCCCGCAAAGCATCTCTTGGCACGCACCTCGGCGTTGGTGGTGCTGGCCGCCACGCTGGCATCGTGCAATGGCGTGTCCTACACCCAGCGGCAGTCGCCCGCCAATCCGTATAAAGACTTCCGCGAAGAAAACCGCGCCAACGCCTCCGTCCTCGGCATGGGCGAACCCATCTCGTCCCGCCAGATGGCCGCCAACGCCACCATCACCTTAAGCGGCAACATGACGCTCTCCGAAGTCCTGCAACGCATGGCAGGCACTTATAATACCGCCATCCGCTGGGGCAACGGCGTGCGCCAAGACAAACGCAAGCAAATCATGCTCAACAAGCTGACCTTCGACGAAGCCCGCAACTATGTCGAAGATGTCTACGACATCCAGATTATTAAGGAAGGCGAACGCCGTCTGCTCATCCTGCCGTCCGCGTCCGAACCCCGCCTGGCGGCCTTCAGCCCCGGCAACAACGTCACGCTCTCCCAGGCGCTGCGTGGCCTGGCCGAACAATGCAATTACAACCTGGTGATCAACGAAAACCGCGAAAAACTGAACCAGATCCGCGTCACTGCCAACCTGCGCAACGTCACCTGCTTCGATGCCTTCGAGGCCATGCTCAACCCCCACGGCCTCAGCCTCGTGAACGCAGGCGACTACATGACCGTCGGCGGCCTGCCCCAACGCCAGTGGACGCTCAACCTCTACGAACCCAAACGCAGCGAAACGGTCGAAGTGAACTACTCCTCCGACTTCTCCCCCGCCACCGGAGACGACGAATCCAGCGCCAGCGGCGCCCAAACTGCCGGTGGCAGCACCAAGGTCAGCATCAGTTACGAGCGCGACCTCTGGAAAGACCTCGAAGACGACCTGAAAGAACTGGTTTCCAACAATTGCATCGGCGCCCTGGATAGCGGCATGGCCGCCAGCGCAAGCTCGGCCAGCCTGCTTATGCCGCCCGAAGGCGGAACGGCACCCGCCGACCCCACTCTCATGCAGCCCACCGACAGCCAGCCCGTGGCCACCGACAGCGCTGCCACCAGCACCCAATGCGGTTACGTGCGCATCAACAGCACCGTCGGCATGGTGCAAATGCGTGCCCCGCGTGCGGTGCTCGATGAAGCCGACGAAATCATCCAGCGCGTCCAAGACATCGCCAGCCGCCGCCTGCTGCTGGAAGCCCGCGTGCTGGCCGTCAGCCGCTCGCGCGACTTCGACCAGCAGGCCAACCTGCGCGTCGGCCGCACCGGCAATGGCGCCACCACCTCCGCCAGCTTTAACGGCAGCGTAACGGCAGCCATCAGCAACGCTTTGGCCACCTTCAGCGGCGCCAACCTCAGCACTGTCGGCGGTGCCACCGTGCGTGCCGGCAATCTCGATGCCGTCATCGCCCTGCTGGAAAGCTACGGCACCACCTACGAGCTCATGCACCCGATGATGGAGCTGATGGACCGCCAACGCGCCACCCTGATCGATGGCCGTAACGAGAAATACTTCGTGGTCAACAACGACACCACCACCGACTCCGGCACCACCACCACCACCAGCGAGGTCACCGAGCGCAACCAGTTCCTGGGCCTGCAATTCTCGGCCACCGCGCAAGTGAGCGACAACCCCGACGAACCCCACACCGTCAGCCTGCAAATCCCTATCACCTCGCTTGCCAAAACCATTAACATTCCCACCGGCATCAGCGGCACCATTGCCGGGGTGGCGCCTATCGCCAACACCCGCCTTATCGACCAAAAAGTGCGCATCCGCGATGGCGAAATCAAGGTCATCGGCGGCCTCACCAAAACCATCGCTATCGATACCGAATCCGGCGTGCCGCTCATCCGCGACATCCCCGCGCTGGGCAAGCTCGCCAATGAAGAGGCCATCCAGTACGAAAATGTCGAGTTTGTAATTTTGCTACAGGTGCGCCGCCTGTATTAGGGCATCATGCCAGCTTCCCCTAGGCGAAGGGGGGGCGATTGAGGCAACATGCAGTCAGCGTCTGTGGTGTGCAGCAGGGGTCGGTAGGGCTTGGCCTGGCCGAGCCCCCGTGCACCGCAACCGCCGCCAACAGGAGGAACAACCATAACAACGCCTCTGCCCGGGCAAGTGCCCTTTTCGCCCTACGGCCCCGCGCCGCAGGACGAAGCAGCCTCGCCGTCATCGCCACCCCCGGCCATGGGGGCGCAAGGCATGGCAACACCTCCGGCGGCAGGGGTGCCTTTGCAGTTTGCCCCCACCGCACCTGTCGGCACCACCGAAGAACTCACCCCGCGCGAAGAGATGTACCAGGACATCCTGAAAATCCTGCACAATTCCACCGACCTCGGCATCGACCGTGTGGCCCACGGCCACCTGGAAAAAGCCATCGCCACCCCCGGCAGCAAGCAGCTGCTGGTGCGCGACCTCATCAACCAGAAAATCATCAACCGCGTGCAACTGGCGCGTGCCTTTGCCCGCCATAACCGCGCCCGCGAACTCCTCTCCATTCTCGACATCCCGCCCGAAGCCCAAGTGCTGCGGCTCGACCTCCAGCCCCGCCTGCGCAGCATCCTGCGCAGCGAGCGCATTATTCCCATGTCCATCCGCAAGGAGGAAAACGGCACCGTCACCGACGTCCACCTCGCCCACGACAGCCCCCTGCGCGATCTCGTGCTCGAGGCCAACGTCCGCGAATTCTTCCCCCCCACCGCCAAGCTGCAATGGCACTTCTGCCTGCGCGAGGTTGCTGGTGCGTTCTGGATGGCCGGCGAGTCCGAGAGCATCGACAGCGACATGGAGGCCGAAGCCCTCCTCGACCGCATCATCACCAATGCCATCGACGCCCGCTCGTCGGATATTCACATCGACCCTTCCATCAAGGGCGAACCCCGCGCCATCATCAAATACCGCATCGATGGTTTCGTGCACCCGAAGGAGGTCATCACCACCGAGCAGCTGGAACGCCTGCGCGTGCGTATCGAAAACTTGGCCCGTATGCCCAAAGTCAACCTCAACTACGCCAACAAGGGTGCCTTCACCCGCTCGGGGTACGACTGGCGCGTGCAAATCCAGCCCCACGCCGGGCGCCTGGGCCCAGTGCCGCGCATCGTGCTGCGGCGCTTGCAGCCGGATGTCATGCCCCTCGAAGTGCTGGGCTACCCTGCCGACTTCATCGAAAAAATAAAAAGCGCCGCCAGCGCCCCCAACGGCGTCATTTTCTGGACCGGCCCCACCGGTTCCGGCAAAACCGAGGCGATTCACGCCGCTGTGGTCAGCGCCAACCCCATGGCCAAGGGCCTCAGTGTCCATACCATTGAAGACCCACCGGAAAAGCGCGTGCCCGGCTACGCCGTGCAAATGGAAATTGCCAGCGAGGACGAAAACCGCACCGGCCTGCAACTGCTCAAGTCGTCACTGCGTGCCGACCCCGACGTCGTCATCTTCGGCGAGGTCCGCGACAGCGAAATGGCCAAACTGGTGTTCGAAGCCGCCAACACCGGCCACTTGGTGTTCACCACCCTGCACACCAACACCGCGCTGGATGCCATCGCGCGCCTCGACGAAATGGGCGTCAGCGGCTTCCTGCTGTCCTACATACGCGGCATTGCCGCTCAGCGGCTGGTGCGCCGCCTCTGCGGCCATTGCAAAGTCACCATGGCCGAACCCGACGAATACACCCGCTATGTCTTCGACCGCTACGGCGTGCCGCTCACCGGCGCCAACCTATTTGCCGCCAACCACGAGGGCTGCGCCAACTGCAACTACACCGGCTACTACGGGCGTATCGCCACCGCCGAGTGGCTCAAGCCCACCAAAGAAATTGTCGAGGCCAGCGCCGAGAAAAACTACGCTGACCTCGAAGACATGGCCAAGCGCGCGGGCTGGCAGCCCATGGGCCGCATGGGGGTGCTGCACGTCAAAAACGGCATCACTGACGCCGCCGAATTGTCCACCAAGATTCTCGAGCTCGCCGCCGAGACACTGACAGGATAACGCCATGGGTATCGAATTCGGCAAAGCCTCCCTCAACACAGCCGACAGGGTCGACTTCTTCAAAACCCTGTCCGGCTGGCTGAATGCCGGCGGCGGGCGCATGTCGGTGGCCGAGGCCGTGGCCAACACCACCAACGGCTTTAGCCAAGAGGAATACGCCACCCTCGCTCCGCAAATGAACATGATCGAGCGTGAGGTCGCCGCAGGCCAAACCACGCTCTACCAAGCACTGGCCATGGCCAACATCGGCTTCAAACCGCAAGAGCTCGCCATTGTCGAAGCCGCCGAAAAAGGCAACCAGCTCCGCCAGGCCCTGCCGGCGCTGGTGGCGGCGCTGGAGGTTGAAAATGCCGGCCGCCGCGACCTCATGATGAAAATGGCCGGGCCTCTGGTCATCGGCGTCATGCTCATTTTGCTCTCCATCGGCGTGCTGGTCATTATGCTGCCCATGGTTATCCAGCCGGTGCTCGACCGTAACGCCGCCGCCCTCTACAAATTCCCCTTCATCCTCCGCTGGCTCTGGTATGCCTCGGTGTGGCTGCGGGCCAACCCGATGATCCCCACCGTGCTGGTCGGCGGCCTTATCACGTTGTTCATTTTGCGCAACACGCCGGTGTTGCAGCCCTATTGGCTGCGCTTCAGCATGTGGTGGGGGGTTACCCGCAAGCTCATCTTGGGGTTCAATTCCATGCTCACGGTGTTCTTCTTACCGGCGCTGGTGCGTTCCGGCATGCCCACCTATCAGGCGCTGGAGCAAATGGCTTACTGCGTCACCAACCCGCTGCTGCGCAGCATGTTCCTTACCGCCGCCGAAGACCACCGCAACGGCCTGCGCATGAGCCAGGCGGTCGAAGGCATGCCCTTCAAAGCCTCGTTTTTCAACGCCATCACGGCCGGAGAATCCACCGGTGCCATTGCCGAGCGCATCGAAGACCTCCAACCGGCCTATAAACTGGAGCTCGAACGCTACATCCGCCAGGTTTCCGGCACGCTCAAGTTCATGGTCATGGCGGTGCTGCTCCCCATGTTCATTGTCAGCACCTACACCTCGCTGGTGGGGCCCATCTTCGCCCTCATGGAGTATGGCCGTTAACATGAAACACACGCAACACACGCCGCAATCCAGGGGTTTCCCATGCCTTTAACCGTTCTCTCCCGTCGTTCTGTCGTCTACCGCGAAAGTGGCTCCGGCGAGGTCACCGTCCTGCTGGTGCCAGGGCGCGAGCAAGTCCAGGTCATCAAAGACCTCGCCGGTCTCGGCAAAACCGCCGTGCCCGCGCGCGAGGGTGCCACCAGCGCCAACGCGGTGCAAAGCAAGCAAGCGCCGCTCACCCGCGTGTTTGTTGGGCGCCGGTTTATCTACGGCACCCTGCCGACCGAAATCTCCGACCTCCGCCAACCCGTCCGCGTCTGGCTGGCTGAAGATTTCGTCCCCGCCCAGTGCCAGGCCTTCTTCTTCATTTTCAGCACCGAGGTCGTCGTCCACGGCGTGCGCGAGCAAGACGACGAAGGCCAGCTCAACTGGCGCACCGCCCAGCTGTCGCTGTCCGAGGGCGATCCCATCAAGAGCATCATCGACGCCATCAGCGACTACGCCCTGGCCAACAGCACCGAAACACTCACCATCGCGGTGCAAAAGCTCGATCTCTACGAAAAAATGCAAGCGGGCCTGGCCACCTACAGCATCAGCCCCATTCCGTTCAGCAAGCTCAAGCCGCAGCCGGGCCTCAAGCCGCTCTACCGCCACCGAGACTTCACCATTCTCTACCTCACCATGGCGCTGTTCGGCCTCATCACCGTCATGGCCAGCGGGGGTTATATGCTCATGGCCCTGCTCGAGCGTAACCGGCTCGACGAAGAAGCCGCCAGCATCCGCCGCAACATCAATTCCATCAAGCTCAACCAGAACGTCGGGCAAATCGCCAACCCGCAAGAGCTGCTGCAACGCATGAACCGCGGCATCAACCAGCAGCCATCCGCCATCATCCATGCCGCAGCCGAGGCTGCCGCCGAACTCGGCAGCCTGGAAAACCTGCAAGTGGTGTTCGAAGGCAGCAATTTCGCAGGCCTGGCGCTGGATGCCATCGAAGCCGGCCAGCTCGGTGCCGTGGCCCAAATTACCGAAATGAAAGACGAACTGCTGCTCGACCAGGAGCAAACCGCCAGCGACAGCGTCGCCCTCAAGCCCTGGATCCGCTCCTTCGTGCGCGGCGGCAGCGTTGGCCTGCAAGGGCAGGTGGGTATGGTGCTGCAAATCGACCAACCCCCCGGAACCGAACCTCCAGTCACCGAGCCCCCAGTCGCCGAACCGCCCGTCACCGAAGCGCCTCCGGCCCCAGTCGCGGTTACCGAGCCCGTGCCCGCCGCCGCACCCATATCCGCCGACGGCGCCACGGTCAGCGGCACCGCCGAGGTCTCGTCCACCGCGCCCCTGCCGGAAGGTGACCAACCGGAAGCCCCAACACCGAACGAGGAGGCCCCGCAATGAACCGCAGCACCTACCGGAATATCATGATCGCCGTGCTGCTGATCTGTTTCGGCGTGGCCTATTATCTCTTCACCACCTCGCAAACCTACCAGGTGCAAATCCAGCAGCGCACCAACGAGATCATCCGCCTCAATCAGGAATTTGAAAACGCCCAGAACCTGAACGTCGCACTCACCGAGCTCGACAACCTCACCATTACCGAGCAAACCGCCACCCAGCTCGACATCCTGCGCCACCTGGGGCTCGAAAACAGCGAACTCACCTTCCAGCTGGAGGCCCGCGACGTGCAGGCCATCGGCCCGTCGTCGCTCTATGTCCATACCGTCGCCATATCCGGCAATATGCCCTATGCCGAGGCTCTCGCCCTCTGCGACCGGCTGCAGAACACCAAGAAAATCGTCATCACCGCCATCGAGGTGCGTGGTCCGCCCTCCGGCACCACCCAGGATACCGTCGATCTGCGCGTCGTCGGCCTCATCTATGGGTTAGAAAAAGTCATTCCGCCGCTCGATATGCTGCCATTGCCCGGCAACACCGAAACCGCCCCCTCGCAAGGAGACCCCGCATGAAGCTGATGCCCGCCTTTATCCTGGTGCTGGCGCTGGTGGCTGCCCCGGCCGCCCACGCGCAAGAGGGCCTGCTCTGGAAAGTCAACAGCCGCTACCAGGCTACCGTTGTGCCGCCTTATATGGGCCAGCCCAACCCCTTCGCGGGCGGGGGAGAGGTTAAGGTCTCCGAAACCGGCGTGCTGGAAGAAGAGGCCCAAGCCCTGCGCGAGCGTCAGCAAACCATCGACGAAGCCACCCAGCTCCTCAATTCCTCCCGGGCGTTCGAACCCTATCTCGACGGCATGGCCGTCGGCGGAGTGGTCGAAGGCGCACAAGGCCGCCGCGTGCTTATCGGCAACAACTGGGTGGGCGTCGGCATGGAGCTCAACGTCCGCCTCAGCATCTCCCCCCAAGCGCAAGAGGCTCTCGCCCGCATCGAGCCCCTCGACAGCGAAACGGCCCTCAGCATGCGCCGCTCGCTCGACGAACGCCGCGCCCGGGTGCCCACCACCCGCCTGAAGTTGCTCGAAATCGGCGAAAAAAACCTGGTATTCCAAGGCGATAATGGACGCCACACCTTGCCGATGCACTTCCATTAACCGGCGGAGAGGTGCCATTGCCCCTGTCAGGCGCAGGCGCTGGCACTCCACCCTATAAGACAAGACAGAAAGGATACCACCGGCCGAGATGCAAGCGCTGTTTCTCATATCGTTGTTTACCTTCGTCATCGCGCTCATGACCAGTTTCATCGTGTCCGGAACCTTCAACGCCGCCCAGCTCACCAAGCAACGCCTCGACGACACTTTCCGTTATTTCGAATCCATGGCCGAAGTCATCCGTGCCGAAGTCACGCAAGAGAACATGCACGGCAATCCCGGCACTTATGCAACTATTCCCCAATATATCAGCAATATGCCCACGGTAGCCGCCATGTCCAGCGGCATTTATGGCAACGCCGCCACCGACGCCTGGGGCCGCGAGATCACCGGCGCCATGCTCACCCGCTACATGCGGTTCAGCGCCCCGTCCGACAGCAACCAGGTGCTCAGCGTCCCCGTAACCGCCTTCGCCTTTGTCTCCGGCGGGCCCGATGGCCAGGTCCAAACCACCCTGCCGTCCGCCCCCACCCAACTCTCCGATATCCTCAACATTGCCGCCCCCACCGACGCTCAGGGCAACCCGACCACCGACGACATCGTCTACACCTTCGACAACCGCCGCGAGATGATGCTGATCATCGAAGACATCAAAGGCCACGCCTCAAAAGTCGGTGTCACCGCCCTTAAAAAATTCCAGGCCGATATGGCCACCTTCCGCGACCAACAACTGGCCGACTACCGCGCCGCCATTGTGGCGGGCCAAACCGTCTCACCGCCCAGCATGGATTTCTCCAACAACCCCAACGCCCCGCGCCTTCCGGCCGTCGATGTCAGCAGCACCCAGGCCCTGCTCGGTATTTTCGAAGATGTTGAAGCCATCGAACGCATCCTGCCCAGCGGCGGCAGGCTGGTGTTATCGTCCAACACGCCGAATATGGCCAACCCCAACCTCGTCATTACCGTCCGCAACCATACCACCAACCCCACACCGCTGGGCCCGGGGGCCAGTTTTCTCTACACCCTCATCATTCAACCCGACAAAGACATCAATTAACGGAGACCACCTCATGACACGCACCCGCATCCTTCCCACTCTTCGCAGCAACAAAGGCTTCTCGCTGATCGAAATGGTCATCACCGTCGCGGTGCTCGCCATTCTGGTCGGTATTACCACCCCCTCCATCTACGAATTCATCCGCATGCGCGACAAACAGAACGAAGAAATCGCCCAAATGCAGGTGCGCAAAGCGCTCGAGGCCTATATCGCCGATGTCGGCGAAGCCCCCAGCGACACCTCCACCTCGCCCTTCTGGTACGAGGCTCTCGCCGGTTACACCAGCCTTTCGCAAAACGAAATCGCCAACGATGTCTGGGACAACCCCCGCACCTACATCATGTACCGCGACGCCAACCGCGGCATCTACGGCGTCAGCGTCACCGTCAGTTACGTCACCCTGCACAGTATGGGCCCCGACGGCCAGGCCGACAACCAGGAAGACCAGAACGGCACCACCGTCACCGTCAACGGTGTTGCACTCACCTCGGCGGCGGGCGGTTCGGTGTTCAACGGTAGCACCGCTGCCGACTGGTGGAAAAACAAGTCCGACCCCGCCCAGGCCTTTGCCGACGTGCGCGGTGCCGACGACGACGTGATGATGCGCTACACCAACTACGACGACGTGCGCATCCGCTACCAAACCACCAGCGAACGCATCCGCGCCGTCGGTGATGCCCTCGAGACGTTTGCCCGCACGCAATATGCGGCTCACATCAGTGAATGTATCGCAGTGACCACCTCCACAACAAAGTGTACGGGTAACGGCAACCCGAACAGCGGAATCCCTGTTGCCGCCATTTATTATCCAAGATCCATCCCCATAAGCGGCAGTTCCGATACGGCTCGATATTATTATTCCGAATACGTCCCGGCGACCAATTTCGTGCCGTCAACGGCGGCGACGGTGAACAACACCAGCACCGATGCCAATCGGCGCGAGGATATGATAGACCTTATGCGCATGTTGGGCTTACCGGCAGATTATTGCTGTTCGGCTTTGGAACTGGGCACCGACAGCAAACCTAAGCCATTCTACTACTTCAGCAACCCCCGCGTTCGGCTGGCTTCGGGTTGCAGTTCCAGCCGTCCCACCGGTTCCGAACCCAAACTCCCGGCGCGCATAACCACCGGTAACTTTGCCGACAGCAGCAGCAACCGCACCTGCGGTTAAGCGGCAGGGGCGGGGCCTATGCTCACCGAGACACTCGCCTTCTACCCGGCGGCAGCCAAGGCCATTGCCCTGCATTGGCCTTGGTTCTGGCCGTTATGGGGCGGGGTCATGGGTGCGGTGCTGGGGTCGTTTCTCAACTGTGCCCGCTACCGCGTGCCGCGCGGCATTTCGTTGCGCCGCCCCCCCAGCCATTGCCCGGCCTGCAAAACGGTGCTGGGCGTGCCCGACCTCGTGCCCGTCCTCAGCTACCTGGCCCTGCGTGGCCGCTGCCGCCATTGCCGGGCACCCATCGGCCGCACCAGCCTGTGGCTGGAGGTCGCGCTGTTTACCGGCGGCTACCTGCTCACAGCCCTGTTCCAGGCTTGGCTGCTGGCCTAAGCTCTGGGGGCGGTGCCGAATTCCCACAGCCCGCCGCGCCAAAACCGCCTTTCCGCCCGCACCGCCTTAACAAAGCCCGCTGCACACGGCACACTTGCATCCAGCATGCTGCCTGTCCGCGCCCGTTCTCGTACCGCCCTTGGCCTCACCTTGGTCGGCTTGGCTGTGGCCGCGCCCGTGCAGGCCCCCGTGCAGGCACAGGTTGCCTGGCAGAACGTGGCCGCCGCCCAAAGCACCGCCGCTTACGCCCCCCTGCAAACGCCCGTGGTGCAAAAAGGCACGGTGTTGTGGCGCCGTTTGGGCAACGAATCCGAGCGCACCCCCACTCCCGCCGTCAGCGACGAAATCGAACGCCTCCAGCAGGCGCTGCAAGCCACCTCCCAGCAGCTGGCGGGGCTAGAGCAAAAAATCGACAGCACCGCCGACCTCCGCACCCAAACTGCCGCCACCGTCACCAATGTCACCTCTCTGGCGCAAGAGAGCATCCGCGCCATGGAACGCATGGCCGAGCAAACCGCCGCCACGACCGACCTCAAACTCTCCAAGGCCCAGCTGGAAAACCGGCTCGCCGTTGTCGAAGAAGCCCGCCTGGCCGCCAAAGACGCCGAAGACCGCGCCCGAGCCTACACCGGCGCCCAAATTGCCGAACTGCGCAACCTCGCCCAGACCGAAACCGCCAACGTCGCCGCCGCCCTGCGCATTTATGCCGACCTCCAGCTGGCGCAGGCCCAAGCCACAACCTCCGCCACCTTGGCCAACCTCGCCCAGGCCACCCGCCAGTCGGTCACCGACCTCGACCAACGCACCAACCAGCGCATGGGCGTGCTCTGGCAGGCCGCCAACATCCAGGCGGAAAAACTGGCAAACGAGAAAGCCGCCGCCGTGGCCGCCAGCCTCGCCGCACTCCAGCAGCAAACCGCCGCCGACAAACTCGAACCCGCGCAAATCCGCGCCATTGCCGAGCAAACCGTGGCCAACTCCGCGCCAGAGTTCCGCGCCCTCGCCCTTCAAACGCTTAAAGATGGCCAAGATTACATCCGCAGCGTCGCCCGCAGTGCGGTGCAAGATGCCGACCCCGGCATGACCGCCGCCCTGGCCAACGCCGCGCGCGATGTCATCACCAAAGACGACAAAGTCGTCTTCGCCATCCGCAAAGCGGTGGCGGAAGAACTGCAAGGCCTGGCCACCGGGGCCACCGCCACCACCACACCCGACGGCCGCACGGTGCTGGGGCCCGACCACGGCAGTGGCACACCCGAGGTCGAGCTCGATCCCAACCGCCTGCGCATCGCCCAGCTGTTGGCGCCGGAAGGCGGACTCGCCCCGGACGCCGCCCTCACTCCCGCCCAACTGGCGGCCCTCAGCCCCGCCGCAGGCCCGGCGCAAGGCCATACAGCGGTTGGCGGCCAGCAGGCCTGGTCGGCGCAGGGCACCAGCCTGTTGCGCCCGCGCCCGCGCAGCAGCTGGATGGACCTGCGCCAATACAAAGTCGTGCTCCACCAAGACAACCAGACGCTGGAAGAGCTGCTCGCCGACATCCTCAAGCGGGCTGAACCCTTTACCGGCCCCTGGCAGGTGCGCTGGAAGATCACCGAACCCAACCGCGACCTCATGCAAGAACGCTTCAGCCTCGATGCCGAAGCCCCGTTCGAAGAGTTCATCAGCTATCTTGCGCAATATATTGTCAACGATAGAGGCGTTAAACTCAGCGTAAGCCTGTTCGACAGCGAACGGATTATTGTAATCTCCGATTAATGATGCGCCTCACACCCCGCCGTGCCCTGTTTGCCGCCACCACCTTGCTGGCGGGCTGCGCGGGCATGGGGCAGCAGGCCGCCAGTGGCGGTTTTCCGGCCCCGCAGCCGAACGACGGCGGCATCGTCATCGCCGAGTCCCACATGGTCATGGGCGCGTCGGATGCCACCACCGTCACCGGCACCGTCGACGATTGCTCCGGCCCCGGCACCGGGGTGGTGGTCACCAGCACCCTGCACGACGCCCGCTTCCTCTTCGGCCCCAATGGCGAACCCTGCGAGGCCGCCGAAATGCTCTTCGATGGCCGCACCGAGGCCAACCGCCGCCAGGCCGACCCCGCCATTGCGCTCACCTTCCACGACAGCTTGGGCCCCAAGCCAGAAAGCCGCACCACCAGCTCGCTCCCCGGCCTCGAACCCATCCCCACCATCCGCCTGAAGTCGGAAATTCTCAGCACCATGGCGGCCATAGAACCCGCCGCCGGCAAGGGCGGCACCGTCCCGGCCCGCCCGGCCCCGGTGCAAGTGGCTGCCGTCAAAGCCGACCCTCTGGTCTCCACCCTCACCAGCTGGCAACGCCAAGACGACGCTTACGCCCGCCGCAGTGCCCAGGCCAATGCCAATGCCGAGGCCACCGCCGCCGCCAGCCGTGACCTCTCCCATATCGTGAAGGACACCCGCACCACCACCAGTGCCGAAGCCATGGCCACCATGATGGCCGAACTCCGCGAGCGCGAACGCCAGGTGCAGGAAGAACAGCGCCGCCACGCCGAAACCCTCAAGCGTGCCCAAGAAAACCGCCAAATCACCGCCGCCGCCCGCACCCAATGGCAAAGTAAGGAGCACGAGCTCCAGGCCCAGCTCTCTGCCACCCAGCAGCGCATGGCGCAGTTCGAGCAACTCGCCCAGCGCCTGTCAGCCGACAAATCCGCCAAAGAGCAAGCCTATCAGGCCAAAATCAGCACCCTCACCGCCGACCTCCGCGCCGCCGAAGCCCAGGCCGATGTCTCACGGCGCGAGCTGATACTCGAAGCCGCCGCCAAAATTGCCGAAGCCGAGCAACTCGCCTCCGCCGCCAAAATCCAGGAGCAACAGATCAAACTGCGCGAGGCCGCCCGCCTCAAGGCCGAAGCCGAAACCATGATGGACCGCGCCCTGGCCATGCAGGCTGGCGGCAATGTGGTGGTGGCCGGGGTGGGCGCCCCGCCCGCCGTGCCGCTGGCGCTGCTGCGCACGCCGGTGGCGGTGGTCGCCAACGGTAAATCGCTGCCGGATATCCTCACCGACGTCCTCAAGCAGGCCGCCCCCCAGGCAGGCGAGTGGCAGGCCGACTGGCAATTGTCCGTCCCCCGCCAGCATATTTTGCAAGATACCTGGTCGCTCACCGCCGAAGCGCCGATCGAAGAGGTCCTCGCCCAGCTCAGCCAACAAGTCCAGGCCGCCCACGGCTTCGGCCTCACCTTCACCCAGTTCGCCCAGTCCCGCCTGCTGGTTGTCACCGATGCCACACCCCCCACCGCCCAAACCACCCCCTAACAGGCAAATTCTTACAAACCCCTTGCAAACCTGCAATACCGCCCCATAATCAGTATATCAAAGGAGATAAACTCATGAATCAACGTACACTTCTCTTCAGCGCCGCCGCCGTGGCTGTCATGGCCCTCGCCGTCGCCAACCCCGCTTTTGCTCAGTCCGGTGGTGAAGCAGCTACAGCAGGGGCTGCTGCTGTCGATACACTTGTTGGTGCCATTACCGGTAACATCGGTTTGCTCATCGGTTTGGCCATTACTGTGGCGGGCCTCTGGGTCTGGATCATCGGTCAGAAAACCGGCGCTGGCCTCACTATGGTCATCGGTGGTGTACTCATCACCATGGCTCCGGGTTTGTTCAAGGGCGTCCGCGATATGGCCGTCGGTGTGGTAGGTCAATTCAGCGGATCAACAGTCTATGATGTTGACACCGCACGAGGTACGACTCGTTAATCCAAGTATGAACCTTCTCGGCAAAACCCTGGCAGTATGTGCGGCACTCCTTCTGAGTGCCGCTTCTGCCTATGCTGCCGAGACTTCCGACGTTGGTAAAGTCGAAGTAGAACTGCTGGTCAACATCTTCACCGGCAACATCGGCCTCGTTATTGGCTTCATCGTCACCATCATGGGCGTGTTTATGTTCATCAAGGGCGACAGCGGCGGTGCTGTCTACGTCGTCGTGCTGGGTGTGCTCATTACCATGCTTCCAGGCATTTACAATGGTTTAAGGCTTATTTTGTGCCCCATTGCCGAATCCCTCGGCGGCCAGTGTGGTGGCGGCTAACGCCATGCAAATGCGCGCCGTCCCCCGGAATATCGACAAACCCAACCGCACGCCGGAATACGCCGTATCCTTCCTCTCCACTTACTACCTCACCCTATTTATCCTCAGCAAACCCCTTGTAGCTTTGTTGGCAGGTGCTCTTGCCACCTATGTTATGTATAAACTCACGCTGGATAAACCCGAAGGCCTCGCCATGCGCTTGGCCTACCGCCACGTCAAGTTCGGCAAAATGCGCCCGGGGCCCAAGCACGCCCCCAAGCTGGAAGTCTCCTAGACGTCTCCTAACCGCAGCGCTGCCGCAAGCCTGCCACATGCAGGCGCACAAGCTGCCTGTTTTCACACCATCTCTCTCCCCAAGCCACCCAAAAGCGGGTAATCTTGCGGGCAAGGAGAAGAATATCCATGGACTTTGTCGCACGCGCCGGTGCCGTTATCGACCGCGCCCACCGGGTAGCGGGCATTTTGCTGATGTGCGTGCTGGTATTGGGGCTGGTGTCCACCTGCCAGCTTGTCAAAAACCAGCAACTGCAGGCCGAGATGAACGCCGCCCGCATCCGCTACCCGGTCATTGTGGTGCCCGACGCCACCACCGGGGTCTACAGCCCCACCGAAGAAGACCGCCTCATATTCCTCTTTGCCGACTACGTCACCCAATCGCTCAATTCCTATACACCCGAGAACATGAGCCGCCTCTATACCGACCTCCGCCCTTTCATGGGCCCGGCCCTGCAGGTCGACTCCGCCCCCCACTTCGAGCGTAAAATCCGCACCACCGTCTCCGACCGCCGCTCCTCGTTCTTCGTGCCCGACCGCACCCAGGCCCCGAAAGTGGAAAAACGCCGCGTCAACGGGGTCGAGTTCCGCGATGTCGCCCTTGTCGGCCAGCTCAACAGCATGGTCGGCGGCACCCTGGCCGAGTCCACCCCGGTCGAGTACCAGATGACCTTCCAGAAGGTTTTCGCCAGCCCCAGCAACCCCTATGGCTTCCTGCTCACCAAATATGTCGAGAAACTGCTGCTCGACCCCAACAAAGCCCCGCAACTCCGCGCCCAACCCTAAGCTCAATTAAGGAGACCCCACATGCGCCACGCCCTCATCCTCCTCGCCCTCCTCGCCGGGGCCTTCACCGTTGTCACTCCGCTGCTGGCCGACACCCTCGTCTGGCGCAGCCCCACCAAGCCGCTCACCATCGGGCTGTCCACGTCAGACTACACCCAGGTGATGTTCCCCGAGCCCATCAAGGCCGTGACACTTGAAAACCCCAGCTACATCGACGGCAAACCCTTGGACGGCTACAACGGCCAGGCCATCATGTTCCAGTCCTTGCTGCCCAAAATGGCCACGCGCGGCTTCTTTGTAGGCCAGAGCGGCAACACCTACATCCTCATTCTCACCACCGACGTCCCCTACCGCACCTATATCGAAATTGTCGACGGCGTCGCCCTCAAACAAATGAAAGAAAGCATCGCCTCGCAAATGGCCCCGCACGACCTCGTCCGCGCCATGGCGATGGATGCCGACGTGGCGGGCATCACGCGCGAAACCTACGTCATTCCCAACTGGTTCCGGGGCAGCGGGATGACCTTCGACCTCTCCGAAGTCTGGCAATCGCCCACCATGACCGGCCTGGTGGTGCATGTGCGGAACGAAAACCCCACCCCGAACGAGGTCAACCTGCCCGCAGTGGTCATCCCCCAAACGTCCGAGTGGGGCAACCTGCGCTTTGCCAGCATGGAAAATCTCCGCCTGGCGCCCGCCGGCCAACCGAACGACAAAGGCGTGCTGTTCCTCATCTTCCTGCGCTAACTGCGTGGCAGCAAGGGAGCCAACGTGGCAAAAACCCCGCGCAGCCCAACCTCTATGCGGCCTTTCCCCTTGGCAAACCGGGCACACCGCCCCTATAACAGTGTCATGAACCTTTCTCGGGTCGTGCTGGCATGCTGCTTTATCGCCGCCATAAGTATGGCGTGGCCCGCGCGTGCCGACTACGACAACGACCCCTTCGACCCCCTCATAGCCCGCGACGCCTGGATGCTCATCGCCCGTGCCGAGCGGGAAAACGAAATCCCGGCAGGCCTGCTGCACGCCATGAGCTTAGTGGAAACCGGCAAAGGTATCCGCGGCTGGGTGCTGCCCTGGCCCTACACGGTCGGGGTCAACGGCACCGGCACGCAGCGCTTCACCAGCCGAGACGAAGCCCTCGCCGCTCTCAGCCGCTACCGCAAGCTCGGCTTTGTGCGCTACAACCTCACCGCCCAGGGGGTGCGCCTCAGCAAGGCCACCTCGGTGCAGGTCGCGGCGGCGCTCGGCGGGCTTCCGGCCAGCAGCGTCATCACGCTGGAAGGCATCAATTTCGGCCGCCGCTTCAACAGCGAGACTGAAGCCGCCACCTTCCTCCGCAACATGTTCGCCCAGGGCTACCGCAATGTCGATGTCGGCATGATGCAAATCAACTGGCGCGTCCACAGCCAGCACTTCCGCAGTATCGAAGACGCCCTCAACCCTTCCACCAACCTCAACTACGCCGTGCGCTACTTGCTGGAGCACCGCCAAACCCGCGACTGGTGGGGCTCGGTCGGCCGTTACCACAGCGGCACCAGCCGCTACGCTAGCCGCTATATTCGTAATGTTTACAACATGTACCTTCGCATCCACCGGGTGAGCACCAGCTGATGACCGCCCCCCACCCGCCCGCACCCGCCTGGACGCCCCAACAGCAGCACGTGCTGGCCCACACCGGCAGCAGCCTGGTGGTGGGGGTGCCCGGCAGCGGCAAAACGGTGCTGTTGTTGGCGCAGGCCGAGCACCTGCTGGCCCAGGGCCACAAAGTCGCTCTGGCCACCTTTTCCTTCCGCAGCCACCAATATGTCAAATCGCTGGCAAGCCCGGCTCTGGTTAAGGTGTGGGATAAACTCAGCAGCGGCACCCTTCGCGACCTCGCCATCCAGCAGCTGCACACCGCCGGGCAAAGTTTCAGCTTTGCCAGCAACAATCAGGTGAGGGAAATCCTGCGCACCCTCATCCCCGCCCAGGCGTTTCCGGGCACCCTGGCCGACGCCGAGCACATCATCCGCAGCGCCAAGGCCCGCGCCAAAAAATTGCCGGAGTCCGACCGCTACTACCCCTTCGTCCAAGCCTACCAAGCGCGGCTGGAAGAACTCGGCCTGGCCGACCGCCACGACATCGTCCGCCGCCATGTGCTGGGCATGCGCGATGGCTCCGTCCCGCCGCTGCCCGTCAGCCACCTGCTGCTGGATAACGTCCAGGACGCCACCGAACTTCAGCTCATCTGGCTGCAAATGCACTTGGCCCACAGCATCACGCTCATGCTGGTGGGCGACGACGACCTCACCGCTTTCGGGCAAGACGGTGCCCGTGGCCCGGCCGCCTTGGAGCAAATCGAAAGCTGGGGCGATATCACCCGCTTTAATCTCAGCCACAGCCACCGCCTGGCCCCGGCGTTGCTGCCGGCGGTGGCCAAGGTGGCGCGGCAACTGCGCACGCGCATTGCCAAAACGCCCGAGGCTGCTGCTCCCACACCCTCCCAGGCCGCAGTCATTCCCGCCACCCTGCGGGTCGAGCACTTCCCCAATGCCCCCGCCGAGCATGTCTTTCTGGCCGAATACTGCCAGGCGCTGCTGCGCGGGCAACCCAATGCCGCGCGCGGCACGGTCGGCATCATCACCCGCACCCATTTCGAGTCCGCCTGCATCACCCACGCCCTCCGCCGCCACGGCCTCAACCCCGCCAGCTACGCGCGGCTTATCTGGGAGGAACGTACCCCCCAAATCATCCTCTCCCTGCTCTATCTCATGCTCGGCCAGGGCAATAATGGCCACTTGCACTTGGTGTTGCTGGGCTTTGGGGTTCCCGCCCCGGCGGTTATGGCGTTGTTCCAGGCGGGCCTGCGGGCCGAGTCCTGGGGCGCCTCCGGCTTTGCCCTGCCGCCGCTCACGCACGAATCCCCTACCACCGTCGCCGCCTTGCAGCAGGTGCGGCGCAGCCTGCGCACCGCCCACCAGTTGCTGCACATGCCGCAAACCCCGGCGCCCGAGAACCCCCTGACCCCCCGCACCATCTTCAAAGCTCTGGTGGCCGACCTTCTCCCGCACTTGCCGGAGTCCGAACACCCCGCCGCCCTGCTGGCCACCGACATGCTCCTCACCCTGTCCGGTAAACTGACGGAAGTTCTCCCCCGCGTCCGTACCGAAACCCTGCCGGATATGGCCAGCCCCATCGTGGTCGCACCGGTGCGCGAAACGCGCAACCAGCAGTTCGGCACCGTCATCATTCCCTATGCCTCGGCCACCACCTGGCCACACCCGCCTTCGGCCTTGCTGGGGGCCGAGCCCGACCACGACCGCCGCCTCATGTACCTCGCGCTTACCCGCAGCGCCGGGTCGCTGGTCTTCACCCGCCACACGCCTGAGGCTTCGCCTTACGTGCAAGAGCTCCAGCAAAACCTCAAGCAGCAAACCCGCAAAGGCTAGCTCTGCCGCGGTGTTGCCCGTCAAAGGCTACCTTAAGGCTACCTTTTGGCCACACCCTGTCAGTTTTTTGCGGCCACAGGCGCTCACGTAAACTGACACCCCCCTCAAACCGTGGCATGCTGGGCCCAACAACAAAAAAGCATCGTCTCCCGCATGAAGAAGGCCACCAAAGCTGCCCCCCGCACCTCTGCCGCAGCCCGCAAATCTCCCGCCGCACCCTCCGGCGGCGCTAAATCCGCCAAGGTCGCTGCGGCGTCAGCGTCCGCCGGTAAAGTGTCGCCCAAAGTATTGCCCAAGGCTGTGCCTATGGCCCCGGCTGTAAAAGCGGCGGCGGCGGTTAAGGCACCCACCAAAGGCCAGCAACGCCAAATCGCTCGGGTGCAGGCCGAGGTCGATACCAAAAAAGCCAACGACGAAGGCTTCCAGCTGGCGCGCAAAAACGCCGTCAAATACCTGCACAGCCGCCGCCAGGCCATTTTCGCGCTGGCCCGGCACTTCCACCTGGATGCCGACGATCTTCAACAAGAAGCCTACGAAGTGCTGCTCACCTGCCTGCGCGACTTCAACCCCCTCTACACCAAGGCCGACGGCTCCACCGTCAGCGTCCAGTTCAACACCTTTTTCGGCAACCGCTTAGAGGGCAAGGCGCTGGAGCAACGCAACCGCGACCCCGAATACCAGGCCCGCCAGGCGCACGTGCAAGACATGTCCGACGAAGACCGCGCCGATTTCCGTAAAAACCCGCCCTTGCTGGTGCAACACCTCGACCAGGAAACCACCCTGCAAGAAAACCTGCGCGGCGAAGTTGCCGCCGCCCAGCGCTCCCGCCAAACCAACATGGCCCTCAAGGTCGCGCAAGACAGCTTCATCGAGAAAAAACTCAACGATCTCATCGCCGCCGAGCGCGACGACAAACGCCGCGCCGCCCTCATGCACGTCAAGGTCGGCGGGGTCAGCAGTTTTGAAGAAATTGCCTACCACTTCGGCGTCACCGACAGCCGCGCCAGCCAGATCCTCAACGAGCTGATGGACGCCTTCTACGTCCAGCGCCTGCTCGACGGCGATCTCAAAAGCGTGATGTACGACTTCCGCAAGCTCAGCATGCAGCCCAAGCGCAGCCAGCGCCTGCTGGAAGACGCCATGCGCCACGCCCCCGCCCCCCGCGCCGCCGACATCGCCGCCCTCTTCGGCACCGACTATCCCGAACTGCGCGAGGTGCTCACCTCGCTGCCGCGCCCCGGCCTGGCCACGGCGGCAGTGGCTGAAAATACCGGCGAAGCGCCCACCGAATCCGGCCCGGCCCTCCCCGCCCAACTCACCCCCGCCGAAGACGACCAGTTCCCGCTGCAAGCCGTGGAATGGCGCGACATTTCCGGCCTCACCGCCCTGGGCGTGGTGTTCCGCCCCACGCCCAGCCAGGCGCCAGAAGATATGGCCCATATCCGCCAAATATCCGCTCACCCGGCCGAGGCCTGGCCGCCCCTGCTCATCACGCCGGAAGGCGGAGTTATCGATGGCGAACGCCGCATTGCCGCCGCCCGCGCCAAGGGCATCACCCGCCTGCTGTGCCAGGTGCGCACCATTCCCAGCCCGGCGCTGGCGCGCCAGTTGCGCGTGTGCCTCAACAGCCGCGTGCGCCCGCTCGATAAAATCGAACTCTACTTCGCCATCGGCGCCCTGTCCGAGCTCGGCCTCACCCAGGGCGTCATCGCTCAGGCCCTCGGCACCAGCCGCCCGAACGTGATCGTCTACGCCAAAGTGCGCGAAAAGGCCTCCCCCCGCCTGCGCCAGCTGTTCGAAGACGGCCTCATCCAGATCACCAACGCCAGCAGCGCGGCCGACCTCCCCGTGCAAGCCCAAGACGACATGGCCGACTTCATCCGCCAATACGGCGCGGGCTGGGGCCGTGGCCCCCAGTTTAACGAGCTTTATGCCGCCGCCGCCGAAGGCCAGATTGCCGCACTGGTGCCCCCCCAACTGGGCGGCCCCCAGCCCATGCCCGGCACGGTGCTGCCCATGCCGCGTTTCCCCGCGCCGCAGCACATCGAATCCCCTACCTCCGGCGCCCAATTGGTGGCCCCTCCCGGAGCACTATCGCCCACCCTGGCGGCAGCCCTTAAAAAACGGCAAGAGGCGCTCGAAACCGCCCTGCGCGACAGCGAAATCTGGGCCCGCCAGCGCGAAGCCACCATTGCCAGCCAAACCAGCCAGCTGCACGACCTCCGCCAGCAACTGGAAAGCTACAAGCGCGAGCTCGAAGCCCAAAGCCTGCTGCAACATGGCGATGCCGCCACCATGGCCAATTACCTGAAAGAAATGAAAGCCTTCTACGCGGTGCAAGAGCGCCTCGCCTCGGCCATCTACCAGCTGGAAAAAACCCAAACCGCCGTGCGCAGCCTCAATCTCACCCACCGCCAAACGGTGGAACTTGAGCACCTGCTGGAAAAAATCGCCACCCTCCAAACCGCTTTGCGCGTGCAACTGGTCAAATCCCCCCCGCCGGAAAACCCGCGTTAGCACTTGTCAAATGGCCTTTCCCGCACCAAACTTTAAGAAGATGAGAATATTCGCCCACTTTGGTATATGTCTAGCGCTTACAGTAGCGTGTTTTATAACAATATCCTACAGTTATGCTCAAAATGGTCAGGGTGGCGGCACCAATACCTCTAATAATGTCCCAAGTGCCGACCTCTACCTCTCCCCCCGGCTGCCCGATAGCTATTCCTCCAGTCTCCGCTTCCCCCCCAGCGGCGCCATCAACATTTCTCCTAACGAGAATAACGGGCCCATTTCCAACACTTTCGACCCCACCCTTGGCGCGGTCGGCGAAATCAGCAACTCACTCGGCTGCGCCGGGGTCGGTCAGGGAGAATTCACCAGCGGCCTCTTTAACATGCCGGAGGTTTATACCAAATTTCAGCAAGATGTTCAGTCTTCGCTCTCCAAGCAACTCCTGTCGCTCAACTTTGTCATGCCGCAAACCTCGGCCCTGTTCGACCAACTCAACACCATCGGCAACCAACGCTACGACCAATTCCAGCGCGGCTGCACCGTTACACCCGTTCAGGCCGACGCCAAACAGAACTACATGCTGGCCTGCGTCGAGAAACTCATTCCGGAACGCGAGACAATCATAGAAGAGACGAACAATCAGCAGGCGCAAACCGCGCGTATCCCAGAAGATCAGATCGGCCCTATGGCTTACGCCCAAGCCTGGGAAATCTGCGCCAACCAGTACGTCAGCAACACCACTGCGATGGAAGTCCGGACGGAAAGACTGACAGCTTATTATACGAAACTCCGTGAAGCCGAACGCGTCGACCTCGCCATACGCCCGTTACTGTGCCAAATCACGCAGGAGGGTGACGAAGACGGTGCCGGTTGCTGGGCCAAATTCCTCATCCCGCAAGTCCGTATTTGTCTAGGCAACAATCTGGAAGGTGGCTGCACCGAAGGTGTTTACGGCGTCAAAGAACCACTCGTACCCATGCAACGCCTCTTCGACACGATGCGTTTCATCATGGAAAATGATGTCATTCAAAACCGTGTTGTGCCGTTCAACAACGGCATCCGCGCGCTGAACGCCTCCACCCGCCAGCAAGCTGCCCGAGAAGCCACCATCGTCATGAGCACAACCAAACTGACAGGAAGCAGCACCACACTGGTCGGCCAGGTAGCTGTTATGCCGACCGAGGCGGTACGCGATTTTCAGTTAAATTATCTCAGCTGCAAAAACAACGATGTTCTCAACGGCTATCGTCAATACAAACGCTTTATCGAAAAGCAAATGAACCAAAATGGGGCTACGTCCGATATACCCGACCTCCTTCCCTTTAATTTTGCAGTGATAGAATCCACTATAGAAAAAATGGAGCTCGCCGCCGAAGAGAATAGCACGTCCGACGAAGCCGACATTAAAGCCGTCTCGGCCCTGCTGGAATCGGCCATGGGCTGCACCGCCAACCAATCCATCCCGATCTTCGACCCCAACATCACCGCAGCCCTGCAAACCACCTGCTCCGACGAAGACATCTATGCCTTCTATAGTATTGCGGGCAACGATGTTGCCGCCGCATCCACACGTGATGTCTACCGCTACTTGAACTTCAAACTCAAGCAAGCCTATACACGCTTAATGACAGAAGCCATGGTGCCTGTGTCCGACACCACCAACACCTCGGTTAGCCCCACATATGGGCCAGAGCTGAACGCCAAATTCGCGCAGGTCGTCAAAGATGTGATGATTCCCTATACCGAAACACAAATCGAACGCCTTAACGACATCAATGCGTCACGCGGCCAACTGGGGCAGCTGGTGAACGAAATCTACGCCAGTAAAAACGGCTGCAACCCAAAAACTCCGTAACCCTACGGCCCCACCGCCCGTTCTTTCACCATCATGTCTCTCGGCCACACACGATAACGGCTGACAACGCCGAAAAACTTGGGCATTATCCTGGCCAACGGTAACCAGGTAACAACAATTCGTGGCGAATATGCAGCAGGTGATGACGGAGAGCGGGCAGGTGCCCCCGGTGTTGGCCGGGCGGTGGGACCTTCGCCTGGGCTATCACCCCTCGCTCAAGCGGCACTTGCCGATGCTAGCCGACCTGCCGCTGTTCGATACCACCGCAGCGCATCACCTTCATCTGCTGGAGCTCCCTCTTGCCCCCGCCCTCAGCGGTCATCACATGGTGGCCGATTCCGGTCTCATGGCGGCCGCTATGCCGCCGGGCGGCATGGCCGAGGCGGTCGACGAATATCCTCTTGCCCCCGTGTTCGTGAGAGACCTCTGCGGCCGTCCGGTGCACACCGGGCTTATGCCCTTGCCCGCCCCCCCTACGGTGCCGCTGTTTCCGCCCGGCTGCCGCCATCTGCCGGCCAGTCACCCGCTTTCATCGCAGCTGGAACGTCTGGTCTGGATGACCGCCCGCCGCCTGGAGTGCGCGCCCGTCTGCGGCTCTGCGGCCCTGGCCGGAGAACCCGACACCCGCCTCCGCGCCATGGTGGCCCAACCCCAAACCTACCCCTACAAGCTCCGCCCGGATACCTTCTATGCCGACGGCTGGCGCTTGCCGGTGGTGCCGCGCGTTTATGCCGTACCGGCGCCGCCGGTGCAGGCGCAGGCCGCCGCCGATGAACTGCTGGCCCGCTGGCAGGCCCGCCCCACGGGGCAAGACTACGAAACCTTCTACGACGCCAACAACGGCGACGCCTGGTTTGAAGAGCTGTTTGAAAAAGGCTGCACCGTCATTCCCACGCTCGAGGCCTACAACGGCCGCTACCATGTCGGAGACGACTACGTCGCCACCGCCGTAGACCCCGGCCGCGCCGTAGCAGGCCTGCACGAAATCATCGAACACAGCGACTCCGACACCCCCGCCGGTACTATTCTCGATGTCCGCACCCCCGGCTGGGTCACCTCCACGGGCGTACATCCCGCGCAGGTAGTGGTCAGCAACGGCAGCGGCTGGCAGGCGCCGTCGGTGCCCTTACCACCATTGCCCAACCGCCGCTTGCCGCACCCGCGTGTCGGCGGCGCCTGGGGGGCTGTCTGGCTGCCCACCCACCCCGGCCACTTTGCCGAACCCGCCCTTTACGACTGGAACATGACCGGCCATTTTGTGCAGGTATCCGGCCCCTTGTGGGATCCTCTCCATTACATCTACACCAGCACCGAAGCCCTCACGCGCGCCTTCCGCCGCCCGCACCCGCAGGTGCCGGGGGCCTATGTGCTGCCCCCGTCGCTCAAGCTCCGCTTTCATCCGCTGGCCCCTCAAACCTGGTACGACACCCTCAACGAGCGCACCGCCCAACAACGCCAGACCGACCCCGCCCACCCGCTCTACGGCAGTACAATCGATACCCTGCCGCTGGGCCGCCAGGTGGCTCCGGCCGGGTATCACCCGTTGCCTTGGGCGCTGGAGTACGAACTCGATCCCGCCCACTTCCCCAGCCTGCATCCCGCGCACCTCGAAGCGCCATGCCCGCCCGATCTCGAGCCGCGCCTCATGCCGCCCGCCCAGCTGGCCGATCCCGCAGCCTACCTCGGCTACCACGTCGCGGTCACCGAGCCGATGCGCGAAGCTCAGCAACAAGCGGCCGCAGCGCCCTTCAGCGAAGCAAGTTGCGACATAAAGGAAACACTCCTTCCCCTCACTTTGCATACCCAACCCGAGCGGGCGCTCCCTGCTTATGTGCCGGATATGCCCGCCAGCCAGCTTGCCGTGAACATCAAGCGCCTGTTTGCTGCCCGGGCTTACCGCCAGCAGTTGCAGGCGTTGGCCGAGGCCTGGAATCAACCCGGCCTGCCGGCCGCCTTCTACCAATTCCGCGAGTCTGCCTTGGCGTGGCGCCGCTTGCGCTACCGCCTCTTCACCAAGTATGCCGCCACCTGGCAGCAGGCCGCCGCCGTGGGGATAGACCTCCCCACCGCCGAGCAGCTGGTGCCGGAGTCCGATCCCTTGCAGCACCAGCGGGTGCAGCGCGCCCGTCTGGGCGGCCTGGGGGTGGTGCCGCCACTGCCTCTCCTGCGGGCGGACGGTTTGCCATCGCCTGCGGCACAGGCTAAACTTGCACCTGCACGGCGGCGCAGCCAGGGCAAGGGGCTACCTGCTTCTCCCGCTAAGCCGCGCCAAACCGTTAACAATCCTGGGGAAAATACCTAGATGGCCACCGAACCCACACCCGATATCATCGCCCGCCCCGGTGCCGGCGGCAAATCCGGCGGTGCCGAATCTCCCGGCGCGCTGGAGAAATTCCGTGCCTTGCCGCCCAAAATGCAGGGTGCCATCGTCATTGTCGGCCTTATCGGAGTGTTTTATGTCATCAGCTCGCTGCGTGGCGGCGGTGCGCCCTCGTCGCGCACGGTGGTCAATTTGGGCCAGCCCAACGGCCGGGAGGTCAGCGCCACGTTCTCAGGTATCGAAACCGACCGCCCGGCCGTCATGCAAAGCGTCTTCGAGCAAAACCGCCGCGACATGGCCGAGCTCCGCAGTAAAATCGAAAGCGACTTCGCCCTGCGCGACAAAGCCCTGCAAGATGCCCTGAACCAGAACCAGGAACTGCAACGCCAAATGCAGCAGATGATGGGCGACTTCACCACCGAATTGAAAAACATCCAAATCGAACGCGCCCGCGACAACGAGCGCCTTGCCCAACTGGCCGACCAGCAAAAGCAACTCGAACTCAACGCACCCGTCGACGGCCTCGGCGTCGTGGCCGGAGAAGCCCCGCGCCGCCGCGCCATTTCCCAGGTTGTGCTGGGGGGAGGGGTCATGGAGAACATCCGCAGCCCTTTCGGTCCGGCGGGGGCGGCAACGGGCAGCCACCTTACCAGCAGCGGTAACGTGGTCGCCAACCCCGCCGAACGGGCAAAAGAAGAACGCCTGCCCTTCATCCCGCCGCTCGGCTTTGTGCGCGCCACCCTGCTCAACGGGGTCGACGCCCTGATCGGCGGCACCAACACTCCCGCCCTGGCCCGTCTGTCCGGCACCTACAAAACCGCCATGAACAGCACCATCTCGCTCGATGGCTGCGTAGCGCTGCTGGAATTTTCAGGCAACATCTCCACCGAGCGCGCCACCGGCCGCCCCATGCGGATGACCTGCGTCTACCCCGACGGCGGCGCCGCCACCTACAGCCTCTCCGGCTACGCGGTCGACTCCATCGACGGCATCATCGGCATCCCCGGCGTGCTGTACGAGGGCGACCCCACCCGTATCGCCGCCGCCATGCTGGCCGAGTTTGCCGCAGGCGTGGCCGAAATTGTCCAAGACAACACCAACTCCAGCGTTACCACCACCAACAACGAGGGCACCACCTCCACAGTCCAACTGCCCAGCAGTGGCGAGGTGGCCGAGCAAATCATCGGCGGCTCGGCTAAGGTTATGGGCTCGCTGCGCGACTACATGCAAAAGCGCGCCGACCGTGTCCAATCGTTTATCCGCCTCGATGCCACGCGCGAAGTCGACCTCGTCATTCTCAACGGCACCGAACTGCGTAAATCCGGCAATGTCTGGAGCGCCCTCTTCGACGGCAATACCGACGCGGGCCTACCGTCGCAACAGCTGAACACCACCGCAACGCCGGCACAGGCGGAATAAGGGAGAAGACCACCATGACCTCACGCATCGCACCTCAACTTGGCTATGTCCTTCTGGCGGCTGCAACCGGCCTCGCGGGCTGCAAATACTACGGCAGCGCCCTCCCGCCGGAATACCCCATGAGCATGGGCGACGCCCTCTCGGTCGCCAACGACCAACGCACCACCACCGGCGGCAGCCAGCGCCCAGTGGTGCGGCACCCCACCCGCCCGCAAATCGAGCGTCCCAGCTACCTGCCGGAAAAAGAACTGGCGCTGGTGACCCCACCCAAAACCCTGCTGGTCTGGACCTACCCGCACGTCACCGAAGACAACACCCGCGTCTTTGGTAACTGGAGCACCATCTTCCTCACCGACCGCTACGAGTGGGCCCGCCCCAGCAACGAACTCCCGGCGCGGGAAGACGATGCCGGCACCGTAGCAGGCCGCCCCAACTTAGGCTTGGCGCCGCAAGCTCTCCCGGTCTTACCGGCGGCCATGCCCACACCCTAAGCCGGGGGTAAACCGTCACCAATAAAAAAAGATACGAGCAGGCCATGCTGAACAAGGATACCTACGCCCCGCCCCGCCCCGACCTTCTGGGCGAGCAGCTGCCGTATTTCGAGTTCAACGACGACAGCTCCTCGCAATACTACCGCATGCACCTGCTGAAGGACGGCGGCATCGGTATTTGCTGGAAGTGCCCCGTACCCGCCAGCTATTCGTATGACGACGGCTACGGCTCCACCACCAACGAGTTCCGTACCTTTATGGAAAGCGTACCCACCGACTACGAAGCGCAAGTCGTCATCACCTCGCACAACAATCTGGTCAAGCCTCTCCAGAATTACCTCGAGGCCACACCCGATCTCGAACGCGCCAAACTGCTGCGCCAGTCGCGGGCCGAGAAAATCCGCGACGCAGGTTACCGGGGCTATGCCACCTCCGAGCGCGGCTTCACCCGCCTGCGCGATACCTACATGGTCATCAGCCTGCGCTGCCCCGAAACCACCGAACGCTACGGCCTCCTCAAAGGCACCATCGAAATCACCTACCAGGCCATGGCGTTAATGATGGTCTCGCTGGGCATGGACCTCTCCAAAATGGCAGGCCGCTTTATGGGAGACCTCGTCAAAACCGCCATGATTGAATTCCGCGAGGCCGTGCTGGCGGTCGAAAACACCCTCAACGGCATGTTCGAAATCCACCGCATGTCGCTGGAAGAACTGAAAGACCACTACTGGCAAGCCTATTGCCCCAGCTACAAAGACCCCGCGCAGAAAATCTCCATCGACCCCCTCCGTCCCTTCGACGAACAAATCTTTCCGCTGCCGATCGAAAACAGCCACGACATCATCAAAATCGGCGACGACTACCACGGCACCGTCATGCTGGCCATGATGCCCGACAGCGTCATGGCCGACTATCTCGGCACCATCCGCCGCACGCTCAATTCGCAAACCACGTTTTTCTGCAATCTCACCTCGGTCAACCAGACCGCCGAAAAGGTCAAGCTCACCCTCGGTGCCGCCATGCGCAAACGCGTCGCCAGCGCCTTTAACAAAGAGGAAGCCGATCTCTACGCGCAAGAAGCCTCCGACGTTAAAACCCGCCTCTACAGCGGTCGCAAAATCGTCCGTGCCATGGTGGGGCTCATCATCCACGGCAAAACGCGCGAGGAAGTCGAAGACAACCTCATGCGCATCGCCTCGCAATACAAAAAGCTCTCCGTGGTGCCGGATATCGAAAAAACCATGGCTCTCCAGGCTCTCGCCTACAGCTGGCCACTCACCTGGCGCAACAAGTTTTCCGCCCCCTTTGCCCGCACCCGGCGGGTGATGAGCGACGACATCACCGACCTCCTGCCCATCCATGGCCACTGGGGCGGCCACGGGCGGCCCTATACCAAGTACGAAAAACAAATTCCTCAGTCGCTCTACGTCAACCGCGACGGCGAAATCTCCTTCTTCGACCACACCAGCGGCGACTTCATGAACTGGCACTACGCCATTACGGGTACGTCAGGCTCCGGTAAAAGCTTTGCAGTCACCGACCTCGTGCTCCAGCTCTTCAGCGCGGGGATCGAAAAACAATACCTGATGACCATCAAAGACGACTACGACCGCTTCGGCGAGACCATGGGCAAGCTCATCATCATCGACCTCGACCGCAAAGACGTCTGCATCAATCCCTTTACCGGAGAAATCTCCAAACACCGCCTCCAGCAGTGGACAACCACGGTGGAGCTGATGATCGCTAAGGGCGACTACGAAATCTCGCGCGTCGAGCAACGGCTCATCGAGCAAGTGGTGCAATACGCCTACGATATCGTCCCGCCCGACGACGTGCTGCGTCCCACCTGGATCCAGCAGGCGTATCTGAAGTTCCCCTATTCCGACGAAGAAAGCCGCCAAGCCGGCATGGCCATGGCACGAGAAATCGGCTCCTATTGCGAAAACGGCATCTACGGCCATCTCTTCGACGCCCCGCCCAGCTTCACCGAAAAAGACAAGCTGGTGGTCTTCAACCTGCAAAACGTGCTGAACGAAAAAATCTCCGACGTCATCATCAACGCGCTGTTCACCATGATCGACAACGTCATGTACCTCGGCAACCGGGGCGAAAAAAAGCACCTCTTGTGCGACGAAATGGTCAGCATGATCTCCTCCAAGGGCGGTGCCGCCGTGGCCAACCAGCTCAAGCGCGCCTTCCGCACCTACCGCTCGCTCAACTGCATGTGCGGCATCTCGTCGCAGAACGAGGAAGACCTGACCACCGAAGTCGGCCAGGCCATCATCGGGAACATCACCAAGCGCCTCATCCTCAAGCCCCGGCGCGAGATGATCCCCATGCTGATGGAATCCTTGGGCCTGCGCGCGGAACGCCACCAAAGCAACATTGCCAGTCTCGATACCCGCCCGGGTTTCTTCTCCGAATTCTATCTCATGTCGCCGCACGGCGAGGTCGTCTGCCGCCTCATCCCGGACAAACTCACCTACGCCCTCGCCACCACCACGCCCGACGACGTCGCCGAAATCAAACGCATCCGCGACGAAGCCCGCTGCGATTGGTGGCAAGCCACGGTCACCTTTGCCGAACGCTTCCCCCACGGTGTCCGCGCCGCCCGCTCCTCCGCCCGCGCCCGGGGTGTTTAATCACGGTGCGGGGCATTATTCAGCAAGCGCACGCAGCGGAAACGACCGAAAATCCACAACCCTGCCACCATTCGCACCACTTCCCCTAGCATCGGCGGCCATCCGCAGTTAGATTACGCTGGAGCAAGATTAAAACCATGGCCCTGCGACGCAAACTTCCCTCCCGCATCACTCCGGATACCACGCCGGAGGCCAAAAACACGCGCCAACCCGAAGCCGCTCAACCCGCCGCACCACAAGCCCCTGAGCCCGAAGTTTCTCCCAGAACCGCCCCCGCAGCAGCAGCAAGCCCTGCGGCCAATGCCATGGCCGAGGCCGCACTGGAAGCCTTCGGCACCTTGCCCACCACGCCGCGCGTGCTGGAAGACAGCTTCGCCGCCCCCGCCGCAACGCCAACTCCGCAGGCCGATGCCGCCCCCGCCACACAAGCCGCCCCAGCACCGGTTGCAGTGTCCGAAGAAGCCTTCGTGGCCCCCGCCTGGCAAACCGAAACCGCTGCCGAAACCGCTGCCGAAACCGCTGCCGAAGCCTTCGTGGCCCCCGCTTGGCAAACACCATCAGCCGAAGAATCGCTGCCAGCCGTCGCCGCCGTAGCGTCGCCCGCACCTGCCCCGGTGGCCGAGCCTGTGGCTGAGCCTGTAGCCGACGCAAAAACCGAAACCGCCGCCGCATCCACAGCAGCCCCGTTTGCCGAACCACTCGCCGCTACCGCCACGCTGCCCGCGCCCACCCCCGAGCCCACCCCGGAGACCGCAACCAACTCCATGGCCGAAGCTCCCTTACCCGAAGTCGCCTCCATCCACATGGCCGATACCGAAGAGCTTCCCACGGTCGCGAGCCCCGAACAGCCCACAGGTTCGGCCCCAGATGCCGACACGGCCGACACCGCGTCCACGGAAACCCCCGAAGGACCCACCAATTTCACGTTCGAAGCCTCGCGCCCCTCCGGCAACCGCATCAAACGCCGCGTCCGCGAGAAAAAAGCCCGCGATTTCTCCGCCACCGGCGCACCGGAAGATGCGCCCCAACCGCGCAACAAGCCGGTCACTAGCGCCTTTGCGCCCAACGTCCCGGTCGATGACAAACCGCTCGACCAGGTCGACAATTCCCTCATCGCCTCCGGCGTCATGGCGCCCCCCCCGCGCGACAGTCTCACCGGCCGCCTGCCGCAAGGTGTGGCGGAAAGTTCGTCCCCGCTGGCCGCCCCCAGCGTGCCTCAGGCTGCGCCGCAGGCCGCCCAGCCTGCTCCTGTTATCGCCCAGGCTACGCCCCAACCTAAGCCCCAGCCTCAACAGGAACCAAAGCCTGAACCGAAGCCTGAACCGAAACCAGAGTTCAAGCCAGAGTTCAAGCCGGAGGCCAAACCTCAGCCTAAACCGCAGCCTGCCCCGGAGCCCCAACCCGAAATGAAACCCCAGCCTCAGCCTGCGCCTAAGCCACAACCCTCCGCAGCACCGCAACCCCAGGTGCAGCCCGCACCCCCGGCCACCCCGGCCTTCAGCCTATCGGGTGCGGCGGCATCGGCACCTTTGCCCCAGCCGCAGTCCAATCTGCCCTGGGCACAACCCGCGGCCGAGGCCGACTGGGATATCAGCCAGCCCGGACAAACCGAAGGCTGGGGCGGCCAAGTGCCGGAGTCCGCCTCCGAACCCGCCATGCACATGCCGCCTCAGGCCGACCTCTACAAACCCGTCAGCACGCCTGCGGCGGCACCGCGCGCCTCGGCCGGGCCCGCCTCCATTCCCGGTGCCTCGTCCAAGGCCGCCTATACGCCCGAGCTCCCGGGCCAGCGCCGCAAAACCTCCGGCACGCCCTGGGCATTAGTGGCGGTGGCCGTGATCGTGGTGGCGGTGGGCGGCGGTTACGTGCTGCTGGGCGGTCAATCGGGCGCCAGCGCCAGCCTGGCCAATCTTACCCAGCGCGGCGGAAGCTCCTCCGAAACCCAACCCCTGCTGCCGCCGCCGGAAAATGCCGAATCCTCCTCCTTCGCCGCCTTGCCCGAGTCCCCCACCAGCCCCAGTGCCGTCATCGCCTTTGCCGATGTCCCCGACACCGAGGCCTCCGAACCCATTGTCGCTACCGGAGACGAAGAGATTCCCCAGGGCCTCTTTGCCAAATTGCAAGAAGAAGTCGAAAAGGCACGGGAACGCAAAGACGGCACCGCCCCAACCGACACCGCCCTGACCCCCGAGCCCGGTACCCCCACCTTCTCGCAAGAAGATCTGCAAAAAGAACTCGCCGCCTACCGCGCCGCCCTGGCGGGCAGTGCCAACCCGGCCGAGCTCAAGCCCAACACCTTCGAACCCAACATCACCGCCCAAACCGACGCCCAACTGGCTTCGGGCGCCTTGCTGCCGCCACCAGCGGGCACCACCCCGCCCACCGAGCTTTACACCCACAACCCCAACAACCTGCCGGTGGTGGCCGAGCCTGTCATCAACGCGCCGGAGCGCGTGCGCACCCTGGCCGACTTCACCGAGGCCGAACCCTACCTGCCGGAGCGTGAAAAGGTCGAAATCCCCGCCAACATCAAGCCCAAGCTCGCCGCGACCGACTTCCCCTCGCTGGAGGTACTGAGCTTCGTCCCCGGCCAGGGCATTGTCGCCTTTGCCGATGGCCGGGAAGGGGTGCTGCTCATCGGCGAAAGCATCAACGGGTGGGAGCTTGTCGCCGTCAATGCCGACACCGCCGAGTTCCGCGCTGGCCAAAAAAGCTATCAACTCAGCGCCAATCACTAACACGAACGTGCCAAGCGCACCCCAACCGAACAAATACTTGCCGTCACCGCGCTTGCGCCGTAAAATGCACACCAGATTTCTCTGAGACCGCCCGAAACACCGAAAGGCCGAGCCATGAATATCGTCGACATCACCACCATCCGCAAAATAGGCGAAGAGTTCGGCTGGAGCGAACGCCAGCTGGAACTGGCGCTGGCCAACGCCATCCGCCTGTCCTATGTCGACCGTGGCATGCTGGTCGAGGTCGACGTCAACCTCGACCTTGCCGCCATCACCGTCCGCCGCCGCAGCGGCTATGGCGAGCACGGTGTCTGGATCGACATCAACACCCCCATCCTGCCCAGCACCAAGCAACTCATCGGCACCATGGAGCTGATGCAATGGGGCGACGGCGCCCCTGGCCGCATTCTCGAGGCCGAAGTGGCCGGCTACCGCGACGGCGGCATCATCTACCGCGTGCCGGATGATAAACTCGTCTACATCCCCGAAAATCTTATATCAGTCATGGACTTCCACGAAAAGCCGGTGGTTGGCAGCAAGCAGGTCATCACCATGTGCGCTTCCATCGACCCTGTCTCCAAAATGCGCGTCGCCACCCGCCGGGGGAAAGAATTCGTCGCCGCCGTCACCGAAGAATACTACCCGGACTGCATCTCCGGCATCTGGATGGGCGCCTCCAACTCCTGGGCGGTCATCCGCATGAAGCCCGAGCACATGTCCGCCTGGCTGGAGAAAGACGGCATCAACGTCAAGCACCTGCAAACCGTGCTGGGCTTGCGCCGTATTACGCTTATCCCAGAGGGCAAGGGCGAAGACGCGCAAGAAGTCCGCGACAACGAGCTCAAGCATTTCATCAACAATGCCTGGAAGGCCTGCAAAATCGCGCAGCTGGACCCCACCAAAATCGTGCTCCACCTGCCGCTGGAAGCCCCCGACGCGCGCAAACTCCGCACCTTCCAGTCCATGTTGCAAAAAATCGCGCCGGAGCGCGAACAAGTGATTCTCTAGGCGTAGCACCTGCCAAAACTTCAGGCACGCCCAAGCGCCAAAATTATGCTAAACATGGCTATGGACACACCTCAAGCCGCCCCCAACCCCCTGAACATCTGGGCCATCTGCCAGTATTACCGGCCAGAGCCCGGCGCGCCCTCCACCCGTTTGTCGGGCCTCGCCAAAAGCTGGCAGGCCATGGGGGCCAACCCGGTCATTCTCACCGGTATTCCCAACCACCCGGATGGCGTCCTCAAACCCGAATATGTCGGCAAAGATCCCTACATGGTCGAGGTCATCGACGGCGTCACCGTGGCCCGCCATTGGCTCTATGTGGCACCCAACAAGGGCAAGCTGCCGCGCGTGCTCAACATGTGCAGTTTCGCCTTCACGGTCTGGAGCAAGAATCGCGGCAATCCCGCCGCCCGTGGCCTGCCCAAGCCGGATGTCGTCATGGCCAGCTCGCCCAGCTTTTTCTGCGTCTTCTCCGCCTGGCGCCTGGCGCGCCGCCACAAGGCCAAGTTCATTTTCGAGGTCCGCGACCTCTGGCCTGCCATCTTTCTGCAAATGGGCATTCTGCGGCCCGGGTTTATTTATAATACGCTCGAGAAAATGGAGATGTTCCTCTACCGCCGTGCCGATGCCATCGTCACCGTCACGCGCAGTTTCGTGCGGCAAATCGTCGCGCGCGGCATCAAGCCCACCAAGCTGGAGGTCGTCTTCAACGGCGTCTCCGACGCCGACTACGCGCGGGCGATCGAACCGCAGCAGTCCGGCGCCACCACCCGCCTGCGCGCGCAATTGGGCATCAGCCCGCTCACCAAGGTGGTGCTCTACATCGGCAACCATGGCGAGGCTCAGGCCCTCACCCAGGTGATAGACGCCGCCCGCCTGATGGTCAAACGCACCGACACCACCTTCCTGTTCGTGGGGCAGGGGGCGGATAAATCCAAACTGGAAGACTACGCCCGCGGCGTACCCAACGTGCAATTCCTGCCCGCCGTCGGCGCGTCCGAGGTCTGGACCTACTACGGCATGGCCGATATCAACATCGTCTGCCTCAAAAACATCCCGGATTTTGAAATGTTCATCCCCAGCAAAATGTTCGAGATCATGGCCGCCGGTAAATGCGCCGTGGCGGGCCTGCGCGGAGAAGGCGCCGAAATCATGACCGAATCCGGCTGCGCCATGGTGGTCGGCTCCGAAGAACCCGAGAACATGGCCGAAGCCATCACCACCCTGCTCGACGACCCCGACCGCCGCGAAGCCATGGGCCAGGCCGGGCGCACCTATGTGGCGCAAACCTTTTTGCACAGCCGCTTGGCGGCCACCTATCTCACGCTCATGGCACGCCTGGTAGGGCGCGCCTAAGGTCGGGCTATGCTGTCGCTATCGTCGCACATGCCCTCTGCGTTGCCGGTGCTGCTGCTGGTGGTGCTGGCCGTAAGCTATCTTGTGGCACCGGCCACCGTCGCCGCCTGCCGCAAGCGCGGTATGGTGGCGCCGGTGGTGGCGCGCTCCAGCCACACGGTGCCCACGCCCCATGGCGGCGGGTTTATGCTGCCGCTGCTGGTGGTGCCGCTGGGCCTTATGCTCACATGGCTGTGGCCGCTGCCGTTCCGGGGCTATATCACCATGCTGTTGCTCGGCAGCGCGCTGGTGGCCTATGTCGGCTGGCTCGACGACAAACACGAACTCTCCCCCCGCTTCCGCCTCATGGTGCATCTGCTGGCTGTGGCCGTCACTTTGGGCCTGTTGCCCCCGCTGTTCGACTTCATGCCCCTGTGGCTGGAAAAAACCTTGCTGATGTTCGGCTGGGGCTGGTTTGTCAGCCTGTATAATTTTATGGATGGCGCCGACGGCCTGGCCTCCACCGAGGCGGTCGCTTTGGGCCTCGGCCTCTCGCTGCTGGTGCCGGCGTTTGCGCCGTTGGGGCTGCTGTTGGCGGCGGTCACGGTGGGGTTCTTGCGGGTTAACGCCCCGCGCGCACGGGTGTTTATGGGCGATGTCGGCGCCACCTGGCTGGGCTACACCCTGGCGGGGCTGTTTTTGCTGGCGGCTGTCGACGACACCTTCACCATTATCTGGCCCCTGGCCACCCTGCCGCTGCTGTTTGCCGCCGACGCCACCTGCACCCTCATCCGCCGCGTCGCCACCGGGCACAAGCCCTGGGAACCCCATAAAACCTTCTGGTTCCACCGCGTGCTGGCTCTGGGCTACAGCCACGGCCAACTCGTGCGGGCGGTCGCGGCGGTTAATGTCAGCCTGCTGGCCGTGGCTTGGCTTTCGCTCCATGTGGGTTACCCGGCTCTCGGTTTTGTCGCCGGAGTGCTGGAAATGTGTGCAATTGCGTGGTATATCTGCCACCGCGAACGCAAACAGCACCCACAAGGTTGAGAAAGCCCGCCTATGTCCCCCTCCCGTAAAGTCACCAAGGCGGTTATTCCCGCCGCAGGCCTTGGTACCCGCTTTTTGCCCGCCACCAAGGCCATGCCGAAGGAAATGCTCACCGTCGTCAACAAGCCGATCATCCAATATGCCATCGAAGAAGCCTACGAAGCCGGCATCCGCGAGTTCATCATCATAACCGGGCGCGGCAAAACTGCCATGGAAAACCACTTCGACTACCCCTACGAACTGGCCGATATTCTCCGTAAAAAGAACAAACTGGCCGAGCTCGAACTGATCAGCTCCATTTTACCGAAAGACGCTCGCCTCTATTACACCCGCCAGGGCGAGCCCCTGGGCCTGGGCCACGCCGTCTGGTGCGGCCATTCCATCACCAACGACGAGCCGTTTGCTGTCTTGCTGCCCGACGACGTCATGTGCCGCGCCCAGGGCAACGGCCTGGCCGAGATGATCAAAATGTACGAAGACACCGGCAAAAGTGTCGTGATGTGCGAAGAAGTGCCCATCGAACGTACCGCTAACTACGGCATCCTCAACACCGGTGGCGCCACCCCGCAAGGCGGGCGCGTGGCGGTGACCGACTTTGTCGAAAAGCCGAAACCGGAAGAAGCCCCGAGTAACCTCAGCGTCATCGGCCGCTATGTGCTCACCCCCGCCCATATGCAGCACCTCGCTCACGGCAAGCCGGGCAAGGGCGGAGAAATCCAGCTCACCGACGCCATGGCCGAAGTCGCCAAAACCGAAGGCTACTTCGGCTACGTCTCCAACGCCCGCCGCTTCGACTGCGGCGACAAGGTCGGCTTCCAAATGGCCAACCTTTACTTCGCCATGCAAGACCCCTACATTGCCGAACGCCTGCAACCGTTCCTGAACGAGATGGTCGCCCCGGCCAACGGCCGCGCCGCCTAACCTTAAGGGGCAGGGGGCGGTTTACCGCTCCCCCGCCTTGCAGGGCCAAAAACAGAAAGTCATCGCCGTGCCCCACCCGTCCCGTACCGCCTTCATCACCGGGGTCGCCGGGTTCATCGGTGCCGCCCTGGCCAAGCGCCTCTTGGCTGAAGGCTGGCAGGTCGTGGGCCTCGACAACCTCAACGATTACTACTCCCCCGCCCTCAAACAAGCCCGGCTGGATGACCTCGCCGCCCAACCCCACGCCGCCCACTTTGCGTTCCACAAGCTGTGCCTCACCGACCGCGACGCGCTGCTAAACCTTGTCACCGCCACCCAGCCCACAGCCATCATCCACCTCGCCGCCCAGGCCAGCGTGCGCTACGGCCTCACCCACCAGCTGCCGTACCTCGAGTCCAACCTCATCGGCCACTTCAACATGCTGATGGCCGCCAAAGCCTTGGCCGACGCAGGGACGCCCGTCGAGCACTTCCTCTACGCCAGCAGCAGCAGCGTCTACGGTGCCAACTCCAACAGTATCGACGCCGCCGCCTTCCGCGAAACCGACAACGTCAGCCGCCCGCTCAGCCTATACGCCGCCACCAAGGTGGCCGACGAACTGATTACCTACGCCTGGTGCAACCAGTTCGGCCTGCCCGCCACCGGCCTGCGGTTCTTCACGGTTTACGGCCCCTGGGGCCGGCCGGATATGGCACCTTTGCTCTTCACCCAGGCCATCCGCAAAGGCGCAACCATCCCGCTTTACAATGGCGGAGACCTCTGGCGCGATTTCACCTACATCAACGACATCATCGAAGCCATCGTCCGCCTCATCCCCCACCCGCCAGCCGTAGGGCAGGGGGTCAGCCACACCCTTTACAACCTCGGCAATCAGCAACCGGTGCAGGTCAGCACCTTTGTCGCCACCTTGGGCCGCGTGCTGGGCCAAACACCGGTTACCGAAAACCGCGAGTGGCCCGCCACCGAAGTCTACAAAACCCACGCCGACACCTCCCGCCTCCACGCCGCCATCGGCTGGGCACCCTCCACCCCGCTGGAAGAAGGCCTCGCCCACCTCGCCGCCTGGGTCAGTAACGGTGGGGCCGCACTCCTCGACACCTAAGCCCCATGCCCACCGGAACATTGCCCCCCAAAGCCACCCCGCAGGCCGTTCAGGCCATTTTCGCCACCTTTCAGCAGCACACGCCCGCCCCACGCACCGAACTCCACTACACCAATGGCTATCAGCTGCTGGTCGCGGTGGTGCTCTCCGCCCAGGCGACCGATAAAGGCGTCAACAAAGCCACCGCCCCCCTGTTCGCCCGTGTCACCACCCCGGCCGAGATGCTCCAACTCGGCGAAGAAGGTCTGACAACCTACATCCGCTCCATCGGCCTCTTCCGCACCAAGGCTAAAAACGTCATCGCCTTGTCGCAACGGCTGATCGACCACCACGGCGGCGAAGTGCCTAACACTATGGAAGCCCTGGTCAGCCTCCCCGGTGTCGGCCGCAAAACCGCCAACGTGGTGCTCAGCCAACTCTTCGGCCAGCCCACCGTGGCGGTCGATACCCACGTCTTCCGCGTCGCCCGCCGCCTCGGCTTCTCGCGTGGCACCACACCGGATGCCGTCGAAGCCGACCTCCTGCGCCTCATCCCGCCGGAGTACCTTTTCCATGCCCATCACTGGCTTATTCTCCACGGGCGTTACACCTGCCTTGCGCAGCGCCCCCGCTGTGCCCAGTGCCCGGTGGCGGCCTGGTGTCACAGCCCTGCCAAAACCCTTTCTTAAACGCTACCGTATCGTTTACAAATCATTAAGTTAGAAGATTGTTGACAGGCCCGCTCGGCTTTGCCAACCTGAAGACAGATCATGCAGGGGGCATAATCGGCTTCAGGTTATCAAGCCAAGGGCACGTGCCGGAACCTCCCCCGGGGTTCGCGGTTAACATGTCAGGGTGAGGCTTGAGTGCGGTCAACGTACCGCGCCGGAAGCGCACGCAGAGCCGCCATTCGGCGCTCCGCAACCAAGGGGGGTACATATCATGACACACGACTACGACGCCGCAGTGCGCAGCATCACACAGGCCTATTGGCATACGCTGCTGGAGAACGACGCCGCAGCCCGCGCCCGCGCCGCCGCGCAGGCCGAGCAAATGGGGTTTTTGCCAGAGGCCGCCGAAACCATGGTCAACCAGTTCAGCCGCGAACCGCTCAAAGAATGGCTCGCGCAGCAGTCGGGCCTGTAAGGCCATGCTTCTCCCTTACCTCAAGCACACGGCACGCTGAAGGCAGAAGTCTATCGCCTTACACCGCCCGACACCTAAGGGGGAAACCGTCCGCACTGCGGGCGGTTTTTTGAAAGTAACGCAGGTTGGTACGCCGCCGCGTCCAAGCGTACGCAAGGCGGATGAAACGCAAACAGGGGTCACTTTGGCCCCTGCAAGCACTACGAAGGACGAGAATTTAGAACTTCACCCGCATATTGGCCACGAACATATCAATGTCCTGCCAGGCCGAGCCGGTGCGGTCGGCTTCAAAGCTGCGGTACATACCCGCCAGGCTCACACCGTTACCCATGGTGTACTGGGCGCCTACGCCGTAGGTGGTCAGTTCGCTCTCGGCCACGGTCACGCCGCTGCCAAAATGTTCGGCCATGCCGTAGTCCACCGCCACTTGGTAGGCATCCCAGCTATAGCTGGCCTTGGCATACCATTGTTCGGGGTCTTGGGCGGTAGCGGTCTTGCTGCCAAGGTTGTCGGTGGCATAGGCCAGTGTCCCGGCAAATCCGCTGCTGTGCTTGGCACTTACGGCCATGCTGGTGCGGGTGTCCACCGTGTTGGTGGCGGTGCTGGTGTTGTCGTTGTTCAGCTTCAGCGTAGCGGCGGCCACAACGTCAAAGTCTCCCAGCTTGTTCTCATAAGTGGCCGACATATCCACATCGCCGCCCTGCGACAAACTCAGCTTACCCGACAACCCTTCAAATTTCGGGGTGTCGTAGCGGATCAGGTTGGTGCGGTCCACAGCGCCAGTATAGGTCATGTTGGCAATCGTCACGCCCGACATGGCGCCAGCCGCCGTGCGGAAGTTCAAACCCCCGCCCATGCGGAACACATCGGCCGACATAACATCGCCCACACCGGCTTTATCTTTGGTGAAGATACCATCGCTGGCGGTCGTGGTTTTACCCAGCATAATCCCGCCCCAGTCGCCGCTCAGGCCCACGGCGGCATGGCGTTCATCCAGTGTTGGGGTGCTGCCCGTGCCGGCGTTGCTGCCGCTCAAGGGCACGCTGCTTTGCCCGGCGGTGGTGTTCTGCACCAAGGCGTTGGAAGGGTTCGACTGCATTTCCATTTCCAGCAGCACGCTGGCGGTCATGCCGTTGTCCAGCTTCTGTTCGCCTTTCACACCCATGCGGGTCGAGGAAAGATCATTATCCACCACCGCAAAGTCGGTGTTCACACCGTCATCAAATCCAATCAAGGCCTTATTAACCTGACCATATAACGTCACATCCACGGCATGGGCCGGAGAAATGCTGACAAGTCCCGCAAACAGCGAGGTAGAGAGGAGAGCGAAGCGACGCATGGGGATAACCTTTTTTTATTGAGTTGCAGTGATAGCCCATCCTAAGCGAAGCCGGGCGAACTCGCCTAGAGTCCCCGCACGTATCAAGCCACCCGCTGTGGTCGCAAAACACCACGTCAGACAATATCAGAAAAGGCTCACACCGCGCACAGGGCAGCCAAACCTTACATAATGCCCCATGCCTTAGGTCCCTGCGGAACCCAAGCCGTCCTGCCTCGTTAGCCTCCACATAACGAGAAAGGTGGAGATGTCCGACATGCCGAACCGAAAACAGAACCCCGGTAATTTTGCCAACAACCCCAAGCGCGCTGCCGAAGCTGGCCGCAAAGGCGGCCGTATGTCGTCAGGTAACTTTGCCAACAATCCGCAACGCGCCGCGCAGGCGGGCCGCAAAGGTGGGCAGGCTTCCAGCGGCAATTTTGCCAACAATCCGCAACGCGCTGCCGAGGCCGGGCGCAAGGGCGGCCAAGCCTCGCACAACCGTAAAACCGACGACAAAGACCTCCCGCCCGACGAGTCTGCGACTTCTTAAGGAGCAATAACCGGAAGTTAATCCGCAGCGTCAAAAGCCTCAACAGCCGCCATCCACGCCGCTTCAGCATCGCCGATATCCTTGGTCAATCGGGCATATTCAATCTGCAAGTCCTTCAGCTCGGCCGGGGTCTGGCGGGTGTCGGCCATGGCCGCTTCCAGATCGGTCTTGCGGCGGGTCAGGCGGGTCAGGTGGCGTTCGCTGTCGTCCACCTCGGTTTGCAGGCCGGGGTGGCGTTTTTTCTTTTCGGCCAGCAGGGCCTTTTGTTCCTTTTTGCTCGGGCCTTTGGCTTCACCCTTGTTGGCCTTCTTTTCATTACGGCGCTGCGCCACAATATGCTGGCGATAGGCTTCCAGGTCGCCGTCAAAGGGGTGCACCGCGCCGTCGGCCACCAGCCACAGGCGGTCGGCCACCCGCTCAATCATGCTCGGGTCGTGGCTCACAATCACCACCGCACCTTCATAGGCATTCAGGGCATTCACCAGCGCTTCGCGCGTGTCCATATCCAGGTGGTTGGTCGGTTCATCCAGCAGCAGCAGGTGCGGGGCGTTGTAGCTGATCATCGCAAACAGCAACCGCGCTTTTTCCCCACCCGAAAGCGTCTTAATTGCGTTATCCGACAACGGCTTACTAAACCCAAACCGCCCTAAAATCCCGCGCACATCACTCTCCGCCTTGCCGCGCAGCACGCGGGCCATGGCGGTCACCGGCGTGTCGCTCATGTCCAGCTCTTCGGTCTGGTGCTGAGAAAAATACCCAATCCGCAACTTGTTGCTGCTCAGCATCTCGCCCTGCAACGGCGCCAGCTTGCCCGCAATCAGTTTAATCAGTGTCGACTTCCCATTCCCGTTGGCCCCCAGCAGCGCAATCCGGTCGTCCATGTCAATGCGTTCATGAATGTTCGTCAAAATCGGCTTGCCCGGCGCATAGCCAATATCGGCATGGTTAATCGTCACAATCGGCGGCGGCAGCTCTTCGGGCTGAGGGAAGCTGAACTTCACCGCCCGGTCGGCCATCACCGCATCCACAATGTCCATTTTCTCCAGGGCTTTCAGGCGGCTTTGCGCTTGGCGGGCCTTGCTGGCCTTGGCTTTAAAGCGGTCCACAAACGCTTGCATGTGGGCCTTTTGCGCCATTTGCTTCTCATGCAGCTTTTGCTGCCCGGCTAGCTTTTCGGCGCGCTCGCGCTCAAAGGTGTTGTAGGTGCCGGTGTAGGGGGTAATTTTTTTGTTGTCCACGTGCAGCACGTGGTCAATGCACACGTTCAGCAACTCGCGGTCGTGGCTGATAATCATCACCGTCTTCGGGTAGCTGGCCAAATAACTCTCCAGCCACATAATCGCTTCCAAATCCAGGTGGTTGGTCGGCTCGTCCAGCAGCAAAAAGTCCGGCTGCTGGAACAACGCCGCCGCCAGCGCCACCCGCATGCGCCACCCGCCGGAGAACGCCGAAATCGGCATCCCCGTCTGCTCTTCCTTAAAGCCCAAACCGGCCAGAATCGTCGCCGCACGCGCGGGCGCAGCATAGGCGTCAATCTCTTCCAGCCGCGCATAAATGTCGCCAATCTTATACGGGTCTTCCTCGGTTTCGGCCTGCTTAAACAGCGCCGTACGCTCTTTATCGGCGGCCAGCACAATGTCAATCAGCGGGGTGTCGTCGTCGGGTATGTCCTGCTTCACTTCGCCCATCGTGCGCCGTTCACTTAAGCTTATACTCCCCCCATCGGCATGCAGTTCGCCGGTAATCAGCTTAAAAAGCGTACTTTTTCCGGCACCGTTGGCACCCACAACACCCACTTTCCAACCGTCTTGCACGGTGGCACTGGCGTTTTCCAAAATAAGGCGACCGCCAATGCGGTAGGTAAGGTTCGACATCGTCAACATAGGCGCCTTATGCCTGCCTTGGGCCTAAAATACAAGCCTTTCGAAGGCGCAAGCCTAATCGAGCAACGCCCGCAGCTTCGCCAGCGCCGCGTCCGCCGGGTCGTGGGCATCAAGTGTCCCGGCAAAATGGCCCTGCGCATCAGCCATGAGAATCATCGAGGAATGGCTCATCGTATAATCCTCGCTCCCCTCGGCCAGCGGCACTTTCGCGTAATAGACCATAAACACCTTCGCCGCTTGCCGCAGCTCGTCCTCGGTGCCGGTCACACCCACAATCTGCGGGTGGAACGCCGTCACATAACCCCGCAATACCTCGGGCGTATCCCGCGCCGGGTCCACGCTCACAAACACCACATTCAGGCGGGCAGTCTGCTCCGGCCCAATCTCATTCAACCACCCCGCCAGCGTGTTCAGCGTGGTCGGGCATACGTCGGGGCACTGCGTAAAACCGAAAAAATACAGCGTCGGCTTACCTAAAAACGTCGTTTCATTCACAGGCTGCCCTTGCATGTCGGTCAGCGAAAACGGCGCCGTAAAGGTCACCGGCGGCTGGGTCGCGGGCAGGGGGCGCGCACCTTGCTGCACCAGGTAAAAGGCCACACCGGCCAACAGCGCGGTGGCCACCAACAACATCAGATACATCCGGTAAATCATGCCGCCAGCATACCTGCGCACCTTGCCACAGGGCAAGCCTCGCTTTAGCATGGAGCCCATGAAAAACCTTCTCCTCGCCCTCACACTCCTCCCCACCCTCGGCTTCGCCCACGACTACACCGTCGGCGACCTGCACATCCAACACCCCTGGACACGTGCCACCGCCCCCACCGCCACCACCGCCGCCGGGTACCTCGCCATCACCAACAAGGGCACAACCGAAGAGACCCTCACCGCCGCCACCCTGCAAGGCGCCGGGCACACCATGCTGCACCACACCCAAACCGAAGGCGGCGTCGCCAAAATGGTGCATATGGGCAGCGGTATCGCCATTCCGGCAGGGTCTACAGTTACGCTCCAGCCCGGCAGCTTCCACATCATGGCGATGCAACTTGCGGCCCCCTACAAGGCCGGAGACAGTATCCCCGGCACTCTCACCTTCGCCAACGCCGGAGACGTCAAAGTCGACTTCATTGTCAAACCCCTCGGCACCCAACCCGATGCCGAAGCCGAAACCGAACACCACCAACATAATCATCATTAAGAATATAACCACATAGTATTTCGGCGGCCGCAGGCCGCCGTGTGTTTGCGGCCCCGGCCATCGTGGAGCGGAGCGCGGGGGTGGGTTTTGAAGGGAGGGGGACACCCCTCCCTTCGTAATATAAGCAATTCCAGAGCACCCGAGAGGAAACAAGCCCGTTTTCTGCAAAGCAAGAAAACGGGCGGTTTCCGAAGGGACGAGCGGAGGACAAAAAAGGAGCCCGAAGGCTCCTTTTTCCGTTACCGAGACTACTGGAGCAGACGCAGCAGCAGCGCAGGCTGCTGGTTCGCTTGGCCCAGCAGGCTGATACCGGCCTGCATCAGCACGTTCTGGTTGGTGAACTTGGTGATTTCCGAGCTCACGTCCACGTCGAGCAGAGCGCTCTGGGCGGCCGTGGTGTTCTCAATCGCCACGTTGATGCTGGTGCTCGCAAAGTCCAGACGGGACTGGGCGGCACCGATGTCAGCACGACGGCTCGACACGGAGGTAATCGCGGCGTTAATCGCAGCAATCGCCGTGTTCGAGTTGGTTGTGGTGTCAATGGTGCTCGAACCGATTCCCAGAGCCGACGTCGTCGCACTACCCAGTTCGAAGGCGATGCTGTCGTTGCTGGTCACACCGGTACCGACTTTAAAGTCGAACGTGGTGGTGCCGCTGGTGACCGAGTTCACCCCAATCACACGGCCAAAGTCGCCGATTTGCTGGGTGAAGCTGTCATCGGCATCAATCGCGCCTGTCAGATTGAACTGATAGGTGATTGAAGTCGCGCTCGTACCGCTGCCGTTGGTCAACGTGACGGTTTTCTGACCGGTAGTGGTCAGGTTAACCGTGCCCGAGGTGAAGGTCAGGCCGTTCAGGGTCACGCTGGCAGTCGCGGCGTTGGCCGTGCCGGTGCTCCAAGTGATCTCACCGGCGTCTACATCACCAAAGTCGAAGGTACTGGCCGAACCCTTGGTGACACCCACCACGCTGGCCGAAGTCACATCGGCAGTCGGGGTGTGGTCAAGCGCAATCGAGTCCACCGTCAGCGTGTTACCGTCAGCAAACGCACCGCTCACCGTATAGGTCAGGTCAAAGCTGTTACCGTTACCGTCCGAGTAGGAGTATGTCTTGGCACCAGCGCTGGTGAAGTTGGTGCTAGCTGTCGTGCTCGTAAAGGTCACGCCGCCTACACTGATGGTACCCGAAGTGGCAGCCGCAGCAGTAGCTGCACTTACCGTCGGTCCGGTCACACCATCAAAGTCGGTAACCTTAAGGCCGCTGGCTTCAGTGAACGTGACGTTGGAAACCGTGATACCACTCACAGCCGCTGTACCACCACCAGCCGTGTAAGTAATCACCACATCGTTGGCGTTCACATCCAGGTCAGCCGTGTTCAGGCCAACCGTGGTCGGGGTGATCGTCGCAGCGTCGCCGTCGGCAAACGCGGTGGCAACCGTAAAGTTCAGCTCGATGGTGCTGCCTGCGCCGTCGGTCAGCGTAATGCTGCGCGCGCCGGTGCTGGTCAGGTCAACCGTACCGCCGGTGGCACCGGCCGATGTGGCAACCGAGAACGCCTTACCGCCAACCGTAGCCGTAATGGTGCTGGCCGTTGCGGTGGTGGCGCCGATCGAGAAAGTCACGCCGCTCACATCCGCAGCCGTCAGGCCGGAGGCTTCGCTGAACATGGTGTTGAGAGACACAGTGCTCGCGGTCACCTTGGCAGCTTGCGCGCCACCCACAGCCAGGGTCTGGGTGCGGTAGCCGTTGGTCAGGTCGGTGCTGATGCTCTTGTCGAAGTTCTCGTTCAGCACAACCGTGGCGCCCAGGTTACCGAAGTTTACGGTCTGGGTGGTGCCGGCGGCAACTGCGGTGCTGTTGATGTTCACACTGTCGCTTTGGCCGGTGCTCAGGTTGGTCAGGGTCAGCACATTGCCTTTGGCGTTGTACGACATCGCAACCGCATCGCCCGAGAAGGAAGACGAGAAGTTGATGCTGGACACACCTTCGCCCACCAGGTTTTTTACGGTGGTGGCGCTGCCAACAGTCGTTACATCGTTGGTGTTGGCGGTGGTGGTGGTCGAACCGGCCAGCAGCGTGGTGCCGTTAAAGTTCGTCAGTGCGGCAACGCGGTCAACTTCACTGCGCAGGCTGGTGAACTCTTGGTTCAGCAGGCTGCGGTCGCTGTCGGCCAGCTGGCCCGAGCTCGACTGCACAGCCAGCGCTTTCATACGCTGCAACATGTCGCCGATGGACGAAAGCGCACCGTCAGCAATTTGCAAAAGCGAAATCGCCTGGGCGGCGTTGTTAGATGCCTGGGTCAGACCGGTGACTTCGCTTTTCAGCTTAGAACCGATGGCCAGACCGGCGGCGTCATCTTTGGCCTGCGGAATACGGCTACCCGAAGAGAGCTTCGAGAGCGAGCTGGAGGCGGCGTTACTGGCAATGCCAATGTTACGCTGGGCGCCCAGTGCGGCCAGGTTGGTGTTAAAGGTGATAGCCATTATATATGGTCCTCGTACTTGAGTTAATTCACCGGCTACATGCCGGCACCGCGACTGTGCCTAACTTTTCATCACGCGTCCAGTCGCAGTCTGACCCGCAAAGGTGTCTCTGCGCAGCCCGACCTGTCCTTATCTTGCCGGGGGCAAATGGCAACTGACAATCCCTTTTCCCGTGGCAAATGCCCGCAAAACGGGCGCATCGGGGGCAAGAAAGAACACCGCTTGGCTTGATAATCCATGTCTTTTACTTCCCATTCCCCCCTAAATCTTGTGCCGCTTCGTCAGGGCCCCCCAACATTTCTGTGCCTCCCCCTGCGGCACCCTTGCCACATTCATCGCATCAAGCCTCTTGCAGTCAAACCCAACTTGCGGCACCAATGAATATATGGCAGGTATGCCGCTCCTCGGCGCAAGAATGCACCGCTAACAAAAAGAAGTCTCCCGGGCCTGGGCCCGGAGCAAAAAGGAGCTATGCCCCCGCATGGAATCGTTGCTGAACGCGTTTCGTAGTTTAGGCCCCGGCCGTATTCTGGCCCTGTTTATCGGTATTGCGGCGGTCATCGCCATTTCCAGTATGGTCATCAACCGCGCGCAATCGCCGGGCCTGGTGCTGCTCTATGGCGGGCTGAACAGCCAGGAGGCTTCGCGCATCACCGACTATCTCGCCAGCCAAAGCATCCCGAACGAAGTACGCGGCGACGGCTCCGTCTACGTCCCCTCCGACCGCGTCGGCGAACTCCGCCTGCAAGTGGCAGGGCAGGGGCTGGTCGGCGGCTCCACCGCGGGCTACGAACTCTTCGACAGCCAGTCCAGCTTCGGCACCACCAACTTCGTTAGCAACCTCAACGCCAAACGCGCGCTGGAAGGCGAGCTCGCCCGCACCATCGGCACCATTCCCGCCGTCAGCGGCGCGCGCGTGCACATCGTGCTGCCCAAACAAAATCTGTTCAGCCGCGAGCAAGTTTTGCCCTCAGCCGCCATTGCGCTGAACCTCGGCGCCCGCACCCTCACGCCGGAGCAAACGCAAAGCATCGCCCAGCTGGTGGCCGCCGCCGTGCCCAACCTCAGCTCGGCCAACATTACGGTCATCGACCAACGCGGCACCCTGCTCTACGACGGTAAAACCCAAACCGACAGCGCCGGCAGCGCCAGCAGCCTGCGCCGTAGCTTAGAAAAACGCTACGAAGAATCCATCGGCGCCATGCTGGAGCGCGTCGTCGGCAACGGCAACGCCGTGGTGCGCGTCACCGCCGAGCTCAACCTCGACAAACTCACCGAACAATCCGAACTCTACGACCCCACCCAACAGGTCGTCCGCTCCGAACAAACCATCGAGAGCACCAGCGCCTCCTCCGACGGTGGCGGCGGTGTTGCCGGTGTGGCAGGCAACATTCCGGGCGGCGCCCAGGGTGGCGCAGGGGCTGGGGCAGGCAGCAACGAGGCCCGCACCGAAACCACCACCAATTACGAAATCTCGAAAACCGTGCGCAGCGTCACCCGCAATGGCGGAGACATCCGCAAACTCTCCGTGGCCGTCTTGGTGGCGGGCAAAACTCCGGCCGCCGGGGCCGAGGGCGACCCCGCCGCCTACACCCCGCTCACCGACGACGAACGCGCCCGCATCCGCACCCTGGTGGAAACCGCCATCGGCTACGACGCCGCCCGTGGCGACAAAGTGGAAATTGTCGATATGCCGTTCATGCCGGTGGCCGAGCCTGAGGCCGTGGTCGATCCCTTCATCAACAAGGCCCAGATGCTCAACCTCGCCCAGTATGCCCTCATCGTGGTGGCACTCATTGTCGTCGGCCTGCTGGTGGTCAAGCCCGCGCTCACCACACTCAATGCCGCACTGGCAGGGGGCGGTGGCAACTTGCTGCCGGGCGGTATGGCTCACATGGCCGCGGCCCCGGCAATGGGCGGCATTGCCCCTATGGGCGGCAGTGCGGCCCCGGCCGAAGCCGAAAATTCCATGGTCGATATCCGCTCGGTACAGGGCCGCGTCCGCGAATCCTCGGTCAAAAAAGTCAACGAGATTATCGACCAATACCCGGAAGAAAGCCTCGGCGTGGTCCGTACCTGGATGGCCGGTAGCCCATCCTCCGGCAACGGCAACAGTTAAGCGGGAGAACCTGAATCATGGCCAAAGGCACTCCTCTCGTCGGTCCCCGCAAGGCGGCCATCCTCATGCTCGCCATGGGCGAACAACGCGCCGCGCAGCTGTTCTCCTACATGGATGACTACGAAATCCGCGACATCTCGCGCGAGATGGCCACCCTCGGGCACATCACGTCGGAAGAAATGGAAACCACCCTGTCCGACTTCACCGAGAACGTCGGCGGCGGTGGCGGCGGTGTCGTCGGCGGCTGGGGCACCACCGAGCGCTACCTGCGCAGCTTCATGAAAGAAGAACGCGTCAAAGACCTCATGGAAGAAATGCGCGGCCCCGCAGGCCGCACCATGTGGGAGAAACTCGCCAACGTGAACGAAGAAACCCTGGCGGGCTTTCTGGTCAACGAATATCCCCAAACCGTGGCCGTCATCATCAGCCGCATCAAGGCCAGCCACGCCGCCAAGGTGCTGGCAGTGCTGCCGCAAGAGCTCGCGATGGAAGTCATGGAACGCATCCTCGTCATGGACAACGTTCCGCGCGAAGTCCTCTCGGCGGTGGAAGATTCCCTCAAAAGCGAGTTCATGCGCAACCTCGCCCAAAAAACCACGCGCGACAGCCACGAGCTCATGGCCGATATCTTCAACAACTTCGACCGCAGCAACGAACAACGCTTCATGGGCCTGCTCGAACAAGGCCACCCCAGCGACGCCGAGCGTATCCGCGCCCTCATGTTCACCTTCGACGACATCATGAAGACCGACGACAAAGGCATCCAAACCATCCTGCGCGATATCGACAAAGACGTGCTCGCCCTGGCCCTCAAAGGCGCCAAGCCGGATATGCGCGACAAATTCCTCAGCAACATGTCCGAGCGCGCCGCCAAAATCCTGCGCGAAGATATGGACGCCATGGGCCCGGTCAAAGTCAAAGATGTCGACGAAGCCCAGCTCAAAATCGTCGCCGTGGCCAAAAACCTCGCCGACAGGGGCACCATCGTCATCGCCTCGGGCGGAGACGGTGCCGACGAGTTCATCACCTAACCCGCCCCGGCTGCCGCATGTCCTCCTCCACGCCTTACACCAAGTTCGGGTTCGACACCGAATTCTTCGAACTGGTGCAAACCCAAAAGGGCATGCCGGTCAGCAGCGGGGGCAGCGCCAGCAAATCGCAAACCGAGGCCCTGCGCCAGCAAGCCTACGACGAAGGCTACACAACCGGCCTGGCCGAAGGCCAAAACCAGGCCCAGGCCGACCTCGCCCAGGTGCAGCAGCACCTGCAAAATACCCTCATGGCCCTGCAAAAGGCGCAAACCGAACGCGAGGAGCATCTCCTCACCCAAACCATCAGCCTGTTGCGCACCACGCTGCATCATCTGGTCGGCCATGCCGTGCAGCATTACGCGGCCGAACTCTTCGAAAATCATCTCCGCACCCTGCTGCCGTTGCTGACAGCCGACGAAGCCCTGACCCTCCGCGTTCACCCCGCCGCACGCGGCTACCACGAAAAGCTCGGCCTGCCGCAAGCCGCCATCATGGGCCTGCCGATGCACATCAAAACCGACTCCTCCCTCGGCCCGGCCGACGCGGTGGTCGAGTGGGCCAACGGCGGCGTCGAGGCCAAACTCGCGCAACACCTCGAGGCTATCGACGCTTTGCTGGCCGGCGCCGGCGCAGCCCTGCTGCCGGTCGAACCCCGCCCGGCGGTGAATCTCGCACCCCAGGCCACGCCAGCCGCACCCCCGGCAGCAGCCGCCGCCGCACCCGATGCACCAACCAGCCCCGCCGCAACCCCAGCCACTCCTGCGCCAACCACACCCAATACCCCGGCCACCGACCTCGAATCCGCCGCCACCAGCGCCGCCCGCGAGCGCGCCCGCCAGCTGCTGGGCGACGACGACGACCTCGTCGACGCCCTGAAATAAACAGCTCAAGGGGTCATCTCAAGCCACTGGCCTCAACGCGAGTTAATAGAGTCCCGGCAATGTCCGGAATGGTATAAATACCTTTTCCCATAAATGAAAAAGCAGCAGCGGTATCATATTATAAAAAATGAAGACACCGGTAGACGAAAGCGGATGGAGATAATACCGCAACGAGCTCGGTTTGCCGTGACGGTTCCAGGTTTCAAAAATATCATGCCAATTGGCGCGGCTGTTCTTGCTGCTCGGGTCAAGGCTCAGCAACAGCAACAGGTAAAGGCACAAAATAACCTGAAAACTTAAAATAAAAGCCATGTCGGCATCGGGGATATGCACCGCCAGATAATCCAAGGTATCAAGCCTTAAGGGACGAAACGTAGGTCCCTTTAAAAGGGCCTCTTCCAGGCGGGGTATAAGGTCATTCTTCTGAGCACTCTGAGACTTCAAAAGGGCCTGCACCACGTGCTGCACCAGCGTGTAGTTCTTCCACGTTAACACATTGATTGTGCCAATGCGGCTATCCGGATAGGCATGAACCACTACAACAAAGTCATTAGGTTTGCCCCCATACCAGGATCGTTTCAATTTTTCATAATACAAGGGGTCATGCGTAACCACTAACCCCACCGAAATCGGAGTATTTTGGTTTAATCGGCTGTTAAGGCGCTCAATACGGTCATCGCGTTCCAGCGTGAATCCGAGAGAAGAGGGGCCCTGCAAACGGTTAAAAGTAAGACCGTACCAATCCTGGGTTTTCGTAAAATAGGGGATGGGCTTAAGGCTCTGAGGAGCGGCGTCTGCATCATCGGGCAAGGCCTTGCCACCCAGGGTGCCTGCATAAATAACATCAGCATTGGCGCGCAGCGGGTTCTGAAAAGCTAGCGTTGCGGCAGCCGGGTCTCCCAACTGCGCAAACCCCCACATTTCAGGGGCAGCATCATGTAAAATAACGTAACCGTGCCCCGCCGTTCCAATTAACCATGCTTCCCGTGTTATTTCGCCCTGGGGGTATTGGTAGGCGCAATGTCCAAAGCACGTTTCTTTCAAACCGCTGCGGCGGCCTGTATAAGGCCGAGAAACATACTTAATGCGGGCCGAATCATAGGCAACAGGTGCCTGTTCAATAATCCAGTGCTCTGGTTCTGTCCTCAAGGTATTATCATCATAATAAGTATAGCTTGGCCGGTGCACCTTAGATGTGACCGTGCCGCTAGTAATGTAAGTGTCAGCAGAATTGCGCTCCACAAGATAGTTATGCGACACCAGAAAAGAAGTCACGCTGGCTAAAAAAATTCCACAGGCTTCCAGCAGGGTAATTCCCTGCCTAAAATGCCAAATAGCGACGCAGGCGATAAAACTTGCGGCTGCGACAAGCCAAACCATTGCGAGTGCTTTCCCTATTCAAGGGGTAGCGGGCCGGTGGTTCCGGTTTCAAAATCCGCACGCGCCGTCCCGGTGGTCGGCAGCACCAGTTCTTCCAACTCCCACCCGAAAATCCGGTTATAAAAACTGTTCGGGAAAGTCCGCTGCAACCGGTTAAAGTTAATATACATAGGCTTTAATGCCATATCCACGCGGCCAATATAGGCATTACGGCAACTCACAATTTCCTGCTGCACATTGGCACGGAGCTCTGGCGACAGTTGCGGAATAATCTGCGTGCCAAGTAGGGCCAACAGAGATTCACTCACCCGGTCAAGGTTGGTCCCGGCCTGCGTCGCCAACTGCATAACATCGTTCTTGTAAGCATTGGCCATTTGGTTAGTTTCCAAAATTTTTATAAGGCACTGGCCATATTCCGTCTTGGTTGCCTCCAGCTCGGCTTTTTTCATTTCGTCCAGCGACACCATGGCATTGTTAAAGCGAACAGCGCTGCTGAACATACCAATCACGAGAATTCCAGCAGCACCAGCAAGGGCTATCGTGGTTAAACGGGGGCGTGGCATGAGAGAATATATCCTTTTTTGATAACGAAAAACTGACTCTAAATTAGCGGCCCCCCTGCCGTAGGGCAACGTAAGCCAAGCGCTTTGCCCGGCCAACTATGGTAAGAATATCCCATTCGGCCGCATCAGGGCCTAGGAAGACAGCACGGGCGCTTGCTGCCAAGGATAATCCCCGTTAAGATTACGCAAAACAAGCGTCAAAGGCTCCGAAGTTATGAACGACAAGCAAAACCTGAATCTAGAAGACCTCGGCGACGCCAACACCGGCGCCAAGGGCAGCGAGGCCGGGCTCGAGGCCGTCTACGATGTCCCCGTCACCGTCAAAGCCGTGCTCGGCACCACCGCCATGAACATCTCCCAGCTGCTCAAACTCGGGCGCGGCGCGGTGGTGGAGCTCGACCGCAAAGTCGGCGACGCCATCGACGTCTACGTCAACGACCGCTTGGTGGCCCGTGGCGAAGTGGTCATCGTCGACGACAAACTCGGCGTGACCATGACCGAAATCGTCAAATCGTCCACCTAGACCCCGTTCATGGATAGTATGACGCTCTTCGGCCTGTTCCTCTCCCTGGGGCTGGTCGGCGGCGCCATTGCCATCGGCGGGCATTTCGGCGCGTTTGTCGACCTCCCCTCGCTGATGATCGTCATCGGCGGCACCCTCACCGTCACCCTCACGTCGTTCCCGCTGGCCGAGGTCCTCCGCGCCGCCGTCACCACCTCCGGCACGCTGGTCAGCAAGGTGCCGGAGTTCCCGTCCCTCGCCCGCCGCCTCATCGCCCTCTCGCAAAAAGCCCGCGCCAGCAACATGCTGGCCCTGCAAGACGACGCCCGCAAAGAAACCTTGCCCTTCCTCAAACAGGCGCTCAGCCTGGCGGTCGATGGCGCCCCCGCCGAAGCCATCGAAAAACTGCTCTACAACGACACCACCACCATGGTGGAACGCCACGAACGCGCGCTCGCCGTCCTCCGCCGCGCGGCAGAGGTCGCCCCCTCCATGGGCCTCATCGGCACACTCATCGGGCTGGTGCAAATGCTGGGGGCCCTGTCCGACCCCGCCTCCATCGGCCCGGCCATGGCCATCGCCATTCTCACCACGTTTTATGGCGCGGTGTTGGCCTATCTGGTGCTCACCCCGCTGGCCACCCGGCTGGAGCGTAACGGCGCCGACGACCTCCTCACCCGTAAACTCATCACCACCGCCATCCTCAGCCTGGTGCGGCAAGAAAACCCCCGCCAGCTCGAACTCCACCTCAACGCCCAACTCCCCCCCACCCAACGCGTGCAGGTCTTCAAATAGAGGTAATTCTGGACAACCAGCAGACAGCAAGCCCACTCAAAGAGGCATTCCTGTTCACTGTCCACTGTTCACTGTTCACTTTTTCCCCTAATCTAGCGCCATGATCCTCGCCCTCGGCCTCACCCTACCCAGCATCAAGGCCCAGGCCTTTGCCAAGCTGGCCGAGGCCGAAGCCACCCTCACCACCGAGTCCGTCGCGCTGGCCTTCACCACACCCGACCACCTGCCGGAGCTGATGACCTTCCTCAAAACCAACAAACTCAGCATCCCGGTGGTGGCGGTTGGCCCGGCCACCCCGGCCACCGGCGCCAAGGCCATCCGGCTGGGGGCAGTGGAATACCTCACCGCCCCGCCCGAACCCCGCCTGCTCATGGCACTGCTCGATAAATTCGCCCCCCAGCCCACCACCGGCGGCCCGGTGGCAGAAGACCCCGCCAGCACCGCCCTCCAGGCCCAGGCCCAACAGTTTGCCACCAGCAACGCCACCGTGCTGCTGCGCGGAGAAAGCGGTACGGGGAAGGAAGTCATGGCCAGCTTCATCCACGCCCACAGCCCGCGCGCCGCCAAACCCTTCATCGCCGTCAACTGCGCGGCGATACCCGAGAACCTGCTGGAATCCGAACTCTTCGGCCACACCAAAGGCGCCTTCAGCGGTGCCCTGGCCGAGCGCAAGGGCAAATTCCAGCAAGCCCACGGCGGCACCTTGCTGCTCGATGAAATCTCCGAAATGGATCTTTCCCTGCAAGCCAAATTGCTGCGCGCCATCCAGGAGCGGGTCATCGACCCCATCGGCGCCGACAAACCCATCGAAGTCGACATCCGCCTCATCGCCACCACCAACCGGCAGCTGGAGAGTTACGTCGCCGAAGGCAAATTCCGCGAAGATCTCTACTTCCGCCTCAGCGTCGTCACGCTCGACCTCCCGCCCCTGCGCGAGCGCCCCGCCGACATCGTCCCGCTCGCCCGCCATTTTGCCACCAAATACGCCCACGCCAACGGCTACACCAGCGTGCCGTCGCTTAGCCCAGAGGCCGAAACCAAACTGACAACCTGCTACTGGAAAGGCAACGTGCGCGAGCTGGAAAACACCCTCCACCGCGCCATCCTGCTCTGCGGCCCGCAGGGCAGCAGCATCACCGCCGACCACATCATCCTCTCCCCCATGTCGCTGCAACACATGAACCCCGCCGCCAGCAACGAGAACGCCCGCGCCAGCATCACCCCTGCCGCCAGCAGTTTGGCCGCGCAGGCCTACGCCAGCGGCGGCACCAGCGCGGCCTTCGTCCCCAAACGCCTGGCGGAAATCGAGAAAGAAACCCTGCTGGCCACCCTCAGCTACACCCAGGGCAACAAGCAGTATGCCGCCGACCTCCTCGGCATCTCCCTCACCATCCTGACCGAAAAACTCGCCGCCAGCGGCCTGACAGCCTAGTACCTAATACTTTCTACGAAGCTCCTGCTGAATTCGCCACCGCCCCATCTCACGGAGGCAGGGGGAAGGGGGTTTT
>DIUO01000018.1 GCA_002422365.1 Proteobacteria bacterium UBA6156
CCCTAAAACCCCCATCCCCCTGCCTCCGTGAGAGAGTTTGAAAGTGGATTCAACAAGAACTTCGTAGTATACGTGCTGATTTTGCTTGACGTTGGGGGGGATTTTGGCGAAAAGGCCCCATCGAGCATGGTCGGAACCATGCGCCAACAGATTGGAGATTACCTGATGAAAAAAGACATTCACCCGAACTATCACTTTGTTAAAGTGGTGATGACGGACGGCACCGAATACATGACCCGCACCACCCACGGGGAGCCCGACAGCCGTAACCAACTGGTAATCGACAGCAAAAACCACCCGGCTTATACCGGTGAGCGGAAGATTTTGGACAGTATGGGTCGGATGGAAAAATTCATGAACAAGTATGGGTCTGGTAAAAAAGCCTAACTACCCAAAAAGAGCCTGCGGGCTCCTTTTTTGGTAGTTAGGCGAGCTTGGCGCGGGCTCAGAGGGCCCCCCGGCACTTTTTCGGCCAGCTTATGTACCCTTTGGCCTGTACACGGCGCTGTCCGAAAAAGCACCGGGATGACCCTCTGAGCCTCGCGTGTGGGGCCGAACCCCATGCCCGCCTGCGGCGGGTAAACAAACAACCCGCCTTTTGGCGGGTTGTTTTGGGGTTGCCTGGGGTTAGCCGGCGCTTTCCAGGGCCGTGATTTCGGTGTTGTTGAAGACTTTGCGCATGTCGATGTGCACGATCATCTTGTCGTCGTGGTTGGAGATGCCCTTGATGTATTCTGACCCGATGGAGCCCGCCACCAGGCTGGGCGGGGGCAGGATGCTGTCGGAAGGGATGCGCTCGACCTCGCGCACGGCGTCGACGATCAGGCCGATGACCATGCCGTTGCCGAGTTCCACCACGATAATGCGGGTTTCGTCGGTGGCGGCCTGGGTGTCGACCCCAAAGCGCTTGCGCAGGTCGACAATCGGGATGATCTGGCCGCGCAGGTTAATGACCCCTTCCACAAACGACGGCGCCTGGGGCACCGGGGTAATGGCGGTGAGACGGATGATTTCGCGGACATCGAGGATGGGCAGTGCGAAGACTTCGCCGAAAAGTTCGAACGTCACCAGCTGTTGCAGCATGGTGGTGGATTTTTCGGTCTGGCGGTTGTTGCCTTGCATATTGAGCATGGGTTTGCCCTTTGTTTTCTTGTGGTTGTTGTTTTCAACCTACAGGGGCGGTGCGTGGTTAGGCAAGTGTTTTGGTGGAGCCATGGCAGGAAGGCGATGTTTATGGCAGCATAGGCTGTGGAATTAGCGCAACTGCCCGAACTGTCTGACCGGCTGGAAACCCTGCCGCTGGCGCACGCTTATGGCCGGATAACGGCGGTTGACGGGCTGGTGGTGCGTGTGGCCGGCCTGAGTGCGGCGGGGGCGGCGACGATGGGGGCGCGTTGTCGGATAACTGACATTTTAGGCGAGCCGGAAGGCCGTGCGGCCGAGATTGTGGGCACCGCCGAAGACGGCAGCACGCTGATGATGCCCTACGGCACGATGATGGGCCTGGGGCCGGGCCAGCGGGTGTACATGGACGGGCCGGGTGGGGGGCGCCTGCGCATTAACCACAGCTGGATTGGCCGGGTGGTGAGTGGCCTGGGCGAGCCGCTGGACGGTAAAGGCCCGCTGGCGAGCATGGGGGGCGAGGAGCGGTTACTGCGGGCCGGGCCGCCGCCCGCGTTCCAGCGCAAAATGGTGGGGCCGAAGATGGACACCGGCGTGCGCGTGCTGAACACGCTGCTGCCGCTGTGTGAGGGCCAGCGCCTGGGCATTTTTGCGGGCAGCGGTGTGGGCAAAAGCGTGCTGATGGGTATGCTGACCAAGCACAGCAAGGCCGAAGTGACGGTAATCGGCCTGATTGGCGAGCGCGGCAAGGAGCTGAACGAGTTTATTAAAGAAGAGTTGGGCGCGGCCGGGCTGGCGCGCAGTGTGGTGATAACCGCCACCAGCGACGAGCCGCCGCTGGTGCGCCGCCAGGCGGCGTATTTGACCATGGCGGTGGCGGAGTACTTTAGGGATTGCGGGTTTAAAGTGCTGCTGCTGATGGACAGCGTGACGCGCCTGGCGCAGGCCCAGCGCGAGATTGGCCTGGCCAGCCGCGAGCCGCCCACCACGCGCGGCTATACACCCAGTGTGTTTGCGGAACTGCCGCGCCTGCTGGAGCGCGCCGGGCCGGGCACCGGGCAGGGGAGTATTTCCGCCATTTTTACGGTGCTGGTGGAAGGTAGTGACATGGAAGAGCCGGTGGCCGACGCCGTGCGCGGGATTGTGGACGGGCATATTGTGCTGACACGGAGCTTGGCGGAGCGCGGGCACTTCCCCGCCATAGACGTGCTGCAGAGCGTGAGCCGGATGGTGCCGAAGTGCTTAAGCGAGGATGAATATAAGCACGTGCAGCGCACGCGGCAGGTGATGGCAACGTATGATGATATGGCGGAGTTGATTCGCCTGGGGGCCTATACCGCCGGGAGCGACCCGCAGGTGGATGAGGCGATACGGCTGATGCCGAAACTGGAAGCGTTTTTGCGGCAGGCGCCCAACGAAGGGTGCAGCATGGCCGAGAGCTTCAAGCGGTTGGAAGCCGCGCTGGCGGGATAATACGGTATGACCGAAACGCTGGCGGTATTGATTAAAGTGGCCGAGCGCAAGGTGGACGCGGCCCAGCTGGCGCTGAACCAGACCCGCGAAGCGCTGGCCCAGTGCCGCGCGCGGATGGATGAGCTGGTGCGCGAGGCCGAAGCCGCCTTTGCCGACGCAGTGGGCGAGAACGATGTGGTGGCGTTGCAGGCGGCGCTGGCGTTCGATGCGCGCATCCGCCGCGACCTGGCGGATTTGAAACAGGTGGAAACGGCCATGCAGGGGCAGGAAAACGCCCAGTGCGCCCAATTGCAGGAGCTGTTTGCGGGCCAGAAAACCTATGAACTGCTGCACGAGCGGCAGCAGCTGGCGGCGCGGAAAGCCAAGGCCAAAAAAGCGCAGGCGGCGTTGGATGATGTGGCGGGGCGGCGCAGGTAGAAGAGTTTTAGACGTTGAATTTGGGCGTGCCGGGAGGCGCCTTAGTGTAGGCGATGGCGTTGGTGTGGGTTTTATCGGGCCGGAGGATATGGCGCTGGCTGTAGACGTTTTCGGAGTGGCCGAGCAGCACGTAGCCGTCGTCGACCAGAATGCCAGTTAAATTACGTACGACTTTTTCCTTGCTGGCTTCGTCGAAGTAGATCAGCACGTTGCGGCAGAAGATGATGTCGAACTTGCCGAGGGTGGAGAGGCGGGTGGCGTCCATCAGGTTGCCTTCCTGGAAGCGGTACATGGCTTTGACGTCGGGCTTGATGGTCCAGGTTTCGGTGCCGCCGCCCGCGCCCGGGGTGTGGTCGAAATTCTGCTGCAGAAGCCCCGGCGGCACGTTGCGGATGTTGTATTTACGGTAGACCCCGGCGCGGGCCTTGTTCAGCGCGTCGTGGCAGATGTCGGTGCCGATGAGTTCGAAGGTCATATCTTTGCCGGTCAGGCCCATGTCCTTCAGCATCAGGGCGATGGTGTAGAGTTCGTCGCCGGTGCTGGCGGCGGCGGAGAGGATGCGGAAGCGCATCTGCCGCTGGGCGCGGCGGGCAAAGACCATCGGCATCAGCACTTCGTCGCGGAAGGCTTGCAATTGCGGTTCGTGCCGGAAAAAGAAGGTTTCGTTGATGGTGATTTCGTCGACCAGGAAACCGTATTCGGCCCGGCCTGCAGGGCTTTCGAGGTACGATAAATAAGCTTCAAAATTTTTCAGCCCCAGCGCCTGCACGCGGATATCGAGCTTGGAGGCGATGAAATAGGCTTTGTTGGGCTCGAACCGCATGCCGGAAAGCTCGTAGATGAGGGCGGCGAATTTGGTGAAGAGGGAGTCGCTCAACTGGGGGCGGTTGAGCGGAATGGCCCCCGGGGAAACGGGTGCAGGGCCGCCGGTGGGGGCGGGCATGGGCGCAGGCATGGGCGACGTGAGTGACATGTGCTGACCCTGCACGCGGGCGTTGTAAACGGCAAGAGGCGGCTTTGGGCGATTGCGGAATTGCAGAGGGGAGTGTGGCAGTTTAGCGAAGCGGCAGGGGAGGGAGATTTGACGTGGAGGGTTACGCGCTGGTGGGCAGGGGGTTGTCGGTTTCGGCCAGCAGTTCGGCACGGGGGTTGACCGGGAAGGTGGCGGTGGTTTCGACCGCAATGCCGCCGCTGAGGCCGTAGGTGTGCAGCAGGTCGGTTATCAGGGTTTGCAGGTTTTCGGTGAAGCCGGCCTCGGGTGGGGTTGTGCGGCGGAGCTTGAGCCAGATTTCAGGATAGGTGACCAGCCCGTCGAGCTGGAGCGGGCCCATTTGCGACATTTCGAGCTCTACCACAAAGCGCGTGCCGGTGGGGGCGCGCGGGTCGTCGCGTTTTTCCCTCCGCCAGAAGAAGCCGCCTTGGCGGGGGTCTTCGTTCGGTGCTTCTACGTACGGAAACACCGTGCCGCGCCATTGGGGCTCGGAGTGCGGGGAAGGACGCTGCTGAAGCTGGCTGAGCTGGGCGAGGTCGGAGGTGAGGTCTATCCCCAGGGCTTTGAGGATGGCGGTGGCTTCGCGGTCGAGGGCGCCTTCGGCACGCGGGGTGCGCAGCGCATTGGTGAACGCCAGCAGCCCCGGCAGCAGGTTGGCCAACTGCGGTAGCCCCGCACGCAAATTGGCGGCCTGCACCGGCGCCTGCTGCTGGAGCAGCTGGAGGCCTTGCTGGAGACCCTCCCACCGGCCGCCCAGCGTGCCCACGGTGTAGGCGGTTTGGGTTTGGGTGGGCAGCGTGAGCCCGAGGATGGTGGCGGCGAGGGAGTTGTCGATCCGCAACGTAAGCCCAGCGCCCAGCGGCAGCAATGCCGTGGGGTTGGCGAGATTTAAGGCCGCCTGCTGCCCGGCCAATTGCGGCGGGGCGGTGAGGGTGAGGATGGGTTGGCCTTGTTCGTTTTGACCCGTAAGCGTGCCTTGCACCACCATGCCCGGGGCCAGCACCGCCTGCTGGGTTTGGGTGGCTACGGGTGCGGCAGTGGGAGTGTTGTTGCCCTGTTGCGCCATGTTGGATTGCGGCTGGGATTGGCTGTCGGACGGTAGCACCCGCTGCACGGTTTGCACCGGGTTGATGGTGGTGTTGAGCGGGATGTCGGGCATGAGGAGGATGCTTCCGGTTGGCAAGGGTTGGGCTGATTTTACGGCGATTGTTGTGCCGCTGGCAAGCAGGGCCATGTGTTGGCCCGCGGGCAGGCCTGGTGTGGGAGGCAGGATGCGTGCGGCTTGGAGCGGGGCGGCGGGGAGGGGGGAGGATGGTGTCGAAGGGGGTGAGGCCTGAGGTGGTGTGGTGGCTTGGGGATGTGTGGGAGAGGGGGTGGGGGAAGGTGTGGTGCCAACCGCCGCAACCGGTCCTGCCACCAGCATGGGCAGGGCGTTGCTGCTGCCGGTAAGCAGCAAGGTGGGGGTGGAGGCGGTGGGTGTGAGCAGCGCCGGTTGTGGTTGGTTGGGAGGAAGTGGCACACCCAGATTGAGGGTGAGGGGAATGGGGCGGCTGAGCGGTGGCGGTGTGCTGGAAGGGGATGCAGGAGTGGCAGGTGCCGGGGGCAGGCTGAGGGTGGCCGGTTGGCTGCCGCCCGGCCGCAAGGCCGCCGTGGGGGTGAGCACCAGCGGGGTGTTGAAGAAGGATGGAGGGATGGGTGCGGTAAATGTGGCTGCCACCGGGCCCGCAGGAACCGGCAACTGGGGAGCGGTGGTTGACGGTGCGGGAAGGTTGCGGAGCAAGGCGCTGGTGAGGGCGCTGTGGAGGGTTTGAGGGGTGGTGGATTGGGCCGCCACGGTGAGGGTGGGAACAGTTGGGAGGGGTGTGGCCGGAAGGGGGGACGGAAGAGTGGACGGGGGCAGTGGCGCCGCAGCCAACGGTGCGGCGGTGCCGGGTGCGGAAAGAACGGTGGCCGGTGTGGCTGAAGTGGGGGCGGGCGAGACCACGAGCGTGGCTTGCAGTGCGGGCTGCGCCGGTGCCGGTTGGTTGGGGGCGGGTGGTGCCAGGGTGAGTTGGAGCTGGGTGCCGGGCGTGAGGGGCGGGTTGACGGTGGCGCTGTAGGTTTGGCCGCCCGGTGCGGTGAAGGTGAGCTGGTTGCCCTGGCTGCCGGTGACCGTGAGGGTGAACGGTGTGGCCGAGCCCCCCGAGGACGCGATTTGGGTGCGGACATGGGGCGGCAGTTGCGGTGTGAACGTGATGGTGACGGTTTGCGAACCCAGTTGGCCGGTGAGGCGGCTGAGGTTGGGCAGAGCGTTGAGAAGCTGCATGGGCGTGAGTTAGCCCAGGTGGCGGAGAATGGCGGGGAGCAGGCCGGGGAAGTGGGACTCGAGCCCCGCAGAGGCGAGGTGGTTGATGTGGGTTTGGCCGTGTTTGGCGGTGGTGATGAGCCCGGATTCGCGCAGGATTTTGAGGTGATGGGTGAGGGTGCTGCGGGGGGTTTCGGGGCAGAGGTCTCCGCAGCTGAGGCCCCCCGGTGCGGCGGCAAGCTTGTGGAGGATGGTGAGGCGCACGGGGTCGCCCATCGCGTAGAGCAGCTGGGGGAGGGAGGGGGATTGTGAGGGAATGTCCATGCGCTTAGACCAGGTTAGGGAGGAGGGTTTCGAGGGCTTCGACCGCTGTGCTTTGGGGGGCGGTGAGGGCGGCGATGCGTTGGGCGCGCACGGCCTGGCTGTAGTGTTTGTCGGTCGGAATAATACCCAGCAGGGGGAGGGGCGGGAGTTTGAGGAAATTTTCGGCGGCGGTGGTGAGGCGGGTGTGGACTTGCGTGCCTTCGGTTTTGCTGGCCTGGTTGACGATGAGACGCGTGTTGGCGGTGCCGTGTTGCTGCCAGAGGAGTTTGATGAGGGCGTAGGCGTCGGTGAGGGACGAGGGGTCGGGCGTGGTGACAAGCAAGGTGGCGGTGCTTTGGGCGCACATGAGGAGCTGGGCGGGAGCGACGCCTGCGGCGACGTCGATCAGGATGACGGTGGGTGATGGGGTGAGGGTGAGGGTGCGGAGGTCGGTGAGCAGTTGGGTGAGTTGGGGCTGGGTGACACTGGTGAGCCCGGCGTGCCCGGCGCGGCCGGGGAGCAGTGTGACGCTGCCCTTGCCTTGGCTTAATTGCGGGATGGGCAGGGCGATATCGGCTAAGGTTGCCTGGCCTGCCAGCACGTGGGCGAGGTCTTTCACCGGTTGCACGTTGAGCTGGACGTCGAGGTTGGCGAGGCCGGTGTCGCCATCGAGCAGCAGCACATGCTGGCCTTGTTGGGCCATAAGGGCCGCAAGGTTGAGGGTGAGCGACGTTTTGCCGACCCCGCCCTTGCCGGAGGCGATGGCGAACAGCGGCGCGGTGGTGGGGTGTGTGGTCATGAGGTGAACTCCCAGGGTTGGCGGGGCAGGGTGGCCAGCGACTGGGCCAGCCATTGCGGGGTAAGGGTGAGCGGGGCGGCGGCGACGTTGCCGTTGTGGGATGCGAGGCCCAGCGGCAGGTTGGCGGCTGCTGCCGTGCCGAGCAGGGCGCCGTAGCGGGTGGTGCAATCGAGCCTTGTGGCGACCAGGCTTTGCAGGTTGAAGCGGTGCGCGGCGATGGGGAGCACGGCCATGTCGTCGGCGTTGAGGTCGGCCGGGATGACCAGATGGGCTTGGGCGGGAATGCCGAGGTTATCTAGCCGCTGCTTGAGCGCGGCGAAGGCTTGCGGCTGGTAGGGGGTGAGGGCGGGGGTATCTATGAGAAGAACAGGGCGCGGGCCGAGGGCGTGCATGGCGGCTTTGATGGTGTGGGCGCCGCTGATGAGATGGGCGGTGTCGCCGAGGGTTTCCGCCGTGATGGCGAGGGCTTCGAAGCCGCCGAGTTTATGGTCGTCGAGCGAGATAAGCCCGGCGTTGCGGCCCCCCTGGTGCAGCTGCACCGCCAGCTTGGCGATGAGCGTGGTTTTACCTGCGCCCGGTGGGCCGAGGAAGATATGGGCGTGGCCGGGTTTGAGGGTTTCGGTCGGCCCCCTAAAGCTGACCAGCTTGGAGAGCAGCATTTCCAGGGCCTCGGCCTGCGAAAACCCGGCCGATTGCAGCCCCGGCAGGGCGGTGGCGAGCTTGGCGATGAGGTGCTCGGGCAGGCCGTGCTGGTGGAGAACCTCGGGCAAGGAAGGAACCTGCCCGGCGGAGGCTGCGCCTGCCATGGCTTTGCGCGGGGTGGGCAGCACGGTGGCGGGGAGCGGGGTGGTGAGGGGTTCGACCGCGCGGCTGGGTGGCTCGGGCTCGTTGACGGCGGCGGTGATTTCTAGCGTTTGTTCGCCAGCCGCGTTGGTGACCTTGCGCGTGCTGAGGATGAGCGCCTCCGGCCCGAGCTCTTGCCGGATGATGGCGAGGGCATCGGCCATTTTGGGGGCGGTGAGGGTTTTGATGCGCATTGGAGTGTATGTAGCATGGAACGGCTTTGGCTCAAAAGGGCTTCGTGTACTTTTTAGTTGTTGAAACAATCTGGGCTTCATTTAATTTGTTACGCTTCGCGTTATCGCGCCTTCGCTACGGCCTTCGGCCTCGCTCTTGGCGGCCGGGTGTTCCCCCGGCGCCCCCATCTTTAGTACTAGGGCGAGGGGCCAAGTTTAATATATTGGCCCTCCCCCTAAAACCCCCATCCCCCTGTCTCCGTAAGATGGATTGGTGCGAAATTTAGCAGGTGCTTTGTGGTGAGGTCGAATCGCATGAACTTCCTGTTGGCACGGCCTTTGCATGAGTGAGGCAACAGACAAGGAGTTTGATCATGCCGGTATCCATCACCGCCAATACCTCGGCCCGCTATGCGCAGGCGAGTTTAGCCCGCCAGAACGACGCCGTGACCCAAGGCACCCTGCGCATGAGCAGCGGCCAGCGCGTGCTGAGCGCAGCGGATGATGCGGCAAGTATGGCCATTGGCACCAGCCTGAAAATTGAAAATGCCGGGGTGGCCAGCGCCCTGCTGAACGCCACCAGCGGCACCAGCATGCTGCAAATTGCCGATGGCGCGCTGGGGCAGATTTCGGAACTGATAACCCGCATGAAGGCGTTGGCCACCCAGGCCAGCAGCGGCCAATATGACGATGCCACGCGGGTGCTGCTGGATGGGGAATTTCAGGGCATTAAGGCTGAAATTGACCGTCTGGCCAATGCCACGGTGTTTAATGACGTGAACATGCTGGCCGGGCAAAAGGATTTTGACATTGCCTATGGGGATGCCACCACTTACGGCATTGCCGGGGTGCGGTTTGACCAAACGCTGGTGACGGGGGACCAGAGCTTTAGGTTTGGGTATAACGCCACCACCGAGAATTTTACGCTGACGCGGATTGATGCGGGTGTAGCCCAAACCCAGACGATTAACATAACCGCGCTGCTGAACGGCACGGTGGGTGCGGGTGGCAACCTGGCCAATAACCAACAGCTGGAGCTGGGCTTTAGCCAACTGGGTGTGACCATGACGCTGGGCGCGGGTTTTTTGCGCACGCAAAACATTGCCACCGATGCGGCGGTGACGGACGGCGGCGTGATGACTGTGGCCAGCCAAACCTTTGCCCCGGCTACCAATCAGGTGGGTGTGGATACGGTAAGTGACCTGGTGGCGCTGGGAAGTGTGTTTAATGCGACCACGGGTGTGCTGGCCTTGCCGCTGGACAGTGATGGCACAGCGGTGACCCTGGCGGCGGTGCCGGGCCTAAGTTACAACGTGAACAGTGGCACGATTGGGGCGAGTGGTGCCGCCAGCGCCGACCTGGTGGGAGCCGGGCCGACGACCGTGGATGTTTATGCCGACATGGCCGCCGGGGGCCGGGTGCTGCTGGGCACCGTGACGTTGGGGGCCATTGCCGCCACCGGCACCGGCAGCGGTAGCCTGAGCCTGGAGGTGGGGGCGGGCCTGATGCTGGCCACCGACACTGGTGAAGTGACGGCCACCCAGCTGACCTACAAAGTGGGGACAGGTGTGACCGCCGGAATTGATACGATTAACGTAAGCATACCCGCCATGACCTTGCAGGCGCTGGGGCTGGAAAACGTGCGCGTAACCACCCAAGCCAATGCCAACGAGGCGATTGACTTGCTGACCAATGCGCTGGCGGTGCTGAACCAGGGGCGTGCCACCGTGGGGGCCCAGCAGCTACGGCTGGAAGCTGTGGCGCGGAATTTAGGTGTGATATCGGACAACAACAACGCCGCCAGGAGTGCGCTGATTGATGTGGATGTGAGTGCGGAAATTACGGCCATAACCACCAACACCGCCATGATGCAGGCCAGCCTGGCGATGCTGAGCCGCGCCAACCAGGTGCCGGATATTTTGCTGGGTTTGTTGCGGAACTAGGCAAGGGGTAACGGAGACGTGATGTGGAGCACCAGATAACCCATGGCAAAGATTGGATTGGCGGCCGAACTGGCCAAGCAAGCTGCGCAGGCGGCCCGCGAGGAAGTGGCGGCGCTGAGTGGCGACGCCCCGGCCCCCGCCGCCGCGAAAGGGTGGCAAGTGCCCACGCTGGCGCAGGACTTTGGGCTGGACCAGGCCGTGCAACTGGCGGTGCTGCGCGTGGCCGGGCATTACCAGAAGGCGCTGGCACCCCAAGGATTGCAGGTGCAGATGGAAGAGCAGGGGGGGGCAGCCAACGCTGCGGCGGAGTTGCCACAGCAGGTGCCTACAATGCAGGCATTGTTACGCGAAGAGGGCTCCGGCAGGCTGGTAAAGGCGTATACTACCCCCGCCTTGTTGACGATGTTTGCGACCCAGCAGCAAGCCACCGGAGTGGTGGTGGATGGTCAGGTTTAGGCATGGCATGCAGGGCGTCAGGTAACGATGGCGGATACGGCCATAAGCCAGAGACGCCGCCGCTGCGCCCCACGCGCGCGGCCCATAGGCGGAGCAGGATGCTCCAGACACAACCCCAGGCCCTCGGCCCCAGGGCAACGACGTAGGACACGAGAGACACGATTATGACGACCACGACCTCGCTTTTGAACACCACCAACTTTACCGTGGATGCCAACGGTAAGCTGAAGGTTGGCGGGATAGCCTCGGGCCTGGATACCGAAGCGATTATTAACGGCCTGGTGGCGGCGCGCCGCCAGCCTGCGGTGAACATTGAAACCAAAATTACGGCCAACACGGCAACGATTAGTGCGCTGACAACCCTGAAAGGCTTGGTGAGCAACGTGACCACCGCGCTTGACCAGCTGCGCGGCAACCCCGGCAACAGCACCAACGTGTTCAATACCAAAACCATCAGCGGCAGCACGACGGCAGCGAGTGGGACGCCCAGCGACATTGACAGCCTGCTGATTGCGACGGTGGACAGCACCGCGCAGAACATGACCCACAGCATTAAGATCCATAGCCTGGCCGCCGCCCACCAGGTGCGCAGCGACAGCTTTAGCAGCACCACTACCGCGCTGGCCGACCAAGGTGTGACCGCCGGGAGTTTTACGGTGGGGGGGAAGACCATTACCGTTTCGGCAACCGATACGTTGCTGGACTTGCGCTCGAAGATCAATAACGCCGATGCGGGTGTGACGGCGAGTATCATCAGTGCCGACAGCAGCACGCACTATTTGGTGCTGACCAGCAGCGAAACCGGCACGGCCAACGCCATGGCCTTTGGCGGCGATGCTGCCCTGCTGGATAGTCTCGGCCTGACCGAAAACAGCGGCGTGGACATTAAAAACCCGCTGACCGAAGCCGCCGACGCGGTGATTGACGTGAACGGCATTACCGGGATTGTGCGCAGCACGAATGACATTAACGATGTGATTTCCGGCGTGACGTTGAGCTTGCTGAAGGGCGAGCCGGGCACAACGATTACGCTGAATGTGGAGCCGAATCTGGCGGCGATTAAGACATCGATTGCCGCATTTGTGGAGGCCTATAACGAGGTGCGCGCCTACATGAACGACCAGCGCACTGCCGCCGACTGGAACGAAGACGGCACGGTGGATGATAATGAATTTGGCCCACTGGCCTATAACCAGAACCTGCGGGATGTGGTGGCGAAACTGGGTGAGCTGGCGGCCACCAGCGTGAGCGGTGCGGCGGATGGATATGCTAGCCTGGGCCAGGTGGGGATTGTGATGAACCAGGATTTTACGCTGAGCCTGGATGATACGATTTTGGACGGTAAGCTGCTGACCAACGTGGACGGTTTTAAAGACCTGTTTGCCTTTAACAGCAGCGTGAGCGACAGCCGCGTGACCTTGTTGAGCCGTGGCACCGGCAGCCTGGGCAGCAACACCCTGGAGATTACCGGCACCGACGCCGACGGCAACGTGACCGGCGCCACCTGGAACGGCGAAGCCATGACCATTAACGGGCGTACCCTGACGGCTGCCGATGGTACGACACTGTTTTTTAATGGTGGCCCCAACCTGGGGGCGGTGAGTGGCATTACCGTGGACATGGCCAGCGGCTTGGCGGACACTTTTTATGGATTTTTTAACGAAACCAGTAAAAATGCGACTGGCACGCTGGCCACCCAAATAACCGAACTGCAAACGCAGAACGAAGACATGGGCGACCGGGTGGATATTCTGGATGGGCGGATTGATTTGTATCGCACCAGCTTGGAGGCGAAATACCGGGCGATGGAAGTGGCCTTGTCTCGGCTTGAAACCCTGCGCAGCACGATTGAGAGCTATATGGATTCTCTCAACAGCAGCAGCAGTTAAGTGAGTGGTGAGGGGATTTACGGACTATGAGTTATACTTCTAACCCCAATGGTGCGCGCGATATGGCGGGGCAATACCTGCGCCAGCAGATTGAACAGGCCAGCCCGATTGAACAGGTGCTGATGCTGTATGACGGGGCGATACGCTTTTTGCAGCAGGCCAAGCTGGCGATTGAGGCGGGGGATATTCAGGCCCGTTGCAACGCCAACCGCCGCGCCATGGAGATTGTGGGCTATTTAAGCGGGTTGGTGGACCCCACCACCGGTGATGAGGCGGCGCGGCGGTTGTTCGGGATTTATAACGGCATGTTGAAGCGGATGCTGGAGATTGATTTTCAGAACAGTGCGGCGACGTGCGATGACCTGATGGAAGGATTTAGAACCCTGCGTGTGGCCACGGCAGCCGCCCTTGGCCAACAGCAGAGCGCCAAGCCCGGTGGTGCAGTGGTGAGTGCGCCCATGCCGGATGCCGAAGTGCTGGAAAAATTGCGGCGCAACGCGGTTGCGTAAAGGAAGATAGGGGGCAGATAGAGAAAGTGAGGACGCGGCCACCCCCTGGGGGTGGATTTTGTGCATGGTGTGAGGGCAGGGGGCTGGCCATGGCGCCCAAGCTGCGGCACCATGCTGCCCATAAGCAAGGAGCATGGCCATGGCCGATGAGACTGAAAAGCCGGACGCGGGCAAGGAAGAAGGTGGCTCTCAGGAGGGCGGTGAAAGCGGTGAAGGCGAAGATGGTGCTGCGCCCGCGGCGCCTGCCGGGAAGAAGAAGCTGCTGCTGATTATCAGTGCGGTGGTGGCGGTAATTGGCATTGCCGTGGCCGTGGGGGTGGTGTTTTTTATGGGAGGGGAAAGCAAGCACGACGATGCCCACGCCGAGCCCGCCCTGCCGAATGTGGTGATTTATGATGTGCCGGAATTTAACCTGAGCCTGCTGGCCGATGACCCGACGGCGCGGCATTTTATCAAGATTAAACTTTCGTTACAGCTGAGCAAGCCGGGCGATAATGAGGTGGTGAACAAGCTGCTGCCGCGCCTGCAGGATGATTGGGGCGGGTTGCTGCGCCAAATGCGCGTGGGTGATGTGCAAGGCAGCGCCAACCTGCACCGCCTGAAGGAAAACCTGTTGCGGCGTGCGCGCCAGAGCCTGGAGCCGGTGGACGTGCAGGCGGTGTATATACGAGAGTTGCTGGTGCAGTAGGTTTTTAGGGGATTGTGCTGCGTAAGTGATAGCCTCTTAGGCATTTACGCGCGACAAATGCCTTTGTTTTGCGGTGCGGGCTTTTGCGGAGGGCGGTTTGTGTTAGTATGCTGCCAACATAACCCTGATAAGGGGTGGCACGACAACGAAACCGGCGCTGAAAAACAACCATGGCTGATACCCCCGACGCACCCGCCAAAAGCGAAGAGGAGCTGCTGAAAGAGTGGCAGAACATGGCCGCCAATGATGGCGCGGCCGAAGGTGGCGATGACGACATGGCCAAAGCCATGGCTGCTGGTGGCGAGCCGCAGAAGATACTCGACCAAGGCGAAATTGACGCCCTGCTGGGGATTGATGCCGCTGGTGCCGCCGACGCCAGCCGGGGCGTGCGCGCGTTGCTTGACCAGAGTGTGGTCAACTACGAAAAGCTGCCGATGCTGGAGGTGATTTACGATAAGTTCGAGCGCGTGCTCTCGACCAGTTTGCGCCAGTATACCGCCGATAACGTTGATGTGACGATTATGAACATGACCAGCGTGCGGTTTGGCGATTATTTGAACCAGATACCGTTGCCCGCCGGGATTGTGGTGGTGAATGCCATCGGGTTGGAAGACTATGTGCTGCTGGTGTATGAAAGCAGCCTGATTTATGCGGTGGTGGACGTCATGCTGGGCGGGCGGAAAAGCCGCCAGGTGAGCGTGGCCGGGCGCCAATTTACCGCCATTGAGCGCAAGATTTTAGACACCCTGACCGACATTGTGCTGAAGGATTTGGGCGATGCGTTTGGGCCGGTGGCGCCGATTCAATTCAAGGCCGAGCGGATGGAAGTGAACCCGCGCTTTACGGTGATTAGCCAGGAAGCCAACGTGGCGATTTTAGTGACCGTGAAAGTGAACCTGGAAGGCCGCGAGGGGCGCATGCAGTTTTGTTTGCCTTATGCCACGCTGGAGCCTATCCGTGAGCAGCTGTTGCAGCAGTTTATGGGTGAGAAATTCGGGCAGGATAACATTTGGGAAAACCACCTGAGCCAGGAGCTTTACCACACCACCATGGAGCTGGATGCGGTGCTGGACCAGATGGTGTTTTCTCTCAATGAAGTGCTGGAATGGCGGGTGGGCGACACCATTATGCTGAACGCGCGCAACGCAAGCCCCATAAGACTGGAGTGCGGCGGCGTGACCAAACTGGTGGGGCAAATGGGCCGCGCGCTGGACTTTAAGGCGGTGCGCGTGACGCACAATGTGACCGATTTGAATAATTTGAAGCAATCGTGACCATGGCGATGTATGTGAGCATTTTAACTGTGGTGCTGCTGGCGCTGGTGGCCGGTTTGCTGCTGATGCTGCACTTGCAGCTGCGGCAATGGCGCACCACCGCGCAACAGGCGCCGGTGCTGGCAGAGAATTTGGCGGAGGCGATACTTTCGGCTCGGCGTGGCTTGAACGAAATGAAGCAAGGCTTGACCCAGCTTGGGCCCGACCTGAGCAGGTTGATTGATGAGGGCAGCAAGGCGCGGGTGGAACTGCAATTTGTGTTGCAGCGTGCCGAAAGCCTGGCCGCCAAGCTGGATAAGCCCGCCCGCCCGGCAGGCGATGAGGATGACCTGCCGATGGTGAGGCTGGCGCCTGAAACCCAAGCCGTGGTGGAGCGGGTGGCCGGAGCCAACACGCTGGCCACAACGCTGACCAAGCCCGCGCCCCTGCGTGCCCCGGTGGCGGAAGGCAAAGGCCAAGACCCGTTGGAAGAATTGCTGGCCAACCTGCAAACGGTGGCCGACGCACCCGCGCCTGAAAAGCCAGCCCGGCGCAAGCGCACAGGGCCGGTGACACAAGCCGAGCTTGACCTGCAACAAAGCCTGAAAGGAATGGCCGGATGACGCGGGGCCTTTGGGGCGGATTGGTGATTGTGGCGCTGGCGGTGCCGGCGCTGGTGTGGGCATCGAGTGAGCCTGAGGCGCCGAAAGCTGCCGAAGAGGCGCCTGAGGGGTTGCCGAGCGAAGACCCGCAGTTGCGGCAGGGGCGGGTGTTTAGTGCCACCGAAGTGCAGGTGCTGCTGGACCTTGACCAGCACCGGATTGAAATGGAACGGCGCGAGCAAGCCCTGCAACTGCGCGAAAAACTGGTAGACCTGATGGAGCAGCGCCTGAATGGCCGGGTGGCGGAATTGAAAGCCCTGCAAGCCGAGCTGGAAACCCTGCTGGGTAACATGAGCGGCAAAGACGACAAAGAACTGGACCAGCTGGCGATGATGTATGGCAACATGAAGCCGGCCGCCGCCGCCGGGGTGCTGAACCGCCTGGACAACACCATAGTGCTGGATGTGCTGGTGCGCATGCCCGCCAAGAAGAGCGGCAAATTGATGGAAGTGCTGGACCCTGCCAAAACCCGCGTGATTAGCGAAATGATGGCGGCACGCACCTCGCCGCCGGGCGTGAGCGCGACGACCCCTTAGGGGAGTGTGTTGCTGGAAATAGATACAAATATCGGATGTTTGGAGATGGTGGCAGGGGTGCCACGGTGGGGCAGTGTTTTGCTGAATGCGGCCTTGCCAATGCTGGCGTTACGTTGGGGTTGCGGCTAGGGTGAGGTTAATGTCAGGCGCCGCTAATGCGGGGCCCCAGAAGGTCAAGTCTCCGCCCCAAGAATAAGAAGAGAGACGCGATAAAAATAAGGAATACAGGCCGATGAGCGTCGACCGCAATATGAGGATTCTGGTAGTGGATGATGCGCAGACCATGCGCCGCATTATTGTGAACCTGCTGCGCCAGCTTGGTTTTACCAACATGACCGAAGCCGATGACGGCACCACGGCGTGGGAGCGTTTGAACGGTGAGCACATTGACCTGATTATCTCGGACTGGAACATGCCGAAAATGACCGGCATTGAACTGCTGAAAAAAGTACGGGAGAGCGAGAAATACAAGCTGACCCCGTTTATTATGGTGACCGCCGAAGGTAAGCGCGAAAACGTGATTGCCGCCGTGCAGGCCGGGGTTTCGAATTATATCGTTAAGCCCTTCAACGCCGCGACGTTGAAGGAAAAGATGACTAAGGTCATCGGGATGTTTTAACCCCCTACCTTAATGCCTTTGACAACCAAGAGAGATTTAAGACCCATGAGCAGCTTTGAAAACCTGAGCCTGAGCCAGCGAATTGCCGCGCTGGAAGCCGCCGAGCACGGGGATATGATTCCGGCCGAGCAGGTACGTGAGCTGGTGGCCGCCGTAAAGGAAATGTTCGGCCAGGAAGGCGACAAGCCCAACACCACCGAAAAGCTTTACCATGAACTGGGCGAGCTGGCGAAATTCATCAACAACGCCAAAAAAGAACTGCATGAAGTTAAAGGCAGCAGCATTGCCGAAGAGCACCTGCCCAATGCCGCCAACCAGCTTGACGCGATTGTGAACATGACCGAGCAGGCCACCGGGCGCATTATGGACGAATGCGACCGCCTGACGATGTTCCATAACGACCTGCGTGAGCGCCTGATTGCCATGGACCCGCCGCTGGACCCGGATGGGCTGGCCGGTGTGGAAGACGCGATTAACCAGGCGGCCACCAGCATTACGCATATTTTTGAGGCATGTAACTTCCAGGACATTACTGGCCAGCGGGTGCAAAAAGTGGTGCGTGCGTTGCAGGAAATTGAACGCCAGGTGCTGCGCATGGTGGTGGTGTTCGGGTTGCTTGAAAACAAAGATAAACTTGACGCCGAAACCGCCGCTGAGCTGCAAGAAGACGCCGCCCTGCTGAACGGCCCGCAACTGAGCGGACAAGGACTGGACCAGGACGAGATCGATTCCATCCTTTCCAAACTGCTGTAAGCACCGTACAGTCATCGTATGATTGGACAACCGACACATTCCGCCAAACCCATCAGGGTACTGGTGGTGGACGACAGCACCTTTATGCGCGGCGCGCTGGTGCGGATGATTAGCAAAAACCCACGCTTTACGGTGATTGACACCGCCAGCAACGGCAAAGAAGGCGTGGAAAAAGCCCAGGCGCTGAAGCCCGACGTGATGACCATGGACGTGGAAATGCCCATTATGAACGGGTTGGAAGCGCTTGCCGAAGTGATGAAAACGGTGAAGACGCCGGTTATCATGATTTCTACCTTAACCGAAGCCGGGGCTGCCACGACCATTAAGGCACTGGAGCTGGGTGCGGTGGACTTTGTGCCCAAGGCGTTTGGTGATAAGGAAAATAATATCTTCCGGGGTGCGGACGAGCTGTATGAAAAGCTGTTTGCGGCTGCGGGTGTTGATGGGGGAGGGGCGTCTCCGCATACCCCGCAGCCCAACATGCCTGCGCTGGGTGTGCCTGGCTTTATGCCGCGCCCCGCCACACCGGCGCCGTTGCCCGCGCCGTTGCCTGCGGTGTTGCGGGTGTCTGCCAAGGTGGTGGTGGTGGGGAGCTCGACCGGGGGGCCCAAAGCCTTGCAAGTGCTGCTGGAGAAATTGCCGGTGAATTTTCCGGTGCCGGTGGTGATTGCGCAGCATATGCCGCCGCAGTTCACGCAGGCGCTGGCCGCGCGTTTGAACGAGATTTGCGCGATTAAAGTGGTGGAGATGAAAGACAAGGACGTGTTGCAGCCGGGCACGGTGTATATAAGCCCCGGTGGCTTGCACACCCGCCTGACCGCCACGGGTGCCGCCGTGCGCGAAGACAAGGGTGAGAGCCTTTACAAGCCCAGCGTAGACGTGCTGGCGGAAAGCGCCGGACAGGTGTTTGGCAAAAACATTATTGCCGTGATGTTGACCGGCATGGGCAGCGACGGTATGCGGGAATTTGTGAAGCTGAAGCAGAACGGTGCCCACGTGATTGCCCAAGACCAGCAAAGTTGCGTGGTGTATGGCATGCCCAAAGCCGTGGTGGAAGCCGGAGCCGCCAGCGAAGTGCTGCCGCTGGATGGCATAGGCATGCGCCTGCGCGGGTTGATGGGTTGCTGAGTTAGGTCGCTTTGGCGCGATACTCGTTTCTCGTTTTTAAAAATGTGGCCCTTTTGAGTTGTGTGATGACCGTGCCCCGTGGGGCGCAGAGGTGTGCGTGAAAGATGAGCAGCGGGGTGTTACCACGTTGAGTTAGACGTGCGGCTCGGCTATGATGCGGGCAATAAGAATAATCACCGCAGGATGATGCCATGAGCATGGAAGATATGGGCGACGAGCTGAATGAAATTCTGGAAGAATTTTTTACAGAGGCCGACGAGAATTTAGATACCCTGGAGCAGGATTTGATCAAGCTGGAAGCGCTGGCGGAAGGCGCGAGCAGTGGCACCGACCAGGAGACGGTTGACCGGATTTTTAGGATGCTGCACACCCTGAAAGGTGGAGCCGGGTTTTTAGGGCTTGAGAAAATTGCCAAGTTGGCCCACAGCGGCGAAAACCTGCTGGATGAAGTGCGCCAGGGGCGTGTGCAAATTACCAAGCCGGTGATGGATGCCCTGCTGCAAACCACCGATATGCTGAAACAGCTGATCACGTTGCAGAAGCGGCGTGAGGATGATGCGGGGTTGGATACGACGCCGCTGCGTGAGGCGCTGGATGCGCTGGCCACAGGCGCAGAGAGTGTGGCTGTGCCCATGGCCACGGCGGCCCCGGCAGAGGAAGAAGCCGCCGCGGCTGAAGCTGATGATGACGACGACGAGGCCGATGAAGCCGACGACGTGGAGGATGAAGACGAAGATGCGGCGGCACCGGTTGCGGAGGAGAAGCCCTTCAACCTGCTGGATGAGGTTTTGAATGACCCGATTTTGAACCCCGAGCGTGATAAGGAAGCCGAAGCTGCACCTGCCGCGCCGCCGGTGGTGGCTGCCGGGCCGGGCGTGAATGCCGACTTGCTGGCCGATGTGCTGGGTGACCCGACGCTTGACCCGAGCCGTGACAAGGAAGAAGAGGATTTGAAGTTTTCGTCGGCGGCCCCGGCACCGGCGGTGCCCACGCCCGCCGTGGGCCCGGTTGTGCCCAAGGCGTCCGCCACGGCCGCCACCAACCCGGCGGCCGACCAACGCAAAACCGATGACCGCCGCCAGCAGGCCCGGCGTGGTGACGATGGCGGGGGTGATACGATCCGGGTGGAAATTTCTCGTTTGGATAAGGTGATGAACCTGGTGGGTGAGCTTGTTTTGGCCCGCAACACCATGCTGCGCCAGCTGAACATGCCGGAAAGCCGCAAGCTGATTGAAGACCTGGACAACGGGGCGATGATTTACGGCACCATGGAGCAACTGAGCCGCGTTACGCAGGACTTGCAAATGAGTGTGCTGAGCACCCGCATGCAGCCGATTAAAAAAGTGTTCGATAAAATACCCCGCCAGGTGCGCGAGCTGAAAACCCAGCTGAGCAAAGAAGTGAACCTGATTGTGGAAGGTGAAATGACCGAGGTGGACAAGAGCCTGGTGGAAGACCTGGCCGACCCGATGGTGCACATGATCCGCAATGCGCTTGACCATGGGATTGAGTCTCCGGCCGAACGTGAAGCCGTGGGCAAACACCCCGAGGGCACCCTGGTTGTGCGCGCCTTTTACGAGGGCAACAACGTGGTGATTCAGGTGCAGGAAGACGGGAAGGGCATTGACCCCGAGAAGATCCGCAAAGTGGGTGTGAAGAAGGGGCTGGTGAGCGAAGCCGCCGCTGCCGCGATGAGCGACGCCGAGGCAATACGCTTGATTATGGCGCCCGGATTTTCTACCGCAGAGCAGATTACCGACGTGAGCGGCCGTGGCGTGGGCATGGACGTGGTCAACACCAAGATTATGAACTTGCAGGGGACGATTGATATCCGCAGTGAGCTGGGGATGGGAACGTGCTTCAGCATTTACATGCCGCTGACGCTGGCGATTGTGAACGCGCTGATTGTGGGCGCGCGCAACGAAGGCTTTGCCATACCGATTGGTGACATTGCCGAGGTTATCAAGTTCACGACCGAGGGCATTCACCGTGTGAACGAGCAGGACGTGATTGAGCTGCGCGGTGAGCCGTTGCCGCTGTATTATCTCTCGCAACTGACGCATGCGCTGGTGGCCAGTGGTGCCGACAGTGCGCATATTCAGCACCTGCCCGGAAGCGAGGCCGCCAAAGTGGCCCAAGCGAAGGGGTTTGTGGTGGTGGTGCGCGAAGGCAGCAGCGCCATGGGCCTGGTAGTGGATGCCTTGCTTGGCCAGGAAGAAGTGGTGGTGAAGCCCGTAACCGGCATGTTTGAATATAACAAGGCGGTGAGCGGGGCGACCATTACCGGCGACGGCAAGGTGCATATGATTCTCGATGTGCCGTTCTTGATGAAACATTTGGGTGGGCATGCGGCTCGGTAAACAAAGGGGCTGCGTGATTAACGCCCGGTGAGACCACACCAACCGCACAATTGCGGTGCAGGCGTAGGCAATGATGACGCCACCCGGCGCGGGCATGGTGGCGCCGGAGCCTGTTTGTGCTAGAGTTATGCCCAAATGAAAGGCTTGTGAGCGCGTGCTGGTTCCTTCTCCCCGTTTGATGCGATCGACCGAGAGCGGTAACCAGAGCCTGATGATGCTGCTGTCTCTCAATTTGCTGGTGCTGGTGTTTTTTCTGCTGCTCAACAGCATGGCGACCCTGCACGAAGACCGCCCCCACCGCGAGATGGCTAAGCCGCAGGAGGGGGTTCCGCTGAACACGCCGGTGAACGCTGAGGGCGACAGGGTGCCGCTGGCACCCCTGGCCGCCTGGCAGGAAAGTGTGTTGGAGCGTTTGCGCGGAACCATACTCAACCGTGTGGACCTGGAAGTGCTGCCGCAAGCCGCCAATGCCGGGCTGGTGCAGGTGGAGATACCGCTGGAACGTATGTTTACGGCCAGTGGCGCCCTGCGCAAGCCGGAGCTGGTGCGCCAGTTGCGGGAAGCCGCCGGGCCGGAAAGCACCCTGAGCTGGCAGCTGGTGAGCCAGCAGGACACCCCCACCACATGGCCCCGGCTGCTGACCCTGACCCGTGCTACCGGGCAGACCGTTGCGCTGGTGCAAGGGGCGGGAGACGTGCTGCGCGTGACGGTGCGGCCTGGGGTTGCTACGCCGCCTTCGCGGGGGATTTTGCTGCAAAACATTGGTGCCGAGGCGGGCGCGCAAGTGCAGGGTGTTAAGGAAATTATGCCATGACCGCCGCGACTGCCGCACCCCCGACCCCAGCCCCTTTGCTGTGGCATGACGTGAGCCCTGCGCGCTATGAAAGCAGCCGCACGGCCTGGTTGGTGACGTTTGTGGATTTGACCGGGTTGATGGTGATTTTTTTCGTGCTGATGTTTTCTCAGCGGACGTTGGAAGCGGATAAATGGGAGGTGATTGCGGGGAGTTTTCAGGCCACGTTTGCCCGGCCGGAGGCGGTGGTGATGACGGTGGTGGAAGGGGTGAACAATGCGGACGTGGTGACGGTGGTGAATCGCTCGAGCCTGGGGTATTTGGATGCGCTGTTGCGGCAGCGGTTGGAGACCTTGCCCGAATGGCGCGAGCTGCGCGGCAAGGAACAAACCGGGCCCCATGGCCAAGAAATGGTGTATGGCGTGCCGGCCGGGCTGGCGGATGCCGAAGCACGTGGTGCCGCCTGGGCCGAGCTTGCCACCGCCATGCGCGGCTGGAAGAACCCGGTAGGAGTGCGGCTGCGGGCCCCGGCAGCCGGGTTTGAAGCCCAGGTGCAGCGCGGTGTGGCGTTGCGGGATATTTTGGACAACGGCGGCGTGCCGCAGGTGTTTATGGAAATAAGCCTGGGTGAGCCCGGGCTGGAGCTGGTGGTGAGGGGGCAATGATGCGCGCGGGATTATTTACGTTGCTGCTGAGCTGCGCGCTTGGGCCTTTGTGGGCTGCGCCAAGCCTGGATATCCGCAGTGTGGACGGCAAGGTGCTGCTGGATGCCCAGACCGAGCGCCTGGCCGCCTGGCGGCCAACGCCCAAGGGGCTGATTGTGGTGATGCCGGAGGGGGGGGAGATTCTGGTAGGAACCCTGCCGCCCGGTGTGGTGGTGGAAAAAGTAGCCAACAACGGCCTGCAAGGGGTGCTGGTGTTTGGCGTGGAAAGCAGCTGGCGTGTGGTGAAGGACGGGCCGCGCTGGTTGATACGCCCCGGCAATGGCCTGCCGAGTGAAAGCGTGCTGATGCTGCGCGACGGTTGGTATGCTGCTGGTGAAACTTTGAAGCCCCAGCGTTTTGATGCGTTGGGTGCCAGTTGGCAGGTTGCCCTGGCCGACCGTGCCCTGAGCCTGGCCGGGAGTGTGGTGGGCGGGGTGAAAAAGGGCGACGCAGGGGTTGCTGTGGCAGCGCTGGAGCCCGCTGCCGGGGTTGGCACGACGGAAGACGTGCGGGAAGGGGCCGGTACGACCGGCGCCAGCCTGACCGCAGTGGCGGTGGCCGATGTGGTGGGGCGCAGCGGGGTGCCTGCCCAACCTGCCGAAGGGCCAGCGCCCCAAGCCCTGCCGGAGCTGCCTGCCAAGCCCGCGCGGGATGCCGAGCGCACGCGGGTGGAAAGCGGGCTTGCGAATGTGAAGGTGTTTGAGGCGCCATCTATGAAACCGTTGGCGGTGAACGCCGTGACCAGTGAGATTTTGCCGCGCGCGCTGGGCGAAGTGTATTTGCCCGGCACGCTGGTGAGCCTGACCCTGCCGGATGGCATGAGCGGGTTGGGTGTGCCGGTGACGCCCGCAGCGCCGGTTGCCCCTGCCGAGGCTGAGGAGGTAAGCCCCACTGAGGCTGTGCAGGCCCTGCCCGACAAGGAGGAGATGGCCGAAGGGGCCATGCCGCGTGTGAGCACCACCTGGAACCAGATTACTTTGAAGCCTGCCGAAGAGGCCCGCGCCGCTGCGGCCCATGAACATGACGAGCAGGTGCAGCGGCGCAAAGGCCTGGTGACCCCGACCCAGGTGGATATGGCTGCCGACCAACCGGCTGAGACTGATGCTGTTACGACAGAAGGCCCGCAGCTGATACCGGCACGCGGGGCCAGCTATTTTGCCGATGTGCAACCCGCATTGCTGGGCCTGACCGAAACTGAGCCCAACAGCACCCGGGAGCATGAGGCGCGGTTGTATCTGGCCGGGTTGTACCTGAGCTGGCAGCGGCCGGAAGAAGCCCAGGCCGCCCTGGGCAGCCTGCCGCAACGCCGTGACGGCCTGCCCGCCAGCGCGCAGGGGCGTTTGTTGATGGGGCTGGCGACACTGGCACGGGGCGGAGAGGTAACCCCGCGGATGTTTGACCAAGGGGGCAGCTTAAGCCCCCATGCCCGCCTGTGGCGCGCGGTGGCCGCCAGCCGCATGGGCGACTATGCCACCGCCCTCAAGCTGTGGCCGGAGGAGCGGGGGATTTTGCCGGAGTATCCTGGCTATATTCGTGAAATGGCGCAGCTGGCGCAGGCGACTGCGCTGGTGTGGGTGGGCGACCGCAACCTGGCCAAAACCGTGTTGGCCCAACTGGTGGAAGCCTACAGCGACCTTGCCGCCGTGCCCGCCAGCCTGAACCGCCTGCAAGGCCTGGTGCGGCTGGGAACCCCGGAAGAAGCCGAAGGCCTGGACATGTTGGCGCGCGCGGCGGAAGACACCCGCGACCCCACCACCGCCCACCGGGCGAAGTTTGAGTTTGTGAGGGCACTGCACCAGCGGCGGGATTTGAGCGATGCGCAGGTTATCAGTTATCTCTCTGACCTGTGGTTTGACTGGCGCGGCGATGAGCTGGAACAGGATGTGTTGTTCATGCTGGGGAATTTGTCGGATGCGGTGGGGGATTCTCGGCAGGCGTTGCATTATTGGCAAACGCTGGTGCAGGCTTACCCGCGTGCCACCCGCCTGCGCGAGGTGACCGAGCGCATGGGGGATGCGTTTGTGAATGTGTTCGACCCCGAAAACCCGCGCACCTATGACCCGCTGGAATACATTGGGTTGTATTACGATTTTAGTGAGCTGGTGCCTGCGAATGACCGGGGTGATTTGATCCATGAACAAGTGGCGCGGCTGATGATTAATGCCAACCTGTGGCCGCGTGCGGTGCCGATTTTGGAGCAGCAGTTGAAGTCGCGTCCGCTGGATAAGGCGACGCAGGGGCGGTTGTCTCTTATGTTGGCGGAGGCCTTTGGCAACATGGGCAAGGCGGCGGAAGGCTTGAAGATTATTGATACCTGGCAATATGCCGCCACCACCCAAGTGCTGGCGCGGGAATGGAAACTGGTGGAAGCCGACCTGCTGCTGAAACTGAAGCGCCCCGAAGCCGTGCTGAAAGCCCTGAGCAGCATGCCGCAAGACGACCCCGCCGTGCGCACCCTGATGACGGAAGCGGCTATAATGGCCCAAGCCTGGCCGCGTGCGATAACCCTGCTGGAAGCCACCTTGAACGAGGTGACCCCCAGCCAGTTGGCGGCTGACCGGGGAGCGCAGGTGGCGGTGTTCCGGCTGGGATATGTGTATGGCCAAACCCGCCAGCCGCAAAAACTGGAAGAGCTGATGCAACGCTATGCCGATGCCATGCCGCGCCTGCCGCAGCTGGCCGACGGCCTGACCGCCGTGGCTGCCGGGATGGGGCTGAATGCCGACATAACCAGTGTGGGCCCGCTGGCCAACCTGACCGGTGCCTTGAACGACCTGACCCGCCTGACCGCGACGGTGGAGAACCAGCGGCGCGAGATAGCGCAGCAGCGGCAGGAGCAGGAGGAGTATAACGATAAGATGCGCTATATGGAGCTGCTTCCACCGCCTTCGATTTAGCGAATTCTACTGAGCGGGGTGCTTTTTCGTTTTTTCCGCGTCTTCCGCTCCGCATGTACGTGTTGGTACACTTGCGGTGCTCAGCCACGGAAGAAAACGAAAAATCCCTCCCGCTCAGCGAATTCCGGGGCCTCGTCACTCCGCCTTTGGCGGATTTTTAAAGCTATTTAAATAATAATTT
>DIUO01000028.1 GCA_002422365.1 Proteobacteria bacterium UBA6156
GGGGCGCCGCGCAAGGTGGATAATGTGAAGGCTGTGGTTTCGAACTCGTTTGGGTTTGGGGGGACGAATGCGACGCTGGTGCTGACGCTGTAGCCTCGTCTCAGCGAATTCCGGTTTCTCGATTTCTTCGATGCCAGCCTTGCGGCTGGCTAACTTTTTAAGGGAGTGGTTGTGCGGTGGGCAGGTTGGGTTGTGTGCGGCCGGGGGGTGGGGCAAAGTGGGGGTATGAGATTTTCGACCGGGACGCTTGTTGTAGTTGGGGTGTTGGTGCTTGGGCTGGCTGTGGCCCTGACCGGCGGGGTGGGTGTGTATATGGCCCAGCCCGGCCCTTTGGTGCAACCCACCAAAGTGGTGGTTGAGCCCGGCATGAGTGTGCGCGGCATTGCCGCGCGGCTGCAGGAAGCCCAGGTAATTGGCCACGAGCAAGCCTTTGTGGTGATGGTGAAAGCCACCGGCATGGCGGGAACGCTGAAAGCGGGGGAATATGCGTTTGAGCCGGGCATAAGCCTGCGGGCGGTGGTGAACAAGCTGGCGCTGGGCGACACCGAAAACCGCAGCGTAACCCTGCCGGAAGGCTGGACAGTAAAGCAAGTGATTGACCGTTTGCAGGCCACCGAAGGGCTGACCGGCAATGTGCAGCGGCCGGAAGAGGGGCGGGTTTTCCCGGATACGTATGCCTTCCGGTTTGGGGCCGAACGCACCAAAGTGCTGGACACCATGACCAGCCGCATGGACAGCGAGCTTGCCAAAGCCTGGGCCGCGCGTGACACCACCCTGCCGCTGAACAGCCCGGAGGAATTGTTGATTTTGGCGAGTATCATCCAGAAAGAAGCCGCCAACGACGATGAAATGCCGATGATTGCCGGGGTGTTTTATAACCGCTTGCGCAAAGGCATGCGGCTGCAAAGCGACCCGACGGTGATTTATGGAGCCGAGCTGGATGGCAACCGCTTGAAGCGTAAGGATTTGACGGAGCCGCACCCGTTTAATACATATATTCATGGTGGGTTGCCGCCCACGCCGATTGCCAACCCCGGCCGCGCCGCGTTGATGGCGGCGGCACAGCCTGCCAGCACCGAAGCGTTGTTTTTTGTGGCCGACCCGAGTTTGACGATGCATGTGTTCAGCAGCACCTATGAAGAACATAAGCGCAATGTGGCGCGGTATTGGCAGGATGTGGGCAAAACCCTGCAACCTAAGCCTGTTGTGAGCGGCAGTGTTGTGGTAAGCCCCAGCAACAAGGAGATTTAGATATGCCCATGAAACAATGCCCGATGCTGGTGACCCTGACCGGGCCCAGCGGAACCGGCAAAGATGCCGTGATTAATGCCCTGTTGGCGCAAGACCCGAAGTTGCGCCGTTTTGTGACCGCCACCACCCGCACACCCCGCCCGGGCGAGGAACATGGCCGGAATTATTATTTTATGAGCCGTGAGGAGTTTAGTGCGGGCTTGGCCAAAGGCGAATTTTTAGAGCACAACCCCAACTACAACGGCAATATGTATGGCACCCCCAAGTGGGAGGTGGAGCGGCTGTTTGAGGAGGGGTTTGATATTATCTCGGACGTGAATGCCATTGGGGTGCGTTTGTTTGAAGAGGCCATGCCGCTGCGGGTGTTTAAGTTGCTGATTTTGCCGCCCAACCGCGAGCGTTTGGAACAGCGCCTGACCAAGCGCAACCCGGAACTGGCTGAAGAAGGGCGTATCCGGTTGCAGCAGATTGAAGCCGATTTGGATAACCTGCACAACCCGAGTTATGTGTTTACGAACCCCGACATGGTGGGCACCAGCTACGGGAACTATGATGTGGTGCTGGTGAACGACGTGCTGGAGCACACCGTGGCCGAAGTGGCGAAAGTGATTTTAAACGAACGGGCCAAGCGTGGGCAATGATAAGGCTCGGTTTGCGCTTGTAAGCTGCGGGGTGGCCCTGCTGGCGGCGGGGTGTGCGGGTGTGCCGCCCCCGGCCTTTGAGGGGAATGTGCGCCCTTATGCGCACCCCCAAGCCCGCGCCCAGGCCTTGCCGGCCTGCCCGCAGCCGCTGGTGGCGCAGGCCCACTGGCTGGCCCAGAACATGGCCCGGGTGAGGTTGGGCACGAGTAAGTTGCAAGTGGTAGGTATTGTGGGCAGCCCAGCCCATGCCGAGACCTTTATGCTGAACAATGGCGCGATGATTGAAGTGCTGTTTTACCACACCCCCGCAACGATTTGCCGCGTTGCCGCCCACCAGGGCATGCAGGCGGGGGGGCTGATGCCGCTGGTGTTCCAGGACGACCGGCTGCTGGGTTATGGCCCGCAATACTACCACGATTTTGTGGTGCCGAAGTTAAGAAATAGCATGAATTTTGGTTATCAAGTTATTCCGGGCTATATGAAAAATGATTTTGTGGAAGAGGGGCTGCTGGAAGGTGATGTGCCGTTGCAGGCCGCCGGGGCGCTGCCGCCGCTGAGGCGCGTGCCTGACGTGAATGTGGAGAATTTGCCCACACTCCCCCCCGCCATGCACGAGGGCCCCTATGGCGGCGTGGTGGAGAATGGTTATAGTGAAGGTATGCGAAACGAA
>DIUO01000012.1 GCA_002422365.1 Proteobacteria bacterium UBA6156
GGGCGGCCACAATCCCGGCGGCGGCGGCTTCGCGCCCGCGCAAAATATTCCCGCCGCCAATCACCACGCCCATCTCCACCCCGGCATCGCGCAGCGCTTTAATTTCGGCGGCAATGTCGTCAATTGCGTGCACATCCAGCACTTTTTCGTGCTGTTCTCCGGCCAACCGCTCGCCACTCACTTTCAGCAAAATGCGCTTGTAATCCATAACCTATCGCTCCTTCAGGCTGTCCATCCAAATGTGCGTACCATACACGGTCTTCAGCGCCAGCAACAGCCATTGCCGCTCAAAATCCGATAAAAACGGCAGCACCGCCTTAAAATCCTTTACGTCTTTATCCCGAATGTTCTGGCTCTTGAACAACAACGCAATCGCCGGGTTCAAAAAAGATAGTCTCTCCGCCCCCGCCACAAACACCTCTTCCACCGGCATCTTCACGCGCGGGTCACGGCGGTAAACCCAATCATCGCCGTCGGTTTCCAGCAGCAGAATTTCCTGGGTTTTGCCCCCATCCTTCACCCGTAGCTCATGCACCGGCAGCTCCGGCACTTCATCCGCCCCCAACTCCACCTCGCGGCCATCCACCATTTTATACCACAGCGCGTCCGGCCACACCTCACGCCACTCCGCCAAATCCTCACGCAAAATACAAATATCCACATCATGATGCTCGCGCGTCACCTCACCAATGGTGCCGTCAATCGCCCAGCCGCCGCCAAAGCCCCACACCGCAAACACATCCTCCAGCGGTGCGGCAATCGCCTTCAAATTTGCAAAACTCATCAACTCATTCTCCCGCCTGTTGGAACATCCCTGTCTACCTGCAACAAACACACCGCCCCGTCAACATCGTGCACGCCTAAAATCAGAAACTCGCTCATAAACGGCCCAATTTGCCGCGCCGGAGCATTCACCCACCCCAGCACCTTCCGCCCAATCAGGCCTTCCAGAGTATAATGCACCGTCACCTGCGCACTGGTCTTCTTCACCCCATAAGCCTCCCCAAAATCCACCCAAATCTGGTACGCAGGCTTCCGCGCCTCCGGGAAAGGCCTCACATCCACCACAACCCCCACCCGCACATCCACCGCAAAAAACGCCTCCGCCCCCACATCCGGCAATCTCGCATCAATCATCATCCTAACCTCCTTAACAAAAAGGGCCCCAATTTCGCGGAGCCCTCCTGTTCACTGTTCACTGATCACTGTTCACTGAATTAAGCAGCGCCAGCAGCCGTCCGCATCACTTCCTCAGCGAAGTTAGATTCCTCCTTCTCTACACCTTCACCCAACCCAAAGCGCACAAACCCGCTCACTTTGGCACCGGCTTTGGCATCGGCCACAACCTTGGCCACCTTACGGTCGGGGTCCATCACAAAGGCTTGTTCCACCAGGCAGCTCTCTTCCAAGAACTTGCTAATGCGGCCTTCCACAATCTTCTCCACCACGGCGGCGGGCTTGCCGCTTTCGGCAGCCTGGGCCACAAAAATCGCCTTTTCGCGGGCCAGAATGTCCTGGTCAATGCTGTCGCGATCAAGGCTGGCGGGGTTGCTGGCCGCCACATGCATGGCCACCTGGCGGGCCACTTCACCCACGTCGCCACCGCTCACGGCAACCAACGCCCCAATCTTGCCACCCATGTGCACATAAGCGCCCACGTTGCCGTCGGTGCTTTCCAGCTTGGCGGCGCGGCGCAGTTGCATGTTTTCACCCACCACACCAATCAGGTCGGTCAGGGCTTCACCCACGGTTTTGCCGTCGCCAAAAGGCAGCGCTTTTACGCTGTCCACATCACCGGCACCAGCGGCCAGCGCCAGCTCGGCCACTTTTTTCACGAAGCCCGAAAAACTCTCATTCCGCGCCGCAAAATCAGTCTCGCTGTTAATTTCAATCATCACCCCGGTTTTGCCGTTGCTCAGCGCCCACACAATGCCCTCAGCCGCCGCACGGCCGCTTTTCTTGGCGGCTTTGCTAATGCCTTTTTCGCGCAGCCAGTCCATCGATGCCTCAATATTGCCGTCATTGGCTTCCAGCGCCTTTTTCACATCGGCCAGTCCGGCGCCGCTGCGTTCGCGCAGGTCTTTAATCAGTTGCGGAGTAATGGTGGTCATCTCGCTATCCCCTTCGGTTGAATCTAAGAACGCCCGCACCATACCCAATTTCCCCACAAAAGCAAGCCTTTTAACCGTAACCTCCCTACTTTTCCCGCCGCTTCATTAGTCCCATCAGCATTCTTACAATTTCGTCGTATTCCTGTGTCCAGGCTTTATACACAGCGTCAGAAATGTAAGCATGAGCCTCGGCAAATTCCAACCATACCTGAACCTCCCGCGCTGAACCGATTGCAATATTCAAATACCGCCGCTGTTCAGCCTCACCATTCTTCGCCAACCCCTCCACCAGATTCGCGCATATCCCTCGTGCCGCCCGCCGGATCTGATCTGTCAAACCATTGTAGAGTTCGTCTTTTGGCCAATTCTTAGAGACATTTCCAATATCCACCGCACACCGAAAAGCCCGCCTGTAAACATCCAAATCCCGAACTCTCATCCTCTCTATCCTCCCTGGTTCCTGGTTCCTTTGGTTCCTGGTTCCTCATCACCCATAGATTTCCTCTAATGAATCCCCAAGCGAAACTCTCTTAATAACCTTCATCAGCAGCGGCGCCACACTCACCACCTTCACCCCCCGCAGGCTCCTAATATCCTCGCTCACTGGCACGGTGTCGGTCAGCCACAGGTTTTGCAGGCCCGCCCCCGCCACCTTGCGCAACGCATCACCATTGAACAACCCATGCGTCACCACCATGCTCACCGCACTGGCCCCGGCGCTGCGCAGCGCGTTCACCGCATCCATCAGGCTTACGGCGGTCGCAATCATGTCATCCACAATCACACAATGCATGCCGCGCACTTCACCAATCACCGCTTCTGCACCGCCTCCCGCCCTTGCCTTGCGCTTGTCCACCACCGCCAGCGGGTAATCATCCGGCCGCTCATCGCCATCCGCATCCAACCGCCGCATAAAGGCGCGCACACGGTCAAGCCCGCTGGCATCGGGCGCTACCAAACAAATATCATCGCCCAGCAGCGCCCGCTGCACCACCGGGGCCAGCACGTCGGCACCCGGCAGGTTATCGCAGGGTATCTCATAAAAGCCCTGAACTTGGCCGCTGTGCAGGTCAAAGGTTATCAGCCGGTCGGCCCCCGCCGTCTCCAGCATCCGCGCCACCAGTTTCGCCGAAATCGCACTCCGCGGCTTCGCCTTCCGGTCCTGCCGGCTATAGGCAAGGTACGGCACCACCAAATTAATCTCCGCCGCACTGGCGCGGCGGCAGGCGTCAATCAGCAGCAGCAGTTCCATCAGGTGCTCCTGCACCGGGGCATACAGGCTTTGCACAATAAACACCTGCCTGCGGCGCACACTGGCACCAATCTCCACGCCAATCTCACCGTCGGCAAAGGTTTCAATCTCTACGGGGTGAACATACCCGCCCAACCCCCAGGCAATCTCTTCCGCCAGCTTCACACTGGCGCTGCCCGCCAACACCACGGGCAGGTCGCGGCGCAGCAAGCTGCTGGCCACAATATCGGCATCGCGGCCTTCCAAATCTCCCAGCTTGTCGGTCATGCCAAAATCCTTATGTTCTTAACCCCATGCTACCCCGCCAAGCCCCTAAAAAAAAGGCCCCTGCCCCCAATCTACCCATTCCCATACATTCACATCCCATGCCCAAGGCATTCCTTTTGGCGCGAGACATGGCCGCAGGCTTATAGCTCTCGTAGCGCCAACCGCGCATAAAATGCCCATGCGCGGAAGCCCCTGCGCGCGAGGCCAAAAACCTCATTCTTTCCAAAGGCCCGTCTTCGCATACATAATCACATCCGAAAGCCCATTCCGGAACCGCCGCCGCGCCAACCGTGGGCTCGTCCGCCCCAGCAAAATCA
>DIUO01000023.1 GCA_002422365.1 Proteobacteria bacterium UBA6156
CATTATCCACCTTGCGCGGCGCCCCCCGCACCAAATCCAGCCCTTCCACGCCCGGGTTCTCCAGGTTCACCGTGTGCGGCAGCATCTGCGTTTCCAGGGCTTTCAGCGCAATCACCGCCTCAATCGCCCCCGCCGCCCCCAGCAAATGCCCGGTGGCGCCTTTGGTCGAGCTCACCGGCACCCTCTCCCCAAACATCGCCGCCAGCGCCGCGCCTTCCAAATCGTCACCCATCGGCGTGCTGGTGGCGTGGGCGTTCACATAGCCCACATCGGCGGCCTGCAACCCGGCATCTTGCAGCGCCAGCGTCATCGCCCGGCCACTGCCTTTGCCGTCGGCCAGCGTCATGTGGCTGGCATCGGCGGTTTGGCCAAAACCGGCCACTTTTCCTAAAATCTTCGCCCCCCGCGCCTTTGCATAGGCTTCACTTTCCAGCACAAGCACCGCCGCCCCTTCGCTCAGCACAAAGCCATCGCGGTCGCGGTCAAACGGGCGGCTGGCCCGCTCCGGGGTGTCGTTAAAGCCGGATGACAACGCCCGCATGCTCGCAAACCCGCCCATGCTGGTGGGGCACACGGTGGCTTCGGCCCCGCCGACCACCACTAAATCCGCTTCACCATACTCAATCAACCGCTTGCCCCAGCCAATGGCGTGGGCGCTGGTGGCGCAGGCGCTCACCGGGCACACGTTGGGGCCTTGCAGGCCATACAAAATGCTCGCCTGCCCGGCCAGCATGTTGGGCAGCATGGCGGGTATAAAAAACGGAGAAATCCGCGAAGGCCCCCGCCCCGTCACCACATCTTTGGCCTCTTCAATGCTGCTCAGGCCGCCAATGCCGGTGCCCAGCACCACGCCCATGCGCTGGCGGGCTTCATCCGGCAGGTCGCGCACGTTCAGCAGCCCGGCCTGGGCCAAAGCCTGCCGCACGGCAGCCAACCCCAGCAAAATAAACCGGTCGCACTTCTTAAAATCCTTGGCATCCAGCCCACTGGTGGCCGGGTCAAAGCCCTTCACCTCGCCCGCCACGCGGCTGGCATAGGCGCTGGCGTCAAAATGCGTAATTGGCCCAATGCCGCTGCGCCCCGCCATCAGGCCGTCCCACAGTTGGCCCACATCAAGGCCAAGGGGGCTTAGCGCCCCCATTCCCGTCACAACCACAGTTTGCTTGGCCATAATATGTTCCTGCTACAACCTAAGCGGCGGTTGCGTTCTCAACATAGTCAATCGCGCTCTTCACAGTCAGAATACCCTCGGCATCCGCATCCGGAATTTCAATCCCGAATTCGTCTTCCAGCGCCATTACCAGTTGAACGGTATCCAGGCTGTCGGCGCCCAGGTCGTCTACAAAATTTGCACTTTCAACCACTTTGCCTTCGTCCACACCCAGGTTTTCTACAACCAGCTGTTTCACGCGGCTTGCAATATCTTCGGCCATGCCTCAATCACTTTCCTTTAATTTGGTAACGCCATGGTTAGCGCAAGCCCACAGCTTTGGCAAGCGGCTTTCCCGCACTATATTAACTGACTGATAAAACTCAATTAAAAGCCCGAACCCACCCCTTAGCGTAGCGCTTTCTCCAGCACATCCAGCGTCATCCGCCGCGCCACCAGGGCCACACCGGGGTCATAGCTCACGCCGTCGTCACGGTTAAAACCATGGTCGGCATCAAAAATCTGCACCTGTGCCGCCGGGTGGTTGGCCGCCAAACTCTCGCGGGCTTCGTCCAGCGGAATATACCTGTCATGCGCCGCCAAATGCACCAGGGTCGGGCAGGTTGGCTGGGCTTCGGCGGCCAGTTGGGCCATTTGGCCCCCATAATAACTGATGCACGCCGCCACCCCCGGCACATGGCTGGCCCCCAGGTAAGCCACACTCCCCCCCCAGCAAAAGCCACACAGCCCGGTTTTCAGGCCCTGCTCCGCCGCCCAGGCCACACAGGCGGCTACCAGTGCCACAATATCTTCCCGCGCCGTCCGGCCAATCAGCTGCCGTGCTTCATCCAGCCCGGCCTTGTTCACCGGCAAAACCACCCCTTCCGGCTTACCAACCGAGAAAGCATGCATCGCCGGGGCCAGCGCCACATACCCCTGCCCCGCAAAGTCGTCGCACACGCGCTTAATATGGTCGGTCACGCCAAAGGCCTCATGCAGCACCACCACGCAACCGTGCAGGGGCGTCCCCTCCTCCGGCCGCGCCACATAGTTCTCAAAAGCCTTCCCCCCGGCCGTGCGCAGCGTAACAGATTCCATATCTCATCCTTTCTTACATCCGTTTGCCAAAGGCAAACGTCTATTTCGGCTCCGGAATTCGCTGGCAGCGAGGGATTTTTGATTTTCTCCGCAGGAACCGAGTGGCGCAGTGTACAAAAGAGTACATAAGCCGCTCGGTTTCAAAGAAAAATCAAAAAGCACCGCTGCCAGTAGAATTCGCCGCTCTCAGCCACGCACTATACATACATTCCACCGTTAACGTGAACCGTACTTCCCGTAATATACGCCGCCTCCTTGCTCGCCAAAAACGCCACCGCAGCAGCTATTTCCCGGGCTTCCCCAAAGCGCTGCGCCGGTATCTGCTTCACAAACGCTTCTTTCAGATTATCGGGGATAACCGCCGTCATGTCGGTATTAATAAACCCCGGCGCCACCGCGTTCACGGTCACGCCCTTGCGGGCGGTTTCTTTGGCCAGCGCTTTGGTAAAACCACCCAAGGCACTCTTCGCGGCAATATAATTCGTCTGCCCCACGTTGCCCATGTGAGCCACCACACTGGTCATGTTAATCACGCGGCCATGGCCCTTGCCCATCATGCCCGGCAGCACGGCACGGGTCAGCGCCACCACACGGCTCACGTTCACCAGCATCACGTCGTCCCATTGCTGCTCGCCCTGGCGCACAAACAGCGCATCGCGCGTAATCCCGGCGTTGTTCACTAAAATATCAATATGCCCCGCTTCGGCCACAATCTTTTCCACGCAGCCATCTTCCAGCAGGTTGGCAGCCACCCCTTGCATGCCCAGCTCGGCGGCGGCTTTCTGCACGGTTTCATCGCTGCTGCCGTGTATAACCACCTCAGCGCCATGCGCCTTCAACATCTCCGCCGTGGCACGGCCAATCCCCCGGCTCCCGCCGGTTACCAGCGCCCGCATACCACTCAAATCACCAAATGCCATCATCTTACCTTTTGTTATTTGCATCAAAAATGTACGCAAGGGTTGTACCCACCCGCAGGCGCAGCGTCAACAGCTCCGCACGCAGCGCACAACACCTCAGCCTTCCAAAAAGGCATCCACCTCGGCCCGGCTGGTCAGGCTCACACCCTGCAACCGCGCATCGCAGCGGCTGGCCAACCCGGCCAACACCTTGCCCACGCCCAGTTCCACCACCTGGGTCACGCCTTGCTCAGCCACCCACACCATGCTTTCCCGCCAGCGCACCCGCCCGGTTACCTGGGCTACCAGCCCTTCGGCCACGTCATGCGCCTCAATTTTGGGGGCAGCCGCAGTGTTCATCACACAAGGCACATTCAGTCTATTAAGGGGGGTGGCCTCAATAAACCCACGCACGTTCGCAGCCGCACCGGCCATCACGGGGGTATGGAAAGGCCCGCTCACATTCAGCCGCAACGCCCGCTTGGCCCCGGCGGCCTTGGCGGCGTCTTCGGCCACGGCCAGGGCCTCCAGCGGCCCACTGAATATCGCCTGCCCCGCCGCGTTATCATTGGCAAACACCACCCCGGCTTCTTGGGCCACTTGGGCGGCGGCTTCGGGGCTTAGGCCTAAAATGGCGCTCATACCACCTACCTTGCCGCAGTCACGCATGGCCTCACCGCGCAGGCGCACCAGTTTCACAGCTGTGTCAAAGTCCATGCCCCCGGCGGCGGCCACGGCGGTATATTCGCCCAGGCTATGCCCGGCCACAAAGGCAGCAAGCCCGGCAACGTCGCGCCCTGCCTGCCGTTTCAGGTAATTAAGCGCCACCAACCCCGCCACCAGCAGCGCGGGCTGAGCATTCTCCGTCCGCGTCAGCGCCTCAGCATCATCGCCCCACATCAGGTGGCTTAAATGCAGCCCCAGCGCGTCGTCCGCTCGCTCAAACAGCTCGCGGCCTGCCGCATCTTCGGCAAAATCGCGCCCCATGCCGGGCACTTGGCTGCCTTGGCCGGGGAACACTAAAACCTGTGTCATCACATCACTTTTCATGCGCAACCTCTTGCATATCCCTCCAAAACATGCAATACGCCAGCCACTACCTTGGTCACACCCGTGGCCGTAACGGGCCCCAAGCACTGCGTAAGGCCCACGAACCAAAAGGAAAGAGTAGCCATATGG
>DIUO01000022.1 GCA_002422365.1 Proteobacteria bacterium UBA6156
CGTTGAATTCGTCTTGAAAGGTGGCGGTGAGCCCATGAATGGTTTGCACCGCATTGTGCGATGGGAGCGGTTGCAAAGGCAGTGCGGGGGAAAAGCGGAAAGCCATGGCCGTTACGGAATGCAAACCTTTACTGTGAATATGTGCAGTGTAGCCCCTTATGAATGCAACTTGAAGTTGTGAAATGCAAAAGCTGACACTGATGTGTCGGCTTGGAATGAGTTGTGTGGTTAAAATGGTACAACTTTAAGGTGTATTTGTGAAAAGCCTTTGGCTTTGGAGTTAAGCTCCCGCATGGGGGTGGGCCCCGGATAGGTAGCGGGTGGCAAAAAATGGGATTTTTTGCCACCCACTAACCTTCCGGGGTGACACAACCCAACGGCTTTTATTTTAAGCAACATGTTGATAGTTTATTGAAAGGTCGTGCCAAAACGGGTTGGTTTGGGTAATAAGGTCGAGCTTCCATTTACGCTTCCATTTTTTGAGGCGCTTTTCATGTTGGATGGCTGTCATGACATTGTCGAAGGTATCGAGATGAACGAGCTGAGTAACGTTGTATTTTGCTGTGAAGCAGGAGGGGTGCAGGAAGGTTTTGTGTTCCCATACACGACGGACAATATCGTTTGTGATGCCAATATAGAGAGTTCCACCTGGTTTTGAGGCCAATATGTAGACGTAGTAAGTATAATAATCCTGCATGCCCGATTAAGGTTCGAAGGGGGGTGGACCTTCAGAGCCGGAGACATTGTAATGTTGGGGGGCCATGTTGTGGAAGGTTGTGGTTTCTCCATGGAACATGAGGGTGACGGTGCCGGTGGGGCCTTTGCGGTTTTTGCTGAAAAGGATTTCGGCACGGCCGCGCACTTGCTCCAGCTTCTCTTTCATTTTCATGGTTTTTTCGTCCATTGATTCTTCCGCACCCAGTTGCCGCGAGAGGTAGTATTCCTCGCGGTAGATGAACACCACGAGGTCGGCGTCTTGCTCGATTGAGCCGGATTCGCGGAGGTCGGACAGTTGGGGGCGTTTGTTGTCGCGGTTTTCGACCGACCGGGACAGCTGCGAGAGGGCGATGACAGGGATGTTGAGCTCCCGCGCGATGGTTTTGAGGCCTTGCGAGATTTCGGAGACCTCTTGCACGCGGTTGTCGGAGCTGCTGGCCTTGTTACCCTGCATGAGCTGGAGGTAGTCGACGATCAGCAGGCCGATGCCGTAGAGGCGCTTCATGCGCCGGGCGCGGGCGCGCAGGGCGTTGATGGAGAGTTGTGGCGTGTCGTCGATGTACATCGGTAGTTCGGCCAGCTGGCCTGCGGCTTCGGACAGGCGGCGGAAGTCGGCATCGGACAAATGCCCGTTGGTGAGCTGGTGCGAGGAAATGCCTGCGGCGGATGAGAGCATACGCGCGGCGAGCTGGTCGGCGGACATTTCAAGACTAAAAACCCCCACCGCCGCGCCGTTGGCGCCGCCCGTGAGCATGCGGGACGCCGCATTTTGCGCAATGTTGACCGCCAGCGAGGTTTTACCCATGGAAGGGCGGGCGGCGAGAATGATGAGGTCGGACTTGTGCAGGCCGCCCAGCAGATGGTCGATATCGATAAAGCCGGTGCTGACGCCGCTGACGCCGCCGCCGTCTTTCCGGGCTTGTTCGGCGCGTTTGATGACCTCGATGAGGGGGTCGCGCAGGTTGCGGGCGGTGGCGCTGCCGCTGCCGGATTCGGCCAGTTTGAAGAGTTCGCCGCTCACCGTATCCAGCACTTCTTTGGCTTCATCGGGCCTGTGGGCGGCCCCGGCTTGGCTGCGCAGGGTGTCGCCCAGCGTGATAAGCTGGCGCTGGAGGTAGGTGGTGTGGATGACTTCGGCGAGGGATTTCACGTCTCCGCCCAGGCCGGAGTTTTCGAACATCTGGCTGAGGTGGGAGAGGAGGGTTTGCTCGTCGTCGTACGGGGTGCCGCGCAGGATTTCTCGGAGTGTGATGGGGTTAGCTTCTCTCCCGCGGTTGACCAGGGTTTGGAGGCCCTCGAATATGGCGGCGTGGAGGGGGACGTAGAAGTGTTCGGCGAGGATGGCGCCCGCGAGGTCATCCAGCTGGCGGTTGTTGACCATGAGGAGGCCGAGGAGCGCTTGCTCGGCTGCCACGCTGTGCGGCACCTGCACGGTGCTGGCGGCGGCCTGGCCGCTGTTGGTGAGGGCAGTTTGTGCCGCTTGCGCGAGGGAGACGATGTTGGCCATGGGGAGAGTGTAGCAAAGATTGGGCAGATGGGGAGCGGAAAGGATGAGCGAGTTGTCCACAGGGTTATGCACACAAAAAGAAGCCGCACGGGGCGGCTTCTCTTCGCGCTGGGCGCGGGGTGGTCAGTTGAAGGCGAAGGCCTTGAGGCCTTTCTGGGCGCCCTGCTGCACGTTGGGCACGGGCCTGGCCATGGTCACGAGCAGGTTCGCCTTGCGCTGGCGGACGGCATTGAGCGTCAGCCCACGATCCATGGCGTTGTTGCGGCCTGCGGTGACGAGGAGTTTCTCGCTCGACAGGAAATTGATGTCCTCTGCATCGAGTGCCGCAGTGGGGTGTCCCAACGTGTTGGCGATGACGTCGAGGCGCTTGTGGATATTCCTCTTGAGCGCGGTGTCTTTGCGAAAAGTCATTTCCCCTCCATATTAAGTGGGAGTTAAGTTAACCTTTTAATATTATCAGTTTAGGTGGGTTTGGCAAGTAAAAACCCGCCGAGGTGGCGGGTTTTTGGGCGGCTTGGGCGCGGGTTAGGCGCTTTGGCGGGTGACGGTCACCGGTACGGTGATGATCACTTCCGGGTGGAGGGCCACGCGGATGGAGGTTTCGCCGATTTCCTTAATGGCAGTGCCGATGAGGATGTGGCTGGCGGTGGTCTCGATACCCTTGGCGGCGAGTTCGGCGACCAGGTCTTTCGCTTTCACGCTGCCGTAGAGTTGGCCGGTTTCTGACGCGTAGCGCGCGATTTCCAGGCTGACGCCGGAGAGTTCGGTAGCGCGTTTTTCGGCGGCTTTGCGGGCTTCGGCCGATTTGGCTTCGAGCTCGGCCTTTTGGGCACCGAATTTCTCGGCATTGGCCTTGGTGGCAACCAGCGCCTTGCCGCGCGGCAGCAGGAAGTTGCGGGCGAAGCCGCCCTTGACGCGGACGGTGTCGCCGATTTTGCCGACGCCTTGGAGGGCTTCGATCAGGATGACTTGCATGTTGGCCATGATACTAATTCCTTATCTGTGGCTTGTTATTCGGCGGACTCGGAGCCAGTGGACTCGCGCGGTTCGCGCGGCTCGCGCGGCGAACGCTCACGCGGGGTGCGGGGGGCACGCTCGGCCGTGGGGTCGAACTTCACGGTGTAGGGCAGCAGGGCCAGCATACGGGCGCGCTTGATGGCCTGGGCCAGTTCGCGCTGCTTCTCGGCGCACACGCCGGAAATGTGGCGGGGCAGGATTTTGCCGTAGTCGGACAGGTATTTGGCCAGCATGCGGACGTCTTTGTAGTCGATCTTCGGCGCTTTGGGGCCGGAGAAGGGGCAGCCGCGGCGGCGCTGGAAATAGGCCTTGCCGAGCAGTTTGGGGGTGTATTTGCCGCCGGTGCGGAAACCGCCGTCTTCGCGGGGTTTACGTTCGCCAGTTTTGCCGCCTTTGCCGGTGGGGCGTTTGCGGGTTGCGGGGAGGGGTTCCATAGCCATGAGGAGAATCCTTTATTTTATAAGCGTGCTTAGGCGGTCGCGCCGGGTTCGGCGTCGTCCATGCGGTTTTTGGCTTTCAGCATGGCCGAAGGCTCTTTGCTGATGTCGTCGACCTTGATGGTCATGAAGCGCACGACGTCGTCGGACAGCTTGAGCTGGTATTCGATGTCGTTGATGGCTTCTTGGCCGCTGAGGCTAAGCCCCGCCATGGTGTAGTAGCCCTTGCGGTGCTTGTTGATGGGATATGCGAGCGTGCGCAGGCCCCATTGCTCGGTTTTGACAACCTTGCCCTTGTGCTTCTTGACCAGGTCGGCCACTTTGCCGGCCACAACTTCGACCTGCGTGGTCGGGACGTCCGGGCGGATAATGTAGGTGAGTTCGTAGAACGCCATATGGCTACTCTTTCCTTTTGGGTTGGGGACTTGCGTCCGTTACGGCCACGGGTGTGACCAAGGTAGTGGCTGGCGTATTGCATGTTTTGGAGGGATATGCAAGAGGTTGCGCATGAAAAGTGATGTGATGACGCAGGTTTTAGTGTTCCCCGGCCAAGGCAGCCAAGTGCCCGGCATGGGGCGCGATTTTGCCGAAGATGCGGCAGGCCGCGAGCTGTTTGAGCGAGCGGACGACGCGCTGGGGCTGCATTTAAGCCACCTGATGTGGGGCGATGATGCTGAGGCGCTGACGCGGACGGAGAATGCTCAGCCCGCGCTGCTGGTGGCGGGGTTGGTGGCTTTGGATTACCTGAAACGGCAGGCAGGGCGCGACGTTGCGGGGCTTGCTGCCTTTGTGGCCGGGCACAGCCTGGGCGAATATACCGCCGTGGCCGCCGCCGGGGGCATGGACTTTGACACAGCTGTGAAGCTGGTGCGCCTGCGCGGTGAGGCCATGCGCGACTGCGGCAAGGTAGGTGGTATGAGCGCCATTTTAGGCCTAAGCCCCGAAGCCGCCGCCCAAGTGGCCCAAGAAGCCGGGGTGGTGTTTGCCAATGATAACGCGGCGGGGCAGGCGATATTCAGTGGGCCGCTGGAGGCACTGGCCGTGGCCGAAGACGCCGCCAAGGCCGCCGGGGCCAAGCGGGCGTTGCGGCTGAATGTGAGCGGGCCTTTCCATACCCCCGTGATGGCCGGTGCGGCTGCCAATGTGCGGGGGTTTATTGAGGCCAACCCCCTTAATAAACTGAATGTGCCTTGTGTGATGAACACTGCGGCTGCCCCCAAAATTGAGGCGCATGACGTGGCTGAAGGGCTGGTGGCCCAGGTAACCGGGCGGGTGCGCTGGCGGGAAAGCATGGTGTGGGTGGCCGAGCAAGGCGTGACCCAGGTGGTGGAAGTGGGCGTAGGCAAGGTGTTGGCCGGGTTGGCCAGCCGCTGCGATGCGCGGTTGCAGGGTGTGAGCCTGACCAACCGGGCCGAGGTGGATGCCTTTTTGGAAGGCTGAGGTGTTGTGCGCTGCGTGCGGAGCTGTTGACGCTGCGCCTGCGGGTGGGTACAACCCTTGCGTACATTTTTGATGCAAATAACAAAAGGTAAGATGATGGCATTTGGTGATTTGAGCGGTATGCGGGCGTTGGTAACCGGCGGGAGCCGGGGGATTGGCCGCGCCACGGCGGAGATGTTGAAGGCGCATGGCGCTGAGGTGGTTATACACGGCAGCAGCGACGAAACGGTGCAGAAGGCCGCTGCCGAGCTGGGCATGCAAGGTGTGGCTGCCAACCTGCTGGAAGATGGCTGCGTGGAGAAGATTGTGGCCGAGGCCGGGCATATTGATATTTTAGTGAACAACGCCGGGATTACGCGCGATGCGCTGTTTGTGCGCCAGGGCGAGCAGCAATGGGACGACGTGATGCTGGTGAACGTGAGCCGTGTGGTGGCCCTGACCCGCGCCGTGCTGCCCGGTATGATGGGCAAGGGCCATGGCCGGGTGATTAACATGACCAGTGTGGTGGCCCACATGGGCAACGTGGGGCAGACGAATTACATTGCCGCGAAGAGTGCCTTGGGTGGTTTTACCAAGGCGCTGGCCAAAGAAACCGCCCGCAAGGGCGTGACCGTGAACGCGGTGGCGCCGGGGTTTATTAATACCGACATGACGGCGGTTATCCCCGATAACCTGAAAGAAGCGTTTGTGAAGCAGATACCTGCACAGCGCTTTGGCGAAGCCCGAGAGATTGCGGCGGCGGTGGCGTTTTTGGCGAGCAAGGAGGCGGCGTATATTACGGGAAGTACGGTTCACGTTAACGGCGGCATGTATGTATAGTGCGTGGCTGAGAGCGGCGAATTCTACTGGCAGCGGTGCTTTTTGATTTTTCTTTGAAACCGAGCGGCTTATGTACTCTTTTGTACACTGCGCCACTCGGTTTCTGCGGAGAAAATCAAAAATCCCTCGCTGCCAGCGAATTCCGGAGCCGAAATAGACGTTTGCCTTTGGCAAACGGATGTAAGAAAGGATGAGATATGGAATCTGTTACGCTGCACACGGCCGGGGGGAAGGCTTTTGAGAACTATTTGGCGCGGCCGGAGGAGGGGACGCCCCTGCACGGATGCGTGGTGGTGCTGCATGAGGCCTTTGGTGTGACTGACCATATTAAGCGCGTGTGCGACGACTTTGCGGGGCAGGGGTATGTGGCGCTGGCTCCGGCGATGCATGCGTTCTCGGTTGGTAAGCCGGAAGGCGTGGTTTTGCCGGTGAACAAGGCCGGGCTGGATGAAGCGCGGCAGCTGATTGGCCAGACAGCGCGGGAAGATATTGTGGCACTGGTAGCCGCCTGTGTGGCCTGGGCGGCGGAGCAGGGCCTGAAAGCCGGGCTGTGTGGCTTTTGCTGGGGGGGCAGCGTGGCTTACCTTGGGGCCAGCCATGTGCCCGGGGTGGCGGCGTGCATCAGTTATTATGGGGGGCAAATGGCCCAACTGGCCGCCGAAGCCCAGCCAACCTGCCCGACCCTGGTGCATTTGGCGGCGCATGACAGGTATATTCCGCTGGATGAAGCCCGCGAGAGTTTGGCGGCCAACCACCCGGCAGCGCAGGTGCAGATTTTTGATGCCGACCATGGTTTTAACCGTGACGACGGCGTGAGCTATGACCCCGGTGTGGCCCTGGTGGCGCGGCGGATGACGCTGGATGTGCTGGAGAAAGCGCTGCGCTAAGGGGCGGGTGTGGGCTTTTAGTTGATTTTTATCAGTTAGTTAATATGGTGCGGGAAAGCCGCTTGCCAAAGCTGTGGGCTTGCGCTAACCATGGCGTTACCAAATTAAAGGAAAGTGATTGAGGCATGGCCGAAGATATTGCAAGCCGCGTGAAACAGCTGGTTGTAGAAAACCTGGGTGTGGACGAAGGCAAAGTGGTTGAAAGTGCAAATTTTGTAGACGACCTGGGCGCCGACAGCCTGGATACCGTTCAACTGGTAATGGCGCTGGAAGACGAATTCGGGATTGAAATTCCGGATGCGGATGCCGAGGGTATTCTGACTGTGAAGAGCGCAATTGACTATGTTGAGAACGCAACCGCCGCTTAGGTTGTAGCAGGAACATATTATGGCCAAGCAAACTGTGGTTGTGACGGGAATGGGGGCGCTAAGCCCCCTTGGCCTTGATGTGGGCCAGTTGTGGGACGGCCTGATGGCGGGGCGCAGCGGCATTGGGCCAATTACGCATTTTGACGCCAGCGCCTATGCCAGCCGCGTGGCGGGCGAGGTGAAAGGCTTTGACCCGGCCACCAGCGGGCTGGATGCCAAGGATTTTAAGAAGTGCGACCGGTTTATTTTGCTGGGTTTGGCCGCCGTGCGGCAGGCTTTGGCCCAGGCCGGACTGCTGAACGTGCGCGACTTGCCGGATGAGGCCCGCCAGCGCATGGGCGTGGTGCTGGGCACCGGCATTGGCGGCCTGAGCAGCATTGAAGAGGCCAAAGATGTGGTGACGGGGCGTGGGCCTTCGCGGATTTCTCCGTTTTTTATACCCGCCATGCTGCCCAACATGCTGGCCGGGCAGGCGAGCATTTTGTATGGCCTGCAAGGCCCCAACGTGTGCCCGGTGAGCGCCTGCGCCACCAGCGCCCACGCCATTGGCTGGGGCAAGCGTTTGATTGAGTATGGTGAAGCGGATTTAGTAGTGGTCGGCGGGGCCGAAGCCACCGTGTGCCCCACTAGCATGGGCGGGTTTGCGAGCATGCGGGCGTTGTCATCCGGCTTTAATGACACCCCGGAGCGGGCCAGCCGCCCGTTTGACCGCGACCGCGACGGCTTTGTGCTGAGTGAAGGTGCGGCGGTGCTGGTGCTGGAAAGTGAAGCCCATGCGAAGGCGCGGGGTGCGAAGATTTTAGGAAAAGTGGCCGGTTTTGGCCAAACTGCGGATGCCAGCCACATGACGCTGGCCGACGGCAAAGGCAGTGGCCGGGCGATGACGCTGGCGCTGCAAGATGCCGGGTTGCAGGCCGCCGATGTGGGCTATGTGAACGCCCACGCCACCAGCACGCCGATGGGCGACGATTTGGAAGGCGCGGCGCTGGCGGCGATGTTTGGGGAGAGGGTGCCGGTGAGCTCGACCAAAGGCGCCACCGGGCATTTGCTGGGGGCGGCGGGGGCGATTGAGGCTGTGATTGCCCTGAAAGCGTTGGAAACGCAGATGCTGCCGCACACGGTGAACCTGGAGAACCCGGGCGTGGAAGGGCTGGATTTGGTGCGTGGGGCGCCGCGCAAGGTGGATAATG